>NZ_CAUCSQ010000102.1 GCF_958445495.1 uncultured Bacteroides sp. | reverse complement strand
ATTCGTCATTTTGCAAACTCCGCATTACAAATCGCGGCAAATTTAATCATTATTTATGAACTACGAAGCATTCTCCCTTATTTTTTACATATAATAAAATGTTATTTTTTGTGTTTACGTTATCGCACACAAAAAAGGTATGGCTACCATTTGTATTTTTCAAGAATGACAAATAGACATCTTAAACAAAAAATCCCGGCCGTTTTATTTATTCAGCCGGGATTTTCTATCGTTATTCGCCATTATTCCACTATCCACTTCTCAATATTCCGTATTTTCGCATCAAAGTTCACCCCTATTTTAAATATCCGGCGATTGCCACCGGTTTCAAAAGGAAGTGCATCATGTTTTTCGTTGATTTACCGTAAGGCATCTTCCGCCGTCCCGTCAAGTTTGAATTCAATCACATTGATAAATCAAAGCAGTCTTATCAATATAGAAATAACCGTCTTTCCGGATTTTTCCAAAGTTCTGTATGCCAATGGAATATATCTTACAACCCATACTCTTCTAAAATTCTTTAAATTACAATGCAACTCTATGCATACGTTTCTCTTGAAACCGCCCGATCTGCAATTGTTCCTTATCCACATGTTTAGCGGTACTCATGTCGAAATGCAATATCGGATATCGGTTCCATTCCTTCTCCAATGTCTCTATGGCCAGTCCCTCAAACAATGATTTCCGTCCCTCGAAATAACAGAAGGGTACTGGTAAGCAATGATTTCCCAAAACGTCGCGGACGACTTAGAAACAGATAGCTGGAAGCCGAATGCGTCATCCGGTACACATATTCCGTCTTGTCAATATAGAAAAAATTACTTCCCGTATCCTCGAGAACATCTGTATCCCTATCGGATATAATCTTTGCAAATCTTCCATTTCAATCTTATTTTTCACAAAGCTACAAAAATCCATTTATAAAGACCGCAGGCGGGAAAAGTTTCCCGCCTGCCACTTTTACTTTATCTGTTTTTTCACCGGATTCCCTCACTTCCTTCTTTTTCCTCTCTATAACGCATATACATTTCTATAAACACATTCAAAATCACCCTGACCTCCTCGTCATTGTAGGCACTCAAACAGAGAGCCATTACTCTCATATAATCGTCTAATGGAAGATTCAGCCCTTTTTTACACCATTCAAAATATCATGCCCCATACCGATGGTCTCGCATACATATTTATTTCTCATTTTCGCACGTTTAAGCAACTCATTAATGTAAGCTCCTAATTTACTGCTACAAACCATTTTCTTTTTCATTTTTATTTTTAATTGTTAATTATGTGCCATAAGGATTAATTATTTTAACGTTCATCCTCACATGTCAGGATAGAGGTTATTTTATTCTTACTAATTTCAGACCGTGTTTTAAAACGCACTCATATTTTTTACAAAAATAAACATTTTAACTTATAACAAAAAGAAAATGATGTCAAACAACTACAGAATGTCTTATTTCATGCCACCTATCGCTCCTATCAAAGACAAACAAGGCCGGCTGACGACTCCTCCCACACTTATCCCTTTCTGCGAAGTCTCAATCGGACAAGTTTTCCAAATGATTACCTGCAACAAGAATCTCAAAGCCCTGACCGAGCAAGTACGGAATGCCGCTGATATACGGGCTGCAAAAGCGTCACTACTACCGTATGTGACCCCCTGCGGCACATTCACCCGCCGTAACAGCAAGAATTTCGTCTCCCCATCCCACCTGGTGGTAGTAGATGTGGACGGCCTCCTCTCCCATCAAGAAGCAGTGGACATACGCCGTATGCTATATGACGATTCTCTCTTACAGCCTGCACTCACATTTATCAGCCCCAGCGGACTAGGTGTAAAAGCATTTGTTCCTTGCCATTATTCCTCCGCGGCAGATGATGTCAAAAATATCACAGAAAACATGAGTTGGGCGATGCGGTACGTAGAGACGGCATACAATACGGTAACAGCGGTTTCTTCCGAAACGAAATCCAAAGTGGATTTCTCCGGCAAAGACCTCGTGAGAGCCTGTTTCCTTAGTTACGACCCGGAAGCATTGTTCAGAACCAAGTAGACGAGAATAATTATAAATTGAAAACATGACCGATATCGAATCTTTACGCCGTCTCACTGAAGCAGTGGAAACGGCAGGAGCGGACATTGCTCCCACTTATCTTGAATATATACAGTTGTCATTCGCCATCGCCACGGATTGCGGTGAATCCGGACGTGACTTTTTTCACCGCTTATGCCGGGTGTCTCCCAAGTATCAGCGTGAACACGCCGAACGGGTATTCTCCAACGCGCTCCACACCCAACGTGGAGAAGTACACCTAGGTACCGCTTTCCACCTTGCTGAAGCGATGGGAGTAAGCATCTGCATAAAAGAAATGTCCCAACGTCCGGCAGGTACAAAAAGTACAGCAGATACAGTACGCAAATCTTCCACACACACGTGCGCGCATAATAAGGTGGGAAATAACAAAATTTCTGAAGAGAGGGAAGGGGAAGAAGAATTGTTGCCGGGCAGTGAACCGCAGCATCAATTACCCACTTTTCCGGAAAACGACTGGCCGGAATTCCTGCAACGTATCA
>NZ_CAUCSQ010000101.1 GCF_958445495.1 uncultured Bacteroides sp. | reverse complement strand
AGTTCTGCTGTCTGATACAAGAGGATAAATTGAATTGATAGAACTCACCTTAATTATATCAACATCTAAATCAAACGAACAATGAGTAAAGAAATTATCTATATCTTTTTAGGCGGCGGCACAGGCAGCGCACTGCGTTATTGCATACAATTGCTTATGCATGAGCGAATCATTCCTTATAATTTCCCATGGGCCACTTTCACCGTCAATTTTCTCGGGAGCTTCTTTATCGGCCTGTTTTACGTCTTTTCCGAACGATTCCATTTATCTCCGGAAATACGCTTGCTGTTGACAACCGGATTATGCGGAGGATTTACCACCTTCTCTACCTTTTCCAACGACAGCATCAATTTGTTGAAAGGGGAATTTTACGGAACGTTTGCCATCTACGTTTTGTCGAGTATGGCATTAGGATTGGGCGCCGTCATGGCAGGAGGATATCTGGGAAAACAACTGTAATGCCTGAACACCTCAAACAACCGTTACAAATATGATAAAAAGAAATACTGCTAAACCCGTACGGGTGATTCCTCCGATGCTGGAAAAACAGGAATCCCATACAGACACTCTACAAGAATGTCTCGAAAGAGAGGAGACCGTCTCTGACCTTTTATTCTGCAAAGGCAAAGAGGAAGGTATCAACCACTCTTATAAAAGTTTTAAAAATTGTACTTTCCGGAACCGGATATTCCGCGAATGTAAACTCCGCTCTTCCCAACTGACGGATGTCCGGTTTGAGAACTGTGACTTATCTAATCTCTCTTTTGCGGAAAGTTCCCTGTACAGGGTGGAATTTATTTCCTGTAAACTGTTGGGAACCAACTTCTCGGGAACAACATTGAATCATGTCTTATTACATGAATGCAATGCCGGATACATCAATTTCGCCATGAGCAAAATGAATCAGGTGCGTTTTACCCACTGCCAATTCGGGAACGGGAGTTTTAACGACTGTCGTTTCTCCTCCGTCGCTTTTGAAAGTTGCGACTTGGCAGAATCCGATTTCTCGCATGCTCCCCTTCGGGGCATTGACTTACGTACTTCCCGTATCAACGGCATAACCCTCAACATCAATGATTTGAAAGGAAGCATCATAACCTCTTTACAGGCTATGGATTTGCTTCCGCTATTAGGCGTAATCATCAGAGACTAAAAAAACAGGATTCTCTTTTTACTGATATTCAAACAAAAATACCATTCCATTGTTATATGATAAGGCCGGACTAATGACATATAGGGAATAAAACGGGAAAGAATACCTATTTATAGTGATTTTCCACTCCCTGTCAAGTCCGTATTTTTGCAGAAATCTTATTCAAAAACAATAGAAACGATGAAAATTGAAAAAATTGTAGCTCGAGAAATTCTCGATTCAAGAGGTAATCCTACAGTAGAGGTTGACGTAGTATTGGAATCAGGCATTATGGGACGCGCATCAGTACCGTCCGGTGCTTCCACAGGTGAACACGAGGCGTTGGAACTTCGTGACGGCGACAAAAAACGGTATGGTGGAAAAGGTGTACAAAAAGCGGTTGACAATGTAAATAAAATTATCGCTCCGAAGCTAATCGGCATGTCTTCACTCAACCAAAGAGGAATTGACTGCGCCATGTTGGCACTGGACGGTACTAAGACTAAATCCAACTTAGGTGCTAACGCTATTCTCGGCGTATCTCTCGCCGTAGCCAAAGCAGCAGCCAATTATCTCGATCTTCCCTTATACCGTTATATCGGTGGAACAAATACGTATGTAATGCCCGTACCTATGATGAATATCATCAACGGAGGGTCACACAGCGATGCTCCTATCGCATTCCAAGAATTCATGATTCGTCCGGTAGGCGCTTCTTCTTTCAAAGAAGGTTTGAGAATGGGAGCTGAAATATTCCATGCTTTGAAAAAGGTATTAAAAGACCGCGGCCTTAGCACTGCTGTCGGTGATGAAGGCGGATTCGCCCCCAACCTGGAAGGTACGGAAGATGCTCTGAATTCTATTATCGCCGCAATCAAAGCTGCAGGATACGAACCGGGCAAAGACGTTATGATTGGTATGGACTGCGCTTCTTCCGAGTTCTATCATGACGGAATTTACGATTACACTAAATTTGAAGGCGAAAAAGGAAAGAAACGTACTGCCGAAGAACAGATTAACTATCTGGAAGAACTAATCAACAAATATCCTATCGACTCTATCGAAGACGGTATGAGTGAAAATGACTGGGAAGGCTGGAAGAAGCTGACTGAACGCATTGGTAACCGTTGCCAATTGGTAGGAGACGATTTGTTCGTAACCAATGTGGACTTCTTGGCCAAAGGTATTGAAAAAGGTTGTGCCAACTCTATCCTGATTAAAGTAAACCAAATCGGTTCGCTGACGGAAACACTGAACGCTATCGAAATGGCGCACCGTCATGGATACACGACTGTTACTTCCCACCGTTCGGGTGAAACGGAAGACGCTACTATCGCCGATATTGCTGTAGCGACCAACAGCGGACAAATCAAGACAGGTTCTTTAAGCCGTTCCGACCGTATGGCTAAATACAATCAGTTGCTCCGCATTGAAGAGGAACTGGGTGATTTGGCAGTGTACGGATACAAGAGAATCAAATAATAGTCTTTCATTTCCAGACAAGATATCCAGAGGCTGTCTCAAAACAAATTTGAGACGGCCTCTTTTTTTGTGTGAGGTTCTGCTCCATTGATGTTATTTCAAAAGAATATATAATCCCTCAGGATTTTACGTTGACCCTATATTTCCCCATTTTATTAACAACTCCTGCACTTGCCCCATGCTTTTTTCACCTTTTCCCGGATTTATATCCCGATAAGTCAAAGAAGCGGAATCACGGAGTCCCTGCTTTATCGCAGACTCGGCACATTCCCATATTTCACCGAACTGTCCGGCTGTCTTATTGATAAGATAGATGGATTTTCACCACCACTACCGGTACAATAACATCTCTTCTCAATGAAATGTACTCCATTTTTCAATGGACGACAGTTCAAACACAACTGCTCGTGACTTGCAAGTTACCTACATCTCTTTTTTTTTCGTATATTTGATAATTCGCAAACGACC
>NZ_CAUCSQ010000100.1 GCF_958445495.1 uncultured Bacteroides sp. | reverse complement strand
TTAATTCAATGAGTGATTTAGAGAACAAAAAAACGGAGGAAACTCCCAAAAAACGCCCCTACAATTTAAGGGAAAAGAAGGAAAAAAAGGCTGCCTATAGGTCTTTAATCAGACCGGAACTGGCAGATGAGTTGTATGACAAGATTCTGAATATCATTGTCGTACAGAAAAAGTACAAGGACCCTGACTATTCTGCAAAAGATTTGGCGAAGGAGTTGAAGACAAACACCCGTTATCTTTCTGCAGTGGTTAATTCTCGTTTCGGCATGAATTATTCTTGTCTGTTGAACGAATACAGAGTGAAAGATGCTTTGCATTTGTTGACAGATAAACGTTATGCAGACAAAAATGTGGAAGAAATCAGCGCTATGGTTGGCTTTGCAAACCGTCAATCTTTTTACGCTGCATTTTATAAAAACATAGGTGAGACTCCTAACGGATATCGCAAAAGACATTTGGAAAATAAAAAGTAATTGCGTTTTCCGGAATTGATTGAAAAAGGAATTACCTCTGAATGGAAAAGATTTAGGGATAATTCCTTTTCCCATTTTAATGAATCAATATCGACAGAATGAAAAAACACCTTATTTCAATGGCGGTAGCCGCTACGTTTCTTGTGTCGTGCGGAGGAGCCGGAACAACAACCGCCGAGGCGGATAAATTTGATTATACAGTGGAACAATTTGCAGATTTACAGATATTACGTTATCGGGTTCCCGGATTTGAGGAACTGACATTAAAACAGAAAGAATTGATTTATTACCTGACAGAGGCGGCTCTGGAAGGACGTGACATCCTGTTCGACCAAAATGGAAAATATAATTTGAGAATCCGGAGGATGCTTGAAGCCGTATATACGAATTACCAGGGCGATAAGACCGCCGGTGACTTCAAGAATATGGAAGTTTACCTCAAAAGAGTCTGGTTTTCCAATGGCATTCATCACCATTACGGTACGGAGAAATTCATACCGGGCTTTTCTCAGGATTTTTTGAGACAGGCCGTACTTGGGATAAATCCCGAATTGTTGCCGTTGTCGGAAGGACAGACTGCAGAACAGCTTTGCGATGAGCTGTTTCCGGTGATTTTCGATTCGGCCGTTATGCCTAAACGGGTGAATCAGGCTGACGGTGAAGACCTCGTATTGACTTCCGCCTGCAATTACTATGACGGAGTGACGCAAAAGGAAGCGGAAGAGTTCTATAATGCGAAGAAAAATCCCGAAGATGAAACGCCGGTTTCTTATGGCTTGAACAGTCGTTTGGTGAAAGAGAACGGAGAGTTACGGGAAAAAGTGTGGAAAGTGGGCGGACTTTATACACAAGCGATTGAAAAAATCGTTTATTGGTTGAAGAAAGCGGAAACAGTAGCCGAAAATGATGCGCAGAGGGCGGTTATAGGCAAGCTGATTCGGTTTTATGAAACCGGTGACCTGAAAGATTTTGACGAGTATGCGATTCTTTGGGTGAAAGATCTTGATTCGCGTATTGATTTTGTAAACGGGTTTACGGAGAGCTACGGCGATCCGTTGGGGATGAAGGCCAGTTGGGAATCTTTGGTTAATTTAAAAGATTTGGAATCTACCCGCCGTACGGAAATAATCAGTAGCAACGCACAATGGTTTGAAGACCATTCACCGGTAGATAAGGCTTTTAAGAAAGACCGGGTGAAAGGGGTATCGGCCAAAGTAATCACTGCCGCGATTCTTGCCGGTGACCTCTATCCGTCAACGGCTATCGGCATCAATCTTCCGAATGCCAACTGGATTCGTGCGCATCACGGTTCGAAGTCGGTAACGATTGGAAATATAACCGATGCATATAATAAAGCCGCTCATGGTAACGGATTCAATGAAGAGTTCGTGTACGGCGATACGGAAAAACAGTTGATTGACACTTATGCTGATTTGACGGATGAACTTCATACGGACTTGCATGAATGCCTGGGACACGGTTCCGGCAAGTTGCTTCCGGGAGTAGACCCGGATGCCTTGAAAGCATACGGTTCCACCATTGAAGAAGCGCGTGCCGATTTGTTCGGGCTTTATTACGTGGCCGACCCGAAATTGCTGGAGCTGAAACTCCTTCCTTCTCCTGATGCTTATAAGGCCCAGTATTATACCTATCTGATGAATGGGCTGATGACGCAGTTGGTACGCATTGAACCCGGAAATACGGTGGAAGAGGCGCACATGCGTAACCGGCAGTTGATTGCCCGTTGGGTATTCGAGAAAGGAGCCGCCGACAAAGTGGTGGAAATGGTGAAGAAAGACGGGAAGACGTATGTGGTAATCAACGACTACCGGAAGTTGCGCGAACTTTTCGGCAAACTGCTGGCGGAAATACAACGCATCAAATCGACCGGTGATTTTGAGGGCGCTCGTGCTTTAGTGGAGAATTATGCCGTGAAAGTCGATTCGGACTTGCACGCTGAAGTGTTGGAACGCTATAAGAAACTGAATCTGGCTCCCTACAAAGGTTTTGTAAACCCGAAATATGAATTGGTGAAAGATGATAACGGAAATGTAACGGATGTCACGATATCTTATGACGAAGGTTATGTAGAACAAATGTTGCGTTACAGCAGGGATTATTCTCCTCTGCCTTCCGTAAACTGAAAAGAATATGGACATTAAAGAACAACTGAAAGATATCAAAACGCAGCTCCGCCTTTCTATGAACGGGGCTGTTTCTCAAAGTATGCGTGAAAAGGGGTTGGTCTACAAACTCAATTTCGGCGTGGAATTGCCCCGTATCAAGGCCATCGCCGGAAAGTATGAGAAAGAGCATAGCTTGGCGCAGGCGTTATGGAAGGAAAATATCCGCGAGTGTAAGATTCTGGCCGCTATGCTCCAGCCGGTTGATACATTCTATCCGGAGATTGCCGATATCTGGGTGGAAGATATCCGGAATATCGAGATTGCCGAACTGACCTGTATGAACCTTTTCCAGCATTTGCCTTATGCTCCTGCCAAATCTCTCCAGTGGATTGCGGACGAACGCGAGTACGTGCAAACCTGCGGATTCCTGACTGCGGCGCGGCTCCTGATGAAGAAAGGAGATATGACGGAACGGGCTTCCGGCGAGTTGCTCGACCAGGCTGTCTGTGCGGCGCATTCGGAGAGCTACCATGTGCGTAATGCGGCTTTGCTGGTGATTCGCAAGTATATGCAACACAGTGAAGAACATGCTTTCCAGGTATGCCGGTTGGTAGAAGGAATGGCCGATTCCGGCGTGGAGGCGGAACAAGTACTTTACAATATGGTAAAAGAAGAGGTATCCTTCCGATAACGTTTTCATAAGGAAAGGGAATGAGGCGGTAAGGTGACGGAACAGACCGTAACTTTATCGCCTCATTGCCTGATAATATCGCGCCGTTACATTTTCTTTTAAAGAAAATTCTTTTGCTTTCCGCAAAAAAGGCTTAACTTTGTTCGCGCTAATTTTGGCTGAT
>NZ_CAUCSQ010000099.1 GCF_958445495.1 uncultured Bacteroides sp. | reverse complement strand
ATTTTTGTTCCTGATTTGTTTCTTGTTTCAGAAACAAAATTTATAAACTACTCATCTACAAATGGTTAAATAGTTATATATTAAATTTTACAGATTTCAATTTCGGCTACAACGGTTCGGAAAATTTTGCAACAGGGCATCAGTTCGGCTTTTTTCCCGCTTTTTCTGTTGCTTGGAATATTGCAGAAGAGCCAGTGATAAAAGAAAAACTGAAATGGATGAATATGTTTAAACTCCGTTATTCTTGGGGAAAAGTCGGTAATGATAATTTTGGTGATGTTCGTTTTCCCTATCTGTATACGATTGAAGGAGGAAAAGGAGGCTATCAGTGGGCAGATTACAACTATGATAAGAACTATTCGGGGATGGCATATTCCGTATTGGCAGCCAATAGTGTAACTTGGGAAATCGCAACGAAACATGATGTTGGTGTCGACCTCTCCCTGTTCAATGATAAGTTCACCGCAACAGTCGATTATTTTCATGAACAACGTGACGGCATCTATATGGAACGTACCCATCTTCCGTCGATGGTCGGAGTGACCAGCAATCCTAAAGCCAATGTCGGCAGTGTACTCTCAAGGGGATTTGATGGAAATTTTGCTTATAAACAGCAAGTCGGTGAGGTAAATCTCACAGTCCGCGGTAATATGACCTATAGTAAAAATGAAATTTTGGAAAGAGATGAGGCCTATAACGTTTACGATTATCAGATGGAAAAAGGACATCGGGTGGACCAAGCCAGAGGATTGATAGCTCTGGGGCTGTTTAAAGATTATGATGATATTCGTAATAGTCCGAAACAAGAATTTGGTGATGTGCAACCGGGAGATATAAAATATAAAGATGTCAACGGTGACGGTGTGGTAAATGATGGCGATAAGGTTGCTATCGGGGCGACGACAAAACCCAACTTGATTTATGGTATGGGTATTTCAGCTCAATGGAAAGGATTGGATGTGAATGTGCATTTCCAGGGAGCGGGCAAATCCACTTTTTTCCTTGACGGTTCGTCGGTATATGCATTCTCGTCCGGTACTTGGGGAAACATACTGAATGACCTTGTAGAAGACCGTTGGATTGATGCAACGATATCAGGCGACCCATCTACGGAAAATCCAGACGCTTCTTACCCTCGTTTAAGTTATGGCGGCAATAATAATAACTATCGTGCATCGACATTCTGGTTGAGAAACGGTTCATACCTACGTCTTAAAACATTGGAAATAGGGTATACCTTACCCAAATCAGTCGTTAATAAATTGCATTTTAGCAATATACGTTTTTTCTTTATCGGAACCAACTTGCTCACTTTCTCCGGTTTCAAACTGTGGGACCCAGAACTGCTTATTTCCAATGGCGAGAAATATCCGTTAGCTAGAACTTTTACATTAGGATTAAGTGTAAATATTTAATAATTAGATTAACAATGAAAACAAAACATATTTTACTATCTGCCGTAATAGGGACAGGTTTGAGTCTCGTTTCTTGTTCCGATTATTTGGAAGTAGATAGATATTTTAAGGACCGTATGTCTTTGGAAGAAGTATTTAAAAGCGAAGACTACTCAGAAGAATGGTTGGCAAATGCCTTTTCTTATTTGGCAGGCAGTAATGCCGATGTATCCAGTAAAGGGCATACTCCTTTTTGCTTTGCCGATGATATGTATTTTGGAGACAGGGATGACTTTTATAAAAAACTGAAAAATGGAGAATACGGAGAAGGAGACCAGCAAGGTTCCTGGGGAGCATGCTATCAGGGTATCCGGCAAGCCTCTATTTTTATCCAGAATATTGACATGAATGAAGACTTCTCAGCAGAAGAAATAGCAGACTATAAGGCTCAAGCCCGTTTTGTCCGTGCCTATTATTATTGGTTACTGCTTCGGAAATACGGTCCGGTACCTTTGCTGCCTGACGAAGGGTTGGACTATACAGATAGTTACGACAATCTTGCCCGGGCAAGAAATACGTATGACGAAGTCGCCGATTATATCGCTTCGGAGATGGCTCTTGCAGCGAAAGACCTTCCGTTGACTCGTGGCGCTTTGGCCATTGCACGTCCTACGCGGGGAGCAGCTTTAGCTACACGTGCAAAAGTACTGCTTTATGCAGCTAGTCCTATAAATAATCCTCGTCCGTCAGACACTGAGAAGTTCTCGGATTTGGTTAATTTTGATGGAACACATCTGGTTTCTCAGGAATATGATGAAAGCAAATGGGCTAGAGCCGCTGCTGCTGCCCGTGATGTGATTGAACTGAATGTCTATGACTTGTATCATGCCGGTATACGTACGACAGCCTCTACCGGCTATCCTAAAACGATTGCTCCACCGAAAGATGGAGACTTCTCAGAACATAACTGGCCAGATGGTTGGAAAGACATAGACCCGTATGAATCTTATCGTTCTTTATTCAATGGTGAACTTGCGGCAGAAGTCAATCCCGAGCTTATTTTTACCCGTGGGCAAAACCAGAGTAGCGAAGGAATCAATGTGATGGTCGGGCATCAATTGCCACGTTTTACCAGCGGTTGGAATACGCATGGGCTGACGCAAAAACAGTGTGATGCTTATTATATGAATGACGGAAGCAATTGCCCGGGTATGAATTCCGAATATGCCAATCTGCCGGGATATGCAGGCCGTGTGGATAATAATTCACGTGTAAAAGGATTCGTTTCGGAAGAAGAACAGAATGAGGGGGTATATCCGGAACTGGGAACACTCAGCAAAGGTGTGTCCAAGCAATATGCCCGTCGCGAACCCCGTTTTTATGCTTCTGTTGCCTATAATGGTTCTACATGGTATTTTCTGAATGCAGACCTGAATGAAAATAAAGGACCACGGCAAATATTTTATTATCGTGGTGGCGGCAATGGATATACGAACACTATGTTCTGGTTACGGACAGGAATAGGCGTTATGAAATTCGTACATCCCAATGATGCTAACGATAATAACAGCAATGATGCTGGTTGGACACATATTAAACCCAAAGCAGAACCAGCTATTCGTTATGCGGAAGTACTGTTGATTTATGCAGAGGCATTGAACGAGCTTGAGGGAAGTCACGATATCGCTTCATGGAATGGCTCTAAGACTTACAATATCAGACGTGATGTCAATGAAATGAAAAAAGGAATCCGTCCAGTCAGATGTCGTGCAGGAGTTCCTGATTATCGTCCTGAAGTGTATAGTAATAAAGATGAGTTCCGGAAAACGCTGAAACGTGAACGTCAGATTGAGTTGATGGGAGAAGGGCATCGTTATTATGACCTTCGCCGTTGGAAAGATGCCGAGACGGAAGAATCGGCGCCTATTTACGGATGTAACACTTTGATGACGGAAGAACAGCAAGACCTGTTCCATACGATTGTCGAAGTACCCTCATTACCGACTACATTCTCACGGAAAATGTATTTCTGGCCTATCAGTCATGATGAGTTGAAGAGTAACAAGCTCCTGACCCAAAATCCAGGATGGACATATAATGATTAATTTTAAATGAAAATGCTATATGAAAAAAGTATATAACTGTTTAATCGTATTGATTGCTCTCTTTGCGGGCAGTTCATGCAATGACGAGTGGGAAGACGAACAATTTGAGCATTATGTCTCTTTCAAAGCTCCTGTTGGCGACAAGGGATGTACGAATATCAATATACGTTATAAAAAAGACGGCAAGGTGACTTATCAATTGCCGTTGGTTGTGAGTGGTTCTACCATGAACGACCAGGATTTGACTGTTCATGTCGCTGTAGACCCGGATACGTTGTCTGTTTTTAATCAAGAGCGTTTCAGTACACGTACGGAACTTTACTATAAAGAATTACCTCAGAAATACTATAAGTTTCCAGAGACTGTCAATATTGCTGCAGGAGAGTATACAAGTCTGCTCGACATAGATTTCACATTGAATGATTTAGACTTGGTAGACCATTGGATATTGCCGATTACTATTCTTGACGGTTCTTCATACGGTTATCAGTCGAATATGCGGAAAAATTATCGTAAAGCATTGTTGAGAATACTTCCTTTCAATGATTATTCGGGAGCTTATAGTACGACAAATATGAAAGTCTATTTCTATAAAGAGCCTGAAAACGGTGACGATGATGATGTGTTGGGAGACCCCATGATTGCCAATACCCGTACGGCGTTTGTGGTAGATGACAATACCATCTTCTTTTATGCCGGTTTGATGGATGAGGATTTGCCAAGGGATAAACGAGCATTATATAAAATTTATGTAAGATTTGACGAGAACGGTGCTTTGACATTAATTCCGGATAACAATGAGATAGAATTTGAAGTGCCTGACAATGTATCTCCGTCTTATACTCTGACAGAGAATTGGGATGATACCCGTCCGTATATCAAACATAAATATGTGACACTCCGATTCACCTACTATTTTAATGATATTACTTCTGCTACTGTTCCCATTCGTTATAAGGTAACAGGAAGTTTGTTGATGGAACGTAAAATCACGTGAGTTCGATGAATTCAGAACAATGCAAGCTGTGTGTCAATCGTTCGTGAA
>NZ_CAUCSQ010000098.1 GCF_958445495.1 uncultured Bacteroides sp. | reverse complement strand
TCCCTCATTGACTAAACCTCTTTTAGCTCCGAAACCGGATACAAAGATAGAAGATTATCTAATAGCTTGGTTAGCTTTTAACATTAAATTTTGGGAAACTTTTCTTTCTCGCTGATATAGAAAGTTTTCCAAAACGGAAAACTTTTTTCTGATTTTAACGCAAGAAGTATTCTGTTTTCATTCATCTTTTTTCCGGAAAACAGACATCTCACAGGACACCTATCCCCTATTGCAGCTACAAAAGTGGGAAATTATTTTCTTTTGTTCTATACAAAATCAAAGAAATATTTCTGCCTTTTAAAAATTACTACTGATTTTTTCTTTTTCACTATGTTTCCGAAAAAGGATTTTCGGAATACGAAAAAAAGAAAAGCTGCCTCGTTCATTCGAGACAGCTTTTCACTTATTCCTTAACCTTACGTTTACTCTATGAATGGCTACACGTTTTTACCTGTTACGCGAGCTACGTGTGGGCGACACGTCTTACATATTTACGCTATTCGGTTTCATACCTTTTTCAGATACGCCAACTCTTTTCTATCTGGCTAGTCCTTTTCTACCTTACCGTTTCTCCGGTGGCGGAAACGCAAAACTGCTTCAAGAATATCCAGCAACTTTTCCAATAATAATCTCATCCGTTTTCTTTTAAAGGTTAATAATCCGTTTTAAATACCTGTCACTAATTAATTACTATCTTTTTCCAGGCACGGATTACACAGATTAACACGGCTACTTTGCAGCAATGACAACACTAAAGACCGTGAAATCCGTGTAATCCGTGCCTAAATTATTGTATAAACAAATTCGGTTAAGCGGCCGGGTCCGGAGCTTCGCCTCCTCCGCCACCAGGTTCGTTGCCGTCATCCGGGTCTTTGTCAATGACGTCGTCGGCAACAAACGAACCCGCTACATCCTTGATGTGCACAAATTCCACTCCAGTGGTCAATGCGCGGGTAGCACTTCCGTTAGCGGCACGGGTGTATTCAGGGGTAAACTGACAACGCAATGAAGTGATCTGCGAACTGCTGACTTTACTCTCCAACTCCACTCCTTTTCCTCCTGCTTTGGCAATCATTGTAAATGTTCCCAAGCCTTCGAGACGCACCGTGCGGCTGTTGAGCAACTGTTCGCGCATCACCGACATCAGGTTACGAATCACGTTATGAACATCACCCGCCGTCAGCGAGGCTTTTTCTGCAATCAATTCCGCCATTTTCTGCGTATTGACCATTTTCCCGAATTTCACCAGACGGGGATAATAAAGTTTCTGTCCTTCCTTGTTGGCAAGTGTTGCCTGATAAGGTTTGTAAATTAATGGCATACTGTTTTCCTTTCTTTTTTGATTGATGAATAAATAACTACTGTTTGTAACCGATTACGAAGACAAAAGTACACGAAGAGAAAAAAGCAGGGAAACACGATGTTACAACCCGTCGCAAGAGAGAACAGACAAGCACAAATTGACACGATTCATGCCTGCAAAGGCTTCTGTACAACACAGAACCAACCAGCATAAAAAGGCGTACCTTTGCATGAGTTCATAAATAAACCTCTAAAAAACAGTCAATATGAAAACAGAAACAACCCCAAAAGCAGAAACAGAGAGCCGTACCCGCATACAAGCCTATAGCAAAAGCCAGTTGGCCGGACTTTACCTACCTCACATACAGTCCGCCTCGGCACGACGCACCCTCCGTAGTTGGATTGCCAAGAATACCGCACTGCAAGCCGCACTCGCCCAAACCGGATATAGCGAAAAAGCCATCCTGCTCACTCCGGCACAAGTAGGACTATTCTTCAAGTTTTTAGGAGAACCTTGAAACGACTCTTTTATAAGGAAATATCATTCGGCCAAAGACAAAACAAGGCAAAAACAAGCCAAAGATAAATAAGGCAAGACCAAACAAAGCGGACATTTCATCACAGACCACGCGAATCAAATTATAACTTGCTGATTGCTGTTATAAAGAATCCGAGATAATCTGTAGTGAAATGTCCGCCCATTAGATGAGAAAAGGATTATATCATTCCGGAGTACCTTCTCCCGACGGCTTCATCAAATCGACTGCCCCCCCGTTTTCCTCTATTCTCCATCTTTTTTCTTCACCTTTCCTTCCTTTTCACCAGTCTCCGGAAGCAATGTTTTATCGTCATTAAACTGAATATCAATACGAATATGATGATTATCATCAACTGTATAGCCTACATCCGCAGAATCTCCTAGAAAAAGCTTCAGAATCCAGCACAACACCTCCGGAATATTGACAATAATCGTTGCCTTTCCAATCACACAAGAGAAAAAATTAAAGATAGTTGTCCAATTTGGTATAGGACTCCGACCGTCGAAATTACACCTGTACACACGCCCCACGGACGAACGCGAACAATCCGAATTCTTTTCAACATATTTTTCTGGAATATTATTCAGTTGCCCCAACTTAAAAACACAATCAATTACTTTCTTCTTAACATCATCGTCGCTGTGACGTACACCGGTCATTTCTTTCTGACCATTTTCACTGTTAAAAACCACTTCTCTTTCTACCTTAGTCATTTTTTACATTTTATTTAATATTTACATATAAAATTCACGACAAAAGTACAATGCTTATTTTAACATATATGTTCAAGCATGACACATTCTATATTTTTCATCCATATTTTCACAAAGAAAGAGGGTTTGGGGTACCCATTTTCTACCTTACCGGTATTATCAAGAAAATAGATGAAATAAAATCTGCCAAAGAGGAAAGAAATCACTCGTTCCAAGAGCTGTGATTTGCGCTAAGAAAAGATACCTGAACTATTACTAAAAATAAATCAAGAGAATAGAAAAGCGATGTCAAATAGCGACTGTACATTTATAGCGGGTAATATCAACTTCCGGCAACTTGCTCCCTGAAGCAATTACCTTAGCAATAAACTCGTTACATTCCTCTGCCGAAAGCTTCTTCCGGCAAAAAGCATAATATAGAAAATCAAGAGTAGTCAGAAAAGTTATACCGTTCTGCAAACAATAGTCCTTTATATCCTTCAAATTACTGCTACCCAGCACATCACGGTGGTCTCTGCAATAAATCATGCAGGCACTCTCACCGTGTCCAAACGTTTTAAGTAATTGGAAATAATCTTTCAGCGATGCTCCCGTAGGGGAGAAACGTTCTTGCGTTATCTTTGAAAAATAAGAAGTATAATTATCAATCAGGGCTTTAGTCCGGTGATCTTTGGATACTTCATTATAAACCACATCCAAAATAACATATTCGTATTCGGGAAAGATGTCCGGCAACAAAGAAAATGCTTCCGCTTTCACAAAATGGATGATAACGTCAGCATCCAGTATTATTTTCGTCTTCTTCTGTTGCATGTGTGTTTATTTTGCGGAGTAACTCCCAATAATGCCCCTCTGATATTTTTTCCTGTTCAAAAAGTGAACGGGCTTTTTCGCCAAAGTCTCCGATTACCAGTCCTTCGTTTGCCGGATCATATAATGCAGTGTCATAACCGAAACACAAAGCCGAGTGTTTCACCGGTTCATCTGCCAGCGCAAGACGTGCAGCATTGGTCAGTAAACCAACATTCAGCAATCTGTAAAGCAGTGCAGAGCGGGAAACAGAAAAGTAATGTTCCAATTTCAACACTGTTGCCAATGAGATCTTTTTTGTTTTCAATTCATTTTCCGGGATAAGTTGACAAAGTCCTGTCTCCGGCATCAGCAAAGAAGAAGCAAACATATCGGCGCTCTGTTCTACGGGGTCTTTACTTCCACTACAAGGGTTGCATTTGTGCGGAGTTGGTTTACTTTCAATATACAAGTGATAGAGTTCGTGGGCAATCGTGAAATGTTGCCTGCCTCTTGAATGGGAAGAATTCACGAGCATGAACCGATGTCCGGAACCGTCTTTGAGGCACATTCCCGAAAAGTTATCGGAAAGAGGGCGGAAAATGGTCAATACATTCAATTTCAGCAACAGACTTTTCAGATTAATGGCTTCCGAAGCACTCAATCCGTTATCCGCGCGAAATTCCGCCACTTGTCTTTCTATGATGAATTTATTTGGAGCCATTTCCAATCCGTTCCATTTTAAGGTAAGACTTCACGAGATCTTTAAAATGGGCTATTTCTTTCAAATCCCCTTCTTCAACATCGGAGATACGAAAAGCAGTAGCCAGAATCTCATTGTCGGCTTCTACATTATCTTCAAACAGAAGAAACGCTTCACAGCCAAACAAATCAGCAATCTTCTCTAACAAATGAAAAGGCACTTCACGAACACCGCTTTCATAGTTACTATAAGCCGACCGCTCCACACCGATAGATTTCGCTACCTGCTCCTGCGTAAAACCGGATAATTCTCTGGTTTTCTTCAAGTTCTCTCCGACAATCTGATTCATGGTTTTCATTAGTCACCTCCTTTATTCTGTGGCAAAAGTAATTCTAAAATAAATAATAAACAAGTTTTGCCACAGATAAGTTTAATCTTCCGCCATTTACTTTTTCTCACATAGCACTCAATCATGACTCAATCGTTTCAACGTCTTTTTATGGTTCACGCTTGGACAGCTATTACATTACCTGCTCTCTATCTTTGCCCCATAATCAAATCATTAAAACGAATCAAAATGACTGAAACTGAAAAAAATCAT
>NZ_CAUCSQ010000097.1 GCF_958445495.1 uncultured Bacteroides sp. | reverse complement strand
GAGTTCTGCTGTCTGATACAAGAGGATAAATTGAATTGATAGAACTCACCATAATTCTTTTGTCATTCATCCCATGTATGTGGAGATATTGGAAACATGCAGCAAAAACCGTTTTCCTACTCCTGTCAGCCATGAGCTGGCAATCAAACGTATGCAGCGTTTCAATGTTTTCGTGGAGCGCCTTATCTCTCCGGAGGGGACATTTCCGGCTTTCGGACGTTCTGTTGTCTATCGCATGGGGGCATTCCAGTCATTGGCGCTGGCTGCTTGGAAATACGGCCTTCCTGAAGGGCTGACTAACGGACAAGTCCGGAATGCGTTGAGTGCAGTCATGAGAAACATGTTTTCGGTAGATGGGAATTTCGATGATAAGGGATTTTTGGCATTGGGTTTTGCAGGACATCAGCCGGATTTGGCGAATTATTATACAAATAACGGCAGTTTGTATATGACTTCACTTGTCTTTTTGCCTTTGGGACTTCCTGCTTCACATCCTTTTTGGAGTGACCCGTCCGAAGAATGGACTTCTCAAAAAGCGTGGGCGGGAAAAGCTTTCCCAATCGACGGACATCATTCATTGAAAAACTAAGCAGGTTTTGATGATAGCAAAATCTGGATAGTATAAAAACAATTGTTGGTGGCTTCTTGCTTGTCGTCCTTTTGAGGAAATACAAGCTTGGCATGAGGTCATGATAAGACAAGTATATATCGACCTTTACAATAAATATGGGAAAGAAGTGATGTGCCCCCGTCATTACTCGTATTACACGGGTAATGACACATTCTTCTGAAAATTCGTTTGGGACGGACAGTCGAGAGACTGAAATATTTGATTACCAGATTTAAGTTGATATTTGTTTTTACGGTTTCTTCCTGTATATGCGGAACTCTATACAGTGGTTGGAAATTAGAAATCCATTCAATCCGTCGTAGGTAAATCAGGAATATAAGGATGGTTTATGATTATCCGTTGACGGACAGTACCGTTTGTTTAAACTTCTTGTATCCGGGTCCGGATATCGGCCCGTATGTCCGGTAACCTATTGAATCCGGATGTCGACGGACTGCAAATTGTCCGGAGCCGGAACTGTTTCCGTGAAGTATCTTATATGTGCCGTTCAAGGGAAGTCATAGTGTTGGTACGATGTCGAACCATTCGGAGGAGTCATAAATAAGTTCGATGTTGACATTCTATTTTTCTTTGGCTATGCCGATTCTGTGGAAACCGTGAAGGGTTTTCTGCAGGTTTTCCTTGTCACTGGCGGTAATCTAACCTTTTTATTCACGGTTGTTCCAATAGGTGGCTTCGAATCCGGCTTTTTCGTTGACTCCATAAGTACTTTCAACTAAAAATCCCCTTTATTTTCTTGTTCAGAATATAAAGAGGATAATTTTATTGACGAGAGTTGCATGGGGTATGGTGAGATGAAATCATAATTGGGGAATAAATTGCACAAGACTTTCACAAGTATCCTCCCGTCAATGCCTAAAATCAAGGCAAAGCTACTTAAATACTTTCTTTTTTTGCAATATTTATTAATTTATCTTATGCTATTTATGATTATTTTGATATATTGAAGATATTTTGTGCCAACTGTTTCATAGTTCGCCAATTTTACGTAAGTTTGCCAGTTAAATAATAATTTAGATATGGCTGCTCATCTTTTCTATAATGATTTTCCCGCATTTTTGCGTAAATATTTTCCTTATAAAGTACAAAAGATATCGTTGAATGCGGGTTTTACTTGTCCTAACCGGGATGGAACGAGAGGATGGGGAGGTTGCACTTATTGTAATAATCAGACATTCAATCCTGATTATTGCCGTACAGAGAAATCCGTTGCCGTACAATTGGAAGAAGGAAAACGCTTTTTTGCCCATAAATATCCGGAGATGAAATATCTGGCGTATTTTCAAGCATATACTAACACGTATGCGGAACTGGAAGGGTTGAAATGTAAGTATGAAGAGGCTCTGGAGGTGAGGGATGTGGTAGGTCTGGTAATTGGCACAAGGCCAGATTGCATGCCCGAAGAGTTGTTACGTTATTTGGAAGAGTTGAATAAACACACTTTCCTTATAGTAGAATATGGAATCGAAAGCACTTGTAATGATACTTTGCGACGTATCAATCGGGGACATACTTATGAGGAAACAGTTGCTGCTATCTGCCGGACAGCAGCTTGTGGTATACTGACAGGCGGGCATGTCATTTTGGGACTTCCGGGGGAGACGCATGATATGATGGTTGAACAGGCGGAAATTCTTTCCGGACTTCCTTTATCAACTCTCAAAATTCACCAACTCCAGTTGATTCGCGGCACTCGTATGGCACATGAATACACTGTGAATCCGTCTGATTTCCATTTGTTTACGGAAGTAGATGAGTATATTGACTGGGTAATTGATTATGTGGAACATTTGCGTCCGGAACTGGTATTGGAACGTTTTATTTCCCAATCTCCTAAAGATTTATTAATAGCCCCGGACTGGGGGTTGAAAAATTATGAATTTGTAGCGCGTTTGCAAAAAAGAATGAAAGAAAGGAATGCTTATCAAGGCAAGAAGTTCAAGGATTCGGAAAAAAGAATTATTTTTGCGGAAGATAAGTGTATCGAGGAGTAGAATCCTGGCTTTTAAGGAATATTACACAGATAATGGATATAATATAGATTTAAGATATGGAACATAAAACAAGAATTAAAGGAAATGTCCACTATGTAGGAGTGAATGACCGCAATAAACATCGGTTTGAGGCGATGTGGCCATTACCCTATGGAGTTTCGTATAACTCTTATCTGATTGATGATGAAATGGTGGCGTTGGTAGACACTGTGGATATTTGTTATTTTGAGGTGTATTTGCGGAAAATCAAACAAGTGATTGGTGAGCGTCCTATCAATTATTTGATTATAAATCACATGGAACCGGACCATTCGGGTTCTATCCGTCTGATTAAACAGCATTATCCGAATATTATTATTGTCGGCAATAAGCAGACGTTCGGCATGATTGAAGGATTCTATGGCGTGACCGGAGAACAATATTTGGTGAAAGACGGTGATTTTTTGGCTTTGGGACATCATAAACTGCGTTTTTATATGACGCCGATGGTGCATTGGCCGGAAACGATGATGACATTTGATGAAACAGACGGTGTACTGTTTTCAGGAGACGGATTCGGATGTTTCGGTACGCTGGACGGAGGTTTCCTGGATACTCGGATTAATTTGGATAAGTATTGGGGAGAGATGGTCCGTTATTATTCTAATATTGTAGGTAAATACGGTAGTCCGGTACAGAAAGCTCTGCAAAAGCTGGGAGGGCTTCCCATTTCCACTATCTGTTCCACACACGGACCGGTGTGGACGGAGAATATCGCTAAAGTGATTGGTATCTATGACCGTCTGAGCCGTTACGATGCCGACGAAGGGGTAGTGATTGCTTATGGAAGCATGTACGGGAATACAGAACAAATGGCGGAAGCGATTGCGGAGGAACTTTCGGCACAGGGAATCAAGAATATTGTTATGCATAACGTAAGCAAGAGCCATCCTTCTTATATTATTGCAGATATTTTCCGTTACAAAGGATTGATTATCGGTGCTCCTACTTACAGTAACCAGATATTTCCGGAAGTAGAGTCATTACTTTCAAAAATCTTGCTGCGTGAGGTCAAAGGACGTTATTTAGGATATTTCGGTTCCTTCACTTGGGCGGGTGCTGCCGTGAAACGCCTGGCGGAATTTGCGGAAAAAAGTAAGTTCGAGCTGGTCGGTGATCCGGTAGAGATGAAGCAGGCAATGAAAGATATTACCTATACTCAATGTGAGAATCTGGCTCGCGCGATGGCGGAGCGCTTGAAAAAAGACCTTTAAATTATAAATGAAATTTATTTATTAACCTATAAAATAATCGACTTATGAGACTTATTATTCAGCCGGACTACCAGTCCGTATCTCAGTGGGCTGCACATTACGTTGCTGCAAAAATAAAAGCTGCTAATCCAACTCCTGAAAAACCGTTTGTATTGGGTTGCCCTACGGGATCTTCTCCTTTGGGTATGTATAAGGGACTGATTGACCTGAATAAGAAAGGAATCGTTTCCTTCCAGAATGTGGTGACATTCAATATGGACGAGTATGTAGGTTTGCCGAAAGAGCATCCTGAAAGCTACTATTCTTTTATGTGGAATAACTTCTTCAGTCATATTGATATTAAACCGGAAAATACAAATATTCTGAATGGCAATGCTCCTGACCTGGATGCGGAATGTGCGCGTTATGAAGAAAAGATTAAGTCTTATGGCGGTATAGACCTGTTTATGGGAGGTATCGGTCCTGACGGGCATATCGCGTTCAATGAACCGGGTTCTTCATTATCATCCCGTACGCGGCAGAAAACATTGACAATGGATACTATCATCGCTAATTCCCGTTTCTTTGACAATGATATTAATAAAGTTCCGAAAACTTCCTTGACGGTAGGGGTAGGTACTGTGCTTTCCGCTAAGGAAGTGATGATTATCGTGAACGGCCATAATAAAGCCCGTGCTTTATATCATGCGGTAGAAGGTGCAGTAACGCAGATGTGGACTATCAGTGCATTACAGATGCATGAGAAAGGGATTATCGTTTGCGATGATGCTGCTACCGTGGAGTTGAAGGTGGGAACTTACCGTTACTTTAAAGATATCGAGTCTGCTCATCTAGACCCGGAATCTTTGATTAAGTAAGTATATTATATAGGTAGGGAATAGCAAGTTGTTGTGATTTGGATTCCTTAATTTTGAAAAATTATTTGGAGAATTCCTGATGATAATATATGATTCAAAGGCTGTCTCGAAATGAAGTGACCCCAAAAAGTTGGACATGTTAAACATTATCCCGTAATAGAAAG
>NZ_CAUCSQ010000096.1 GCF_958445495.1 uncultured Bacteroides sp. | reverse complement strand
TATAATTCCGGATTCTGAGTTTGAATGCCGGGTTGGTTAATTTCTACATTCTCGATGTCCGTCCAATCGCTACATGCTCCCAATATCAAGCTTGTTGCGAAGAACGATAAAACAGCCATTCCAAATTTGTTCTTCATACTATTTAGATTTTATTCGTTTAACAATCTAGGATTGCAGTCCCACCAGATATGGGTAGACATCTTGTCTCCTCCCTGTAATGTACTGACAATCTGTTCCACATTGGCTTTGTTGGTATTATACTCCTGTTGCGGATATTTCAACCGGCGGGCAAACTTCCCGTCTGCAACTTCATTGCTTTTGTTGTTGGGCGTGGAAAGCAACCTGGGATAACCCGTCCTGCGGAAGTCAGCCCATCCTTCCAGGCTTAGCGGGAAATTGGCAATCCATTTTTGAGTGATGATACGTTCCAGGTTTATCTCGTTGTCGGTCCCCTCCCATTTAACGGAAACGGCATTGCCGGGCAAAGCTGCCGTATATGTGCTTTTGGGGTCCTGATAACTGCCCGGTACAGTTGTTTTCTCCAGATAATTTTCCACATTGCTTATCCCGTGTTGAGCAAACGACAGGCGAATGCCCGTTTTATAATAGTTTTCGGCAGTATCTTCCGTATCCCATCCCTGTAAAGCGGCTTCCGCCCTTAGAAACATGACCTCGGCAACATTCATCCACATCAGCGGGGCGGTAGCGGTGACATTTATGTTTGAATACATCTTGGCATCAACCGCCGCGTATTCATTCCCGACTCGCAACCCGTAATATGCGTTAGTGATTGAAGGGTCTTTGAAAGTGCTTTCCAAGGCATAAACCGGACGACGCGGATCACTGTACGTATTCATATATGTCAGCAAGTCGGCGGCAATTCTGGAGTCTCCCCAACCGAATACCGTATAGAAAGGATTAAGGGAAACCGTCATAAAGGCATTGTCGTCATTGCTCCCCATGACCCCTACTTGCCCGTTTTCCGTACTTATGGCTTCTTTTACCATCTGTTCGGCCAATGGGGCGTCCGCATAACGGATGCGTATAGCCATACGTAATTTCAATGAATTGGCAAATTTAATCCATTTTTCCACTTTACCGCCGAATACCTGGTCGGCATTGGGAGAGAAGTCATTTGTACGGTTCAGCGTTAATGTGGCAATTGACTCCGATAGTTCCTGGAACATTTTCGTATAAATGCTTTTTTGAGTATCGAACGGAGCCGTCAGCTTGCCGTCGGCGCCTACCTGTGAATAAGGGATAGGCCCATATACGTCAGTGACCCGCACGATGGCCGTTACTTTCAATATTTCCGCTATAGCCAAAGGAATAGGGTCAGTAGTCGCTTTTTTAACCTCGGAGAGATTGGAGTAAATTTCAGGCATGATGTCCAGATATACCTTTCCGTTCCAGTCTTCCGACTGGTTGAAGAATGAGAATGAATTTCCCCAAGTCTTCGAATCCGCCATATAACCACTGAACACGCCGCCTAACAAGCATTCGGAAAACTGTGACAAATGCTCTCCTACGGGAATTACCACGCTTTGCATGCCGATAAGGGCCGCTCCGAGCTTATGTGCATCCCGTTCCATTTCACTATCGGTCACTTCATACGGATTTTTATTGTAGTCCATATAATTGTCCGTACAGGCAGTAGTCATGTATATAAACAATCCGCCTGACAGTAATAATTTTATAATCGATTTATTCATTGTATTTTAGTAAAAGAGATTAAAACTTGAATCGAACATTAAATCCCAGACTGCGTGCACTCGGAGTCATGAAATTGTCAATCCCCTGATAATAGTTGCCTGTCGTTGCAACGGCTTCCGGGTCAAACGGCGCTTTGCAATACAGCATCCAAAGGTTGCGTCCCACTAATGATACGGTAACGTCGGCAATCCCCCACAATTTATTTTTAGAAATCGTATATCCGACAGACGCCTCCTGCAAACGGACGTTGGTGGCGCTATACGTGTAATATTGGGGAATGCCGTTTTGTGCTCCGACCACCGAATACCACTTTTGTGCGTTTACCACATCGCCGCCGTTTATCGTCACTCCACCCATATCCCGCGCACTTGCCGATGCTTCGGACACTCCGTAATAATCGAGATAAGACTGGGTGGCGGAATATGCAATGCCTCCGAAACGTGCGGCAAGCATAAATCCGAAACTCAAATCTTTCCATTTGAAGTCATTACGCCATGAAAGGTTACATTTAGGGAATACGCTGCCGAGTTTGATATCACCGGAAGACACACTGGCAACCTCTCCCTTATCGTTAACATAGATATTGCCGTTGTTGTCGCGTTGCAAGTCTTTGACCGAATAAAGGTCGCCCAGGCTGCCACCCTTCTTTAAAACGAATTTGGCATCTGCCAGCCCACCTACTTCCAGGCGGTCCAACGTAATCATAACCCCTGTCTCAGGATGTCTGTAATTCTCCATTAATTCTAAAATCTCGTTCTTGTTTGCACTGAAAGTAACGGTAGAACTCCATCTGAATTTCCCATTCCAGTCATTATCATATCCTAGGGACAGTTCCACCCCTTTATTACGTACGCTGCCTGTTTGTACGTAGAGGGTAGAGTATTGGGAAGACACGGAGATATTCGGTTCAAATGTCTGATTATATGTCTTGGTGGTGTATAGTCCCAAGTCCAGACTGAAATGGTCGAGGAACCGGGCGGTAATACCGATTTCCCATGAATTGGTCTTTTCCGGTTTTAACTCGTACATCGGATAATGCGTCTTAACCGCCCATTTTTGTGTTTTTACATCCCATTCGTATGTCGGGTTTGCCAAAAAGCGGGGGAAAGGAAGCCCGACCGATGCATAAGAGGCTCTCAATTTCAAGAAAGAGATTTGTTCAGGTATGGGCAACAGTTCTGAAAGTATTACCGACCCGCCTATGGAGGGATAGAAGAACGCACTTTTCACGGAATTGGGACCTGCCAGTTGTGACGGCCAGTCGGTACGTCCCGTTAAAGTCAGGTAATAAGTACTTTTATAACCCAACTCCACACTGGCGAAGATAGATTGTGTCTGTTCGCGATAGCCGGACTGTGACCGTTTGGTCTTGTCATTGTCCAAGTGAAAAACGTTGAATACATTAGCGATTCCTTTCGTGTCGCTGATAGGGCCTTCATTGCCGAATACATCTTGTTGCATGTCCGAATAAGAGGCTCCAAGATTGGCTTGTAAACTCAATACTTCTTTGAAGGTCTTGTTGATATTAACCATGAAATCCGCATAAGTCTGCCTGTCGTCGGTCTGTTTGATACCATAAAGTCCGTTCTTCGAATTTTCTACCAGAATCTCATTGCTGGTAGCATACAGTTTACGGGTATATTTCGAGTTGGAATTATCTATGCGCACGCGACCGGAAACACTTAACCAATCCAGGATTTGATAACTCAAGGCCGCACTCAACATGTAACGGTTTTTATCTGTTTCACGAAGATTGCGGTAAGCAATCCAATAAGGATTTTGCCCGGTCAGCCCGGAGAAGTCCTGCGGCCAGTATTGCGTGTAGATTTTACGTGTCGTGTCATACCGTTCGTACATCTTAACATCGTTCCAATCGTCGCCGCGCGGGAATAAATAGGCGGTAACCAAAGGATTGGAATAAGTACCCTGGTTCACCATGTTACGGTCGTTTTGTTTGATATAATTAGCACTTACGTCTAATATCATCTTGTCTTTCAAGAAAGAAGTCGTGTTCCGGAAGGTAAAGTTATAGCGGTTGTAATCGTTATTGGGTATCATTCCGTCAGAATTTATCGCACTTGCCGAGAAATATGTCTGGTTGCGTTCCGTTCCCGTAGAAAGGGAAACTGTCTCGGTGGTGACAACTCCCGTCTGCAAGAAATCATCCATCGGAGAATAGCCCATATAGTTAGTTGCATTCAACTTATTTCCCCAACTTTTTTCTACCGAAGAGGTACTCGATAACAAATCTCCTGTTCCGTAACGGGTTTGAAAATCCGGTGTCCTGAAAGGACGCAGAAATTCGGTATTCTGGCTTACCGTCAGTTGTAACCGTCCTTCTTTTCCCTTTTTAGTGGTAATGACAATTGCACCGTTGGCGGCATGGCTTCCGTACAGTGCGGCTGCAGCGGCTCCTGTCAGTACTGACATTGATTCGATGTCCTCCGGGTTAATATCGGCGATGGCTTCTGTCGTTCCTTTTGAATCGTTTTCCTGACCGCCTTCACCTCCCAGGTTAAACATCGGTACTCCGTCAATCACATACAATGCATTGCTGGACTGGTTGATTGCTTTCGCACCGCGCATGACGACTTTGCTTGCACCGCCCACGCCGGAAGAGGAGCTGTTGATGGTAACTCCCGCGACCTTGCCGGACAAGGCGTTGATGAAGTTGGCGTCTTTATTTGTCAGCAGTTCATCGCTTTTTACTTCCTGAACATTGTAACTCAATGCTTTTGTCGCCCGTTTGATACCCAAAGCGGTAACGACAACTTCGTCTATGATTTGCGTGTCGTCAAGCAAAGTTATATTAATAAGGTTCTGTCCTTTCGACGGGACTTCCTGGGTTTTGTATCCAATATAAGAATAGATAACAATCGGGTTGTTATTTTTGGTTACCACTTTATAATTACCGTCTAAATCGGTTATGGTGCCGTCCGACGTTCCTTTTACCTGTATGCTTACACCGATTAAGGGCTCTCCCTTCGAGTCGGTAACTTGTCCGGTTATTGTACGTTCCTTGCCGGATTGCTGTTGTGAATCCGAAGCTTCCTTTTCGGACAGGTAGATGATGTTTTCTTCTATTTTATAGGTTATTTTCTTATCCTTTAAAAGGGTATTCAAAACCTGCTCTAACGAAATGTCTTTAACCTTTAGAGGCTCGACCGCCACGGTTGATAATTTGTCATTATAAAAAAACTGATACTTTGATTGAGCCTGAATCTGTTTAATCACGACTCCCAAAGTTGTACGGGGAGTTGATAAAGTCAACTGTGCCGTAGCCCATTGTATTGGAACTGCTATAAACAAAAGGATTAATAAAGCTCGAAATAAAGTTGATTTTCGAAGCAAATGTTTGTTTTTCATACATTTAATTTAATGGTAATACATTTTATTAAACTCTAAAAGAAAAGCGTCGACTTTCTCCCCTTTTGTTTATAAAACACCATCGATACAATAAACACTTAGTCTTATTTCTCATTTTTTCGAGAAAAATGGAAAATACCTCGAAAAGAATCTTTTTCACTTGTTTTTCT
>NZ_CAUCSQ010000095.1 GCF_958445495.1 uncultured Bacteroides sp. | reverse complement strand
TTGCGGGGGAATACCTAAAGATACAAAAAAGCCAACTAATTCATACTTAAAGTATGAATTAGTTGGCTAATTTTATACTATTTACTGAATGTCCCTTTTTATTATTTATAAAATCGGGATAAGAGGTCAATTATCAGCGATACGATTCATGAAGGTGAATGTAATCAAAATCAAACTGAACACTTAGAAAAGTGACGGATTGTAATTGGGACATTAAAAAGCCGCATCAAACTTTATTTTCGAGTAATGATGCAGCTCTTTTTATTGCTATGAAAAAGGTTGTCAAGTTACTGATAAAAACTCATCTCTTTTAAAAATGAGTTTTGACACCCTTTATATTCGGTTTATACAAAATCGCGATAAGCCCTTACTTCAATTTAGCCAATGCTTCCTTGATACGACGAATGGCCTCGGCAATATTCTCATCACTTGTGGCATAGCTCATACGAATACACTCAGGCGCACCGAATGAAGTTCCCCCCACACATGCGACATGAGCTTCTTCAAGCAAATACATAGCCAAATCATCCGAATTCTCAATCTTGCGTCCGCCATTGCTCTTTCCGAAGAAATAGCTGCATTTCGGGAACAGATAGAAAGCTCCCTGCGGCACATTCACTTCAAAGCCAGGCACTTCCTTAGTCAACTTCACAATCAAGTCACGACGGCGTTCAAAAGCTTTCTGCATTTCCTTCACCGGTTCCTGAGTTCCTGTATATGCGGCTTCTGCAGCTTTTTGTGAGACGGAACAAGGACCTGAGGTATATTGTCCCTGCAACTTATTACAAGCTTTCACAATCCATTCGGGACCGGCAATGAACCCGATTCGCCATCCAGTCATTGCGTAGGCTTTCGACACGCCGTTCACAATCACCGTACGTTCTTTCATTTCCGGAATCTGTGCGATGCTCTGATGGGCTCCAACATAATTGATATGTTCATAGATTTCATCAGCAATCACCACTACTTGCGGATATTTCACCAATACTGCCGCTAATCCGGCCAATTCTTCCTTACTATAGACTGACCCCGTAGGATTGGATGGTGAACATAGAATCAACGCTTTGGTTTTCGGGGTGATGGCGGCTTCCAATTGCGCCGGCGTAATCTTAAAATCTTGTTCAATACCGGCAGAAACAATCACAGGGGTACCTTCCGCCAACTTCACCATTTCCGGATAACTTACCCAGTATGGAGCCGGTACAATCACCTCGTCACCAGGATTGACCAATGCAAGGATGACATTACAAACAGACTGTTTCGCACCATTTGCACATGAAATCTGTGCGGCTGTATATTCCAGACCGTTCTCTTTTTTCAGTTTCTCAACAATCGCATTACGTAAAGCCGGATAACCTGGGACCGGAGAGTAGCGAGAAAAGTTATCGTCAATGGCTTTTTTCGCAGCTTCTTTGATGTGTTCAGGAGTATTAAAATCCGGTTCTCCTACACTTAAGTTAATAACATCAACGCCTTGTGCTTTGAGTTCATTGCTCTTTTGCGACATGGCAAGCGTCGCCGACGGCGACAAGCTGTTCAAACGATCTGATAATTGATTCATTTTGTATCTACTTTATAGTTGTTGAGTGAAATTCGTTGCAAAATAAGCGATTATATTTGATATATGAAAACAAAGCGACAATTTACTTATTAAAATGCAACGTATGGCCCATTCTTTCTTTTTTCGTCCTCAGATATCTTTCATTGTACGGATTGGGAATGGTTTCGACAGGCACATTCTCTACAATTTCCAATCCATAAGCTTCTAAGCCTACGCGCTTTACTGGATTATTTGTCAACAGTTTCATTTTATGTACTCCCAGCTCGCGAAGAATCTGTGCTCCTACTCCATAATCACGTTCATCGGCAAGATGTCCCAGACAGACATTGGCATCAACCGTATCCATTCCTCCCTCTTGCAGTTTATAAGCTTTCATTTTTTCCATCAAACCGATTCCGCGTCCTTCCTGGTTCAAATAAACCACGACTCCTTTCCCTGCAGCATCAATCATCTCCATTGCTTTATGCAGTTGTTCGCCGCAATCGCAACGCTTAGAGCCAAAAATGTCACCGGTCACACAAGAGGAATGTACCCGTACCAAAATCGGTTCGTCTTCATTCCATGTTCCTTTGAAGAGGGCGACATGTTCCAGTCCGTTTGATTTCTGCCGGAAAGGAATCAGACGAAACATTCCGTATTCGGTAGGCATGTTTACCTCTACTCCTTTCTCTACGATTGACTCTTGTTTCAAACGATAAACAATCAAATCATGGATAGATATCAGTTTTAATCCGTGTTCATCCGCCATTTTACGGAGTTCAGGCAGACGGGCCATCGTACCGTCATCATTCATGATTTCCATCAAAGCACCTGCCGGATAAAGCCCTGCAAGACGGGCCAAATCAATAGTTGCTTCTGTATGCCCGGCCCGCCGGAGCACTCCTTTTTCCTGTGCATACAACGGATTTATGTGTCCGGGACGTCCGAACGTCGCCGGAGTGGAAGCAGGATCGGCCAATGCCCGGATTGTGGCAGCACGATCGGCCGCCGATACCCCGGTCGTACAACCTTCCAACTTATCGATAGTAACCGTAAAAGGGGTTCCTAACACGGAGGTATTATCACTCACCTGATGGGGTAAATCCAACTCTTTGCAACGGGATACAGTGACAGGCGCACAAAGTACACCGCGTGCATGTTTCAACATGAAATTCACTTTCTCAGGAGTTATCTTTTCAGCAGCAATAATCAAATCACCTTCATTCTCACGATCTTCATCATCTACTACTATGACAAACTTGCCTTCTTTGAAATCGGCAACCGCATCTTCTATTCTATCCATTTTAATCTCTTCCATAACACTTATTTATTAATTTTCTGTATGATGAATTGAACTTGTTCATTGTTCTTTATGATTCGCTCCATATCTTTGTCCAGGCGAAGACGAAAAGCCCAGATACGGAAATAGAAAAACAGACCGACAGGGAAAATAATGCCTGCAACCAGATTCAACCAATATATATGAAACGGGCGTATATGTGCAGAAACGGGAATAAGAGGATAGTTGTTCAATGCTCCTATCAAAGTCGCCGACTTCGTATTGGACATTTCTTCCACCAACGCCTCTAATCTGTCATTGATAGCCACCACTTCATCATCTTTTTCTACAGACATCCACAACTTAAAATAATTAGGTGCCTTTGTCAAACGATTTTTTGCGATATATGCCCTACATTCCGCTGAAAGCTGCTCCAACTCTCCAGGAATACGCCTATAATCCGGATCATTGATAATAACCTCTTTCTTGAATAAATGACGTACGCTACGAATTCCCATGACCTTCTTAAACCAGTTGATATAGGCATCAGCATTAAGCACCACGGAATCTTTATTTGACTTATAGGTCAGAAAAATACCTAACGGAGCAAGGACGGCACTACTCGTCCACATCCCCATCCAGACAACCCATTTACCGTCACGAGCCATTTTATATCCGGTGTTATCTATAATATAGTATATAATAAACACTAATACCGACACAATCACAGGCATTCCCAGGCCTCCTTTACGAATAATACCTCCCAACGGTGCTCCAATAAAAAAGAACAGTAAACAAGAAAGCGAAATAGTGATTTTTTTATGCCATTCCGTCTTATGTTTTCGAATTGCATAATCATTATTCTCCATCGTGTAACTCTTGAAGCTCAAATCGCTGGCCATATTCTCCGCACGGCTGGCAGCGGAAGAAATCACTTTCTGCTTTTGTACCAAAGGCGCCGCCTGATAAAGGCTATCGATATTATATTCTTGAATATTCGCCTTTTCTATCTTAACGGTATCTTCTTTCGTCAACCCATAGGATGTACGGAAATTCCCCTCGGAGACTTCTTTATAATACTGCCTTCCGATACTATCTCCGACGACTTTCATCGAATCAATGGAACTTTGTAATTGTGCCATATCCTTAGCACTGGATTGGCGTCCCATAATTTCACCGTCAACCATATTAAAGTCCGAATTGAACTCAATAATCGTATGTTTCTCCCTGAATGACTCACGCCGGTAAGGTACATTTTGGGATTTCATACTTTGCGCCTTCAGATTCTCAAACAAATCTCCGCTATACAAATGCAACCAAAGATGTTGCTTGTCAGCAGTCATTTCCAAACGCCCGGAATCCGCATAGATAATATGCGCATTTTCGAAACCGTCTTTCAGATTATAAATAAGCACATCATACAACATACCGGTTTTCCGGTCTTTTTGGGCGATTTTCAGATTATAATCGGGAATTTCCGAATAGAAAACACCTTCCGGAATATCCAACTCCGGCGACTTCTGTTTCATTGAAAGAATTAAAGTACCTAATTTAGCTTGTGCAATAGGGCCTACTACATTTTGAAAATAAAAAGAAACACCCACAAGTCCGCAAACAAAGAAGATAAGCGGACGCATGATTTTGAGCAGGGAGATGCCAGCGGCCTTCATCGCCAACAATTCATAACGCTCACCGAAGTTGCCGAAAGTTATCAAAGAAGCCAGTAACACTGCCAACGGCAATGATACTGGCACTAATGTCAATGCGGAATAAAAGAAGAACTGGGCCATTACGCTCATCTCCAGTCCCTTCCCGACTAATTCGTCTACATATCTCCATAAAAACTGCATCATAAAAATGAACAGACAGATGAAGAATGTACCAACAAAGAGCAACATGAAGCTCTTTACGATAAATATATCTAATTTCTTTATGCGTAGCATCTTAATAGGTTCGTGCATTTAAGACGCAAAATTAGCACAAAAAAAGGAGCATCGGAAATTTTTAGTTGAAAGTTAACTAAAATCCACAAGTTCTTCTTAATTTACCGACTTGAGACTCCCATAATTCTTCCATATCACTTACTTCATCCGGCTCTGCGAAATCTGTAATTTCCAAAACATAATCACTTGTCAACTCATTATAAGTCATCTTTATCTCAAAATAATCACGTTCATTTTCATCATCCAACCAACGAAAACGAATAAAAGAGAAAGACCGTATCGCTATAATTTCAGCTTTTCTTTGTTCTGTCTTCCCCCAATGGAATTCTACAATTTTATCGTCGGATATCACTTTATCCGCAAACCAGTCTTCCAACCCGGTAGGGGTACTAATAGCCGCCCAAAGAATATTTTTAGATGTCGCATTCAATAAATACTCCAAATGAATTTTTTCCTTTTTCATAGCAATTTCGAATTGTTTTTACGTGCGCCAAGATAAATACTTTTTTCTAAATATGTAGTATAATTTTAGCACTTTATTTAATAAATCTTCTTTTTATAAACTTCAAACTCCCCGTTAATCGGGGAAATGAAATCTATTCTCAAAAGGAAAACACAAAAAAGTTGTAATTTGTTTTGGAGATTATAAAAAAACATCTATCTTTGCACCCGCAATCAAGAAATAATGGCGGGATAGCTCAGCTGGTTAGAGCGCATGATTCATAATCATGAGGTCCCC
>NZ_CAUCSQ010000094.1 GCF_958445495.1 uncultured Bacteroides sp. | reverse complement strand
TTGGAACCATATAAACAACTGTACTACAATATTTTAATTTATAGAACTCCTCTAATTTATTTTTTAACTGTCTGTCGCCCAAACCGCATCTTCCGCCTGTAGCCTATCCAATACGATTTTTACGATATTCCGATATGAAATCTTCCAATACCTTCGCGCCTCTCTCCGTAGAGATACCGCGTATATAAGTAAACATTATAGATTCATACACTTCAATAAAGGGATACTCGTTACAAATGTCCGTATTTAAAAGCACGTCGAACTGCTCACGTACCAGCAAATTGACAATAGCGAAATTCACATCCGAACGGAAGATGCCCTGCTCCACTCCCAATTTAAAGAAAGACATCGTTTTCTCCGAATCACTGTCGTGAGTATCCTTCATCATTTCATAGACCTTCGGATATTTCTTAATGTCCTCAAAAAAGCGTTTGTTCGTCTTATGAAACATTTCAATGCTTTTCTGAAATACGGCAAGTATCACTTCCAACACATTATGAGACTGTTCGTAAACTTCCTGTAAATAACTGTCTCTATCCGTTTGCATTTTCAATATACACTCTTTCAATAAAGACTCCTTATCTGCAAAAACTTCATAAAGCGTACGTTTGGAAATACCTAACGCTGCCGCAATGTCATCCATTGTTATACACTTAATTCCTTTTGAAGTAAATGCTTCCGTTGCCGTCATAATAATCCGTTCTCTCAACTCTACCCGTTGAGAAGCGTCTTTCCCATGTTCTGTCATCATTCGTTTTTCCATATTTGTTACTGCAGTTTTCATTTCCTCCTGATTTAGAGAGGAAAAACAGAACAAAGATATATAGAAAACTAAATTAACAAATCAAGTTTCCATTTATTTGCAGGCTATTTGATAAATATTATCATTCTACAGACAAATATGAAAACAAGTGTTAAATAGGAAATTCGGACCAAACACGGGTCAAATATAGGAAACAAAAAAATACGAGATAAAGTTTTATCGTTATCAGGAGGGCTATGACCGGTGAAAGCCGGATAAACGCCGATAGAAATCGGTACTTATCCGGCAGTAACAGCAGCCATTATTAACGAAAGGCAGAAAAGGATTACGTTTATACGTCAATGTTCAAACCTTGTCCTTTTCAGAAAGGCAACTGTCTTATATATCCTTTATATCACCACGGTTATTATCAATCATTACCTGAAAGGCTTCACCCTCGATACACAACCCTCCGTACTCGTCTATCGGCTTCACTTTCAAATCTCCTTGCAGACGAAAGCGAGAATCGTAAATCCGGTCGCGAGTGCGCAATTCATCTATAAATCCAGGAACTTTCCGGATTCCTTTCACAAAATCCGGATAAAGGGGAAGGGGCTTGCCAAGAGTCATTTTCATCATAAACAGAATTAAGGATTACAAACTGTAAGCGATACAGGGCTATAACTCCTCGCAATATAGGGAAAAAGAAGATAAAAGGCAAGAAGAACCGGAGACTTATTGTCAAAAAGGAATTATTTCCGCAACCAATTACACAATAACCGGCATGTACCGGAGATAAAGAAAGCCTCTTTACTTCTCCTGCACGTCACGTAATTTCAACAAATAACCGAAAGTATTTTTCGCCTCCTGGCTATCTTCTTTTAAATATGCCTGTTTCCACTCCGGATATTTATCTAGTAACCGGACCATTTTATCTTTTCCCAAGAATTCGATTTTCCCCGTTTCGCCATTCAGTTCATAACAGACCCGTTTAGTCACCAGACTCGAAGCGGCAAGGGCATCTCCGATATTTCCCCCCAACTTAACATCATCTTCTTCTACAAAATTTCCTCCGATAACCGAACCTAAAGGCATAGCACAAAAATAAATATCTTTGCCTAATCGAACTGCCGGAGCATACCACGCCCCGAAACGCAATTTCTTATAACGCAACTTACGGCAATTCAGATATAAATCCCCTTTTTCATCCTGCACTGCAAAACAACGTTTTTTTAACCGCCGGCACATGGACTCGTCACTTGCCGTTATCCGGAAATCGGCTCCTCCTGTCAAAACAATCTGATTCTTCGAACGCTTTTCAATACGCAGTGCGGCTACCGTGTCACCCTCCTGGGCAAGCAACTCTTTTAAGTTGGAATAAATAATATTTTGCGCAATCAACGGGAGGCCAATCACGCTCATCAACAAGCATAAAATACATCTTTTCTTCATAAGCCTTCCTCCTTTCTTCGTTTAACGCTTTTCCGACTGGAAAGTTAGATATTTTAGCGGATAAATGCAAGGAGCGGATAAGAAATATTGCAAATTTCGACTCATATACAAACTGTACCCTTCAAATCACTTCAAATCCCGGAACCAGATAGAGTTAATAAACAGTAAATATGCTTTCGGGAAAAACCAACTTATCTCTTATCCACCCTGAATTATATTACCTTTGCCCCAAAGTAGCAAAATAATTATGGAGAAACCGGAAAAGATAATCACAATATACCAGCAAATCATTCAAGACTCTCAACAAGCTCTTCAAAATACCCGCAAACGAATTCATTATATCAGCCTCTTGCGTTTGGCATTATTTGTAGAAGCCATAGCCGCCACCATTATTTTCTGGTCCGACGACTGGGCATACCTTTTCACATTCGCCGTCATTCCTTTTTTTCTATTTGTCTGGCTGGTTAAACGTCATAATTTCTGGTTCCGCCGAAAAGATTATCTAAAAAAGAAAATAGAAATCAATGAACAAGAGTTACGAGCCATCCAATATGATTTTTCAGACTTTGACGGCGGAGAGGAATACGTCAATCCCTCCCATCTCTATACCTTTGACTTGGACGTATTCGGAAAACATTCTCTTTTCCAGTATATCAACCGTACTTCAACCCCTGTAGGCAAACAACACCTTGCCGGCTGGTTTAATAAACACCTGGAACAAAAAGAAGCCATCGAACAACGGCAGGAAGCCATCCGTGAACTATCACCCGATTTGGAATACAGGCAACAAATCCGGTTGCTCGGATTACTCTACAAAGGGAATCCTGCGGATATTGAAGAAATCAAGGAATGGGCAGATACCCCCGGTCATTATCGGCAACACGCTTTCCTCCGCATCGTTCCGCCGATAGTCGGCACCATCAACTGCATATGCATAGGAGCGGCTATTTTAGGAGTTTTTCCCGCAACTGCCGCAGGAGGAATATTCATTGGTTTTGTCACTCTCAGCTCTCTCTTTTCTAAAGGCATCACCAAGCTGCAAACAACCTATGGGAAAAAACTGCAAATCCTCTCTACATACGCCGACCAGATTCTCCTTACCGAAAAAAAAGAAATGCATAGCCCCCTATTGCAACAACTAAAAAACAAGCTAACCGACCGGGACCAGACCGCTTCCCAAGCCGTCCGGCAATTGTCCCAACTGATGAATGCTCTTGACCAGCGTAATAATCTATTAATCAGTACAATTCTGAACGGACTCATATTCTGGGAATTACGCCAAGTGATGCAAATTGAAAAATGGAAAGAGACCTATGCCGCCAACCTCCCTTGCTGGATAGAAACTATCGGAGAAATCGACGCATACTGCTCTCTCGCGACATTTGCATACAATCATCCGGAATATATTTTCCCGCAAATCTGCCCCAAGTCTTTCCACCTGCAAGCCGAAGCCTTAGGACATCCCCTCATGGACCGCAACAAATGTGTACGAAACGGAATAGATATTGACAAACGTCCCTTTTTCATCATTATCACCGGTGCTAACATGGCAGGAAAAAGCACTTACCTGCGTACCATAGGTATCAATTACCTTCTGGCATGCATAGGCGCACCTGTCTGGGCGAAACGGATGGAAATATACCCTGCCCGTCTCATTACCAGCCTTCGCACAAGCGATTCACTAACCGATAACGAATCTTATTTCTTTGCCGAACTCAAACGCCTGAAATTAATCATCGACAAACTTGAGGCCGGAGAGGAACTCTTCATCATTCTTGATGAAATATTGAAAGGAACCAATTCCATGGACAAACAAAAAGGGTCTTTGGCTCTTATAAAGCAATTCATGAATATGAACGCCAACGGCATCATAGCCACCCATGACCTTTTATTAGGCACTTTGGCAGACGCTTTCCCCATGAATGTACAAAACTATTGCTTCGAAGCAGATATTACCGATAACGAACTTACTTTCTCATACCAAATGAGAAACGGAATCGCCCGAAACATGAATGCCTGTTTCCTGATGAAAAAAATGGGAATCGCCGTTATTAACGACTGATTCCCATCTCTTTATATAAGATAAATCCTTCTTATATCAGGATACTGATAAAAAGATTCAATTCAAACGACTTTTTGTAAGAAAAGCATGAACGGCAAAAGCCTCTCCATCGGTGAAATAACGTATAGACGTAACCGGCTGATAAGTATATGGTACAAACTGGAACAACTGCACAGCCGCAAATTTCTTATCTTCAGAAAGTATCACATCCATACGGAGATTGCCGCTCGCCCCGCTCTTAATATCCGAATCTGCAGAAAACGAACCGGTATTCACCATATCCACCAATGCGTCCATATGCTTCAAATCGAAAAATACGCTACGCTCCTTAGCAATACTTCCGGTCGGCAGATAAACAACCTTCTTCGATTTCCAGAAAAGCCGGAAAATTCCTCCAAGACACAATGCTGTCCCCAAAACCATCAAAGCCATGCTCACCGTAGAAGACTTATCTTCCAACCCAAAAGTGGAAACAAAAGCCAAAATCCCCAACAACAACATGAATGATGAAAACAAAACTCCCGACATACTAGTACGCCTGACGATATCCGGATGTGAAGATGCAAAAATAGTGGTATCAATAGTCTGAATAGTTGCCATAATATTTAAATGTTTAATTTATTAGTAAATAAAATAGAAAGATATAAGATAGAGGCTACCCGTATAAAAGCATACCGGCAGCTATCAAATAAACGATACTAATAAATATCTAAATAATAATACGCCTCAAAGCAAACACATAATATTCGCTTGAGGGCTGGCAATAACAGGAAATAGTGGTATTATAGATTCGTCCCTTATGCTGTGACAAAGAATTCTCACGATATGCACAACACTGCAACAAGTTCTTTAAAGTAGTGAAATACTCCCCTAACTGTGCACGCTGAATGCGCGTTACCGATATCTGCTGACTTTGCAAATTTGTCAGTTCAGCCACAGGGACACAAGGAAATTCCGGCGCACTAATCTGTCTATCCTGTTCCAAAGAATATGTAATGGCAATCCCCGACTGCTCCATCGGCTTCTCGATGAAAGTCTTACTTGTCATTCCGTGAAAGGCGACTGTAAGCAACAGGAATAATATTATCTTTACAAATTTTGCCATATCCAATTGCAAATATAACAGATTCTCTTTACGAAAAGTTTATTCAAGCTATCTTTTAATGTATCTTAGGATTAGTAAACAACTGAAAATCAAATTGTAAAAAAACTTTTCATTCATTCCCACACATTGACAGACAGCCTTATATTCCAACACAAAAAGGACCACTCTTCCACAGAGCAGCCCTTTCTGATATCTATAAGAATAACTGTGAAATTATTCAGCTTTCGGTTCTTCAGTTGCAGGAGTCTCAACAGCCGGAGCTTCCTCCGTCGTTGCAGGAGCAGCAGCCGTTTCAGCAGCAGCGGCACTCTTTTTGGAACGGCGAGTACGAGTAGCCTTTTTAGCAACCTTTTCTTTAGCCATATTCGCATTATAGTCAACCAGCTCAATGAAGCACATTTCAGCATTATCACCCAAACGATTGCCTGTCTTGATAATACGAGTATAACCACCCGGACGGTCACCAATCTTAACAGAAATTTCCTTGAACAATTCTGTCACAGCAAATTTATCTTGCAAATTGCTAAATACAACACGACGAGAATTCGTTGTATCTTCTTTAGACTTGGTAATCAAAGGCTCAACAAACTTCTTCAAAGCTTTCGCCTTTGCAACAGTCGTAGTGATTCTTTTGTGCTTAATCAAAGAGCAAGCCATGTTAGACAACATAGCGCTTCTATGAGAAGCAGTACGACCTAAATGATTGAATTTTTTATTAT
>NZ_CAUCSQ010000093.1 GCF_958445495.1 uncultured Bacteroides sp. | reverse complement strand
CCTAATGCATTTACTACTTCCATTATATCTTATTTATATGAATTAATATCAATCAATTTCGGGTTCTGGGCTTCATGTTTGTGTTCGCTGCCAGCGTAAACATACAGATTTTTCAGCAATTTAGCTCCCAGGATATTCTTGGGAAGCATGCCCTTCACCACTTTCTTCAACAATCTCTCTTCACCGTTCGGTTTAGCAATCAAACGGGCGGGAGTCATTTCCCTCTGGCCTCCGGGATAACCCGTATATGACAAATACACTCTGTCATTCCACTTGTTTCCGGTCAGTTTTACCTTGTCTGCATTGATGATGATAACGTTATCACCGCAGTCTACGTGAGGAGTAAAGTTTGGTTTGTACTTTCCTCTCAGCAATTTTGCAACTTTTGCTCCCAGACGGCCTAATGTTTGGTCTGTAGCGTCAACGATAACCCATTCTTTGGTTACAGTCGCTTTGTTTGCAGAAATGGTCTTGTAACTTAAAGTATCCACTCTAATTTTGTTTTTTAAATGTTACTACTAAAAATTTCTTCACCACTCATTAGTCTTCCCCGGACAAAGGAATACTAACTTGCTATGAATTAATCTCTTATCATTTTGTGATAATAATCGGCTTGCAAAAGTACGGCTTTTCTTTGAATTGGCAAACAAATTCTTCCTTTTTTTGGATTTATCCGGTTGAATAACAAGGAGAATAAAGAATTGCCGGAAGACAAAAAGCCCGTTTTCCGGAAGCCGTTCAAAGCAAGCCGCGGTTCGAGCTGCCGCATGATAACAATCCCCTATCCGAAAACATTCATACTTGCCCGTTCCGCCTCCGCCAGACAAAATTTGCCAGTTCCGCCTCCAGCAGACAAAAATTGCATGCCTTCCTCCCTTACAAAAGGAAAACATGCAATTCCATCTTTTCAATACGGCAGGAGCGTTTATCTCACGATATCCTCCGGAAACTTATCCGGCATCCCTACCCGTTTCCACGTCTCGTAATACCAAGTGTTCAACTCGTTCCCGTTCAAATCTTTTTTGATGAAAAATTTCAAATGCAGGTAATCACGGTCCTTGATTTCAAACTCCAGGACATTATCTTGATTGTCCAACATCGGAAGATGGATATTCTTCTCGATACTCTCTTTGTAAGAATCGTTTGTCAGTTGCTTCCATGTCCCATATCCCGTAATGATGGCGTCCGAACCGGGAATGATGGTGAAATTCACAATCCGGCCGTCGTCGCTCAGGACCTTAAACGTATTACTGGGCTTCAACGCCCCCGGAACATCGGGAGACTCGGACACATAATGGCAGAGCTGCCAAATACCTTTCAAATCGGCCGCCTTGAAATCCGTTTTCTTCTGGGCCGTCGCACCTGTTACCGCCAACAACATCATTGAAAGCACGGTAAAGAAATAGAGCTTTTTCATTGTCGTATTATTTTTAGTTAACACTCTCGAATGCGTATGTCCAAATATAAAGATTTATTTTGAAAAAAGAACCATTAAATGTACAAAAAAACTCGCACAACCGGAAGATTATGCGAGTTTTGACAAATATGCCGGAATATCAGAATTCCGCATTTCTCGGAGTACGCGGGAAAGGAATCACGTCACGGATATTCGACATGCCCGTCACGAAAAGCAACAGGCGCTCAAAACCGAGCCCGAAACCGGAATGAGGACAAGTACCGAACTTGCGCGTATCCAGATACCACCACATATCCTTCATCGGTATATGCAGTTCCTCAATACGGGACATCAGCTTGTCATAGTCCGCCTCACGTTCGGAACCGCCGATGATTTCGCCAATCTTCGGGAAAAGCACATCCATCGCGCGCACCGTCTTGCCGTCCTCGTTCTGCTTCATATAGAAAGCCTTGATTTCTTTCGGATAGTCAGTCAGAATCACCGGACGCTTGAAATGTTCTTCCACCAGATAACGCTCGTGTTCGGAAGCCAAGTCTACCCCCCAATAAACAGGGAACTCGAATTTACGGCCTTTCGCCGCGGCATCTTCCAGAATCTTAATGCCGTCCGTATAAGGCAGACGGACAAAATCATCCTTCAAAACACCTTGCAGACGCTCAACCAACCCCTTATCGAACATATCGTTCAGGAATTTGACATCATCCGCACAGTTATCCAACGCCCACTTCACACAATACTTGATAAACTCTTCCGCCAAATCCATATTGTCTGTAATGTCGTTGAAAGCCACCTCCGGTTCAATCATCCAGAACTCTGCCAAATGGCGGGGAGTATTGGAATTCTCGGCACGGAACGTAGGCCCGAATGTATAAATAGCCCCCAGCGCCGTAGCAGCCAGCTCGCCTTCCAACTGGCCGGACACGGTCAGGCTCGCCTGCTTGCCGAAGAAATCGTTATCATAAGAGATAGAACCGTTTTCATCTTTCTTCAAATCATACAGATTCAGGGTAGTCACCTGGAACATCTGTCCGGCGCCTTCGCAATCGGACCCCGTAATGATTGGCGTATGGAAATAGAAAAATCCCCTTTCATGGAAAAACTTATGGATAGCAATCGCCATGTTGTGACGAATGCGGAATACCGCTCCAAAAGTATTGGTACGCGGGCGCAGATGCGCTATCTCACGCAAGAACTCCATCGAGTGACCTTTCTTCTGCAAAGGATACGTGTTGTCGCAAGTACCCAGCACTTCGATTTCACGAGCCTGTATCTCCACCTTCTGGCCGGAACCTACGGATTCCACCATCTCCCCGTTCACGCTAATGCATGCGCCGGTGGTAATCAGTTTCAACATCTCTTCATCGAAATTAGCCAAATCCACTACGATTTGCACATTATTTATTGTAGAACCGTCATTCAGTGCGATAAAGTTTACCTGTTTGCTGCCTCTGCGGGTGCGAACCCATCCTTTCACATTGACCATAGCGCCGATATCCGTACGCTTCAACAAATCAACAATTTTTGTTCTGCGAATCTTTTCCATTTAACTTATTCTTTTTAGATACAAGAAGACGAGGTTTCAAATGCAGGAGTATTTCCCGCCTTCTTTCCCCGTCCTCCGTCAAGTTGTTATTTAACCGACTTCTTTACTCAAACGACCCCATACGGAGGTAGTTTACCTCTGCCTCCGTCAGATAGCGCCAGTCTCCGCGACGAAGCCCTTTCTTAGTCAATCCGGCAAAGAATACACGGTCTAGTTTTACCACTTTATAGCCAAGCGATTCGAAAATACGGCGGACGATACGATTCTTGCCGGAGTGAATCTCGATACCCACCTGGTCTTTCTTGAAATCATCCGTATAGCTGATGGCGTCTGCGTGAATCTCGCCGTCCTCCAACTGGATTCCGGCTGCAATCTGCTCCATATCCGCCTTTGTCAGGTTCTTGTCCAGATGAACATGATAGATTTTCTTCTTCAGGAATTTCGGGTGCGTCAGCTTGGAAGCCAGGTCACCGTCATTAGTCAACAGCAATACGCCGGTCGTATTACGGTCAAGGCGCCCTACGGGATAAATGCGTTCATTGCAGGCGCCTTTCACCAAATCCATCACCGTGCGGCGTTCCTGCGGGTCGTCCGACGTAGTCACCGTATCTTTCGGTTTGTTCAACAATACATACACCTTACGTTCAATGCTGACCGGTTCGTCGTGGAACTTCACCAAGTCCGAACGTTTGATTTTCGTACCCAGCTCCGTCACGATTTCCCCGTTTACGGAAACCACTCCGGCAGTGATGAACTCGTCAGCCTCGCGGCGCGAGCAAACACCGGCATTCGCCAGGAACTTGTTCAGGCGAATCGGTTCATTCGGGTCTACGAACTGTTCCTTGTACTCAATCTGTTTCTTCATGCTATATTTAGCATTCGGATCATAATCGGCGGTACGCGGACGAGGACGATATCCTCCTTGCCGGTCATTGTTAAATCTCGGACGGTAGCCGCCTCCGTTGTTATTGTTGCGGTAGCCGCCTTCTCCATTATTAAAACGCGGACGGTACGGACGGTCACCTCCTTCACGGTTGTAGGAAGGACGTTGGGGACGTTCGCCGCCGTCACGGTTGTAGGAAGGACGCTGGGGACGCTCGCCATACGGACGGTCGTTGCCTTCGCGGTTGTAAGAACGTTGGGGACGTTCGCCGCCGTCATTGCTATTGAAGCGGGGACGGTACGGGCGGTCGCCGCCTTCACGGTTGTAGGAAGGACGTTGGGGACGCTCGCCATACGGACGGTCGCCGTAAGAACGCTGCGGGCGTTCTCCTCCTTCGGCATTCGGATTAAATCTCGGGCGATACGGGCGCTCGCCGCCTTCACGATTATAAGAAGGACGATACGGACGTTCCCCTCCCTCTCTGTTGTACGACCTGTTACCATCACGGCCGGCACCTGCATTCTCTTCATTGAAAGAATTTTCTCGCCATTCTTCGTTTTCTGTGCTCATTTTTTTATTCGAATAAAATTAAACTTTGGCCTCACGGCCTGATTAAAAAACACGTTTATTAGTTACATATATAAGTAAACAATTAAATTCCCGTATAAGTATGCGGAGTAATTGCTCTTAACTCTTTTTTAATATCTTCGCTGACCTCCAGCCCTTCGATGAACTCTTTGATGGAACTTTCCGTAATGGCCTGGTTGGTCCGGGTCAGAGCTTTCAAAGCCTCATACGGATGCGGATAAGCCTCACGGCGTAAGATTGTCTGAATCGCTTCGGCCACCACGCTCCAACAATTGTCCAGGTCGCGATAGATAGCCGGCTCATTGAGCAACAGCTTGCGAAGCCCTTTCAAAGAACTCTGGACCGCAATCACGATATGCCCGAAAGGCACGCCGACATTGCGCAAGACGGTGGAGTCGGTCAAATCCCGCTGCAGACGGGAAACGGGCAACTTCACAGCCAGATGTTCCAATATAGAAGTCGCAATGCCCAGATTGCCTTCCGCATTTTCAAAATCAATCGGGTTCACTTTATGCGGCATGGCGCTCGAACCGACCTCCCCGGCCTTAATCTTCTGTTTGAAATACTCCATAGAGATATACTGCCAGAAGTCCCGGTTCATATCCACCATCACGGTATTAATGCGTTTCATCGCGTCGAAAACAGCGGAAAGGTTATCATAGTTGGATATCTGGGTGGTATATTCCTCACGTTCCAATCCCAGTTTCTCCGAGACGAAACGATTGCCGAACTGCTTCCAGTCATATTGGGGATACGCCACATGGTGAGCATTGTAGTTTCCGGTAGCGCCGCCGAACTTCGCAGTAATCGGGCATGCTTTCAGCATAGCCAGTTGGCGTTCCAAGCGATAGACGAACACCATCACTTCTTTCCCCAGGCGGGTAGGAGAAGCCGGTTGCCCGTGAGTCTTGGCAAGCATCGGGATATCCGCCCATTCCGCCGCATAAGTTTTCAACTGTTCAATCAGCTCTTCAATCAACGGATAATAAACCTTGTCCAACGCTTCCTTAACGGAAAGGGGAACGGATGTATTGTTGATATCCTGCGAAGTCAGCCCGAAATGAATGAATTCCTTATAATCATCCATTCCTCCCATCTTGTCAAACTCTTCTTTCAGGAAGTATTCTACGGCTTTTACATCATGGTTGGTTACACTTTCGATATCTTTAATGCGTTGTGCGTCCGCTTCGGAAAAGTTACGGTAAATATTCCGCAAAGTCTCAAATACGCTGCTGTCAATTCCTTTCAACTGCGGCAAAGGGAGTTCACACAATGTGATGAAATATTCCACCTCTACTTGTACACGGTATTTAATCAGTGCAAATTCAGAGAAGTAAGCTGCCAAAGCTTTCGTTTTGCCTCTATATCGGCCGTCAATCGGAGATATGGCCGTTAATACATCAAGTTCCATACGTTTTTTAGATAATTATCAGATTGCAAAATTAACTCTTTTTCCTGAGTTATACGGTAAAAGGACAAAGAAAGTTTGTATAAAAGAGGTAAGAAATAAAAAAAGGATGTTCCCAATCGGATTCTTTACGAAGATTGACTATCCCTTTCTCTTCCATTATTCCCATCAAGACAGGTTAATCATCCAGTAATTATAAAAATGCCGCATTCGTTTCTCCCGTATCTTACTCCCGGCAACCGCACTGTCCGGCACTTTTCTTAGGATTGCTCTATCACCAGTGCAAGCACAAGGACACCGCTCTGACAAGACTTGCTAGATGGTATGACGAAGTTGAAAAGTCCGGCTTTCTTGCGTTCGGAAAGGTGGCACGTTCCATACAGACACATTATCTGGAAATCGTCAACTTTTTCGACAGGCGTTCCACCAATGCAGCTTTCCAATCGTTCAATGCCAAAATCAAGGACTTCAGAACACAGTTCAGAGGAGTAAAGGA
>NZ_CAUCSQ010000092.1 GCF_958445495.1 uncultured Bacteroides sp. | reverse complement strand
TAAGTTCTACCAGAACTAAGACAAAAGATTTATTATTTTTTTGACTTTAAATCAGCACAGTTCAGCACATAAGAAAAAATGTTTTAACTTCTAAATTCAATGCCTATGAGAAAGAGATAAGTATTTCAATTCCAAGAGTACCCACAGGTACTTCCATTCGTTTTTACCTTTTTACCTTTAATAAAACTAATATTAATTTATGAAAAAATACTTTGAATTAACACCATGCCTGCTGGCATTCTTATGCATTACCAGTTGCGTAGAAGATGTTGATAACGAACGTTCCAAAGGAATGTTCTCGGCATCGCAAAGTGGATTCACCACCATTGAAGTCTATGATTTAGGCTCCCTCAACAAAATCGACTTATCCATTGCCAAGGCAGGATTGGAGGATGCCGGCGGAACAGTAACTTTTTCAGTAGAACAATCTTTATTAGATTCCCTGAACAATGCAGACGGAACAGCCTATCAACTGCTGCCTTCCGAATGCTATACGATTGAAAACGCAACTTACGACGTAACTCCCGGCGGAGACAGACGTGTAACAGGAGGCAGCCTGGTCTACGATCCGCACAAAATCTACGACCTTTGCGGTTTCGACGAGCTTAAATATGTACTTCCGTTACAGGTATCTTCTACAGGAACCCCCATGAATTCAGACCGGACAGCAGTGCTCTATGGATTCATCGTTAAAGAAGCCATTGTCAGACTCGCATCCACCGGAGGAGACTTCACCGTAGAAGGAGGAACAACTACTTCACCTATGAATCTGGACACAGAAATAAGTTTTGAGAATGAATGGGACCTGACTACCACATTTGCCGCCAAAGGAGCGGACTATGTAGATAATTACAATTCAGCAAATTCGACCTATTATATACCATTGCCCTCCGAGTTTTACACTCTTCCTGAAGTCACCATCGCCAAAGGGAAAACAACGGGAGGCTCCGACATCAGCCTGTTGGGCGAAACACTTCCCCCCGGAAATTATCTTCTTCCGGTTTCACTCAGCGGACTTAGCGGACAAGGAGATGCCAACATCAAGATAGACAACCAAACGGTAGCCAACTATTTTGTAATCAAACAAGGCAGTTCCATCAACAGAGACCACTGGACAGTTACTGCCAACACGGAGGAAAAGACAGGAGAAGTCTCAGATGCTTACCCTCACAACGGTCAGACGGTGTCGTTGATTGACGGAGAAATTAACACCTTCTGGCATAGCCAATGGGAGAATGGCGAAGTAGCACCCCCGTATGAAATCATACTCGACATGGGTAAAGAGAACAGTGTCAGCCAATTAGGACTCATCGCCAGACAAAACGCACTGACCACAATGAATATTGAAATTTACGCAGGAGATGACGGCGAAACATGGAACCTGATTGGAAAATACTTTTTCGACGGCAGTATAAAGACAGAGCAAATGGTCCCTGTAAAAGCATGCGACGCACGCTGGCTCCGAATCTACATTCCAAGTCTGGGCAGCGGTTCAACCGTAGGACATTTGGCAGAACTATATGTGTACGGTACGGACAAGTAACCTTCATTATTTTCTAATTCTTACTTAAAAGACACATTTATGAATAAGATATTAAAAGTAACGTGTTTCATCCTGTTTGCCTTATTGGCAGGAATAAACACAATTTACGCACAAGGACAAGGTCCGACAGGGCTTGTAGTTGATGAAAACGGACAGCCGATGATCGGGGTACAGATAAAAATCGAAGGAACCACTGTCGGCGCCATTACCGATGTAGACGGTAACTTCGCCATCAAAGCCCAAAAAGGCAATATACTTATTTTCTCCTATGTGGGCTACGAACAACAAAAAATCACTTATAAGGGAGAAAAGATACTGGCAATCAAAATGCTTCCAAGTACGGAAATGCTGGAAGATGTGGTTATCGTCGGTTACGGTAAACAAAAGAAAAACAGTGTAGTCAGTTCAATCAACGCCATCGGGCCCAAAGAACTGTCGGTTTCTTCCAGCCGTAATATGACTAATAATCTGGCAGGCCAGATTCCGGGACTGATTGCAGTACAGCGTTCCGGCGAACCGGGATACGACAATGCCGAATTCTGGATTCGCGGGCAGAGTTCTTTCAAAGGAGGTACGAATCCGCTTGTATTGGTCGATGGTGTTCCCCGGCAAATGCAGGATATCGAAGCAGATGAAATCGAATCTTTCACTTTGCTGAAAGATGCTGCCGCCACAGCCGTGTACGGAGCCGAAGGTGCAAACGGAGTTATCCTGATTACTTCCAAACGAGGAAATTCGCAGAAACCCAGAATCTCGTTCCGTGCCGAAGGTACGATTCTGGAACCGACACGCCTGCCGACATTCATGAACTCCATAGAGACTTTGAACCTGTACAACGAAGCATTGAACAACGAAGGAACCGCCAGTATCCGCACAGACGAGGAGATTGCCAAATATGGTCCCGGAGCCGACCGTGATTTATATCCGGACACCGACTGGCTGGGTACGATGCTAAGAAACCATACATATAATATGCGATACACCCTGAATGTAAGAGGAGGTACCGAACGTGCCCGTTATTTCGTATCCGGCGCCTTCTATCAGGAAAATGGTATATTCAAGGATTTCGGCAATGATTATGACAACAATATCGGACTGAAACGCTACAATCTGCGCAGCAACATCGACTTTGACGCAACCAAAACGACAACTGTAAAAGTAGACCTCAGCGGACAATACCTGCAGACCAACTATCCGGGAACAGCAACCAGCACTATTTTTACTACCATGTGCCGCACTCCGTCTTATATCATGCCGGCAGTGTATTCCGACGGAACCATCGCCGGACATCCCCGTCCGTCCGGCAACCGTTCCAACCCGTACAACCTGCTTGTTAATTCGGGATACGCCAAAGAGTGGAGAACTTCCATCCAGTCGAAAGTGGAGATAGACCAGAAACTGGACTTCCTGACCAAAGGCTTGACATGGAAAGGACTGATTAGCTTTGACGCAGATATGTCGTACATCGCCAAACGTACCAAAACACCGACACAATACCTGGCAACAGGGCGCGATGAAAACGGAAACCTGCTATATAAGACTGTGGTAGAGGGCAGCGACGTGTTGTCTGAAAGCCTGAGCAACAGTTCGAACAAGAAGATTTATTTTGAAACAGCCCTCAATTACAACCGTACATTCGCAGAAAAACATGATGTAGGAGCCATGTTCCTGTATATGCAGAAAGAAACACAGTATCACAACAATTCCTTACCATATAGAAAGCAAGGCTTGGTCGGCCGTGTGACTTACGGATATGACGGACGTTATTTCCTGGAAGGCAACTTCGGTTACACCGGTTCTGAAACATTTGCCAAAGGCTACCGTTTCGGATTCTTCCCGGCAATGGGTCTGGCATGGTATATCAGTAATGAACACTATTATCCGGAAGTGCTGAAAAAAGTAGTGAACAAACTGAAATTAAGATTCTCTGTCGGTCGTACCGGTAACGACGATACAGGCGGCAGCCGATTCTTATATCGTGGAACCATGAATCAGGGTAACGGCGGCTACAATCTCGGATTCAGTAACAGTGGCGCAATGGGAGGAATAGGCAACGGAATCACTGAAGCACAATTCGAATCTCCCTTCCTCTCGTGGGAAATCGAGGACAAACGCAACTTCGGTATCGATTTAGGCTTGTTCGACAATCGTATCGACCTGCAAGTCGACTATTTCAACAACAAACGTAAAGACATCCTATTGCAGCGTAATACCGTTTCCAACGTAACCGGTTTCCAGCAAATGCCCTGGCAGAACTTCGGTATTGTTAAAAACCAAGGTGTGGACGCAAGCCTGAATCTCAATTATAAAATAGGCGAAGTAAATCTGAGCGCACGCGGCAACTTCACATTCGCACGCAATGAAATTCTCGAATACGACCAAGTGCCGCAAGTCTACCCGTGGCTCGAAAAGAAAGGGACACGCCTCAACTCATGGAAACTGTACATCGCCGACGGGCTTTATACGGCTGACGACTTTTACATAACAGGGGAAGGCCTGAACCGCCAGTACGAACTGAAGCCGGGAGTCGTATCCGGTTTGTCAAGCGGAGTCCGTCCGGGAGATATCAAATACAAAGACCTGAACGGAGACGGCAAAATCGACAGCAACGACCAGATGGAAGATGTAGGAAATCCATCAGTACCGGAAATCGTTTACGGCTTCGGGTTTAACGCCGAATGGAGAGGATTCTATGTCGGCATCTTCTTCCAGGGAGCCGGAAACACCTCCACCGTATTAGGAGACGGTTCCGACGGAGCATTTTTCCCCTTCCAATGGGGAGTGGAAGAATCTGCCGTACGCTCCGAAGTGGCTAACAGATGGACAGAACAGAACCCAAGCCAAAATGTAATGTTCCCTCGTATGCACTCTACCAATTTCGACAACAATACGGCTGCCAGCACATGGTGGCTGCGTGACGCCAGTTTCCTGCGCTTGAAAAATGCCGAAATCGGATACAACTTCAATGAGAAGACACTGAAAAAAATCGGCATACAGTCCTTGCGCGTTTATCTGCAAGGAAACAACCTCTGTGTATGGGACGACATCAAGATGTGGGACCCTGAACTTGGAAACAGCAACGGCGGTTTCTCCTATCCCCTAAGCCGTACCTTCACATTCGGTCTCGACTTTACTTTCTAAATAATCCATATAACACATTATATATATGAAAACATTGAAGAAATTATCAATCATACTGTTCGCAGGACTAAGCACAATCTTCTTTTCAGGTTGCAGCGACTATCTGGACGTATCGGACGACCTGGCGGCAGAACTGACGATGGAAGAAGTATTCAACAACACCAGTTATGCCCGGCGTTTCCACCGTTATATATACTCCGGAATTCCGGATGTGTCAAACATCATCATTACCAGTTCTTACGCAGCCCTGACCGGACTCGACAATCCCTGGCCTGCCGTCTCCGACGAATTGAAAAGCGCGCAAAACAACGTCAAGACAATTCCCACAGTAGGTTATCATGCCGGTTCGGCTGATTTATCCCGATGGAGCCTGTACAAACAAATCCGCCAGGCAAACGAATTCCTGGCATACGCGCATACCATCCCCGCACAAGGTGATGTAACGGATTATATCGACGAAGCCGAACTGGCACAATTGAAAAACGAGGCCCGTTTCCTACGTGCTTACTACCACTATCTGCTGTTCGAATTGTACGGACCCATTCCTATTATGACGGAAATATCAGACCCGTCGGCAAGCGATTTGGACTACTACCGGAACTCAGTGGATGAAGTAGTAGAGTTCATCGATTCCGAATTAAACGAGTGCTACGATGAACTGCCGGAAAAAGAAGTGAATGACGACGGCACTCCCAATGAGAACCGGAGCGCAGCACCTACCAAAGGAGCGGCATTGGCTATTTTGGCAAAACTTCACGTTTACGCCGCAAGCCCCTTGCTGAACGGAGGCTATTCCGAAGCAGTCGCCCTGAGAGATAATCAGAACAAACAACTGTTCCCGGCAAGAGACGACGGAAAATGGCAGACTGCCTTAAACGCCTTACAACGCTTTATCGATTATGCAAAAAACCACTATCATTTGTATAAAGAAAAAGATGAAGACGGCGAACTGGACCCGGCAGAATCTTTGTACCAACTCTTCCAGGTGAGTCTGAACAACCCGGAAGCTATCTGGCAAACCAGTAAAAACTCATGGGGAGACGTTGGCGGAGAAGGAAGAGAACGCAGGTGTACCCCCCGTGCGATTTATAGCGGATTCGGCTGTGTAGGTGTTTTACAAGAAGCCATAGACGACTTCCTGATGAGTGATGGCAAAAGCATTCACGAATCCGAGCTTTATACCGAAGAAGGCATCGGTGAAGACGGCATTCCCAACATGTACAAGAATCGTGAGCCGCGTTTCTACCAGGCCATCACCTATTCCGGCAAAACATGGCAGAAAACAACCAAACAGATTTATTTCTACAAAGGCACCGGAGACGACAATTCCAAAGCGGATATGAGCTATTCCGGCTATCTGCTTTATAAAGGAATGAACCGTGACCTTTTAAACCAAGGCAACAATGCCAAGTCAAAGTTCAGAGCAGGCATGCTGTTCCGTCTGGCCGATTTCTACTTGCTGTATGCCGAAGCATTGAACCATGTAAATCCTGCGGACGAACGTATCATCGCACACATTGACAGCGTCCGTCATCGGGCAGGTATTCCTCTGCTGAAAGATATCAAACCGGAAATAAAGGGAAACCAGACATTGCAGGAAGAAGCTATCCGCAAGGAACGCCGCATCGAGCTGTTTGCCGAAGGACAACGCTACTTTGACGTACGCCGCTGGATGTGCGCCGAAGAAGAAGGATACAAACAAGGCGGGCCGGTACATGGAATGAACATGAATGCCGAAAATCTGGAAGACTTCATGGAACGTACCGCATTTGAAACCCGCATCTTCGAAAAACGTATGTACCTCTATCCTATCCCGTTGAATGAGATTCAAAAATCGAGCAAACTTGTTCAAAATCCGGGATGGTAACTCCTTACGCCATAACACAGGCACAATAGGTATCTCATCATAGATGCAAACAAACATCACCTGAACGGTGCAAATGTAAAAAAGAGGCTGTCCGGCTTTTGAAGTGACCCCAAAAAGTTGGACATGTTAAACATTATCCCGTAATAGAAAG
>NZ_CAUCSQ010000091.1 GCF_958445495.1 uncultured Bacteroides sp. | reverse complement strand
TATTACGGGATAATGTTTAACATGTCCAACTTTTTGGGGTCACTTCAAAATAGAAGAATGAGACAGCCTCACTTATAATTTATAAGTTATAACATAAAAATCCCCCTATTTAGCCTTCATCACAATACAAGGCAAGAATAGGAGGATTCTTTACTTTAAAATTTTAACCTATAAGAACTTCAACCTTCAATTTCTATTTTGAAATAGGGCTCTTTCCATCTCTTTAAATATTCCTCAAATACGGTTTGACAGCCCCGACAGAAGTGATTCAAAATAAAAACACCATGGTAAAAACACAAAAATATCGGAAATAGAACCTACTTTGGACTTCACAGAATTTGACATTGAATATCCTCTTGGACACGCTCTTCCGTTCTTCTATCGTTTATCTTTCTTCCGGTGCTTTCCATCCCGATAACATTATCTCAGCCGGTCTGCCGCCTTTACCATTACCTCATCCCGCCCGATAGCGCGAATAGCCAATATATTCAAGATAATAGACACAAGCGGCAAACACAACGCCCAACCAATACGGAAAAGATTCGCTTCATTCTTCAATGCAAAATAAAAAGCAAAAAAAGCGATATAATAACCTACTAACAATAAACTATTAAAAATCGACATACGAATCTGTAACATACGATTTCTATATAAGAAAATCGTTGCAAAAGCAATTATAGTACTTAACATCAAAATGCCGAATAATCCCCATGTAGACTGAAATCCACCATTCACATCCAACCCTAAAACTTTGAAAGGGTGTTCTCCCGTCGTATCAGTGAAATATCCCATCGGCAAACACATTGCCGTAATAAGAAGCCCTGTAACAAGCAATAAATAAACTGTTTGAATTCGTTGAATCATAAGTATTCCAATAATAGTAGTTGAGTTAAACAATAATAGCCAAGCAATAAGAAATAGGGGATTACATAATTACCCCGCTTACCACTTGACTATCAATTCTTTCGTCAGAATATAAATTACTGAAGTTTTTCTTTCTCCTTTGCCGGGTTTCTATAATATATTTTCCCTTCGATATATTCTTGCGTAGCAATCAGGCTCGGTTTCGGCAATTTCTCATAATAACGAGAAATTTCAATTTGCTCTCTATTTTCAAATACCTCTTCCAAATTATCATTGTAAGAAGCAAACTCCGCCAATTTTTTAGAAAGGTCATTCTTGATTTCCACACTAATCTGGTTAGCACGCTTACCGATAATGGCAACAGTTTCATAAACATTTCCTGTATCGGCACAGAGTTCCATCATGTCACGGGTTACCGTCGTAGTAGGAGCATTCGTTTTTTTGTAGTCCATAAAATCTATTTAAATTTAGTCTTTAATTACTTTTTGTGATTCGCTAAATATTTTCTCCGCCTCTTTCAAATATTTACTCTCCGGAAATTCATTCCTGAAAGCATAATATTCGTCAATCGTCTCACGATAACGGTCAGCTTTCTTATCCTCCACGCTATAGATAGCCATTTCATATCTTGCACGGAGAATCAAGATGGAAAGTTCCTCACGATAATCGGTATACGGATAATCCTTCAATGCATTTTGCGCAGTTATCACACAAGATTCATAATTATTACCCAGGTAATTACCTAAATTATAATACAACTTTGCCGAATAAAGTTCCTTCAATACCAATTTATCCTGCAAAGCAAAAATCATATCCTGTGCCTCTTGTTTCTTAGTACTGCCCGGAAAATATTCCATAAACATCTGCAACTGCTGGATAGCCTGATAAGTACTGGACTGGTCCAGACGCGGTTCCGGAGTATCCAAGAATAAGGCTTTTCCTGCATGGAAACGCGCCAGTTCCGTAAAAGTGCCACGGGGATACGTATTAAAATAAGTGATAAATGTCTGGGCGGCAGTCTGGTAATCTTTTTGATTATAATAACTCATTCCCAACATATACAACGACTCTTCCGCCTTATCGGTTCCTTTTAAAATAGTAATCAACTCATTCAACAGAGTAGCCGAACGATTATACTGTCCTTTCGCAAAATAGTTTTTGGCGGCTTCGTACTTGTATTCGTAATCAGTGCTTTTCAGCAACTTATTATACTCTCCACATGATGTCAGAGCAGCGGCCACAAGCAAAGTTATAATGATATTTTTCTTCATCCTGTTTAAAATAATGCGCAAAGTTACTTATTCGCCGGGAATTTAGCAATTAATCTATGTTTTTTAATACATAAAAGGCGTTAAACATCGACAAAAGAGGGGAAAATAACGGTGAATGACAAACAAAAGCAGCAGACAACAAATAATAAACGATAAACGGCATGCATTAATCCGAATCAGACCCATACACTCACTACCGTCCATCGTTTATGCTCCTGAGCAACCTTTCACAGCTTATACAAATCACTGGCTGCCAGAAGGTCTACTTTCTTTTCTTTCAACACCTCAATACACTTATTCAAATCACTGGGGCGAATCACCACATTCGCAATATTATTATTAGCAAATGAATACATATATTCGATAAACACCCCTTCAGCAGACAAATACCCCAACACTTTCGCCAGGGCACCCGGTATATTAGGGCAACTGATACCGACGACATCAGTCACATTTACTGCAAAATGATTATCCTTTAAAGCTTTATATGCCCTGTCCGGGTCGGATACAATCCCACGCAGAATACCGAAATCGGCATTCTCAGCAATACATAAGGCAGAAAGATTGATATTTTCTTTCGCCAACACGTCAGTCACTTCCGTTAAACGACCTGACTTGTTTTCCAAAAAGATAGAAAGTTGTTTTGCTACCATGACTTCAAAGACTAAGTTATTTATTACAATTTTAAGGTCATCCCAATAGACTGCAAATGACAAAAGCCGATGCCCGTCTTCCGTCATTGAGACCTGCAATCTACGACTCTTACAGTTTTCTATTGTCAATCACCCGTTTTGCCTTCCCTACACTGCGTTCAATACTCCGCGGTTCTACCAGTTTCACATTCACGCCCAGTCCGAGCACACTTTGAAGACGCCCCGCAAGCTTCTTCTTCAATGCCAACATCCGGTTGATTTCATCCGAATAAAAGTCCGGGCGCACTTCTACCTGCAATTCCATCGTATCGGTATTATTCTCACGACCGACAATTAACAAGTAATGCGGTTCGAATTCGGCCATTTCCAGGATTACAGATTCAATCTGTGTCGGGAATACATTCACGCCGCGGATAATCAGCATATCATCACTACGTCCCAAAATACGCTCCATACGCACCAATGTACGGCCACATGCACACGTATCGTAATGCAAAGCCGTCAAATCACGTGTACGATACCGCAATAACGGCATACCCTCTTTTGTCAGATGAGTAAAAACAAGTTCCCCCGTCTGTCCGGGCTCTACCGGCTGCAAAGTATTCGGATCTATAATTTCCGGGAAATAATGGTCCTCATTCAAGTGAGTACCGTGCTGGCATTCACATTCATAACCCACACCCGGCCCGGCTATTTCGCTCAAACCGTAAATATCGTATGCTTTGATACCCAACTTCTCTTCTATTTCATGACGCATCTGTTCAGTCCAGGGTTCCGCGCCAAAAGCCCCTATCTTTAATTTGAATTCCTCACGGGGCAATCCGGAATCTTTAATTGCATCAGCCAGATAAAGCGCATAGGAAGGAGTACAGCAAAGCACAGTCGCACCAAAATCATGCATCAACGTAATCTGTTTCTCCGTATTGCCACTTGACATCGGAATAACGGACGCACCGATATTCTCCGCTCCGGCATGTGCCCCCAGTCCTCCGGTGAAAAGCCCGTATCCGTAAGACACCTGAAAAATATCCGGACGCCCGGCTCCATAAGCCGTAAAAGCACGTGAAATACATTCCGCCCATGAAGACAAATCCTTACGGGTATATCCGACGACCGTCGGTTTTCCGGTAGTACCGGAAGAAGCATGGATACGGACAATCTGGCTCATCGGTACGGCGCAAAGTCCGAACGGATAATTATCTCTTAAATCATATTTCGTAGTAAACGGAAGTTTTACGATATCATCAATACCATTGATATCATCGGGAGTAATCCCCATTTCCTGCATTTTTTTCCGATAAAAAGGAGTGTTGTGGTAGACGTAATCTACAATTTTCTTGAGTCGTATGCTCTGAATCTTACGAAGACTTTCACGGTCCATACACTCAATGCTTTCGTTCCAAATCATGTGTTTCAGGTATTATTAATTGTATGAATCTGTTTTTTATATAACTTTGTTGCAAAGTAAAGGATTTATTTGGAAAAATGATTTGTTATCTCAATTATTTTACCGAATATTGTCTCACTTTTTAAGATTTAACTATGAATTTTGAATTAACATCAGCTTACAAACCTACCGGAGACCAACCGGAAGCAATAGCCCAACTGACGGACGGAGTACTCCAGGGACTTCCCGCCCAGACTTTGTTAGGAGTAACCGGTTCGGGAAAAACATTCACCATAGCCAACGTCATTGCCAATATCAACAAACCGACGTTGATTTTAAGCCATAATAAAACGCTGGCAGCCCAGCTTTACAGTGAGTTTAAAGGATTTTTCCCCAACAATGCGGTAGAATATTATGTCTCTTACTATGACTATTATCAGCCGGAAGCCTACCTGCCAAGCAGTGATACCTATATAGAAAAAGACCTCGCCATCAATGATGAAATCGACAAACTCCGTCTTGCCGCCACATCCGCCCTGCTTTCCGGACGAAAAGATGTGGTTGTCGTTTCTTCCGTATCCTGTATTTACGGAATGGGAAACCCTTCGGACTTTTACAAGAATGTAATTGAAATCGAACGGGGACGCATGCTCGACCGTAATGTATTCCTCCGACGCCTGGTAGACAGCTTATACGTCCGCAATGATATAGACCTGAACCGCGGTAACTTCCGCGTCAAAGGAGACACGGTAGACATTTACCTTGCCTATACGGACAATCTGCTCCGAGTCACTTTCTGGGGAGACGAAATTGACGGCATTGAAGAGGTAGACCCGATTAACGGCACAACCCTATCTTCTTTCGATTCCTACAAAATTTATCCGGCCAACCTGTTCATGACAACCAAAGAGGCCACTTTCCGCGCCATTCACGAAATAGAAGACGACTTGGCTAAACAAGTCGCTTTCTTCGAATCCATCGGTAAGGAATATGAAGCCAAACGATTATATGAACGGGTCACTTACGACATGGAAATGATTCGAGAACTGGGCCACTGTTCAGGAATTGAAAACTATTCACGGTATTTTGACGGCCGTGCAGCCGGTACCCGCCCCTATTGCCTGCTCGATTTCTTCCCGGATGATTTTTTGATTGTCATTGATGAAAGCCACGTAAGCGTACCTCAAATCCGTGCCATGTACGGAGGTGACCGGGCACGTAAAATAAACCTTGTAGAGTACGGCTTCCGTTTGCCCGCCGCTATGGACAATCGTCCGTTAAAGTTCGAAGAGTTCCAAGAAATGGCAAAACAGGTAATCTACGTGAGCGCCACTCCGGCAGAATATGAGTTGATTCAATCCGAAGGCATAGTCGTAGAACAAGTGATTCGTCCCACCGGTTTGCTCGACCCGATTATCGAAGTTCGTCCAAGCCTAAACCAAATCGACGATTTAATGGAAGAAATCCAGCTTCGTATCGAAAAGGAAGAGCGTGTCCTTGTCACCACTCTCACCAAACGTATGGCCGAAGAACTAACGGAGTATCTTCTCAACAACAACGTAAGATGCAACTATATCCACAGTGATGTCGACACACTGGAACGTGTGAAGATTATGGATGCTCTACGGCAGGGAATATATGACGTGCTTGTCGGTGTCAACCTGCTCCGTGAAGGATTGGATTTACCGGAAGTATCCCTTGTAGCGATACTCGATGCAGATAAAGAAGGATTCCTCCGTTCCCACCGTTCATTAACCCAGACTGCCGGACGTGCCGCCCGTAACGTCAACGGGAAAGTCATCATGTATGCCGACAAAATAACAGACAGCATGAAACTCACCATTGACGAAACCAATCGCCGCCGCGAAAAACAGTTAGCCTATAATGAAGCAAACGGAATTACTCCGCAGCAGATTAAAAAAGCCAGAAATTTGTCCGTATTCGGTAATGCGAAAGAAGCTGACGAACTGTTAAAAGAGAGAAGCGCCTATGTGGAACCGTCCACTCCGAACATCGCAGCAGACCCGGTAGTACAATATATGAGTAAAGCACAAATGGAAAAGAGTATCGAGCGCACTCGCAAGCTGATGCAGGAAGCAGCCAAGAAACTCGAATTCATAGAAGCAGCACAATATCGTGACGAATTATTGAAACTGGAAGACCTGATGAAAGAGAAATGGGGCTAAAAGCTCTTCTCCTTCATCGTATTCTACAATGGTTGTTGAGTACAGGAATTCTTAATAAACCTATAACACGGATTCCAATCCATTAATTAGTGTTATAAAAACACCGATTTAGGGCTGGTAATTTGCAAAGTTACCCCAATTCCGTATCTTTGCACTGTGTTTTTCATAGTATTAGATTTAAGGTTAACAAAGGTTGGAGCAAGGCGTTGCTCCTTTTTTTATATCCATACAGCAGCTTGCGCTTCCCTGACAGTAATCTCATAAAAAAATGCCACCCGATTACATAATCAAGCGGCATTCATATGCTGAACTTTACAACGATAAATTCCTAAAGCGCTTTTTCAATCGCTTTCTTTATCAACGGCTCCATTACATCATACCCCTCACCTGTCGGATGTACACCATCCTTGGTATATTGAGGATTCAAAGCGTTACCCTCCGGAACGACCAATGCCTGATAATAATCTACAAACGGAATTTTATTAGCTTTCGCATAAGCCTCTATCCGACCATTCAGCGATTTGATTTTTTGCGGTACATCTTTTATTTCCATCCTCCATTTAAATGCGGCGGCAGGCAACACGGAAGTCAAAATAACCTTTATCTTATTCGCCTTAGCCAACTCCACCATAGAAACGATATTTCCAAATGTATAATCTTCGTTGTAGGATTGTGTATTTTCTGCGACATCATTCGTGCCGGCATTAATCACCACCAAAGCCGGAGAAAGATTTATCACGTCTTCCCGAAAACGCAACAAAAACTGATAAGAGGTCTGTCCACTGATTCCCCGACCGATATAACCGTTCGATTTGAAAAAGTCCGGATGAGTACGCACCCATCCTTCCGTGATGGAATTCCCCATAAAAATAACCCTTTTGTCCTTTTTTGACACTTGTGGAAGCGCGGCATTCTCTTTCGAGTATCGGGCCAGATTTGCAAAATCTCTTTTTTGCGCATACCCCTCTCCCATTGAAAAAACCAAGCAAACAACAGCCAACATTATCCATCGGCCTAATCTTTTTCTATCCATGTTTCTATGAAGTTATTAGTAAATTATAATGTTTCGCGCAAAGATAAAAAAAACTCCATATATAATCATCCAAAACATCGAATAACCGTTAAGGCAAAAGCTGTTTTTCTTAATCTATGTTATATAACACACTTTTTTTCTTGGATTATTTGCAAATTTCCCAATAGTCCGTATCTTTGCAACGTGTTTTTCATAGTATTAGATTTAAGGTTAACAAAGGTTGGAGCA
>NZ_CAUCSQ010000090.1 GCF_958445495.1 uncultured Bacteroides sp. | reverse complement strand
TATTGGACGATACCCCTTAATGTTTTTTCCATTACAGTATATAAGAAAAATTATACCCCCAAAAGTATTTTTAATATTACGGAAACGGACAAGGAAATAGAATCTCACGTTCAACCTCTGACCGGTTCCACATACCCCACCGGCATATCCGCACAAGCACAACCCAACATATTCAGACGGACAGCAATCTTACTCCTGCCGTCAACAGTGACCAACTCACCCAACAAACCCCTTAAAGGACCCTTGATGACACGGACCTTCTCGCCACGTGCCAAAGGAGAACTGTTCATCGAAATCACATCATCAGAATAGTCCAGCATAAAACGGAAACGAGCCATCTGGTCGTCAGGAATTACGGTAGGACTGCTCTCACCACGCATTACCAGATAGCGGCTTACGGTAGAAAAAGAAAGAACCTCCTTACGCTCCTCAGGAGTAACATGGACAAAAACCATCATGGGAAGCAATACGGATTCCACAACCTTGCGGCGGTCACTCCACTGGTGAACCTCCTGTTGAACCGGCACGAAACTCTCGATACCAATCTTGCCCAAACGCTCGCAAACCTTCTTCTCGTGATGCATACGGACCAACGCGACATACCAACGTCTTGGGTGTGCTACGCCTTCCCCTGTCCCATAAATAGGCCCAGCAATTAAAGCTCCTTCTTGTCTTTGAATCATACTTTTTTACCCCATAGAAATCCGTTACTTCTTAGGTAACGGAAATAAATACACAGGGTGTATACATCAATAAAAAAGGAAAATCATACGATATGAATAGGGTACAAGTAGGGGATTGCTTAATATCTATCGAAAGATTTTTGAAGTTAAGCAATAGAATTTAGAGAGCATGAAAATAATGGTATTTCATGTTCAAGAAGTCTTTTATCCGAAATCTCAAATAAAACGAAAAAAAATAAAGAAATACTTGTTTGCTATCTATGTTTTTGTCTATCTTTGCGTCAAATTTATTTCCGTTACCTAAGAAGTAACGCACATATTTTAATACTGGTTATCAATATCTTACAAATTCACCATTTACTTACACAGCAATTCCTCACGTAAGATAAATTCCCTCTATTTACCTCCGTCCGTTCTCCAAGTTCAAAGCCTTTCAGATAGATTTGTGTTGTCTTTATAGATTTATGGCCTAATGATTCACTTATCATTTCAATAGGTACTCCGCGATATTTGGCTGTCGTAGCCCAAGAATGCCGAAGGGTATAAGAAGTGACGGGAGAACTCAAATGTAAAGTTCTTGCCAAATCTTTCAAACAATTATTGAATCCACGCAATGCAGACTGGTATTCCCGATAAGTCCTTTCGTCTTTCCGTTTCTTGTCGCCACGAAGAATATCAAACAAATAATCGGGATAATCCGGTTTAGAAGTTTGATTGTTCCGAAGTCGATTAATCATTTCTTTGGCGGTATCCAGAATCTCCACACTCATAGGTGTTTTAGTTTTGACACGGTTATAACGCAATATATTCCGGTCTAAAGCTGACTTTTCCAAATAGGCCAAATCAGCAAATGACATTCCGCAAAGTTGAAACATCAAGGCTGCAATGGCCTGTGTTCGACGTAGACGCTCCGATTTCGGGTCTTCATACAGCAATTTACGTAACTCGGCAACAGGCAAGGCTCTTTTCTGCCGGATATCTACTCCGGTATATACGTCACGGAATAACCGGGGAATATAAGGAGCATCTCCTAATTCCACTCCCCGGTTATAAATACTACGAAGCATACGCATGTAAGTAGAAACCGTATTGGGCTTCAGCCCACATTCATAAAGATACTGTCCGTAACGTCGCAAACAGTCACGAGTTACTTGCTTAAACGACACGTTAAATGTGCCGCAGAACTTTCTAAAAGAAGAAAGGGCATTTTTGTAGACATGTGCCGTAGAATAACGTCCCTCCCTTCTCAAATGACCGATATAGACTTCTCCACATCGGCTGAATCCATTTTTACTCATCATTTACATTAGTTATTTTATATATACTATTTGGCAAGCGGCAAAAAAACAAATCTTTTTGCAGGTTTGCAGTACACCGATTGAGGTATATTTCAACATTTAACATATTTAAACATTATAAAATCCCGAAATTACAGGCTTTTGTAATAGGAAATGTAGTTGTAGATATGGATAGAAAATAGAAGTTGTATAACATATTGTATATAAACGGTTTATAACTTTTCCGATTTTATCATTCATATTATTGAAAAAGATGATTTCAACGATATTTTCACTGCATATTTGTTATAACAGAGGGTATTCGGCTATTTTTTCAAAGCTTATATGAGATATTCACAGATTTATGTATCGCTGTGAAATTATAATTCAGCCCTATCCTTGTTAATTTCTACATACTGTTTTACTATATAACAAATAAAGGGATACTGTATGTAATTACAGACAAGAACGCTGTAAAAGAACCCCGCAGTTGGCTGTGTTTAACCCAGAAACGATTTCAAAAAGTATTGGAGCAATCCCGGTCGTTTCAATTCAGTTGACTGTGAACAAAATTTCATTATACGATGACCTTGGAACGATATGTTGCAATTGATTTTTACGGATACATTGCACCATCTTAACAGGCTCCAGTTTGTATATTTATGTTTGCCACCGAGAAAATATGAGCTCGGAGAATTATGTGCCGGCATGAAAAAAGGTTTTCAAAATATACGCCACAGATTACACCGGTATTAAAACAGATTGCTTTTCTACAATCTGTAAGCCTCGGTGTTATCTGTGGCGGTAATATATGATATCGCTATCGAAAAAAAGTTCCTTTATACGTATCGCTATTTACTACGTATTATACATAGGTTTCCAATAACTTCACATTTCCATTTTCAGGAGTAATGATAAGCTCTTGGGTAGTGGCCGGGAACAGGACAGACTCTCCGGCACCCACCGTCAATTCATTGCCTTCATTATCCTTCATTTTGCATTTTCCTTCCATGCAAATAAAAATTACAAATGAATCGAGTTCCGAGTAATCGCAACTGATTTCTTCGGTCATGTCATACAGAGAGGTTGTAAAATACGGACAGGCAACCAGTTCTACCGGTTCGTCTTTCAACGATTCGTATTTCGTACGATAATCGTCCAACACTTCATAATTGATGGCCTCACGTGCCAGGTCTGTATGAAGCTCGCGTGTTTTGCCATTCGCATCTTTACGATTAAAATCATAAATACGATACGTAATGTCGGAAGTCTGCTGGATTTCAGCAATAAATGCACCTGCCCCTATACTGTGCACACGTCCTGCCGGAAGGAAAAAGACGTCGCCCGGATGGATTTCATATTCTTGCAACACATCGGTAATCGTATTGTTCAGCACACGTTCTTTATATTCTTTCGGAGTAATCTGTTCGGAAAATCCTGAACGCAGCTTAGCTCCTTTATCAGCATCTACCACATACCACATTTCTGTTTTACCCATCGAATTGTGGCGTTTTTTCGCCAACTCGTCCGTCGGATGCACTTGAATGGACAAATCCTGTCTGGCATCGATAAATTTAATGAGCAACGGAAATTTGTTGCCGAAACGGGCATAGTTCGCTTCACCGACCAGTTCTTCACGGTATCTTTTCACCATGTCGGTAAGGTTCAAACCTTTATCCGGGCCATTAGCCACAACGGATTCATTGTTTTCAACGCCGGAAATCTCCCAGCTTTCTCCTACTCCTTTCAAGTCTGAACTTAAATGCTTGAACGGAATAATCTTGTCGCCGCCCCAAAGCGTCTGCTTCAGAATCGGTTCGAATTTTAATGGATACATTTTTGTTTTTCTTGTTATAAACTTAGATTAAATTTGTTCGGATTGTAACAATCCGGGAACAAACATACAAAAAATACTTTAGTTTTTAACAAAAGGAAGATGAATTTTCTTTTTCCGGAAAAGAATTACATTCTAAATGAGGAAACCGGAAGTTATAACGCTAAACTTTCCTAAAGCACCTGTTATATTTAGTCCGAATAATTTGTGAGTAAGAAAGAATTTGCCTTTATTTGCAAGAAAATTATTAATAATACCAGACATGAATAACACATTCCCAACAGAGGATAATCTTTCAGGGCTCAGCCGGAAAGATTTTCAAAAGGATATAAACGATAAGAAAACAGACTTATTTATCCTCAAAAACAAGAAGGGAATGGAAGTAGCCGTAACAAATTACGGATGCGCCATTCTTTCAATTATGGTACCGGACAAAAATGGCAAATATGCCAATGTAATTCTCGGACATGACAGTATCGACCACGTAATCAACAGCCCGGAACCTTTCTTAAGCACAACAATCGGACGTTACGGTAACCGTATTGCTAAAGGAAAATTCACTTTGTTCGGCGAGGAACATGAACTGACTATCAACAACGGTCCCAACTCTTTACACGGAGGACCGACCGGTTTCCACGCCCGCGTATGGGATGCAAGGATGATTGACGAAGGTACAGTGCAGTTTAATTATGTTTCTGCCGACGGGGAAGAAGGATTTCCCGGTAAACTGGAGATAGAAATGACTTACCGGCTGGAGGAAGAGGTCAACGCATTGAATATCGAATACCGCGCCACTACCGATAAAGCCACAGTGGTAAACCTTACCAACCACGGTTTCTTCAATCTCGCCGGCATTTCCAATCCCACTCCTACCATTGACAATCACATCGTTACCATTAACGCCGATTTTTATACGCCTGTTGACGAAGTTTCCATTCCGACCGGAGAAATTGCCAAAGTGGAAGGTACACCGATGGACTTCCGTACTCCGCATGCCGTAGGCGAACGCATTAACGACAAATTCCAACAGCTTATTTTCGGTGCGGGTTACGACCACTGTTATGTATTGAACAAAGCGGAAAACGGTTCGCTTGACTTGGCAGCTACTTGCAAGGACCCGGAAAGCGGGCGTGTCATGGAAGTGTACACCACCGAAGCCGGAGTACAGCTTTACACAGGTAACTGGCTGAACGGATTCGAAGGTGCTCACGGGGCTACTTTCCCTGCGAGAAGCGCCATCTGTTTCGAAGCGCAATGTTTCCCGGATACACCGAACAAGCCTCATTTCCCGTCGGCGACTTTACTACCCGGAGATGAATACCAGCAAATCACTATTTACAAGTTTTCCGTAGAAGAATAATTGCTAAAAAATAACTAACCTAATTTTATAAACTAACATTTTTTTTAGAACCATGACACAAGAAAAAAAGAACGGTAATCTCGTCGCAATCATTACGATGTTCTTCATCTTTGCGATGATCTCTTTCGTGACAAATCTGGCTGCACCATTCGGTACAATCTGGAGGAATGAATATGCGGGCTCGAATACCTTAGGCATGATGGGAAATATGATGAACTTCCTCGCTTACCTGTTTATGGGAATTCCTGCTGGTAATATGCTCGTTAAAATCGGCTATAAGAAGACTGCATTGATTGCAATGGCGGTAGGTTTCTTAGGTTTGTTCACACAGTATCTTTCCAGTCTATTCGGAGCAGGCACCGAGGTGTTCGCTTTCGGGGAATATATTATCCAATTAAATTTCATCATTTATCTGCTGGGAGCATTCATCTGCGGTTTCTGTGTTTGTATGCTTAACACTGTGGTTAACCCGATGTTAAATCTTCTTGGCGGCGGTGGTAACAAAGGTAACCAGTTAATCCAGACTGGCGGCGCTCTTAATTCTTTGTCCGGTACGCTGACTCCTCTTTTTGTAGGTGCTTTAATCGGCACGGTAACTGACAAGACTGCCATGTCGGACGTCGCTCCTCTCCTTTTCGTCGCTATGGGCGTGTTTGTTGCTGCATTCATCGTTATCTCATTTGTTTCTATCCCCGAGCCGCATCTTCAGAAGAACGGAGCCAAAAAGGAAAAGTTCTCTCACAGTCCCTGGAGTTTCCGCCATACTGTATTGGGTGTAATCGGTATTTTTATCTATGTAGGTATTGAAATCGGTATTCCGGGTACATTGAATTTCTATCTTGCCGACGCCAGCGACAAGGGGGCGGGTATTCTGACAAACGGTGCTGCCATCGGCGGTGCTATCGCTGCTATTTATTGGCTGTTGATGCTAGTCGGACGTACTGCAAGTAGCGCTATCAGCGGTAAGGTTTCAAGCCGCGCACAGTTGATTGTAGTATCTGCTACCGCCATTGTTTTCGTATTGATCGCTATCTTCACTCCAAAAGATGTGACTGTATCAATGCCGGGATATACGGTAGGTGAAGGCTTTATGATGGCGCAAGTACCTGTCAGCGCATTATTCCTTGTCCTTTGCGGTCTTTGCACTTCTGTCATGTGGGGTGGTATTTTCAATCTTGCAGTAGAAGGTCTGGGAAAATATACGGCACAGGCTTCGGGTATTTTCATGATGATGGTTGTAGGCGGCGGGGTGTTGCCTCTAATCCAACAGTCCATCTCTGACTCTGTAGGTTATATGGCTAGTTACTGGCTGATTATCGCCGCACTTGCCTACTTATTGTTCTACGGTCTGGTAGGCTGCAAGAATGTAAATAAGGACATTCCGGTAGAATAAAAATTTTCAATCATATTAAATTACGAATTGCCAAGCGGATGTTTCGCAATTCGTAATTTATAAATCTGCGATTTGCAATTTCTTTAATTATTTACCCTTTAAAACATAAATATCATGGATACAGAATTCGTAAGAAGTCGTTTTATTAAACACTTTGACGGAACTACAGGATTTCTATATGCTTCTCCGGGCCGTATTAACCTGATTGGCGAACACACTGACTACAACGGTGGATTTGTTTTCCCAGGCGCAGTAGACAAAGGTATGATTGCTGAAATCAAACCGAACGGTACGAATAAAGTAAGAGCTTACTCTATCGATTTAAAAGATTATGTAGAATTCGGATTGAATGAGGAAGATGCTCCGCGTGCAAGCTGGGCAAGATATATCTTCGGCGTATGTCGTGAGATGATAAAACGGGGTGTAGACGTAAAAGGATTTAATACCGCTTTTGCTGGTGATGTGCCTCTGGGTGCGGGAATGTCTTCATCCGCTGCATTGGAAAGTACTTATGCTTTTGCATTGAACGACCTTTTCGGTGATAATAAGATTGACAAATTCGAATTAGCAAAGGTAGGTCAGGCTACGGAACATAATTATTGCGGCGTAAATTGCGGTATTATGGACCAATTTGCTTCTGTATTCGGAAAAGCCGGCAGTTTGATTCGTCTGGATTGCCGTTCACTGGAATATCAGTATTTCCCGTTCCATCCGGAGGGGTATCGCCTGGTTCTGATGGATTCGGTAGTAAAACATGAGCTCGCTTCTTCCGCATATAATAAACGTCGCCAAAGCTGTGAGGCTGCCGTTGCCGCTATCCAGAAAAAACATCCGCATGTAGAATTCCTGCGTGACTGTACGATGGAAATGCTGGAAGAGGCAAAAGCTGACATCAGCGCTGAAGATTACATGCGTGCGGAATATGTAATTGAAGAAATTCAACGTGTACTCGACGTTTGCGAGGCTCTGGAAAAAGACGATTACGAAACCGTAGGTAAAAAAATGTACGAGACTCATCATGGTATGAGCAAACTGTATGAGGTAAGTTGTGAAGAACTCGACTTCTTGAATGACTGTGCCAAAGAACACGGGGTAACAGGCTCACGTGTTATGGGCGGCGGTTTCGGTGGATGTACCATCAACCTTGTTAAGAACGAATTATACGACAACTTCGTTGAGAAAACCAAAGCGGCTTTCAAAGCGAAATTCGGCAGAAGCCCGAAAGTATATGACGTAGTTATCGGTGACGGTTCCCGCAGACTAGAATAAGGAAAACGAACCGGTTAAAAGATAATTAATGAAATGAGACTGTCTCTTTCCTGTTTTGAAGTGCACCCCAAAAGTTAGACAAAAAACTTTTGGGGTGTTTTTTATGA
>NZ_CAUCSQ010000089.1 GCF_958445495.1 uncultured Bacteroides sp. | reverse complement strand
TTCTGCTGTCTGATACAAGAGGATAAATTGAATTGATAGAACTCACCTTAAATAATAATCCGGGCCAATGACCCGAACTTTCGAACAGATGAATTACCAACCTGAAATAGCAATCATTGAACCTAATACGCTCAGCAGTTTAGGCCTCAAATCCATATTGGAAGAAATCATCCCCATGGCGACCATCCGCACTTTCCGTCATTTCAGTGAACTCATGGACGACACGCCGGACATGTATGCCCACTATTTCATATCCGCACAGATTTATGTGGAACACAATGCATTCTTCCTGCCCCGAAAACGAAAGACAATCGTGCTGGCAAGCGATAGCCCGCAATTTCAACTGTCCGGCGTTCCCGTACTCAACATTTATGAGCCTGAAGAGGAGTTGGTAAAAAACATTTTAAGACTCCATCAACATGCTCACCACAACGGCTATCCGATAAAAGACATGCCCCAGAAGGAGCCTCATCAGGAAATTTTATCCGCCCGCGAGATTGAGGTGCTTGTACTGATTACCAAAGGATTAATCAATAAAGAAATTGCAGACAAACTAAATATCAGCCTGACTACCGTCATCACCCACCGGAAAAATATCACGGAGAAACTGGGTATCAAATCTGTATCCGGTTTGACTATCTATGCCGTAATGAACGGATACATCGAGGCGGACCGAATCTGATTTCTTAAAAAATCAGTCATAATCCTAATAAATGAGGATTGCCCGACTAATACATTTGCCGTTACTTTGCACCGGACAAATTAACTGCGAATGAAAACAAAAAACATGATGTTTGCCCTCACTCTCCTGGTGACAGGGACTACATGGGCTGAGGATGTTCCGAAAGACTCACTGAAAGTAGTGGATATGGAAGAAGTGGTGGTAATCGCTACTCCGAAAGAAAACCGTAAGCTGCGCGATTTACCCGTATCCGCCACTGTACTATCGCAGGAGAACATGCGTGCTTACCAGGTCAATTCCGTAAAAAAACTGACAGGCATTGTACCCAACTTATTTATCCCGGACTATGGTTCCAAACTGACAACCTCTATTTATATCCGTGGAATCGGTTCGCGTATCAATACTCCGTCCGTCGGGCTTTATGTAGACAATATCCCTTATATCGACAAATCCGCATTCGATTTCAATTATTGTGACATCGAACGTATCGACGTGCTTCGCGGTCCCCAAGGAACGCTTTACGGCCGTAATACGATGGGGGGACTCATCAAGATACATACCAAATCGCCTTTCACTTACCAGGGAACCGATATACGGATGGGAGCGGCGACTTACAACGACTATCGTGTTTCATTGACGCATTATCACCGCATATCCGATTGTTTCGCTTTCTCCGCCGGCGGTTTTTATGAACATACGGGCGGTTTCTTTGAAAATTCAGCACGGAATAACGAGAAGGTAGATAAAAGTAACGCCGGCGGCGGACGTTTCCGGGGTATCTATATGCCGACATCCAATCTGAAAATAGATATGGCCTTTAGCTATGAGTATAGCACTCAAGGCGGTTATCCTTATTATTATACCGGAATTACTCAAAGTGGCACGGCAGAAGCTAGAAGAAAAGGCAAAGAACTTACCGAGGACCAAGCTGATTACATCGGAAAGATTTCATACAACGAACGCAGCAGCTACCGGCGCGGACTGACCAATGCCGGAATTAATCTGGAGTATCAAACACGGGGCTTTATCCTCAGTGCCGTCACCGGTTATCAGAATTTGGGCGACCGCATGTTTCTGGACCAGGATTTTACAGAAAAGGCGATTTATACGCTGGAACAAAAGCAAAAATCCAATACGGTTTCCGAAGAAATCGTACTCAAATCAACAGCCGGTAAAAGATGGCAATGGACAACAGGGGTATTCGGTTTATATCAAACGCTGAACACCAAAGGCCCTGTGACATTTTGGGAAGACGGCGTGAAAAATGTTATTGAAGGAAATGTGAACAGTATTTTTGACGGCATGCCTTCCGCAGCTCCCGACTTGCACCTGACAGTCAACAACCCTGCCATATTGGTGGACGGAAACTTTGATACACCTGTCTGGAATACAGCAATCTTTCACCAGTCGGCATGGAATGACCTTTTTGTAAAAGGATTATCACTGACGGTCGGCTTACGCCTGGACTACGAAAGGATGAGCATGAAGTACCATTCCGCCAGCGACCCCACGGATTTCAATTTCAGCATGAAAATGGCGGCAAGACCGCCGATTCCTTCTATGTCTATGGAAGCCGAACATCTAATTGCCAATGCCGGTTACACCGGGAAAATATCGGATGATTATGTTCAACTATTACCGAAGTTCGCCCTGCAATATGAATGGAAGAAAGGGAACAATGTATATGTAACCGTATCAAAAGGTTATCGTTCCGGCGGTTACAACGTACAGATGTTTTCCGACCTAATCAGCGGGGATTTAAAGAACTCCATGATAGATGCCATAAAAGAAAGTGAAGAGTTCTCTAAATTTGCCGCTATGATTGAGCAATATGCCAAGAAAGACGAAGTGCCTGAGGTTAAAGAGGCTACCCGCTACAAACCCGAATATTCATGGAATTACGAAGCTGGAAGCCATCTGACCCTTTGGGAAGGCAAACTGTGGACAGACTTATCCGCTTTCTATATGGATATGCATGACCAGCAGATTTCCCAGTTTGCCGCAAGTGGCCTGGGACGTACGACTCTCAATGCCGGAAAAAGCCGCAGTTACGGTATTGAAGCTTCTCTCCGTGCCAGCCTGAATAATGAGTTAAGCCTGAATGCCAGTTACGGCTATACCTATGCGACTTTTACGGATTATGTGGAGTACGAAAAAGACAAAGAGGGAAACCTTTCCGTAAAAGCCGACTACAACGACAAATACATTCCTTTCGTCCCTAAACATACCTTGAACGTCGGCGGGGAATATGCCGTCACCTGCAGTCCGCGTTCCATATTCGACCGGATTGTTTTTCAGGCAAACTATAACGCTGCCGGACGTATTTACTGGACGGAACGGAATGATGTAAGCCAATCTTTCTACGGCACGCTGAACTGGAGAGCGAATCTCGAAACCGGAAATGCCATGATTAGCTTTTGGGCACGCAATTTCCTGAATAAGGATTATGCAGCCTTCTACTTTGAGACAATGAACAAAGGATTCATGCAGAAAGGACGGCCTGCACAATTTGGGATAGACCTTCGTTGCCGGTTCTAAAGTCCCGTAACAGCTTGGAGTATCCTCAATAGGTTCAACGACAGAATATTGAGGATATTTCCGCTATAATTCAAAACAGGATAATCCAATCCTGATGCTTCGGGCTGCTATTTTTTATAGGCTAATCAATAGCAATGCTTGTTATCAGAATGGCACAGTGGACAGAAAAACGATTCCATAAAAGGTCATAGGTAAAATCAGTACGAATTTAAAGCAGGTATTTTCTGATAAGCGATGCGTTCCGTTCCATTCTTTACGTAGATAATGCCACAACGCCGGAATCCATACTTTTCAAGGATATGTTGCATGACTTTATTATCCCGGTGGGTATCTATGCGAATATTATCGCAACGTTCCAAACACCAGTTCAAACAAACGTCCGCTATTCCTTTCTGTTTTCCGTTTGTCGCCATCCGGTGGACAACGCCATAAGGTTCTTCATTCAGCCATGCACCGTCATAGATATACCGGTAAGTGGAATCATCTCCTACTATGAAACAGAATGTTCCCAGAATCTCTCCCGACTCGTTTGTACAAACAAAACTATGCCCTTCTTCTATCTCCCGGCGAATTAATTCTTCTGACGGATAACCGTTAATCCATTGAGTAGGATTTCCATTAGCACACATAAAATTACGGGCATATTCATAAATGTTCATTATTACGGGAAGTTCTTTCAGTTTAGCAGCTTTGACTTGTATCATTTCAAAAAAATATTTATAGTAACTTTAAAATCATAACTCCGACCAGCTTCTTAGACAGCCATAATCATTCATTGACTGCTCCGCAATGAGGGCATAGTCCTTTCTCTTTCAGTTTTTCCCCGCAATTTCCACAGCGGTATTTATAACGGATATTCTTATGCAATTTCCCAGCAAATACCCAGATGAAAAGTGCCAGGAATAAATAACCGATATAAATGTGGGTCATCAGAATAAAAAAGAAATAACAGAAAATGCAACAAGACATCAGCCCTAATAAATAAAAAATGGCCGCTGCCGGAGTCAACTGCCGGAACAGGTCTTCAAGCACTGCCAGAACGACGACCAGAAACAGCCAAATGCTCAACAAAAAAACCGAAAGTATAAAAGGGACTTTGAACGGGGATAAGGTAGGATTAAAATAAAAATGTTCCCATGTCTCCGGCACAAAGACCTGCATCGATTCATAAACCGTTGCGCTGAAAGCCATCAACAGGCAAAGGAATAAGGGGTAGATACTGTCAATATCGTTGAAGTACACCATCTGCAATTGCTTCCGACGAAAAGCACGAAGTAAATAAACTCCAACGAACAAGGCAAAGATTACCACAAAATAAGAGGCATGCGTATTACTGAAAAGATGGATGGCTTGCGAAATGCTGTCGGTCGGAACAAACGACTTTTTCAGCTCTGTCTCGCGTATCCATCCTTGCTCATCCTGCGTATGTGCCAATTTTACCCAAACGCTGTCCACACTATCGGCTGGATGAACTGCAAATTCAGCCACCACTACCCTGTCACCCTTATTCAACCGGATAAAGGTGTCTTTTATCGGAAGGCATTCCAAAGAAACGGAATCATCGACTACTTCTAGATTCGTATTCCATGTGTAATGCCGTTCATAGAGGCAAGTTAATGAGTCTTTTGTTTTCTCTGGCAATTCCCCTTCAGACAAAGCCGGCATCTTGTAATAACAGGAAGATAACAGAAGCACACTTAACATCAAGTATGCCACCCTGCAAATACCGCCTATCTTGTGATGAAGCAAACTCATAATGCCGCACTGACTTTCATTTGACAATTCTTACAATCGAACTCCAAACGGAAACGTTTGCCATCGTTCGAGACCAAATAATAAGGTTCTTTGTAGGGCGAGCGTACCCGCTGATGAACAGGGCACCATCCCATACTATAACGCAAACAATGTTTGCAGAACATCAATACCGCATCTTCTGCCGCTTCTTTCTCGTAAGCCATAGCAACACACTGTACTCCGTGTTCTTTATAGAAAGAAACCGCACGGCTATTCATCACATTTCCCAAATAGGTTAATGCCACCTGCGGAAAAACGTGGTTTGTCTGTTTCCATACCACCAACTCCCGACGATAGTTGATTCTTCGGGCAGCTATTAATTTATCTATCGCCTGCCGACGGAAATCGGCCAATACCGAAGCCGGCAAGAACCAATTATCCGCAAAAGATATTTCTATCTGTTCTGCCAAGAAGGGTGTATTCCCTAACTTGGCGAGCTGTGTCTTCAGATTATCTGATTGCGGTGTCCGTGCCAATTCTTTCTCACGAGGAAGGGCCAACGTAATACGATTGTCGTCCTCATCGGTCAAGGTCAACGAAAAACCGAACTCATTATCGGCAAGCAGAATATTTACGGCGATCTTTCTTTCAGCCGATTTCCGGGAAAGAAGTCGTTCAAACTCTTGGTCGAAGTTGCGGTAAAGCACAGTACGGGGTTTGATGCGCGGCATTTCCTGCGGATAAAGTTTATTGCCGTCTACACGGTTAATACGGAATCCTTGCAAACGTCCTGTTTCGTCAATATAACAGACTCCGTCGCCATTATTGAAAGATTTTACTCCGGCAACAGTCAGATAGTTTCCACGTGTTTCTTTCATTGTACCCATTTCTTCTCCCAACGACTTCGGAGTATCGAAAGAGAATATGTCCTGGCTGCGGCCATGTAAAAAGTAATGTGTAAATCCACGGCTGAAACTTTTATCTAACTGTGGTTTGAACTCATAACGGCAAGTCCCCGAAGACGCTCTCGCATATTCCCGGCGCCGGGCAAAGAGGGCGTCCAATTTCTGACGATAGGCGGCCGTCACATTCTTCACATAAGTTACGTCTTTCAGACGTCCTTCTATTTTCAACGAAGAAACTCCCGCATCCAGCAACCGCTCTAATTCATCGCTCTGATTCATATCTTTCAGGGAAAGCAGATGTTTGTCCTTGACAATCACTTTCCCGTCCGAATCTGTCAGGTTAAAAGGTAAACGACAGAACTGGGCGCATTCTCCACGGTTTGCACTGCGTCCGAAACAAGCCTGGCTAACATAGCACTGACCACTATAACTTACACAAAGCGCACCATGTACAAATACCTCCAAAGGGGCTTCCGGACAGGCTTCGTGTATCTTCTCTATCTCACGCAACGATAATTCCCGCGCCAGCACAATCTGGCGAAAACCCGCTTCCCAAAGGAATTTCACTTTCCCAGGAGTACGGTTGTCCATCTGTGTACTGGCATGAAGCGGTATCGGCGGAAGACTCAGTTTTGTAATCCCCATATCTTGCACAATCAGCGCATCCACTCCAATCCGGTACAGAGCCTGAATCATCTCTTCCGTTTCTTTGAGCTCTTCTTCTTTCAGGATGGTATTGACAGTTACGTAAATGCGTGCATGATATAAATGGGCATGTTTTACCAAGATTTCTATATCTTCCAGAGAGTTTACCGCAGCGGAACGTGCTCCAAATTTAGGGGCTCCGATATATACTGCATCCGCTCCGTGATTGATGGCCTCAATCCCGCATTCCAGATTCTTTGCCGGAGCCAGAAGTTCAATTTTACGCTGTTTTATCATTCAATATCATCAATATTGTAAGGGGTCTCCTGATAAACGAAATAATTCAGCCAGTTGGAGAATAACAAGTTAGCATGTGCACGCCAGCGTACTAAAGGCCTTTTGTCTGGATTGTCATCCACATAGTAATTGCGCGGCATTTCTATCGGTAAGCCTTTACTTAAATCACGGCGATACTCCGTATCTAAAGTTAACGGGGAATATTCCGAATGTCCGGTTACAAAAAATTCACGTCCGCCACGCGCCATCACCATATAGACACCTGCATCTTTCGATTCAGAAAGTAATGTCAATTCACGTACTTTCAGAATGTCTTCCCTGTGAATTTCCGTATGACGGCTATGCGGAACATAGAAACAATCGTCGAAACCACGGAAGATTGGATGGAAAGGTTCCAATACCCGATGTTTAAAAATCCCGAACATTTTCTGTGCCAACGGATATTTAGGTACGCCGTAATGATGGTATAATCCGGCTTGTGCAGCCCAGCATATATAGAGAGTGGAAGTTACATGCGTACGTGTCCAATCAAAGATTTCCGTTATTTCATCCCAATAGGTCACTTCCTCAAAATCCATTTGCTCTACAGGAGCCCCGGTGATAATCATGCCGTCGTATTTTTCGTCACGCATCTGGTCAAAATCCGTATAAAAAGCTTTCATGTGCTCTATCGGCGTGTTCTTAGAGGTATGGCTTTTGATTTTCATAAATGAAATCTCCACCTGAAGAGGTGTATTGGAAAGCAAACGCACCAAATCTGTTTCCGTTGTAATTTTCAGCGGCATCAGATTTAAAATCACAATCCGTAGCGGACGGATATCCTGCTGCGTAGCACGGGAAGTATCTATAACAAAAATGTTCTCTTCCTTCAAAAGTTCTATTGCAGGGAGTCTATCGGGTAAATTTAAAGGCATAATCGCTATATATTAGTAATTTGGCTGCAAAAGTACGAAAAATATAGCAGATATCAGGGATGTTACTTATTTAGAAGACGTACAAATTAAGTCAATTTAATCATAGAAGTATAACAACTAATTGATAAAAGCCTTACTTTTGCAAAAGAAATTAGTACTAATAATTTAAATTTTTAGAAAAATGGCTTACGTAATTAGTGACGATTGTATTGCTTGCGGAACTTGTATTGACGAGTGTCCGGTAGAAGCTATCTCTGAAGGTGATATCTATTCTATCAACCCGGATTTGTGTACTGAATGTGGAACTTGCGCAGACGTTTGCCCGTCTGAAGCTATTCATCCTGCGGAATAAATACAAGCAATAAAGAACATAGGCTGCCTTCTTTTGGAAAGCAGCCTTTTTTAGGGATATTCAGTAAATGTCCCTAAAAAGTAAAATAGCATATGAAGATGATAAGC
>NZ_CAUCSQ010000088.1 GCF_958445495.1 uncultured Bacteroides sp. | reverse complement strand
AATATATTGATAATAAATGTGTTGCATTATTATTTAGTTCTGCTAAGACTTTGCAGATTTCATATATCGGAATGCAGACACAGGAGGTAGATATTAAGCCTAATTTGAGAGTTGTACTTAAAGCGGATACCGAAGTACTTGACGAAGTAGTGGTGACCGCCATGGGTATCTCACGGGAAAAGAAGGCTTTGGGATATGCGGTACAAGATGTAAAAGGAGAACAATTGACGCAGGCGGCAAGTACCAACCTGTCTTCCGCTTTACAGGGAAAAGTATCAGGTGTAGATATTACCCCGTCATCAGGTATGCCGGGTGCATCTTCCCAAATTACAATCCGCGGCGCACGTTCATTTACCGGAAATAACTCTCCGTTATACGTTGTGGACGGAATGCCCATCACATCAACTGCCGACATCGATACGGAAATCAAGAACAACGGTAGCGTATCAGGTGCCGATTATGCCAACCGTGCCGTAGACATCGACCCCAACGATATTGAAAGTATCAATATATTGAAAGGACAGGCGGCTTCCGCTCTTTACGGTATGCGCGCCTCCAACGGTGTAATCGTCATTACTACCAAAAGCGGAAAAGGGGCGAATAAAGGAAAACCCGTTATCACCGTCAATACCAGCCTGGCTTTTGACAAGGTTTCCACTCTTCCCGACTTTCAGAAAGAGTATGCGCAAGGCGGCCCGGACGAAAACGGCAACATCGTATTTGACCCCACCACTTCATTGGCATGGGGACCTAAAATCTCCGAACTGGCGAATGACCCGAACTATGGTGGCAACACTGACAATGAATGGACACAAAAATACGGGAAGAAGCCCGGAATGTATTATGTTCCCCAACGTGCCGCCGCAGGATTGGACCCGTGGGCCACTCCCCGCGCCTATGACAACGCTAAAGACTTCTTCAACACGGGAGCTTCATGGAGCAATAATGTAAATATAGCCCAGTCATTTGATAAAGGCAATTATTCATTCTCATTGGGTAATACTACATCCAACGGTATAATCCCCAATACAGGTATGGATCGCTATAATGTCAAGTTAAACGCAGGGGCGCAATTAAATAAAAACTGGTCGACAGGATTCAGCGGAAACTTCATCACATCTAAAATCAGGAAACAATCCACCGCCAATCAGGGAGTTACCGCTACTGTATACGGCGCGCCTCCAAGTTATGATTTCGGAGGAATACCCTCTCACGTGGAAGGGGACCCTTATACTCAAAACACTTACCGTCCTTCTACTTTTAACGATGCATACTGGGCGACGGAAAACAATAAATTCATTGAACGCTCTCACCGGTTCTTCGGAAATGCGTATGCACAATATTCTACCAAGTTCGGTACGGAAAATCATAAACTGGATATCAAATATCAATTGGGTACGGACGCTTATACCACGAATTACGATGATACTTACGGATATGGCGACAGAAGTTACTCCAAAGGAAGAACGACCCAGGACAGCTATACTATCAACGAGGTGAATTCACTGTTTACCGCAACTTACGACTGGAAAGTGACTCCGGAATTTGACGTCAACTTGTTAGTGGGTAACGAATTCGTGAACAATACGACTAAAATGACTGAGGCGGAAGGTACTAATTTCAATTTCTCCGGTTGGAACCATCTGGGAAACGCTACTATAAACAGGACTAAATCCGAATATAGGAAGAAACGTACCGTAGGTAACTTCGCCAATCTTTCGCTGGCATGGAAAAATATGCTTTATTTCAATGCGACTGTCCGCAACGACATCATTTCTTCCATGCCCAGAAACAATCGCTCATTTACTTATCCTTCCGTATCGCTGGGATGGATTTTCACAGAGCTTGAACCGCTGCGTAACGACATCCTTACTTTTGGTAAAATCCGCGCTTCTTATGCGGAAGTAGGTATGGCGGGGGATTACTTGACGAGTTACTACTATACTCCGGAATATGGAGGCGGATTTTCCGCCGGTACTCCTATCACTTATCCGATAGGTTCTATCACCAGCTTTATTCCTTATTACAAGATTTACGATCCGAACTTAAAACCTCAAAATACGAAATCTTACGAATTTGGCGTAGACCTGACATTCCTGCAGGGAATCATTTCTTTCAGTTATACTTATTCACGCCAAAACGTAAAAGACCAGATATTCGAAGTGCCTCTGTCGGGGTCTACGGGTTATTCTTCAATGATTACCAACGGCGGTTCCATCCATACGGACTCTCATGAGATTACCTTGAACGTAAATCCGATCAATACCAAAAATGTAAAATGGGATTTCGCATTCAATTTCTCCCGTCTGAACAATTATGTAGACAAGCTGGCGGAAGGCGTGAACAGTATCATGTTAGGCGGTTTTGTCACTCCGCAAGTACGTGCAAACATCGGAGAAAAATTCCCCGTTATCTACGGTAGCGAATACTTACGTAATGAGAACGGACAGATTGTGGTGGACGAAAACGGTCTTCCGCAGGCAGGGGAGGCTAAAGTCATCGGTAAGGTCGCACCGGATTTCAGGTTAGGATTCAACACGACTCTGGAACTTTACAAATTCAAGCTGGGAATAGTGCTCGACTGGAAACAAGGAGGACAGATATATAGCGGAACATTGGGGGTATTGGATTATTACGGGGTAACCCAACGTTCGGCCGACTACCGCAACAAGGAATCATTCCTGTTTGAACTGCCGGCAGTAAAAGAGGTAAAAGACGAGAAAGGCAACATAACATACGCCCCGAACGACATAAAAATCTCCGGTAAAGACGCTCTCGATTATTTCAATGCTTTGAACGGCATCGATGAAGCGAGCATATATGACAATTCATTCATCAAGTTGCGCGAGATTTCTTTGAGTTATCCGGTATTGGACAAATCGTTCTTGCACATCACTGCGAATGTATTTGCCAGAAATATCCTGTTGTGGTCACAACTGAAAGGGCTCGACCCGGAAGCCACGCAAGGTAACAATAACATGGCGGGTGCATTTGAACGCTTCTCTCTTCCGGGAACTTCAAGCTATGGTTTTGGTTTAACATTCAAATTTTAAATAAGGAAACAATATGAAATCTATATATAAAACAATCAAGGTCTATTCATCAGTCTTGTTACTGGCAGGTGCGCTGTTCGCTTGTTCTGAAGACAAAATGGATGAAATAAACAAAGACAACGACCACACGCAGGATGCACCTGCCAAATTCATACTGACGGATGTCATCACGGCTACCGCATTCAGTAACATAGGCGGCGATTTGAATTCTTATATGTCTTCTTACATCGAACACGAGGTCGGAATCTACAACCAGCTCTGGAATGCTGAGACACGCGCGGCGGAAGTGACTTCTGCCACTACTTTCAACAATACGTGGGTAAACCTGTATTCTAACCTGAAAAATGCGCGTATCATCATCGAGAAATGTTCTGAAAACGGGTCACAGGCAGGCAACTACACCACTAAAGGAATGGGGGAGGTATTGGCTGCAATCAACTCTGCTTTATTGACAGACGCCTTCGGCGATGTCCCGTTCAGCGAGGCTGCTCTTCCTTTAAAAAACGGAAAGCCTCAATTTATGACTCCCAAAATCGATAAACAGGAAGAGATTTACAAGAGTATCCTCCAATATCTGGAAGATGCGATAACCGATTTGCCCCAAGGCGACAATCATCTGTCCGGCGGTCCTTCTACACAGGATCTTCTTTATAAAGGCGATGCTGCCAAATGGCTCAAACTGGCTTACGGCTTAAAGGCACGTTATACGATGCGCCTTCTCAACAAGTCAACGGATAAAACCGCCGATTTGAATAAAATCCTGGAGTACATCGGCAAATCGTTCACCGGAACTGACGACGAAGCGGCATTTGCAATTTACGATGCGTCAAACATTAATCCGGGTTATGATTTCTTCGATAGCCGGGAATATCTGGCTGCCAGCAAAAGTATGTGGGAAAAATTGAATGAACGCAATGACCCGCGCCTGAACCGTGCCTATGTGGATGCGCTTGTGGTATCAGGAAGTTCGGCCAGTTGCAATCAAATAAAAGCTACAGAAGATAAGTTGATGGCTCCTAACGGCGAACCTCTTCAAAAGCAAAGATACTATAACGTATCCATCTTCGGGTTATCCCAAACCGCTCCTACTATGATTATGAGTTATCATGAGCTGTTATTCCTGAAAGCAGAAGCGCTTCAACGTTTAAACAAACCTGCCAATGAAGTTAAAGCCGCTCTGAAGGAGGCTGTTATCGCCGGCTTCGCGAATATGGAAAGAAGTGTCGAGGCTGCTTTGAACAATGACAGTTATAAAATTACGGCGAATGATTCAAAGGCTATAAGCAGCGAAGAGGCGGCTACTTATTTTGACAATAAGATTGCTCCTTTATTCGATGCCGAACCTTTGAAAGAAATCATGATTCAAAAATATATCGCATTATGGGGTGCTTCCGGCGAATCTACGGAAACCTACAACGACGTGCGCCGTCTGCAGGCAGAAGGAAATGATTTCTATGACTTGGATAATCCGGGAAAATTCCCGTTGCGTTGCCCTTACGGAGCTGACGATACTACCGCCAATCCCAATGTGGCAGACGCATACGGTGACGGACAGTATGTGTACAGCGAAAATGTCTGGTGGGCAGGCGGTAACAGATAAACCTGCATCACAAACAATAAAAGAAGGTTCAAAATCAATCCATTACAGTTTCTTCAAATTACACGGAGGTGGAATTACGGGGCTGATTACTGCCAAAGCAGATGTTCCGAACGGATTCCGGTCATTGAGACAGGTATTAGATTGATTGAGGCTTCTTTAAAAAATCCCCTTGTTCCAGTCCTGATTTACAATCATGCAGGCTGAAACAAGGGGATTGTCATCATCCCGGCTTACAAATCAAAAACAGGATTGCCTCATCTTTTATTTTGAGTTTTTTATATTCTTTATTTCAATATGCCTGCCGCTCCTTCTCTCACTATATCTACCAATATCGGCTTTAATCCGCTAACGAAACATTCTACGGCTATCACCATCAGAATCAATCCCATAAGACGCATCATCACATTATTACCTGTTTCACCCAGGACTTTTACCAATTTCGTGGAAGCGCGAAGAATAAAAAAAGTGAGCAGATAAATCAAAGCGATAGTTCCAATCAATACGCCTTTCATTTCATAATTATGGGTGTCCTGCATCAAAACAATTGCATTGGCTATTGCTCCGGGACCACATAACATCGGTATGCCGAGAGGGGTTATGGATATGTCGTCGGCATAGGTTTTTATCTCTTCATCTTTCAGTTTCATCGGTGTATAACGGGCTTGCAGCATATCAAAACCTATTTTAAAGATGATGACTCCACCGGCAATACGGAAACCGTTTGTTGAGATGCCGAAGAATTTAAACAGGAACTGCCCGGCAAAAACAAAGACCATCAATGTAATAAACGACACAATAGTAGCCCGGCGGACAATGGACTGACGCTCTTCATCCGTCATTCCATGGGTCATGGTAAGAAAAACAGGCATTGTTCCTAAAGGATTGGTCAACGTAAAGAACGAGGTAAAACAAAGCAAAGCAAACGGAAGAAGTGTATTATCCATCATATTATGTATTTTTATGCGTTTATTAAACAGCACAAAAGTACGACTTAATCCACAGAACTTACAACAAATACATTAAATCTTTCAAAGAATGAATATGGTATGTAGGATGAAACGGAAATGAGGTCCGTTGGGTTACGTCATAAAATGCCTGGTGCATCCCTACTCCATGAGCTCCGGCAATGTCGGCTTCCCAACTGTCGCCAATCATCAACGACTCGCGCAATTCCGATTGAGTGGCGGATAAAGCAAAATGGAAAATCTCCGGCCTGGGTTTCAATACGCCGATATCTTCGGAAAGAATGACTTTTTTAAAATAAGTGTCTACTCCTGCCGAACGCATTTTACACGATTGCAGTTCCCGAAAGCCATTGGACAGAATATAGAGATTATATTTAGGGGCAAGATATTCCAATACTTCTTTGACATGAGGCATCAGCCCGCTTTTAGTAGGAATGACGGCGAAGAATTCTTCCGCGAAACGCCTGGCTAAAGTTTCGTCCTCTACTCCCACCGCCTGTAAAGGGAAAAAGAAACGCTGGCGGTTCAGTTCGTCTTTGGTTATCTTCCCTTCGCCGTACTCAAGCCAGAGTTCGGTATTACGCCGTTGGTAAAGCCCGTAATAATGCTCGAATGAATCAAAATAGCGTTCAAATCCCAATTTTCCATATACTTCTTCAAAGGTCTCACGGGCATTACGGGAAAAAGCCCAGACCGTGTCATCCAAATCAAAAAAAAGATTTTTATATTTCATCTGCAAATCGTAATCGTCTATATCAAGAAATTAAAAAGCCAATGTGCTAATCTCTCGGATTCAGGAATCAGCACATTGGCAATTCAGACCAGAAAGGCGTATTTACCTTATTTTACCTGAATAACCAGGTATCTGGATATGCTCCAGAATTCAGCAGGATTTGTAATCTTCAAAGTCAGTTGGCCTTTATCGTCTTTCACTAATTCATAAGAACCGGAAGGATGAGTTGTCAACAACTCCGCACGTTTAGAATATAACTTGATTTCTTTCGTCGTACGAATATCAATCTGCGTGAAATAGTCTTTGTTGAAATCAGCGCTCTTCAACACGTCGCCGCTTTTAAGAATTTTCTGCGCTTTCAATTCCGATTTTGTCCCGAACACAAACCATGCCGTATTCAGGCTCTTGTCTTGTTCGGCAACTGTCCTGGCTTTCGCTTCGTTTTCCGCAACCAGGCTTTCCTTAACGGCAGACAGGTCGCTGACAGCAGCATCCAACTCCTGAATACGAATATTTTTGGAGGCTAATTCCGATTGAAGTTCTTCAATGCGTTGTTGCTTGGCATTCAGTTCGGCTGTCAAGGCTTCCACCGCTTTTTTAAGCTGGGCAGAATTGTACTTGCTGTTTTTTAACTGGGCCTGCAACTTGGCTATTTGGGCTTTGTTTTCTTCCATCTGTTTGGAAATAAACTCAATGTCGGAAGCTATCTGCTGCTTGGCGCTGGCTGAATTTTCAGTTATGGTTCCACGCTGTAAATCCACACGGCTTTCTGCAGCATTGATTTTACGGAACCCTTCCTGTACTTCATTGAAAGTTCCCATCATATCGTCCAGTTCAGCGTTACGCTGGTTCAGTTCCATCAATAAAGAGTCATTTTCTGCTTTCAGGTCTTTATTTCCTCCTTTAAAGCTATCACACGAAGCCAATATAGCTACGCACACAAATAAAACTGCTAACTTTTTCATACGTTTACGTTTTACGTTTTTAAATGAAGTTATTTTTAATTGTCTATTCCTGCAAGTACTATCACAATTTCGCCTCGCGGCTCGGTAACTGTAAAATGTTCTATCAGTTCTCCTAAATTTCCGCGAATCGTTTCTTCATGAAGTTTGGATATTTCACGCGACACCGTTGCCTGGCGTTCCGCACCGAAATATTCGGCAAACTGGGTGAGCGTCTTCAACAACCGGTGAGGAGACTCGTAAAACACCATGGTACGACGTTCTTCCGCCAATGCTTTCAAACGTGTCTGGCGTCCTTTTTTCTGTGGAAGGAAACCTTCGAAACAGAACTTCTCATTCGGTAGTCCTGACGCTACAAGTGCCGGTACAAAAGCTGTCGCCCCCGGCAAACATTGCACTTCAATCCCATTACGCACACATTCACGAACGACCAAAAAACCGGGATCGGAAATTCCCGGCGTTCCGGCATCAGAAATCAACGCAATTGTTTCACCTGCCTTTATCCTGTTAATAACACTCTCTACCGTTTTATGTTCATTAAATTTATGGTGAGACTGCATTATATTTTTTATCTCAAAATGTTTCAGCAAGATACCGGAAGTACGTGTGTCCTCTGCCAAAATCAAATCGGCCTCTTTCAAAACTTTAATAGCCCGAAAGGTCATATCTTCCAAATTCCCCACCGGCGTAGGCACTACATACAATTTTCCCATATATTCCCGTCTACACTAAATTAATTAAAATATTTCCTTAACAACTCCAGAAAATCATTCACCGCGTCATTTTCTTCATTCACATTAATTTTAGAAGAAAGAAACGCAACGGCGGTCTTATAGGAGCTCATTACCGATATTTGTTCGATAACCCGATTCATCAAACTTGTATCTCCTCCAAATAACTCACGTGAGAAACGGAACGAATCATTCAAACTGATAGAACGGCGCAGTCCTCCGGCAGATAACTTTATGCTTTCTCCCAATACTTTGGGTTTAAGCTCATCTTCTATAACTGCAGACTTTTCAACTGCCAGATTATTTTCCACGTTGTCTTCTTCTTTCTTTTCTTCTTCTTCTT
>NZ_CAUCSQ010000087.1 GCF_958445495.1 uncultured Bacteroides sp. | reverse complement strand
AGAGTTCTGCTGTCTGATACAAGAGGATAAATTGAATTGATAGAACTCACCTAAATAGTAATTTGAAATTAGAAGAATTATGTCTGACAAGCAGAAATTTGCCTTTGATAAAGTGAACTTTATCTTGCTGGCGGTAGGGATGGCGATTGTGATTATCGGATTTCTATTGATGACAGGACCTTCGTCGTCCGAAACGGTTTTTGAACCTGATATTTTTAGTGTACGCAGGATTAAGGTGGCGCCTGTCGTTTGCCTGCTTGGTTTTTTATCTATGATTTACGCTGTATTGCGTAAGCCTAAAACAAAAGAGGAATAAGGAGGGGGTATGAGTTGGTTGGAAGCATTGGTCCTTGGGCTGATTCAGGGATTGACTGAGTATCTGCCGGTGAGCAGCAGCGGGCATCTGGCTATCGGGTCTGCATTGTTCGGCATAGAGGGTGAAGAAAATCTGGCGTTTACGATTCTTGTCCATGTGGCTACGGTGTGCAGTACGCTGGTGATTCTCTGGAAAGAGATAGAATGGATTTTCCGCGGGCTGTTCAAGTGCCGGATGAATGAGGAGACCCGTTATGTGATGAATATTGTGGTTTCTATGATACCGATTGGTATCGTAGGGGTGTTTTTTAAGGATTATGTAGAGGAGATTTTCGGTTCGGGGCTGCTGATTGTGGGGTGTATGCTGTTGTTGACGGCCGTATTGCTGGCTTTCTCTTATTATTATAAGCCGCGCCAGAAGGAGAAAATCTCGATGAAGGACGCTTTTATTATCGGTATCGCACAGGCTTGTGCCGTGATGCCGGGATTGTCCCGTTCGGGAACGACTATCGCTACGGGGCTTTTGCTGGGGGACAATAAAGCGAAGCTGGCACAGTTTTCTTTCCTGATGGTGATTCCGCCTATTTTGGGGGAGGCGTTGCTGGACAGCATAAAGATGGCGAGAGGTGAGGATGTGGTAGGCGATATTCCGGCTTTGTCTTTGCTGGTGGGTTTTCTGGCTGCTTTCTTTGCGGGTTGCCTGGCTTGCAAGTGGATGATTAACCTGGTGAAGAAGGGTAAACTGATTTATTTCGCCGTTTATTGCGCGATAGCGGGACTGGTAACGATTATATTGAGCTGATGAATTTTAAAAAGGGAGAAGTACTGTTTTTTAATAAGCCTCTCGGATGGACTTCGTTTAAGGTGGTGGGGCATGCCCGCTATCATATCTGCCGCCGGATGGGGGTGAAGAAATTGAAGGTCGGCCATGCCGGTACGTTGGACCCTCTTGCGACGGGGGTGATGATTGTATGTACGGGCAAGGCTACCAAACGGATTGAGGAGTTTCAAGGTCATACGAAGGAGTATGTCGCGACCTTGCGTTTGGGCGCTACTACTCCGTCATACGACTTGGAGCACGGGATAGATGCCACTTATCCTACGGGGCATATCACAAGGGAGCTGGTGGAGGATGTCCTGAGGCGTTTTACCGGTACGATAGAGCAGGTGCCTCCTGCTTTCTCCGCCTGTATGGTGGAGGGTAAGCGTGCGTATGAGCTGGCGCGTAAGGGCGAGGAGGTCGAATTGAAACCGAAGCGGCTGGTGATTGATGAAATCGAGTTGCTGGATTGTTGCCTGGACGGGCCGGAACCGGCGATACGGATTCGGGTGGTATGCAGCAAGGGAACTTATATCCGTGCGCTGGCGCGTGACATCGGGGAGGCGTTGCATAGCGGAGCTCATCTTACGGGGTTGGTCCGTACTCGTGTGGGGGATGTCCGGTTGGAGGATTGCCTGGACCCGGAAGGGTTCAAGGAATGGATTGACCGGCAGGAGATAGAAAATGATGAAGATAATAATTAACGTAATAAGGAATAGATATGAAGCTATCACAATTCAAATTTAAATTGCCTGAGGACAAAATCGCTTTGCATCCTACGAAGTACAGGGATGAATCGCGTTTGATGGTGTTGCATCGTAGTACCGGTGCGATTGAACACAAGATGTTCAAGGATGTGTTGAACTACTTCGATGATAAGGATGTGTTTATATTCAACGATACGAAAGTGTTTCCTGCCCGCTTGTATGGTAATAAAGAAAAGACGGGGGCTCGTATCGAGGTGTTCTTGTTGCGTGAGTTGAATGAAGAACTGAGGCTGTGGGATGTGCTGGTGGACCCGGCACGTAAAATCCGTATCGGCAATAAGTTGTATTTCGGCCCGGACGATTCGATGGTGGCCGAGGTTATTGATAATACGACTTCGCGTGGCCGTACGCTTCGTTTCCTGTATGACGGCCCGCACGATGAGTTCAAGAAGGCTTTATATGCTTTGGGCGAGACTCCGCTCCCCCACTCTATCATCAACCGCCCCGTGGAACCTGAGGATGCGGAACGTTTCCAGTCTATCTTTGCGAGGAAAGAGGGTGCGGTGACCGCACCGACCGCGAGCCTGCATTTCAGCCGTGAGTTGATGAAGCGGCTGGAGATTAAGGGTATAGATTTTGCTTATATTACTTTGCACGCCGGTTTGGGTAATTTCCGGGATATTGATGTGGAGGACTTGACGAAGCATAAGATGGATTCGGAACAGATGTTTGTGGACGAGGATGCCGTGAGGACTGTCAATCGTGCCAAAGATAACGGTAAGAGCGTGTGTGCGGTGGGCACGACGGTGATGCGGGCCATTGAGAGTGCGGTCAGTACCGACGGCCATTTGAAGGAGTTTGAGGGGTGGACGAATAAGTTTATCTTCCCGCCGTATGAGTTTACGGTGGCTGACTCGATGATTTCCAATTTCCACATGCCGCTTTCTACATTACTGATGATTGTGGCTGCTTTCGGCGGTTATGAGCAGGTGATGGATGCTTATCATGTGGCGTTGAAGGAGGGATACCGTTTCGGTACTTATGGAGACGCCATGCTGATTCTGGATAAATAATGGCGAAAGTGTATGTAGGGCTCGGCACTAATCTGGGTGATAAGGAGCAGAATCTCCGGGAGGCCGTGCGAAAGATAGAGGAGCAGGTAGGGAAAGTCGTTTCCCTGTCTGCTTTTTATGTCACTGCTCCTTGGGGATTCGCTTCGGAACATAGTTTCTTGAATGCGGCCGCTTGCATAGATACGGATTTGCCCCCTTTGGAGGTATTGCGGGAAACGCAGGCGATTGAACGGGAACTGGGGCGTACGGAGAAGTCTGCCGGCGGGGTGTATAGCGACCGCCTGATTGATATCGACCTGTTGCTTTACGATGATTTGCAGGTTTCTGCCGTCTTGCCTTCCGGGGCGGGGTTGACTCTTCCCCACCCTTTGATGGCGGAACGGGATTTTGTGATGCGCCCGTTGGCGGAGATTGCTCCCGGCCTGGTGCATCCGGTACTGAAAAGGACGATGAAGGAGATTCTGGACGGGTGTTGAAGCTTTTGCCGGCATCTCGAAGGGGCCCGGAATTCAGGGGCTCCCCTGCCGCTACCTTGGGATACCGGCGGATGTTCCGTTTCTATGTCTGTTGAAGGAGGTGCATACAGGGTTTCCCGGACGGGTCTTCCGGGGCTTTTTCTGAGGGGATAAGGTTCTTTTATTTTTTCTTTCTTTCGGCAATGAAACGCGGCAGGTAGGCGATGCATCCTACCAGGATAGCGTATAACAAATGGATTTCCTGGAATTCGATTTTCATGAAATGGCAGGCAATGGCGTAGGCGGCAATGGTAAATCCTACATAAAGCGCCAGTACGAAAAGTGTTTTTAGTTTCTTATTTAGAATCATTTTAAATTTATTTATGTGTTAAATATTGCCCAAAGATACTCATAATCTCCGAAATCTCTTTATCTTTGTAGCCGAAATGAGAGTGTGGACAGATTTGAGTAGCTTGCAACCACGGAAAAAAATGCTAAAACACGTCTTATCGACGCCTTTTCGGCTTCTCTTTGCAAGGCTCTTCTCTCCTGCCGTTTCAAGTCATAACTCATAAATTATAATTAAAGAAGATGGGATACTTATTTACATCCGAATCGGTGTCGGAAGGACACCCCGATAAGGTAGCCGATCAAATATCGGATGCCGTGCTTGACAAACTGTTGGCTTATGACCCCAGTTCGAAAGTAGCTTGCGAAACACTAGTGACTACCGGACAGGTGGTATTGGCGGGTGAAGTGAAAACAAAAGCGTATGTTGACCTCCAGCTCATTGCGCGCGAGGTGATAAAGAAAATCGGTTATACCAAGGGGGAATACATGTTTGAGAGTAATTCTTGCGGCGTGCTTTCCGCCATTCATGAGCAGAGTCCCGATATCAACCGGGGCGTGGAACGCCGGGACCCGATGGAACAGGGGGCGGGCGACCAGGGAATGATGTTCGGTTATGCAACGAACGAAACGGAAAACTATATGCCGCTTTCTCTTGATTTGGCGCACCGTATTTTGCTGGTATTGGCGGATATCCGCCGGGAGGGGAAGGTGATGACTTATCTCCGTCCGGATGCGAAGAGCCAGGTTACTATTGAATATGACGATAACGGGACTCCGGTCCGCATTGATACGATTGTCGTTTCCACCCAGCATGATGATTTTATCCGGCCGGAGGATGATTCGGAAGCTGCCCGGCTGGAGGCCGACGAGAAGATGTTGTCTGTCATCCGCCGGGATGTGGTCGGGATTCTGATGCCCCGCGTGATTGCTTCTATCCACCACGATAAGGTGCTGGCGCTGTTTAATGATAAGATTGTTTATCATGTCAATCCGACCGGGAAATTCGTAATCGGAGGACCTCACGGAGATACCGGATTGACGGGGCGTAAGATAATCGTCGATACTTACGGCGGCAAGGGCGCACACGGCGGCGGTGCATTTTCCGGGAAAGACCCTAGCAAGGTGGACCGTAGCGCTGCTTATGCGGCCCGTCATATTGCCAAGAATATGGTAGCGGCAGGTGTGGCGGATGAGATGCTTGTGCAGGTAAGTTATGCCATTGGGGTTCCCCGCCCGATTAATATCTATGTGGATACTTACGGGCGTTCCCACGTGAATATGACTGACGGGGAAATTGCGCGTGTTATCGACCGTTTGTTCGACCTTCGCCCGAAAGCGATTGAGGAACGTCTGAAACTTCGTAACCCGATTTATCAGGAAACGGCTGCCTACGGTCACATGGGACGTGAGCCGCAGATGGTGACGAAAACGTTCTCTTCCCGTTATGAAGGGGACAAGACGGTGGAAGTGGAGCTCTTTACATGGGAAAAGCTGGATTATGTAGATAAGATTAAAGCTGCTTTCGGTTTGTAGGTAGCGATGGGGAACCGTCTTTTGTTCGTTTGAAAAGAAGATGCCGGCTTGATTTAACGAGGGGTTGCCTTGGGGATAGGGCCGGATGGTTTTCTGGGGGAACGGAAAAGGACGTTTCCCGGAATGGATTCCGGAAACAGGGTGTCTTGCCTGTCGGGACTCTTTTAAGATTCGTCCTCTTGCCCGTTCTTTGTATTCTCATGAATCGGGACTGGAACAAGGGGATTGTTTTATTTGCGGCTTACGGATTGCGGCAGGTTGTTTCATTTCATTTAATGTAACGGGCAGGGTGCTTCCCTTCATTATTTTTTCGTATTTTTGCACGTGCAATCATAATATCACATAAATGATGAACCAGATACATTCCGTATGCGTATATAGTGCTTCCAGCACGAAGATAGCTCCTGTTTATTTTGAGGCGGCCGGGGAGCTCGGCCGTTTGCTTGCCGGACGCCGTATCCGCCTGATTAACGGGGCGGGCAGCATCGGGTTGATGCGTTGCGTTGCCGATGCCGTATTGAAGGGTGGCGGTGAGGTGACGGGTGTCATTCCCCGTTTTATGGTGGAACAGGGCTGGCATCATACGGGACTTACGGAACTGATTGAGGTGGAGTCCATGCATGAACGGAAGCAGAGGATGGCGGGGTTGAGCGACGGCATCATCGCTTTGCCCGGCGGATGCGGCACGCTTGAGGAATTGCTCGAGATAATTACCTGGAAGCAGTTGGGGTTATATCTCAATCCTATCGTTATTCTGAATGTGAACGCTTTCTTTGACCCGTTGCTCGAAATGCTTGAGAGGGCGATTGACGAAAACTTTATGCGCCGTCAGCACGGTGATATCTGGAAGGTGGCTCAGACGCCGGAGGAGGCGGTGGAGTTGCTTTATACGACTCCGGCGTGGGATGTCTCCATTCGTAAATTTGCAGCTATATGACGGTTGATGTTTCAAGTTCCCGGTCTGCTACGGATACTTTGGCGTTTTTCCCGCAGGGGAGCGTTGTTACGGCAGGGGCGGACAGTGCCGGTTTTCAATCGGCGGAACTCCGTCCGGCGCAGGAGGTTGTCTCCGGTTTTGAGGGGACTCCTATCCCCTATTCTCCCCGCACGGACGATGCTGTCGCATTGACGTTGCTGGTCTGCTTTTTCCTTTCTTCCATCGCTTTGGCACGGGGTAAGAAGTTTTTGTCGCAGCAGGTAAAGGACTTTGTGCTGCATCGGGAACGGACCAGTATTTTCGATACCACTACGGCGGCGGATATGCGTTATCTTCTTGTGCTTGTCGTGCAGACCTGCGTGTTGTCGGGGATTGCTTTTTTCAATTATTTTCATGATGTGTCTCCTGTATTGATGGACTCCGTATCCCCTCTCCTGCTGCTGGGTATTTACATCGGTTCCTGCCTTTCTTATTTCTTGCTGAAATGGCTGGTTTATATGTTTCTGGGATGGACTTTTTTTGATAAAAATCGGACAAATATGTGGCTGGAATCTTATTCGACGCTCATATATTATCTGGGATTTGCGCTGTTTCCCTTCGTGCTTTTTCTGGTTTATTTCGATTTGAGCCTGACTAACTTTATCATCATCGGAACTGTTATTCTAATTTTTGCTAAAATATTGATGTTTTATAAGTGGATAAAGCTTTTTTTTCATCATTTTAGCGCTCTTTTCCTATTAATTTTGTACTTTTGCGCTCTTGAAATAGTGCCTTGTCTATTACTCTATCGGGGCATGATTCAAATTAACAATATATTGCTAATAAAATTTTAGGACGTTGAAAATTAAAAAAGTACTAGTGTCGCAGCCTAAGCCTGCGTCAGAGAAATCTCCCTATTACGACATCGCTGAAAAATATGGCGTAAAAATAGATTTCCGGCCGTTTATCAAGGTTGAAAGTCTTTCGGCGAAAGAGTTTCGGCAACAGAAAATTTCGATTCTCGACCATACTGCCGTTATATTTACCTCTCGCCATGCTATCGACCATTTTTTCAATTTGTGTACAGAATTGCGTGTGACAATTCCGGAGACAATGAAGTATTTCTGTGTGACGGAAGCGGTGGCATTGTATATTCAGAAGTATGTGCAATACCGTAAGCGTAAAATCTTCTTCGGAGCTACAGGGAAGATTGAGGATTTGGTTCCTGCCATCGTGAAACATAAAACGGAGAAATATCTTGTTCCCATGTCGGACGTGCACAATGATGACGTGAAAAACCTGCTCGATAAGAACAACATACAGCATACGGAAGCTGTGATGTATCGCACGGTAAGCAACGACTTCACGCCGGACGAGGAATTCGATTATGATATGCTGGTGTTCTTCAGCCCTGCCGGAGTGACTTCATTGAAGAAGAATTTCCCGGATTTTGACCAGAAGGAAATTAAAATCGGCACATTCGGTTCTACTACCGCACAGGCTGTACGCGATGCGGGACTCCGTTTGGACCTGGAAGCTCCTACGGTACAGGCTCCGTCGATGACGGCTGCGCTTGACATGTTTATCAAGGAAAACAATAAGTAAACTGCAGAGTGGGTATATATACTTTGTGCAAGGCTGAAAGGCTGAATCGTAAAATTTTAATCGGAAAGATGTTTGAAGGCGGCGCGTCCAAGTCGTTTTCCATCTTTCCGATACGTGTTGTATATATGCCTGTCGATGAAGGGGAAGCTCCTGTTTCGATACTTGTCAGCGTATCGAAACGGCGTTTTAAGCGGGCGGTGGAACGTAACCGGGTGAAACGGCAGATACGTGAGGCCTACCGCAGGAATAAACATCTTCTGACGGACGGGTTGTCAGGCCGGGGGAAACATCTGGCGGTTGCTTTTATCTATTTGTCGGATGAACCGGTAGTTACCGCCCAGTTGGAAGAGAAAATGAGAATAGCGCTTTTGCGTATTTCCGAGAAACTGTCTTTATGAAGCCTCGTATTTCCCGGATGTCCCGTATCCGGACATTGGTGACGGGAATTTTAAGGAGGGTGTTTTCATTCGCATTATTGATACCTATCTATTTCTACCGGATTTGCATATCCCCTTTGACCCCTCCTTCTTGCCGGTTTACTCCGACTTGTTCTGTTTATGCGATTGAGGCGATTAAGAAGCATGGCCCTGTGAAAGGTTTTTATCTGGCTGTGAGGCGTATTCTGAGGTGTCACCCTTGGGGAGGCTCCGGATATGACCCCGTGCCTTGAACGGTTTGAAAGGTGAAGGCGGTGGAAAAGAATGCATGCAGGATATTGGATGTCCATACTCACAGGTTGCCCGGCGTCTCCGGCCGGGAAGGGGCAATTGTCAATTGCCGTTTATCGGCGGATTCTCCGTTGCATACGGCGGCGGAAGATTCCGGGATTCCCGTTTGCGGTGAGGGGGCGCTTGTTTGCGGGGAAGGTGTATCCGTTTGTGGGGAGGGAGGTTATTATTCTGCCGGGATTCATCCGTGGGACTTGACGGGGAGTGATGCCGGGCGCCAATTGGGGCTTTTGCGGGAATTGCTTGAGGCGAAACGGCTTATAGCCGTAGGTGAAGCGGGGCTGGATAAGTTGGCAGGAGCTTCGATGGAATTTCAGTCGGCGGTGTTTAAGAGGCAAATAGAGTTGTCGGAGGAATATGGATTGCCGTTGATTATCCATTGTGTGAAGGCGGCGGACGAATTATTGGCTTTGAAAAGAGAGCTTCACCCGGTCCAGCCTTGGATATGGCATGGGTTTCGCGGTAAACCCGAACAGGCGGAACAGTTGCTGCGGAAGGGGTTTTATCTGTCTTTCGGGGGGCGTTATCCTGAAAGGACGATGAAGGCTGTGCCTGACGGGCGCTTGTTGCTGGAAACGGACGACGGTCCTGAAAGTATCGAGGAAATATTATGCCGGGCTGCGACAGTGCGCGGGGTGGGCAGGGAGGAATTGCGGATGATTGTCTGTAATACTGTCCGGGATATCTTTTTTAGGGCGTAAGAGTTGTTTCTTCCGAGAAAGAGTCGTACTTTTGCCGCATATCGGACTGAAAAGACAATAAAAACCAAATAATTAAAGAGTAATACGATGAATTTTGTAGAAGAATTGA
>NZ_CAUCSQ010000086.1 GCF_958445495.1 uncultured Bacteroides sp. | reverse complement strand
TCTTGGGTGACACTCGTACTTCTATCTTCGACGCTAAAGCAGGTATCGCTTTGACAGATACATTCGTTAAGGTAGTATCTTGGTATGACAACGAAATCGGTTATTCCAACAAAGTGCTCGACCTGATTGCTCACATGGCATCAGTGAACGCTTAATCGGAAGCCTGGACAATATAAGAAACCGCTGCGGGAAACCGTAGCGGTTTTTTTATGCATTTCATTTTATATATTGTTAAAAAGCAAACTGTTATCGGCTGAATAAGCTACAATTTTAGTAGTTTTGTGACTCTGTGGAGAGATTATTAATAACATTGATACTTGTTTGCACTATGAACGATATAACAAATGCCCTGAATCCTTTCTTCGAACGTTACGGGACACCGCATGAAACGGTTCCTTTTAACCGGATTAAGACAGAACATTACGAGCCTGCCATCCGGGAAGGAATCAGACGGCAGAACGAAGAAATAGACGCTATCGTGCAGAACCCGGAAAAGGCCGGTTTCAGCAATACAATCGAGGCTTTTGAAGAATCGGGCGAATTGCTGGACAAGGTGACCTCCGTATTCGGCAATATGCTAAGCGCCGAAACGAATGATGATTTGCAGGCTTTGGCACAGAAAATAATGCCGCTGCTCAGCGAGCACAGCAACAACATCACGTTGAATGAGAAATTATTCGCCCGCGTAAAAGAAGTATATGCCCGGAAAGAGACGCTGCAACTGACACAAGAGCAAAGCCGGTTGCTCGAAAACACGTATGACAGTTTCGTACGCCACGGCGCTAACCTGGAAGGGGAAGCCAGGGAGGAATATCGCAGGCTGACTACCGAACTGAGCAAGCTGACGCTCGATTTCAGCGAGAACAACCTGAAAGAAACGAACCGTTACCAGATGTTGCTGACGAAAAAGGAAAGCCTTGCCGGACTGCCGGAAATCATTGTGGAGGCCGCCGCCGAAAAAGCCAAAAGCGAAGGGAAGGAAGGATGGGCGTTCACTCTGCATGCTCCCAGTTATGTCCCCTTCATGACATACGCCGACAACCGCGATTTACGCCAGAAGTTATACATGGCCTACAATACGAAATGCACTCACGATAACGAGTTCAACAACATCGGTATCGTAAAGGAAATCGTGAATATACGCATGCAAATAGCCCGGTTGCTGGGATACCGGGATTATGCGGAATATACGCTGAAGAGAAGGATGGCTGAAAACAGCGAGGCCGTATATAAACTTCTCGACCAGTTGCTGGAGGCTTATACTCCTGCCGCCAGGCAGGAATATGAAGAGGTGCAGGAGCTGGCACGCCGGGAGCAGGGAGACAGCTTTACAGTAATGCCGTGGGACTGGAGTTATTATTCAAACAAGCTGAAAAATAAGAAATTCAATATCAACGAGGAAATGCTGCGTCCTTATTTCGAGCTTGAACAGGTGAAAAAAGGAGTGTTCGGACTGGCAGAACGTTTATATGGCATTACCTTCCGCAAGAATACCGAGATTCCGGTCTACCATGAGGAGGTGGAAGCTTATGAGGTATTCGACAGGGACGGCACGTTCCTGGCTGTTTTATATACGGATTTTCATCCCCGTCCCGGAAAACGCGCCGGCGCATGGATGACAAGTTATAAAGAGCAATGGAGGGACAGAAAAAACGGCGAGAACAGCCGTCCGCACGTATCGGTGGTGATGAACTTCACCAAACCGACCGAAAACAAGCCGGCTTTATTGACGTTCAATGAGGTGGAGACATTCCTGCACGAATTCGGCCACAGCCTGCACGGCATATTCGCCGATTCCACTTACAAGAGTTTGAGCGGCACCAACGTGTATTGGGACTTTGTGGAACTTCCCTCGCAGATTATGGAGAATTTCGCCATAGAAAGGGAATTCCTCAATACATTCGCCCGCCATTACCAGACGGGAGAAGTTTTGCCGGATGAACTGATAAAACGTCTTGTAGATGCATCAAACTTCAATGTTGCATATGCTTGTCTGCGGCAAATAAGTTTCGGCCTGCTCGATATGGCGTGGTACACGCGCAACACTCCTTTTGAAGGGGATGTGAAAGCTTATGAGCAGGAAGCCTGGAAGGAGGCGCAAATATTACCGGTAGTACGGGAAGCTTGCATGAGCACGCAATTTTCCCACATCTTTGCCGGTGGATATGCAGCCGGATATTATAGCTACAAATGGGCGGAAGTGCTGGATGCCGACGCTTTTTCATTATTCAAGCAAAAAGGGATATTCAATCAGGAAGTGGCGGACTCGTTCCGCAATCATATTCTGTCGAAAGGGGGGACGGAACATCCGATGACGCTTTACAAACGTTTCCGAGGACAGGAGCCTTCAATCGACGCCTTATTAATCAGAAACGGAATTAAAAAATAACAGTAAAGCAATAGAGTAGAGAGATATCAGGTATGAGAAAGAGTATAATCAAATTATTAGGAGCGCTGTTGTTGCTTCCTCTGTTTGCCGGGTGTAACGATTCGGACGATTTGCAAGGTATATTCACTGGAAAGACATGGAAATTGACCTACATCAATCTAAAGGATAAAGGCGGGTGGATGAATGGTTTTAGTGAGAAAAGCATCAAAATATTGAGTGAATATCAAGAATCTTATACAATAACTTTCACAGGAACCGAAGAAGATAACAGAATTTCCAATGGTGCTGTCAAAGGGAGAATTATCACTGCAGATTTTACGGGCACTTGGAGTGCTAATGGAAAAAACAATGAATTTCATGCTAGCGTTACCAATGTCAATGAGAATGATGATTTAGCCAAAGAATTTATAAAGGGATTAAACAATGCCTCTTCATACATAGGAGATGACAATGGGTTATTCTTATATTATAATCCGGCCGGAAGCCAGCAAACATACGTATTGGCATTTCATGTACAAAGATAGAAAATAATTAACAACATGGATACTGAAAAAAAACAATTAGAACTTGACAAACGTTACATACGCATGGCGAGCATTTGGGCGGAGAATTCCTATTGCCAGCGTCGTAAAGTAGGAGCTTTAATCGTGAAGGACAAAATGATTATCTCCGACGGATACAACGGGACTCCTTCCGGTTTCGAGAACGTATGCGAAGACGAGAATAACCTGACAAAACCGTACGTATTGCATGCGGAGGCAAATGCCATAACCAAAATAGCCCGCTCGAACAACAGCAGCGACGGCGCCACCATGTATGTCACCGCTTCGCCCTGCATCGAATGTGCAAAGTTAATCATACAGGCAGGAATCAAACGGGTAGTTTATTCCGAACATTACCGCCTGGAGGATGGCATAGAACTGCTGAAACGGGCAGGAATCGAAGTCATCTATACTGAACCGGACGAAAAATCCTCTCCGAATAAATAATAAGACGAACTTAAAAAAGGAATAGACATGAGTACAAAAAACTCTTCGCGTTTTACGCCTGTCATCATAGCTGTCAGCGTGGTAATCGGGATTCTTATCGGCACATTCTATGCCAAGCATTTTGCCGGTAACCGTTTGGGCATCATCAACGGTTCTTCCAACAAACTGAACGCATTGTTAAGAATCGTAGACGACCAGTATGTAGATACCGTGAATATGGCCGACCTCGTGGAAAAAGCCATGCCGCAGATTCTAGCCGAGCTAGACCCGCATTCAACCTACATTCCGGCACAGAACCTCGAAGAGGTGAATTCGGAACTGGAAGGCAGTTTCAGCGGAATCGGCATCCAGTTCACCATACAGAATGACACAATCCACGTGAACGCCGTTATCCAGGGCGGTCCTTCCGAGAAGGTGGGCCTGATGGCGGGCGACCGCATCGTGATGGTGGACGACAGTTTGTTTGTCGGCAAAAAGGTGACTAACGAACGTGCCATGCGCACGCTGAAAGGGCCGAAAGGTTCGCAAGTCAAACTGGGTGTCAAGCGTATCGGAGAAAAAGAGTTGCTGAGTTTCACCATCACGCGCGGAGACATCCCGCAGAATACCGTCGATGCCGCATACATGCTGAATGATGAAATCGGCTATGTCAAGGTCAGCAAGTTCGGACGTACCAGCCATGTGGAATTGCTCAATGCCTTGGCGCAACTGAACCATAAAAAGTGCAAAGGGCTGATTATCGACCTCCGCGGCAACACAGGCGGATACATGGAAGCTGCCATCCGCATGGTCAACGAATTCTTGCCCGAAGGGAAACTGATTGTATATACCCAGGGACGCAAGTATCCCCGCGCGGAAGAGTTTGCCAACGGTACGGGAAGCTGTCAGAAAATGCCGCTCGTCGTACTGATTGACGAAGGTTCCGCTTCCGCCAGTGAAATCTTTACCGGTGCGATTCAGGATAATGACCGCGGCACGGTGGTGGGACGCCGTTCTTTCGGTAAGGGACTCGTGCAGCAGCCCATCGATTTCAGCGACGGCTCGGCCATCCGCCTGACTATCGCACGTTATTACACTCCGTCGGGACGTTGCATCCAGCGTCCGTATGAAAGCGGCAAAGACCGTAATTATGAACTCGATTTATACAACCGGTACGAACACGGCGAATTCTTCTCGCGCGACAGTATCAAGCAAAATGAGAACGAGCTTTACTACACCAGCCTCGGACGCCCGGTGTATGGCGGCGGCGGTATCATGCCGGATATATTCGTGCCGCAGGACACGACCGGAGTGACTTCTTATCTTTCTACGGTAATCAACCGCGGGCTGACTATCTTGTTCACTTTCCAATATACGGACAACAACCGGAAGAAGCTCAGCCAGTATGAAACGGAAGAAGAGTTGCTGAATTATCTCCGCCATCAGGGGTTAATAGAGCAGTTTGTCCGTTTTGCAGAAAGCAAAGGGGTGAAAAGAAGAAACATCCTCATCCAGAAATCGCATAAGTTGTTGGAGAAAAACATCTATGGCAATATCATTTATAATATGTTGGGACTGGAAGCCTATCTTCAATACTTCAACAAAACCGACGCTACCGTAAACAAAGGTATCGAGATACTTGAAAAAGGGGATGCTTTTCCCCAGGCCCCGATAGCGGCGGAAGAGGAAGAAGAGGCTAAAGACAAAAAAGATGGAAAGAAAAAAAGAACTGCGCAAGCGTATCGCATCGTTGAAAACCCGGCTTTGCACGCCAGCTACGCGAGAGCTTCAATCAGCTAAGATACTTGCCGCCCTCGAAGCCCACCCGGCTTTCAGGGCGGCAAATACTGTATTGCTCTACCATTCTCTCGAAGATGAAGTAGACACGCATGCATTTATCAGGAAATGGAGCCGTGAAAAGCGGATATTGCTTCCGGTGGTTGCCGGCGACGATTTGGAATTGCGCATATACACGGGACCTGGCAACATGGTGACCGGAACGTACGGCATAGAAGAACCGGCCGGAGAGGTTTTCACCGATTATGCGGCCATCGGTTTCATTGCCGTCCCCGGAGTGGCTTTCGACCGGAAGGGCAACCGCCTCGGACGGGGAAAGGGGTATTATGACCGCCTTTTACCGCGCATTCCCTCCGCCTGCAAAGCCGGCATCTGTTTTCCGTTTCAATTAGTAGAAGAAGTTCCTGCAGAATCTTTCGATATCTGCATGGACATAATCATAACAATCGATGAGAACGAATTATCACACCCATACCACCCGCTGCCTACATGCGACAGGGAGTGACGAAGAATTTGTTTTAAGCGCCGTCAAAGGCGGTTATCAGGAACTGGGATTTTCAGACCATACTCCGTGGAAGTACCGCACCGACTATGTATCCGACATCCGGATGACTCCGGAAGAACTGCCGGACTACGTGGAAAGTATCCGGTCGCTGAAAGAAAAGTATAAAGACCGAATCAGCATAAAGATGGGGCTGGAATGTGAATATTTCCCGGAATATATCCACTGGCTGAAAGAAATCATCAAAGAATATAAGCTGGATTATGTCATTTTCGGAAACCATCATTTCCACACGGATGAAAAGTTTCCTTATTTCGGCAGGCATACCGATACGGCGGACATGCTCGAACTTTACGAAGAAAGCGCCATCGAAGGCATGGAAAGCGGACTGTTCGCTTATCTCGCCCACCCGGAACTGTTTATGCGTTCTTATCCCCGGTTTGACCGCCACTGCAAACTGGTGAGCAGGCATATCTGCCGGACGGCAGCTCGCCTGAACCTGCCGCTGGAATACAACATCGGTTATGAGGAATACAATGAGGCGCAAGGAATCGTTACCGTCCCTCATCCGGAGTTCTGGAAAATAGCTGCTGCCGAAGGGTGCACCGCCATCATCGGGGTCGATGCCCACAACAACCGCCAGTTGGAAAACCCGTTTTATTACGACCGCGCCAACGAGAACCTCCGGCAACTGGGCATAAAGGTGATAAGTAGACCGGCTTTCCTCAATGAAAAATAATGTTTGTAATCACAGTCGCGCCGACTTTCCGGTTCAATGCGCGCACCAATTTCTCACGTCCCATTAATAGTTCCTGGCGGAGGGCGGCAGAGGTCAGATGGACGTAGAGGGTCTGGTTGCGGATATAAAGATTGCTGGTATAATTGGCAGCCGGCCCCAATATCTGAGGCCATGCATCCAGCAGTCTTTGTTCGTTTAACGGAGATTCCAGGCTTTCCTGGCGGAGGAACTGTCTGATTAACGTCCCGATTTGTTCTGCGTCATTACGTTTCATCGCTCTGTCTCCATTTCATGGATTACTCCCTGTTCCACACGAAAAATCTTATAGTCGCTGCCTACCTTATGCAAGATACGGTCCAAGTGCTCGCGGTTCGTATCCGTAATGAATATCTGCCCGAACCGGTCACCCGCCACCAACTTCACAATCTGTTCCACACGCGAAGCATCCAGCTTGTCAAAAATATCGTCGAGCAACAGCAAGGGGACGGTCCTGCCGGTACGTTTCAGGAAATCGAACTGCGCCAGCTTCAACGCGACCAGATAGGTTTTATTCTGTCCTTGCGAACCTTCTTTTTTGATGGGAAACTCACCCAGCAGCATATTTAGTTCATCCTTATGGATGCCGCGCAGGGAAAATCCCATAATCTTATCCCGTTCCCGGCTTTGTTTCAGGACTTCCATCAGGGAAGCATCCCGCGCATGAGACTCGTAAGACAGTCCCACCGTTTCCTTATCCTGAGAGATAAAGGAATAAAACGACTGGAAAATAGGGATGAACTCTTCTATAAAAGCTTCCCGTTTCCGGAATACGACCTCACCCGCCTGCGCCATCATTTCCTCCCAAACCAGAAACAGCTCTTCTTCTACCGGGGATTCGCTTTTCAACAGGGTATTGCGTTGTTGAAGAGCTTTATTATATCGTATCAACGCTTCCAGATACTCCTTGTCATACTGGGAAATGACGACATCCATGAACCGGCGGCGTTCTTCGCTGCCTCCGGCAATCAATTCGGAATCGGCCGGCGAAACCATCACGAGAGGCAAAAAACCGATGTGGTCCGAGAAACGGCCATATTCTTTCTTATTCCGTTTGAACTGCTTTTTCGAACGGCGTTTCATCCCGCAATAAATCTCTTCGGGAGTTCCGTCTTCCGCCTCGTAAAACCCTTGAATGACAAAAAAATCCTGTCCGTGACGAATATTCTGGGAATCAACCGGATTAGCGGAACTTTTGCAGAAAGACAAAAAATACAACGCATCGAGCAAATTGGTCTTTCCCATCCCGTTCTGACCGAAAAAACAATTCAGCTTGGCGGAGAATCCGAGCTCTACCTGTTCCAGATTCTTATAATTCAATATGGATATTCGCTTCAGTATCATTATACACACGTTAATTTGTTCACAAAAGTAACAAGATTTTCGTGGTTTTCGAGTGTAAAATAAAAAAAGATGGCTCTAAATTTCATTTGTAGACATAAAAAAACTACTTTTGCGAGTCGAAATATCAAACAGTGAATAATAACAAAAAGAATCATATAAAAATGGCAGAACAAAAGAATCAGAATGAACATCTGAACGTAGAAGATGCACTGACACAATCGGAAGCATTTCTTATCAAGTACAAAAACGCAATTATTGGCGGTGTTGTTGCTGTGATTATTATTGTAGCAGGTTTTATCATGTACAAAAACCTCTATGCTGAACCACGTGAAGAAAAAGCACAGGCAGCTCTTTTCAAAGGACAGGAATACTTTGAACAGGATGCTTTTGAACAAGCTTTGAACGGTGACAGCATCGGTTATACAGGTTTCCTGAAAGTTGCTGATGACTACAGCGGAACAAAAGCTGCCAATTTGGCAAAAGCTTATGCTGGTATTTGCTACGCACAACTTGGCAAATATGAAGAAGCAGTGAAGATGCTGGACAGCTTCAATGGAAAAGACCAAATGGTTGCTCCGGCAATTTTGGGTGCTGCAGGTAACTGCTACGCACAACTTGGCCAATTAGACAAAGCGGCTTCTACTTTATTGTCGGCAGCAGACAAAGCTGACAACAACACATTAAGCCCGATCTTCCTGATACAAGCTGGTGAAATCCTGGTAAAACAGGGAAAATATGACGATGCTGTAAACGCTTACACTAAGATCAAGGATAAATATTTCCAATCTTATCAGGCTATGGACATCGACAAATATATCGAGCAAGCTAAATTGATGAAAAAATAATATACCATCTATTATATAAGGAAATCGAGGCACGGATTACACCGGATTAAGCGGACTATCTATTAAAACCGTGGAATCCGTGAAATCCGTGCCTTTCTTCTTAAATCTCTCATACTCTCAAATCTTCATTTTATAATTCTCAACTTTTAATTAACTATGGCAACAGCTTACCATAACTTATCCGAATATGATTTCAATTCCGTTCCGAATGCAGAAGCAATGAAATTTGGTATCGTCGTATCCGAATGGAATTTCAATATTACCGGTGCTTTACTGAAAGGCGCAGTCGATACATTAAAAAAACATGGAGCAAAAGACGAAAATATTCTGGTGAAAACTGTACCGGGAAGTTTCGAACTTACTTTTGGAGCCAACCAAATGATGGAAAATTGCGATCTTGATGCAATTATTGCAATTGGTTGCGTAATTAAAGGAGATACCCCACATTTTGATTATGTTTGCATGGGAGCAACCCAAGGAATTACCGAATTAAACGCAACTGGCGATATACCAGTTATTTACGGATTAATTACCACAAATACAATGGAGCAAGCAGAGGATCGTGCCGGTGGCAAACTGGGTAACAAAGGAGATGAATGTGCAATTACTGCAATAAAAATGATCGATTTTGTTTGGAGTTTAAATAAATAGTTGTATCTTTGCACCGCAATTGAGAAACAAACCTCCTCAAGAGCAAAAGGGCAAATACCAGAGTGGCCAAATGGGGCAGACTGTAAATCTGCTGGCTTA
>NZ_CAUCSQ010000085.1 GCF_958445495.1 uncultured Bacteroides sp. | reverse complement strand
TTCCCCTAACGTAACTTTCAAAGGCTGATTATCGGCTAGCGTGATTGCTTGGGAGAAATGTAGTAATAATAACAATGAAGGAATTTTTCGAATAGGAATTTTCTATTGAAACGCAAGTATGTACCTATTCAAATGTCCGAATATATTAAAAGCAACTGAAAAGTAAATGCAATTATTTATTTTTACACAATCAAGATGTGGCAGCCCTATTGGATACAAAAAGAGGATGGAGTATTGCTCCATCCTCTTTTCATTATATAACCCTGAATTTATTCCCACGAATAAACATAAAAACGAGTGATATCTACCCGGCTCGGAACATCTATCATCTGATATTTCAGATACTTCGTTTTTATACGTTCTTCAAACCTTATTTCCTGAACACTGCCAGAAGTCTCAAATTGTCCTATCGATGTCCACCTATCATTGTCTTCTGAAATGAATAGCTCTATTTTGGTAGGTGCATAAGTACTTCCCCAATGAGATGTCTTAATACCAGTGAGTGTTTTTTCTTCAATAAAATCAACAGTAAACCAAAAAGGAATGCCATTGGTTGCTACATCTGAATTTCCGGTTCCCGCCACAGAATTGGATGCCGCATTTTCAACACCATCCATAAAAGTAAATATCCATTTAGAAGGGTCGGTCAATAATACGCTTTCCTTTTCCTTCTCTTTGCTCTTGGAGATTTTTATGGAGATTTGTTGGCGGTATTCCGATAAGACAACGTTTTCAGATGCTTCCATACCGCTTATTTTGATATTTAATGTATAATCGGCTTCCTCTTTAATTGCCAATAAATCATCCCAGTTATCGATGTTTAAAGTTATTACATCCGATTGAGTGCTTCCTGCTTTAATGACAGCAGTCTTTGTTGTCAAATTGATTTTATTTTCAGATATGCCATCACATACAGCTTCCAGATTGACTTTTATATCTTGATTGGAAGCTTTTTGGGTAACAACCATAAACTGATATTCTACAGAACCCTCGATACCTTCTTCCTCGATATGCTTCAAAGAGAAGAAAGGAGTAGGCTTTAAATAATCAACGGGCAACAGAGAAACATAACTCATATCCCATTCACTAATCGATTCGTCATCCTTACAAGATGAGAAGAAAGGAATCGTTGTACTCATAAGTACAATGGTTATAATTTGAAATATTCTATTCATAGTAACTGTATTAGATTGTATCACTTCCACGGAGTAGCTTCATCTGTAGATAAAATATTATCTACCCAGACAGGGGTATTCGTCGTAGTAATAGTATGTCCGTTACCCGTGCAATCCTCAAATGTATTGCCTGTACCTTCGTTAAATTTCCAATAAGCCTCCAATCCCGGTGTTTTTGGACTTGTTACAGTCATATTGTTCTGAATCTGAACTTCCGAGCGGCATACGGACCAGATGCGGGCTTCACTTACCAGTATCTTGCATCCACTCCACCAGGTATCAGCGTCAAACCAGCTTACCTTACCGAATGTGACAGGACCGGATGTGACATCTTTTGAACCTCCGTCTTTACCGTTTATATATATACGGTATTTTGAACCGTTGTAGGTCACTGCAAGATGTTGCCATTTGTTAGTTTCAAAAGAATACGTCGGATTCAAATAAGTTTCATGGGTCTGTATCTGAACCAATGAGTGGGCTTTGTAATCATCATTGTCGCTTTGAGGGTCTTCAAAACGTAATAATAAATATTTGCTGCCGTCGCTGTTTGACGTATTGAATACCGCACGGTTACGATTGTTCGTATCGCTGATTTGAAAACGTACTTCCACGGTAAACTCATTATAAGTTTCCGGAGTTTCTTCAAACTTCTTCGCAACCAGTCCCGTGCTTCCGACAAACTGCGGACAGGAGAACTCCATAATGCTATTTGTCAAAATTACCATACTGCCGGTTATGGGCATTACAGGTGTACTGCCGTTTTGGGCTACCAGACGAATCGGTAAAGCGTATGATTCGCCGGAAGCGTTCATTTCATCAGAAAATGACTTGATTTGTATGGAAACAGGATTGGCATTATAATTGCCGGCTTTAATAGTTATATCTTCAGGAAGAGTGTAGTGGGTATCCGGTAACGTGATATAATTGGTACCGTTAGATTTATTGTATGAATCAAGAACCCCTTCATCTATCGCCAAAGTATAAGTATTATCCTTTTGTTGCATATCACTGATTTGCACATTCAGGGTGACGCTGGTTGAACCGCTGCCTTGAACCGTAACTTTCGTACTTGACGCGCTCAACGCTTCCTGAAAGAACGCATGAGTGTCGAGGGTACTGTAATTTGCATCGTCGCAGCCACTCCATAATCCGCCCAGTGCCAAAAACGACATGAGCAGGAACGGATTTATTCTATTTATTCGTTTCATGGTAAAATCAATATTTAATTAATGAATTTGAAGAAGGATTCATAATCTGAATAGCCTTGCGCAGATTCTTATATTCGGGATTTGTCGGATATTCCGCTTCCATGTGATAGGTTCCCACACCACCTTTGCGGAAGCCATTACTCGGTTGCCAACGTGCCATACCTTCCAGAGATTTCATGCTGTTTCCATAACGGTCAGTATAGGAATAGCCTCCATCCATAGCAGCATCCACAGCTTCAAAATTTTCTGTCATTATAGTCATATTGGTAATTTGTTCTTCCGTCATTACATCGCCGTAAGTCTGGACGAGTCCCGGACCAGCCACACCTCCGCTAATCAGACGTTTGTCCAGATTGGCATCATTACCGGGTTTGTAGGCCTGAATAATAAAATAATCGAAATATAGCCCGATTTCAGGTCTGCCGGTTATGCTTTGCGGCTCTCCGTCTATAACCAGTAATTTACCCGTTCCGGATTTAGGACCGAAGTATTTGCCCAACTCGTCTACAAATATGAACATTCTGTCGTCATCGTCTACAATATTTCCCGAATTGCCGAAGTTCGGCTCATAATCAATGTCAAAACCGTCATACCCGTATTTATTGATAGTATCGGCAATGGCACTCGCATATTTACGAATGGATGCTTCCACAGCTTTCTCGTCGGATTCGTCGGAAGGCCATCCCCAGAAATCATTCACAGCAGCTTGCTGGGATGAGAAGCCCATTTCTTCCCAATTATCATAAATGTGTTGCGGGGTAATCTGCGTACCCACAGAAGTGATGATAAAACAGATATTGAAACGGGTTCCTTTCACTTGCTGGCAAAATTGGAGGTCTTTCTTTTGAGCTTCTGTGAGGTTTGACCAGTTTCCCCAGATAGAAACAATATCCACACTATCCGGTATGCCTGCCAAACTGTTTACCAATGAAGCCCCTTCTCCCGTCCAGTTGCCAAACCATCCGAAAGTTACGGAATGTTCTGATTTCTTATAAGCGCGTAAAGCTGCGTAATACTCTTCGGAAGGAGTCTGGAAATAATCTTTCGCTTCCGGTTCTGTCCAGTCATTACAGCCCACCCATAACGGAGAACTCAATGCCAATAATAAAAGATATAACAAATAATTCTTTCTCATATTATTCGATTTAAATTGATTGTGTTAATTGGTTTTCGCCCACGAAAGTTCTGTCGTTTCATTGTCAGGCCCTCCATTTTTCAGATAAGAAACCCCGGCTTGATAGTTCGTATAATTATTCTGTACCTCTGTATAGGGGAATCTTAACCGCCGCATTCCACGTTTGCTGTCTACTCCGCATGATGATAAATTGTCAATGCAGGGATAAAGCTCCGGATAACCTGTACGGCGATATTCAGCCCATGCTTCCAATCCTAACGGATAGTTTGCTATCCATTTCTGCGTGATAATCCGTTGCAGATTTTCTTCTTCATTTTCGCCCCAGGCTATAGAAACAGTGTTCGTGATAGTATATGCATTTCCCCTGGGGTCATTATTATGCGCAACAGTGGGTTTTTCCTTATTTTCCAAGTAATCATCCGGCATTGTAACGCTCCACTGTTCCATTGAAAGTTTGATTCCTTCTTCATAATATTCTTTGGCCGATTTACTCCCTACAGACCAGTTTTTAAGTTTTCCCTCAGCACGGAGAAATGCAGTTTCCGCAGCACAGAAAACCAAGAGTCTGGACGTACCGGTAATGGCAGGTATAGAATAGCCGGCAACATCGCTCTTCTCGAAACCGTCTTCTCCCGAACGCATTCCCACATATTCTTGCGTATATCCCTCAAATGTAGAGAAATTGAAATATTTAGACATTCTTGGGTCATCATATCCATCCATATAGTCAACGATATTCGCATTGACACGTAAATCTCCCCAACTGACTGCCGCTAATTGATATGGATTCGTTTGGGAGCCGCAATCCATCATTGCGTTGTCGCTGTTCGTCTCAATTAATCCCGCTTCATGGCTTGTAGCCGCTTCCGCATTTTCCTTAGCCATATCCGGGTATATTGAACTGACTCTCATTGCTACTCTTAACCGCATGGAATTGGCTAATCTGGCCCAATTGGCATAGTTACCGCTAAATACAGGGTCGTTGCTGGCAAGCGGTGCATTACCGTTCGTCTCTACATAGTAATTATACAGAACATCAGCCGCATTAGCGAAATCTTCCATTATATTCTTATACACTTCTTCTTCCGTGTCATAAGAGACATAAAAATTCCCTTTCTTCACTTGACTGTAAGGCATGGGCCCATAACAGTCGGCAACACGCAACATTGTTATAGCCCGTATCATCCGTGCAAAAGCATAATAATGGCCTGTGGAATTTGTCGCTTCCTGTATCTGGAAAAAGTTACCGTATATCTTTTCGAAATTGGTATTCCAAGGATTTGCATTCCAAGCGTCACTTTGATTAAACGTACCGAAGTTGGTGCCGCTCCATACATTTGAACAAACCAAATATCCCCCTAACTGACCGACCATCTGGTCCATCATCTGCGAGTCGTTCTGTTGAATATTTACAATTGTTTCAATCATCGACTTCATGAGAGTAGACGGGTCCGCTTCATGAATCTGGTTATGATTTGTATTGTAATCTTCGAAGTTACCGGTACAACTTCCGGCAACTAATGTCAAAACAGTACCGATTGTTACATTTCTTAGATATTTCTTCATAATAATTTTTCTTTTGTTTAGAATTGTACTTTTACATTAAATCCGATATTTCGCATACTCGGCTGCATAAAGTAATCTACATTCATATAGTAATTACTAGAAGTCGAAGCTGATAGTTCCGGATCAAACGGAGCTTTACAATAAATCATCCACAAATTACGTCCGACTACGCCTAATGTAACATTTGCCACATTATTAAACCATTTCTTCGGTAATGTATAATTTAAGCTCAACTCTTGAAGACGTACATTCGTTGCGCTATATAAGTAATAACGGCCATAACCGCCTTCGCCGGTACCAACCGTTTGGTAATATTTCTGTGTATCGACTTTTCCATTGTTCAACGCCACTCCTCCATTATCACGCGCATTTGCCGTAGCAGCCGACACTCCGTAATAATCAAGGATACCCTGAGTTGCCGAATAGGCCAAACCGCCTACGCGCGCAGAAAGCACAACGCCCAGATTGATACCTTTATAAGAGAAATTATTCGTCCAGCCTAGGTTATAATCAGCATTGAGGTTTCCCACCTTCGTAGGAGTATCTGCCGTATTCATGCTAAGCGAACCTGTTTGAGAATCGACTTTTACATTGCCGTTATTGTCTTTTGTCAGTTCGTTGTACACATAAATATCCGTCATCGTACCTCCTTCCGTTAAAATGACACGGGGAGCTACATTCTCTTTTCCTAACCATCCGACAGGCATATTCGACATGTTAATCAGTTCGCCTGTCACAGGATTGGTGCTACCGCTGGCAAGACGTTTCACTTTATTACGGTTCAGAGTGAAAGTAACATTCGAATCCCATCTGAATCCTGCCCATTCATCCGTGAAGCCGACAGCTAATTCCACTCCTTGATTCTGTACATTTCCTGTTTGTACAATCGCTTTGCTATATCCGGAAGATGAAGGAATATCTACCTTGAATGTCTGGTTCAGCGTATTGGAACGATAGTAAGTCGCATCTAAATTAAAGCGGTTTCCCCAGAACTTCAGATTCAAACCAATCTCCCAGGACTTTGTTTTCTCCGGCTTTAAATTATCCATCGGATAAACAGTCGGATTAGCCCAGTTATGTGTCTGGCTGTTGTATTCATATCCCGGATTAGTCAGGAACCGGTCAAAAGAAGAAGCCACCACTGTGTATGAACCGCGGACTTTGGCGTATGAAATAATCTCAGGCAACTTAAACATCTCCGTTAATACGGCAGATAATCCTACGGAAGGATAAAAATAAGAAGATTGTTTGGAGAAAGCCAATTTGGAATCCCAGTCATTACGTCCGGTCAACGTTAAATACAATTGGCTTTTCCAGCCTAACTCCACATTGGCGAAAACACTTTGAATTTCATCGTCGTATCCGTCCGGCAACGGCTTATAATTAGCCGTATAATTGATATTGTTTAAAGCGAAAAAGTTCGCGATTACCAAATCACCGGCAAAACCGATGGTTTGCATGGAAGTATGATAAAGCGCCGCACCAATATTGGCATTCAGCCGAAAATCGCCGAATGTTTTATCGACGGTAGCCAATACGTCAGTATATAAGGAACGTTCTTGACGCATGGCATCTTCAAAGCCTCCGTTGACACCGCAAAAAGTGGTTAATGTAGAAGCGTATTTTTCTGTTTTATTACGATAATCCGAGTTATCAAGATTTACACGTCCGGTAATGTTCAACCAGTCGGTCACCTTCCATTTCAAAGAAGCGTTTAACATATAACGTTTCTTATCGGAAGTGCGGACAATACGATTTTGTATCCAATACGGATTCTGCAAAGATAGTCCTCCATCGCCATAAGGCCAATATTGTGTCATAAAACCATAATTGGTATCATAACGCTCATATAAACGGATTTCATCGAAGTTATCTCCACGCGGGAACAAGTATAATGCAGGAAGAGGGTTGTAATATTGTCCTTGAGACACCATATTGGTATTATTCTGGATAATATATTGCGCTCCTATGTCCAGTGTGAGTTTATCATTCAGGAAATTTGTCGTGTTACGTGCTGTGAAATTATAACGGTTATAACTATTGTTCGGTAGAATACCGTTCGAATTTGTCGTGGATGCCGAGAGGTAAGTCTGATTTTTCTCATTTCCGGTTGACAATGCAATAGAATTGATAATATTACTACCGGTATTGAAAAAATCACTCGGATTATATCTCTTATCTGTTAAATCTCCCCAGCTAAACAATCCGGAACTAGTTCCATATTTGTTTTGCATATCAGGCATTATATAAGCTTTTGAAAAAGTAGTGCTGTTTGATACAGTAAGAGAGATTTTCTCTTTCTTCCCTTTTTTAGTATTAACCAAAACAACCCCATTGGCTGCCGCAGAACCATAAAGAGCTGCCGCCGAAGGTCCTGTCATCATACTTATGCTTTCTATATCATCGGGATTTAAGTCTGCTACGGCATCCGAACCTCCCATTGAGCCGTATTGTCCGTCACCCCCGCTCGAACCTGTGTTGAACATCGGAATACCGTCAATCACATATAAAGCATTATTATCTTTTGTTAAAGATTTCATACCGCGCATCACGACACGTGTGGCGCCACCTGCTCCGGTCGCACCGCTGTTGATTTGGACACCGGCGACTTTACCCGCCAATGCATTCATAAAATTGGCATCTTTTACAGCAGTCAAAGTTTCTCCCTTTACTTGTTGTACATTATAACTTAAAGCCTTTTGCTCCCGCTTGATACCCAAAGCCGTCACCACGACTTCGTCCAAAACCTCCGTCGCTTCCCCTAATGTAACTTTTAAAGGCTGATTATCGGCTAGCGTGATTGCTTGGGAGAAATGTACATCAACGATTTTTCCGGTTGAGCATGAATATAGCCAAGTAACCTGTTACGATAATATTTAACTTGGATTTATCCGGATAAATAGGTATCCTGCCTATCTTGTAACTAATAATTAATATGAAAAAGGTACGGATATCGTTTTTGTCATTTTAAAACTGATTTTGCCGTCCATACCGGTTGTACATACAATTTGCATGCATTACCTTATATTGAGATTAAAATCAGTCAGCAATCGTGCATTTCTGATTCTCTCTTCTTTTTCAAAATAAGCCAGATAATTCTCGGTAACAGATAGATTAGAATGTCCCAGACTCTCAGAGATATAAGAAGTCTTGGCGCCGGCACGTTTCAGGACGGTAGCAAATGAGTGGCGCGCCGTGTAAGTAGTCAGTTGGCTGATACCGGTATTCATCGCTATCTTTTTCAGCCTTCTGTTACACTTAGTAACGATACGCCGCACCAACCTGACTCTTTCAAATGCATTTTCAGTTCCTTTGGCATATTTGAAGATATACGTTTGCGGACTTGATTGCGGGTTGCCCCATTTATGAATGATATTCCACATCTCAGGGGTGATTGTGGCCCGTATTTCTTTGCTATGTTTTGCCGTTCTGGATGTCTTGGAACGTACAAAGCAGATTTCCCCATCTACAATATTCGAATATTGAAGAAACAATAAATCCATGAAATTAATTCCATTGCACAGATAAGAAAATACCCATAAATCCCGGAACTCTTCCACATCCTTCGTATCATCCCGGTAAGACATCACTTTTTTAATCTCAGGAAGTGTGAGAGCCAGCTTACGCCCATACCCTTCGGGAATTTCATATTTGTTTTTCCCGAAAGGAAATGATGACTCTTTCAAGATACCGTCATGTACCGCACGGTTCAATATACATTTTAAAGCTCTGAAATAAATGCTGATACTTGAATAACTCTTACCTTCTGAAATCCAGCGGCGCTCACAACGTTTAAGCCAATCGACTGTAATTCTTTCCAAGGGGATACATGTCCCGCCGAAATTCTCCAGACTCTTCAACGCACTCTGATAATTCAAATAGGTACTCGCCTGTTCGTTATCTTTCAATTCCTCCATTTTCAAGATAAAGGCGTTGCGCAGATTCATATCTTTTATTTGTCTGCCTAGCCTGATACTCAGAGCCTCTATGCTGAATTCCCCTTTTAATATCAGCTCATTAACTTGTTGTTTAATGATTGAAAAGCTGCTTTCTATATCTGCCCGTATCTCCGTCAACAGTTTGCTTTTTGCCTTCAACAATCTTCCCCAATCTTCTTTCGAGAGCTCCTTTCCGGTGGAATAATATTTTTGTTTCCTCCTGAACACCACTTGGACTTTAACAGGAAACAAGCCGCTTTTTTTTGCCCGTCTGGTATCTAATACAGTCAATACAGAAACACCATCTTTCGAATATTTGAACATAAAATGAATGTTTATATCTACACATAAATCGAAGCATATATAAATTGTATGCAAAATGCATGCAAAGGTAATAAAACAGCCTGATTTTAATAAGTGTATAATATTCTATTTATCAAATATTTATGTATTTATTTTTCAATTAGGAATTTGATTTTCTCTATTTTTTTTGAAAAAACTCTTCTCTTCGTTTAGTAAGGTTACAGCATAAAATGTACTACTATTGAATAAGCGCTTATGAAAAAAGTTTTAAGTGTAACCTTTAAATTTAGTGATAATGAGAAACAGAGAGACATGAAACCTTTGTGTGAGAAGCGGTAATATTTTTATTCACCGTTTATTTTAATTTACCTAAAACGATTTCTAATTAATAAGAATAAGATGAAAGAAATTATAAAACACAAGTTTCCATACTTGTTATTTTTCCTTTTGTTGTTTTCGTCTTTTGCTTCTGTGTACGGGCAAGAACGAACAGTCACTCTTAATCTGTCAAAAGTCCCTTTAAACACGGCATTGAAAGAGATTGAAAAACAAACTTCAATGTCGGTAGTATATAACACAAATGATGTCGATATAAATCGCGTCATATCTATCAAAGTCACTAAAGAACCTTTGAATAATGTAATGAATCAGCTATTCAGAGGTGTCAATACCAGTTTTTCAATAGTAGATAACCATATTGTGCTTTCTGCCAAGAATTCAGAAGCAAATCAACAGAAAAAAACTCCAATTACGGCAAACGGTACTGTAACAGATACAAAAGGCGAGCCGTTAATCGGGGTTAGCGTTTTGGTAAAAGGAACTTCAAACGGTACTATTACCGATATGGACGGAAATTTCAAAATACAAGCAGCCAAAGGAGATGTGCTTGAAATTTCTTATATCGGTTATGCCTCCCAAGCAATCACGCTAGCCGATAATCAGCCTTTGAAAGTTACGTTAGGGGAA
>NZ_CAUCSQ010000084.1 GCF_958445495.1 uncultured Bacteroides sp. | reverse complement strand
TCTCTTATCAAGAGAAGTATCGTAGTATAATTTTTGAACCAGATGTTTTTCAGGGGTATATAGCGCTTTCTATATTCCAAATAAAAAACATCCAAAACTTTAAATATACTATGAATACACGATTTTTTTCATCTATTAGCCAGTCCGGATTACGGAGTGGATTAATGGGAATGGGATTGTTAATGTGTGTACAGTTTTCAACTGCGTATAACACTGTTCCCAATTCTGAAATCATGGTGGCAAACACCATCAATCAACAGTTGATAGTAGTCAAGGGAACAGTTCTTGACAAGAGTGGAGAACCGGTTATCGGGGCCAGTGTATTGGAAAAAGGTTCCAGTACAAACGGTGTCATTACCGATATCGACGGCAACTTCTCCTTGAGAATTCAGCCGAAAGCCTCTATCATAGTCTCTTATGTCGGTTATGCCACCCAAGAAATAAAAGTCAATGGCAGAACAGCCATAAAAGTTATATTGGAAGAAGACAGCCAGGCATTGGATGAAGTTGTGGTAGTGGGCTATGGCGTACAGAAGAAATCCAATCTTTCCGGTGCGGTTTCCTCGGTAAAGATGGATGAGGTACTGGGTAGCCGTCCGCAACCCAATACAGCCGCAGCCTTGCAGGGAGCAGTTCCGGGACTGACGATTACCAGTGGAAGCAACACTCCCGGACAGACAGGGAAAAGCATACAGATTCGTGGCTCCGCGACTTTCTCGAACAGCACCGACGGGACAAGTTCGTTATCTCCCCTTATTTTGATAGACAACGTTCCGGGTGACATCGATGCGTTGAACCCGGAAGACATCGAATCGGTTACAGTAATGAAAGACGCTTCTTCAGCCGCCATTTACGGTGCGCGTGCAGCGGCAGGCGTAGTGCTGATTACAACCAAACGCCCCAATAAACAGGAGAAGGTCACAGTGACCTATAACAACAATTTCGGTTTCATCAGTGCGATTAATACGCCCAAACAGGTGGGTATGGAAACTTTCTTTCCCATCTACAAGGAAACCCTGGGCAATACTTATGCCGGCGGAAACAACCAGAATATCGATTCCTGGCTTGAGTATTTGAACGTCTACAAGACCAATCCTTCCGCCCTTTCCAGTCTTGGTACGTTTTATGAAGATACCGGCATCTTGGTAGCCAATGAAGACGGAAAACGCTATTATCTGAAAGAAAAAAGCATTTATGACCGAATGCTGGAAACCGGTTTCCAGCAAACTCATAACTTCACGGTAAGCGGCGCTTCCGATCGTATCCGCTTCCGTATGTCGGGCAACCGTTATACAGAAGACGGTCCGCTCTATGATGATAAAGACAAATATACCCGTATGACGTTCAACGGAATGGTTTCAGCAGATGTTACCGATTGGTACACGCAAGAAGCCACAGTGAATTATTCACAGCAGAAACGCCAATACCTGAATGACGAGAGTGGCTGGATGTATTCAACCCGCCTTCACAATTTCCTTCCTGACGGGCTTGATCCGGACGGCAACATCATCAAGACCCCTCGGGCTATTATCGAGAACAGTAATACACGACACACAACGATTGACACACCTCGTTTCTTCCTGAAATCCATCTTCCGCCCGGTGAAAGGGCTGGAAGCAGTCTTTGAATATACCTACCAGAAACAGACCACCGACTATACGTACTATTCCGGGAAATGGCAGGCCAGTGACATACAGGAAGGCGTATCGAACATACCATCGGGCAAAGACTATTACGTGGCCCGTCATTTCTATGATGCCCGTAACGCTTACAACGCTTATGCCACCTACAAGTATAACCTGCTTCAGGACCACCATTTCTCATTGATGGCAGGCTATTCACAGGAAGATTATGATTACAAATACTATAATACGTCAGCAGAGGAACAGGCATTGGTGGAAATCCCTTCCATGAGCGGAGCACAAGGTAAAGTCACTACCACCGACGAGTATAAAAGCTTTGCCATCCGCAGCGGGTTCTTCCGTTTTAATTACGACTATAAAGGAAAGTACCTGTTGGAGGTGAACGGCCGCTATGACGGATCTTCCAAATTCCCCACCGACTCGCGGTTTGCATTTTTCCCGTCATTCTCAGTAGCATGGAATTTGGCGGAAGAAAAATTCATGAAAGGTACACGCAAAGTGATAGACCAAATCAAGCCGCGTTTCTCTTACGGTTCCATTGGAAACCAGGCTTCCGCCGGCTATTATGACTACATTGCCACCATGGAACTGAACACCCAAGCCACGATATGGCTGAATGGAAATGACGAAGGTTATGTAACTTCCATCGGTTCCCCCGGACTGATTAGCAGTAATTTTACCTGGGAAACTATCACGACCACTAACGTGGGCCTTGACTTCTCACTCTTTAATAACCGTTTGACAGGACTTTTCGAGTGGTATCAGCGCGATACGAAAGACATCCTTTCGCAAAGTGTGGCCCTACCCGGTGTGTTGGGCACAAGCGCCCCGAACCAGAATGTAGGTAAGATGCGGACAAGAGGTTGGGAAGTCCAGTTGGCATGGCGTGGCAACATTGGTCCGAAAGTAGGCTACAACATCGGTTTCAACCTGTGGGACTATCAGTCGGAAATAACCTCCCTGAACTTCAATGAAGACAAGAGCCTTTCCTATTTGTACGAAGGGAAAAAAGTCGGTGAAATCTGGGGATACCTTTACGACGGCTTCTATACGGTGGATGATTTTGCAGACCTTTCCACCTGGACGCTCAAAGACGGCGTGGCCTCCCTGCAAGGATACAGTCCGCGTCCGGGTGACTACAAGTTCAAAAACCTGCGTGACGGAGATTACAGCGGAGATGATGTCAACTCCATCAATAGCGGAAAGAACACCGTAAACAACCCGGGTGACCAGGTAGTGATAGGTAACAGCTCACCCCGTTTTCAATACGGCATCAATCTCGGTGTCAACTATGCAGGCTTTGATTTAAGCGTCATGTTGCAAGGCGTGGGCAAGCGTGACTATTTCAATAATAACCAGTTGTTCTATACGTTCATGAGCAGTGATGTCGCCTTCTCACCGATATTCGAAGGAACCACTGATTACTGGACTCCGATAAGCACCGACCCGAATGATCCCAATTATATGGTTGCCGCCAATCCGAACGCCAAATTGCCGCGCATTTGGGGAAGTTCGACACAAAGTGTGGCTAATTCCGGTTCTAACCGTCGCAACAATGACCACATGTTGAGCAGCTCTGCATATATGCGTATCAAAAACGTAACACTCTCCTATTCATTCCCCAAACAGTGGCTGAATAAGATTATGGTCAAACAGTTGCGTGTATTCTTGAGTGCCGAAAACCTGGCTACCTTCACTTCCCTGCCGTCCGGCATTGACCCGGAAACACTGAGTTGGGGCTACCCGCTCTACCGCACGATTTCGTTTGGCGCGAACATTTCATTCTAATTATTCATCTTATTAAAACATAGATATATGAAAAAAATAGTACAGACCATAATATTGACAGCCGCATTGGGATTGACAGGGTGTAATGACTCTTACCTGGAACGCCTCCCGACGACCGAAGTGACCGAAGCCACAGCCTTTGTTTCGTTCACAACCTGTTCAGATTACCTGTTGCCTCTCTATGAAGTTTTCAGCGGAGGAAGCACCGCAACCTTATTCCAAGGACCAAGCATGGTGAGTGGTGCATACGGCACTTCCACCCGTGACATCTCTTCGGGGATTTTGACAGATTACAGTCTGGGAGTGGGTAATATCCCCAACCCGTATGCCGACCAGAGGGTAACCATTCCGACAAGCAGTGCAGTTTACCTCAACCCTTATATCTGGATACGTCGTGCCAATATTATGTTGGAGCACATCAATGACCCTGTATGTACCGACCAGGAACGGCTGCATCTGAAAGCAATCGCCCGTTTCTTCCGTGCCTATTGCCACTATGGATTAATGATAAACTACGGGGATATTATCTATGTGGATCATCTGCTTATCGAAACTTCGGAAGAATTGACCAAGGCACGTGACTCCCGGCTCTATGTAGCCGACCAGATTTACAAAGAGCTGGAATGGTGCATCAATAATATACAAGATGAATTGGCAGAACCCAATACCGTCAACAGCGATGTGATAAAGGCATGTATGTCCCGCTTCGCGCTCTTTGAAGGTACGTGGCGCAAATACCATAATGTAGATGAATCTGCATGTGCTTCCAATAATTATGTCACCGGAAGCCAATTGCTGAATACCTGTGCCACGGTCTCCAAAGAATTAATCAATAAATATCCTACACTCTATACCGGTAATTCTCAGGACATCCATCCGGGTAAAGGTTGGGGAGAAATGTGGACAACAGAAGACTTGCAGGACGTGCCGGGAGTGTTGCTTTACGTCAAGTATGTGGAGAATTTCAAGATGCATCGTTTGGGACATTTTGAGCATATCGCTTCGGCATGTCTGGAAATGCCCCAGTCTACGGTGGATCTTTACCTGACCAAAGACGGACTCCCCATTCATAACCAAAATGTGAAACATTATGAATACAATCCCGCCAGCAAGACCTACAGTGAAGGCCCCGAATATGATTATGCCAACTGCAACGTGTACCGCACGTTCCGTATGCGCGATCCGCGCCTATGGCAAACAGTCATGCCTCCTTACCATGTAATCCAGAGCGGAGGTTCAAACTCCTACAAACCTGATGATTCGAACAACGGAGCGTGGATGGAGTATATCAACCAGTTTGCTCCACGTGGCATTTATGATGAAGAGACAGGTATCTACACCATACCGAGCTGGAATATAGGATATCACCAGATTCCCTACCACAAGGCGCTTCCTTCCAGCAATTGGGCAGGTAATGTGCTAAGGAATGTGCCCAATGTATCACTTTCCGGATTTGTAGATGACAATGCAGCGGCAAACGGTACCCAACTCATTTATAGCGGAAGTGCATTCCAGCGTGGAAAGAGCGGTTATTTTGTCTGGAAACATCATGCCATGTGGGACAAGCAGGATCAGAACAATCCCATGGAAGTTGCCGACAAACCGGTATTCAAGATTGAAGAGGTCATGCTCAATTATGCCGAAGCCATGTATGAGCTGAGCCAGTTCGACCAGTCTGTAGCCGACCTCACCATCAACAAGTTGCGCGAACGTGCCGAGGTAGGTAAAATGACAGTCAGCGATATAGACAATGATTTTGATCCGGATCGTGACATGAGTGTGGATCCTGTCCTGTGGGAAATCCGCCGGGAACGTCTGATAGAGCTGATGGGAGAAAGTTTCTCATGGGAAGATGTGCGCCGTTGGAAGAAAGCCGATTATTTTGTCAACAAACAGGCATACGGTATCTATTTGGATGATGCTACCGCGCCTTTCAACGGAAATCCGACGGGAATGACTTCCATCCTCAATCCAGATACAAAACAGGAGTGTACACAATCGGAATTGGCAAGCAGGGGCAATTGCGGACATCTCTATTATTATCAAGACCCCATAGTCGCAGGCAGAGGATGGCTCGACAAATATTACTTAGAGCCTATACCTTCAGATGAACTGCTGATGAACGACAATCTGGAGCAGCAGGAAGCGTGGAAATAGTTCCGCTGTCGCTCTGAAAAGAACAGGCAAATCTGCCATTGTCGAATCTCGAATTCCATGTTTGCACCGGTGAACAGGGAAAACGGGTTTTGATAATGGCAGATTTTCTTTTTTCATGGTGGGAGAGAAACCCACCCCTGATTCGCATTAATAAGCAAACCAGACCACAACAGGCATTAAAAAGATTGGAAACCGCCTTCCGCATGCGACACATGCAGGAGGGGGTTTCCAATCCGTTATTTAATTATCAACTGTAAGGAAGCCTTTACACCACTCCGGAGAAGCCCATAAACGCCATGGCAAGCAATCCGGCGGTAATCAGCGCAATCGGCGTCCCCTGCATCCCCTTCGGGACTTTCACGAGACTCATCTGTTCACGCAAGCCTGCAAAAAGAACCAGCGCAAGCCCGAAACCCAGTGCCGTTGAGAACGCATACACCACACCGGTCAGCAAATCATAGTCTTTCTGAATCACCAGAATAGCCACACCCAAGATACAGCAGTTGGTGGTAATCAGCGGCAGGAACACGCCCAACGCCTGATACAAAGCGGGAGAAACCTTTTTCAGAATGATTTCCACCATCTGTACCAACGCGGCGATTACCAAGATGAACGTAATCGTCTGCAAATAACCCAGCCCGAAAGCGTCCAGCACAAACTTCTGAATCAGGAACGTGACGATGGTGGCGATAGTCAATACAAAAGCCACAGCCGCCGCCATACCCATTGCCGTCTCCACCTTCTTAGACACACCCAGAAACGGGCAGATACCCAAGAACTGCGACAATACGATGTTGTTTACAAAGATTGCCGAAATAAATATCAGTATATATTCCATACTCTTATCATTTTGAATTTTAAGGCTTGAAGAACCACAAGGCCCGTCATGCCTTCTTGAAGCTGTTAATTAATGCGATGAGATAGCCCAGGACAATGAAAGCTCCCGGAGCCAGGACAAACACCAGCATTCCGTACTCTTCGGGCAGGATAGTCAAATTGAACACCTTGCCGGTTCCCAGAAACTCACGGACACCCCCCAGCAGAGTCAGGGCGATGGTAAAGCCCAATCCCATGCCCAGACCGTCGAACATGGAAGAAAGCGGATTGTTTTTCGCCGCGAAAGCCTCCGCACGCCCCAGCACGATGCAGTTCACCACAATCAGCGGGATGAAAAGTCCCAAGGTGGCATACAGCCCCGGTACATAAGCCTGCATCACCATCTGAAGCAAAGTCACAAACGAAGCGATTACCACGATGAATGACGGAATACGCACCATATCCGGTATCAAATTCTTAATCAATGAGATAACCACATTCGAACAGACCAGCACAAACATAGTAGCCAGCCCCATGCCCATACCGTTGACAGCCGATGAAGTAGTACCCAACGTAGGACACATACCCAACAGGAGCACAAACGTGGGATTCTCCTTGACAATCCCGTTCATCATTACTTTAAAGTTATTCATACCTGTCTCCTTTCCTAATTTGCACTGACAGAATCAGCAAGTTCAACTCTTATTGTAGCTCCCGTAGAAGCATTCGTCTCTCCCTTTTCCGCATCGCCGGTTTTCCGGGTGGCTCCCGTGGCAGCGTCCATCTCTCCCCCTTCCGACTTATAAGCCTGGTAAGCGGCATTCACGGCATTCAGGAAAGCGCGTGAAGTAATCGTGGAAGCAGTGATGGCATCTATCTGCCCGCCGTCTTTGCTGACAGTCAGGGCAGCCTCTCCCGGATTCATTCCCAGAATGGATTTCGTGCTCTGCTCGTGAGACACCGCCTTTTCGCCCTGGGCAGGGTCATAAGCTCCGAACCATTTGTCGGCTTTCGATCCCAGTCCCGGCGTCTCCGCATGGGCAAGCAGGGAGTAGTTATATATCTTACCTTCGGCATCGAATCCGACCAACACCTTCAACTCGCCGCCAAATCCCATCGACTTTGCCTCGACAGCCGTACCGACAAGCTTCTCGCCGTTTTTGGCAGGATAAATGATGAAGTCCACGTTCTTCTTACCCTCTTTCTCGCTGAAAACGGTATCGCTTTCCGCTACCGGATTATTCGTAAATTCAGGAAGGACCTTTTTCAACGCCTCGTTCAGCGTTTTCATGTTCGCCTCCGCGATAGGCCCTTTTGTGAGTTCATTCACATAAGCAAGCAAGGCTACGGAAACGGCAGTCACCCCCGTAAGCACCAGCAGCATATTTTTCAAAGATGATTGTAACTTTTTCATTTCTTCTTCGCTACCTCCCCAAAGCGTTTAGGTTTACAATAGGTGTTAATCAGCGGAGTGAACGCATTCATTATCAGGATGGCAAACGACATGCCTTCCGGATAGGCGCCGAACAGACGGATTACCACCGTCAGCAAGCCGATACAGACTCCGTAAATCAACATGCCTTTCTTGCTCATCGGAGACGTCACGTAGTCGGTCGCCATGAAAACGGCTCCCAGCATCAGACCTCCGGAAAGCAATTGAATCACCGGAGACACATATTTTTCCGGCTCGGCAAGGTGCATGATACCTGCGAAAACAAACACCGTAACCAGAATGGACACGGGAATGTGCCAAGTGATGATTTTCTTCCAAAGCATATAGGCAAGCCCTATCAACAGAGCCAGCGCGCTCACCTCGCCGAGACATCCGCCGTTCTGCCCGATTAGCAGAGTCAGTGCATCCGGTATCTGGTCTAAAGCGGCAAGGTCACCGTGTATCGCCTGTTTCATCAAAGCCAGCGGAGTAGCCCCCGTAGTAGCGTCCGTATAAGCGGTCAGTTGGCCGACCACTGGCCAGGATGTCATCTGCACGGGAAAAGAAAGCAGCAGGAACACGCGCCCCGCCAATGCCGGGTTGAAAGGATTGCATCCCAATCCGCCGAAAGACATTTTCCCCACGCCGATAGCGAACAGCGCGCCCAGGATGATAATCCAGACAGGCAGGTTAGACGGCAGGTTGAACGCTAGCAGCACGCCCGTAATGATGGCAGAACCGTCGCAAATAGTCGTGGTCGTTGTTTTCAATAAATATTTTCCGATAGCCCATTCGAAGAACAAACAGGCGGCGACGGAAGTAGCCGTGACAATCAAGGCGCCCAGCCCGAAGAAATAGAGGGACACCAGAAAAGCCGGAACCAGTGCAATCAGCACACCGTACATGTTTTTCCGTACGCTGTCTTCGCCGTGAACGTGGGGCGATAGTGATACGATTAGTTTATTTTCCATATTTGTTATTTTTTAGCTTGACGTGCACGAATCATAGCTCCCACCTTGCCTTTTCCCAGACGGCAATAGTCGAGTAGCGGGCGGTTGGCGGGACAGGTGAACTGGCAGGAACCGCACTCGATACAATCCATGATTCTTTCTTTTTCCATTCTTTCAAAATCTCCGTTTTCGGACAAGGCTCCGAGCAGATACGGCTCCAGTCCCATCGGGCAGGCGCTCACGCACTTCGCACAACGGATACAGGTCTGTGCTTCTCCCCGCTTGGCTTCTTTCCGGTTCATAATCAGGATGCCGGAGCTGCCCTTCGCGGTAGGAACCTCGATATTCATCAAAGCCTTGCCCATCATCGGGCCGCCGCCGATTACCTTTCCCGTATCTTCCGGCAGGCCGCCGCATGCGTCAATCAACTGCTTCATCGGTGTACCGATACGCGCCAGGAAATTGGAAGGCTTAGCCAATGACTTTCCCGTCACCGTAATCACCCGCTCGAACAGCGGTTTATTCTTCTGGACAGCCTCGTAAACCGCAAACGCCGTACCTACGTTCTGCACCACCGCCCCGGTAGAGATAGGCAAAGCGCCGCTCGCTACCTGGCGTTTAGTGATAGCGTCAATCAACTGTTTCTCGCCTCCCTGCGGATATTTCACCTTCAAAGGCACAACCTCGATGCCTGCATATCCGGAAGCCACTTTCGTCATCAACTGGATAGCGTCGGGCTTGTTGTTCTCGATTCCGATAAACGCCTTGTTCACTTTCACGGCTTTCATCAGGATAGACACGCCTACCATGATTTCTTCCGCATGTTCCAGCATCAGTTGATGGTCGGCAGTCAAATAGGGTTCGCACTCCACCGCATTGATAATGACACATTCCGCCTTGAAGGAAGGAGGAGGGCACAATTTCACCTGAGTGGGGAAACAGGCTCCGCCAAGTCCTACAATTCCCGCATCGGCTATCTTCTTGACTATCTCTTCCGACGAAAGGCTGCATTCCTTCACCAAAGCCGGGCTGCGGTCTATGTTCTCTTCCCACTCATCACCTTCCACATCGATAAAGATGGCCGGTTTTGCATACCCGCTGGCATCAACCACCGTATCAATCTTCGCCACCTTGCCGCTGACGGAAGAATGAATGGCTGCCGAAACAAAGCCGGCAGGTTCGGCAATCCTGGTCCCTACCTTTACCACATCACCCTTCGCCACAACCGGTTTTGCAGGAGCGCCGATGTGCTGTCCCAGCAAAATAACAGCTTTCGCAGGAACTTCCGCCGTAATGATAGGTTGATGCGCCGACAATTTATTTTCGTGTGGATGAACTCCACCAATTGAAAATGTCTTTAACATACAATTCTGTATTTTATTCTGTTATTATTCTGTTACTTTCGGAGCTTCCTTTGCAGAAGCCGTTTCCGCATTTGCCGAGGACGTTTCGGCAGGAGTAGAAGGAGTTTCGGCTGTCACCGCAGAAACACCTGTCGTCCTGGCAGCAGGAGTCCCAGCCTTTACCGACGGAGTTTCGGCTTTAGCGGCAGAAGAACCAGACTTCACCGGAGAAGCGCCCGTCCCGGCAGCAGAAGTCCCAGACTTTACTGACGGAGTTTCGGCTTTAGCGGCAGGTTTCGGAGCGGCAGGAGCCTCTTCTTTCGGTTTCCGCGGAGGGAAATTCAATTCGGTAATGGTATTCTGCGGACACACTTCCACACATTTCCGGCAAGATTTACACTTGTGCGGGTCGATGTAAGCCAGATTGCTCTCCAGCGTAATCGCCTCGAACGGACAAGTCTTCACACACTTGCCACACCCGATACAGCTCACCGTACAAGCCTTACGCGCCACAGCCCCTTTATCCTTATTCACACAAGAGACATATACGCGGCGCGACTTCTTGCCTTGCGGGCGAATCTCGATGATTGCCCTCGGACAAGCCTTCGCACAAGCACCGCACGCAGTACATTTCGCCTCGTCCACCTCCGGAAGCCCGGTTTCAGGATTCATGCGGATAGCGTCGAACTGACAGGCAGCCACACAGTCGCCGCACCCCAGACAGCCGTAGCTACACCCCGTTTCCCCGCCATACAGCGAAGCGGCGATGGCACAACTCCTCGCACCGTCGTACCGGTTGATACGCGGACGGTTGGCACACGTTCCGTTACATCTCACCACTGCTACCATCGGTTCAGCTTCACCGGCCGCAAGTCCGAGGATATCAGCAACTTTTGCCATGACAGGCTGTCCGCCCACGGGGCAGAACTTACCGTCCAGCGAACCGGCCTTGACGCAAGCATCGGCAAATCCGCTACAACCGGGGTAGCCACATCCACCGCAATTCGCCTGGGGCAACACTTCTCCCACTTGGGCAATCCGCGGGTCTTCATACACGGCAAATTTCTTGGAAGCCAGGTATAAAATAGCGGCTAGCACGAGCGCTATAGCTCCCAATGAAATCACTGCAATCAGAATC
>NZ_CAUCSQ010000083.1 GCF_958445495.1 uncultured Bacteroides sp. | reverse complement strand
CCAAGAGGGTCAGTATGATAGTGGTGCGTCCCAGCTTGTCGTGCCACAGCAGGGTGAGGCGTGTCCATCGGGCTTCGCCCTCCGTGTGTTGCCCGTGGCGGTGGCGGCGGCGCATGTCTTTGGGCAGCAACCAGTAGGCAATCCCCGTGAGGCACAGGAGAACCAGCACGACGGCCACCGCGTCCACAACCAGCTTGCCTGCCGTGCCGAACAACTCTCCGCTATGCAGCATCCACACTGTGCGGAAAAGCGTCACCGTCGGTTCGTCACCATCGGGAGCTTTCACTTGTATTTTCCGGAAGCCGGCGTGGGGAGATGTGGAGAGGTAGAGGTACGAACGTCCGGCAACAACCAGCGTGTCGCCCCGGACGGTGATGTCCGAAAGACGTTCCCCCTCATCCAAAGGCAGGGGAATTTCTGTCCATGCTGTTCCTTTGCGACGGTACAGACCGAACTGTCCGGCGGCATACAGCATGCCATCGGGTGTCTGCACTATGCCTTTTATGCTACGGTAGTCCGCTCCTTGGGGAAATCCTTCGTTGAAGTCCGTAAAGGCAGAGGCGGCAGTGTCTGTGCGCCATATCCCGGCTGCACCGTAGGCCAGTATATGTGCCGCGGAATCCTTGTCCGTATAGCGCAGCGTTCCCCGCAGCAGCCCGCCGTTCCATGCATCGAAACGATAACTCGCAGGCAGCCACTTCCGGTTGACATTAATGTCGGCCACCGCTTCACGATGGTTCAGCACGATGCCACTCCAACAGAACATGAGCATGAAAAAGCAGAACAGCAACCCGAACCATTTATGATGTTTCTTCCAAGTTATTCGTTTCATTGTTTTCTTTATCTTTTATTGTCTTGCATTCGCGGTTTTCTTTCGTCTGTTATAGGCGAGATAAAGCCCGGTTACTGTAAACGAAGCCAGAATCAACCCGATTTCCTGCACATGCTCTTGCGGATTTGCCCATAGCTCGTTCAGCAGGTGAATCCGGTCGAACACCTCTACCGCAATCCAAAAGATAATTACGGTGGCAAAGCCGAAACGCAGGCTCATGCCCCACGAAGCATAACGCAACAGCTTGGCGAACATGAACAGCGAACCGATGAAGCCCAGCATTCCCACGAGCAGCGTCACCGGGTGGTGATCGCCGAAGAAACGCTCGTCGTAGCAGAACATTAATGTCAGGTAACACGTCCACAGCATGGTAATCACTTCCATAAAGGCTACGATGCTGGTATGGCGTGTCATGGGACGTGCGGCGATTTCCTTTTTATGCTTGCCGAAGAACAAACGCTGCCACCAGTTCAGGAAGTTGCAGCCGTTGGCGGTACAAAACAGGTACAGCATCATTGTCATCGCCCAAAAACCGAAGGTAGAGGGCAATATCAGGTATTCCGGGCGGCTGATTATCTCGCCTGTCACCGGGTCGAGTTGAGCCTGTGTGCCGAAGCGGTTGGCGTAGTACATAAAGAGGAAGTCAATGGCTCCCATCCAGTAGAACATGCCGCCGAACAAGCCTGATAGCGTCTGCTTTACGTCGCCTTTTATGAATACACCGACAATGACCGTCAACAAACCGAACAGTCCCATGCCCATTCCGGCATAGAACTGTTCCACCCCCGTTGTTCCGTCCTTCAGGGCACGGGCAAGAATATGTGTCAGGGGCATGGCGGTGAGTGTCACGGCTATGGACACCACTGCCTTGCCCCAATGTAATTTGCGCTTTACATCTGCCGTCATTGTACCGTTCCCTTACGTTTCGCACCCTTATACCACAGGTAAACAGCCAAGGCGATAAAGGCCGCGAGGATGATAATCATCTCTGTCTTGTGCCCCATGGGGTCCACCCATATCTCGCTGAACAAGTCCATGCGTCCCATAATCTCGATGGGTGTCCAGAATACGATAACGGTAGCGATTGCCATGCGGATGTTGGCTCCCCAAGCGGAGAGGCGTAATTGCTTGGCGAAGATAAAAAACGAACCTATCAGGCAGCCCACACCTACCAGCAGCGTCACCGGATGATGCTCACCCAGAAACACGTCATCGTAGCAGAACATCAGGAGCAGGTAGCTGCTCCAGAGAAGCATCATCAGTTCCATGAATGTGACGATACTGGTGTGGCGTGTCATGGGGCGGGCGGCGATGTCGTTCTTCTTACCACGGAACAGCAGCCGTTGCCACCAGTTGATGAAGTTGCATCCGTTTTTCGTACTGAAGAGGTACATTACCATAATCATCATCCAGAATCCGAACGAGGCAGGCAGGATGAGGTATTCGGGACGGGTAACAATCTCGCCCGTCACGGGGTCGAGTTCCGGCTGCGTGCCGAAACGGTTGGCGAAGTACATGAAGAGGAACTCCACCCAGCCCGTCCAGAACAGCAGGCCGCCGAAGAAGCCCCATAGTGTCTGGCGTGTGTCACCCTTGGCGAATACGCCGATGATAACCATCATCATACCCACCGCACCCATGGCGAAGGCGGAGTAGTGCAACACGGTCTCGCTCATGGTGTGCTCCATGATTATCATCAGGGCATGGCCCAGCGGCATGGTGAACAGCACCATCAGGAAAGCGGCGATAGCTTTCCACCAGTGGCGTTGCTTGCCGATTGTCGTTGTGTCAGTCATTTTCATATTCCATTAATTTACGTTTGATACATTTTTTATAAAACACCACTGCCAGCAGCGCGACCACCAGCATGGCGGCGTGCAACGTGGCGGTAAACTCCCACGTGGGAGCAGAAGGGCTGTTCCCATATTTGTCCGCCATGACGAAGTGGGTGGCCGTCACCGCTACTGCAAAGATAATGATAACCGGCCATTTTACCCAAGGCCGGTTACAAAAACGCACGAAACGTGCAAGCAGTTTCATCATTCTTTCCGTCATTTCAGTTCGTCACAATAGTAACTGATTCTTCCGCCTTCATCGCCTATCTCCACGTTGGCATTGTACCAGCTTATTATCTGGAGTTTGAAGTAACGTTGTCCGTCAGCCGTGCGTACCACGTAGGTGTGGAATGACGGGGTATAAGTAGGCGGAGGCCCGGAAAAGCTCATGGCCTGCGATAGCAGCGCGTTGGCACTGGTGTTGGTCGTGGCCGGGCCGTTGTTCGGGTCGAACCACGGGTTGGCGTTGAAGTCCAGCCCGTTCTCCACCAAGTAGTGATTCCAGTCGTTCTGCGACATGGTGACTTTCACGTCATCCGTATCGACGACCCACTCCAGACCGGAGGGTAGTTGCGATACGCTCGTCCAGTCATCGTAGCCGCCATAGTCCAGGTCGGCAGCACCGCCCGTACCTGGCCCGCTTGTACCGCTGTTGGTACGCATGGTATATCCGCAGAAAGCCAAATCCCAGTCCATGTTTACCTCCGCGCTGTCGCGTTGCTGCCCTTCCTTGATGTCACGGTTCACTCCGTAGGCATTGTACACCTTACCCGTGCGCAAGTTGAAATAAATCCAGTCGTTCGTCACACCTGTGGAATAACCGCACTTGCGGGGTAGTGTCTTGCCATCGAAGGGTTGGATGTCATCGTAGCTCACGCAAGCCGTCATTGTGAGGCAGACCAGCGCGAGGCACACCGTCTTGAATATTCCTGTACGTTTCATCATTTCTTCTTTCTTAAAGAGTTAATCACATCGTCCAGCATGAACTCCAACTGTACCCATCCGCGTGCGCCCGGAGTGGCGGGCACGTTGAACATGGTAATGCCTGAACCCAGTGTCTTGGGCACGTAGTTGAAAATATTATCCATGCCCAGCGTCAGCTTCACCTTGTTGTAGAAGGTCTGCGATACCGAGAGGTTGCACAACACGTACTGTGGCAGGTCGCAACGGAAGTAGGCATCATAACTCCGGTTGTCCTCTTCCACAAATACGCGGTCTTGCACGTCGAACCGTTTGCGTCCCATGTACGAAGCACTGAACACTGCGTTCAGCCGATAGTTCTTCTTCGTATATTTATAGTCCAGGCTGGCCGTGGCCGCGTGGGGCGAAGTGGTGTTCACCTGTATGCCTTCGTTCTTGCTCACGTTTACGAAACTGTACGTCCCGTTCAGCGTCAGGCAGTCCAGCGCGTGCCAGCGCAGCAGGGCTTCCAGTCCGAGAAGGCGCTGCTTGCTCAAATTGGTGTACTCGAAATTATACTGCATGTCGTAGATGCGCCATACGCCCTCTATCTTGTCGCGGAAGTAATTGCCGTAGGCCGTACCTGAAATAAACAGGCGGTCGTTGCTGTACTCCGCACCTAATGAGAAATAGTTGTTCTTCTCCGGCTGCATATTCTCGTTACCGCGAATCATGAACATGCCGAGGTGGTCCCAGTTGAAGAAGAGTTCCTTGATTGACGGTGAACGATACCCCATCGAATAGTTGGCGCGGATAGCCCATCGTTCGTTGGGTGAATACTTGGCGGCTACCTTGGGCATTCCCATGAAACCGAACGCTTTCGAGAAGTTAGTACGCAATCCGGCGGACACCATCCATTTGGGGTTTATCGTCCATTCGTCCTGCAGGAAATATTCCGTTTCCTTCAAGGCACGGGTTTTCAGGTCGTGGTTGGCATTTCCGCTGAAGCGGTCGCTCGTTAGCTCGTCACTGGTGTGCTCTACGCCGAATATCAGGCTGTGCCCGTCGAAGTAGTTGCTGGTGATGGTGAGGCGCGGCTGCCAGATGCTGCTCATGTAGTCTTTCTCACGGGTGTCGATACGTTCGTGCCGCTTGAAGCGGTCGTAGAAGTCGGCGTGCAGGCTACCCGTCACGCTGAACCAGTCTTTCACATGATAGGTTATCTTTCCTCCCGCCGTCCAGTCGCGTGCCTGGCTGAAAGTCATGTCCTGTATCAGGTCGTAGGTGTTCATGTAGAATGCGCTTCCGTACACCAATACAGAGAGGTTGTCGTTCGGGTCGTAGTACACCTTTTGTGACACCGTGACGTGCTCCTTACCTTCGATACCCATAGGAGGCCGTTCGGAGGAACTTACCACCGTGATGTCATGCGGCAGGAAGGGGTTGGCCTCCTGTGTGTACACCTTCTTGTCGTTCTCCGCCTGGTACATGTAGAAGGCATCTGTCGAGCTGTACCACACATCGGTCTGCGAGGTGAATTTCGATGCCTTGAAGCCTGCCGATACCCAGCCTTGCAGGTTGGGGCGGTCGGCGTTCTGTTCGAACATGTAGAGGAAGTCGCTCGGCTGCGGATTCTTGTAGTTTCGCTCGTTCATCTGCCCGTAGCGCACGCCCGCATCAATAGAAAGGGGTTTGGTGGTCTTTTTGGTTATCAGGTTGATAACCGCACCCGCCGCACGACTTCCATAGAGGGTGGAGCTTGCTCCTTTCACAATCTCCACGCGGTCGATGGCGTGCAGGTTGAAGCGTTCGTAGTCCAAGTTACCCGCCATGTCGCCCGTCATGCGCTCACCGTCCATGAGGAACAGCACGTGGCGGGCATCGAGGCCCTGCATGGAGATTTCATTTCCGAAGCCTACCTTCTGAATGTTCAGACCGGGGGTTTCCTGCTGCAACGCCTGTTGTAGGTTGCTGTAACCGGCTTCTACCAATGCCTTTCCGCCCAAAACTTGTGTCGTGACAGGTGACATCTTGATGGGACGTGCCGTGCGGGAGCCAGTCACCACCACCTCATTCAGACCCAGCGCGTCTTCCTTCAGGTAAACGGTTTTTTCTGTTTCATTGGCTTCTATCTTTCCCGTTTCGGGAATGAAACTGATATAGGTTATCTTGTAATGCCAAGTCCCTTTCGAGGAAAGTTTCAGCACGGCTTCCCCTTCCACGTTCGTAATGGTGAACTTGGGATTTTGTAGGGCTTCATTGTCAGCGTAGGTAATGTTCGCCGCTACGATGGGTTGCTCCGTTCCATTCTCCAATACTTTCAGTTTGAAATCACGCTGCGCTGCCGCATTGATGCATACAAATAATACCCCAAAAAGAATTACGCTTATTTTCTTCATTTGCTATCTTCAAACATTACTCAAATAAAAAGAGGAAAGGGCTTGTTTAATGTCTTTTCCTCTTTTTATATAGATGGATTAAGCCTTACCTTGTTCTTCTTTAGCTTTTTCCAAATCTTTCTCATATTGGGCAAATTCTTCTTCAAATCTGTCGGTGCGGGTCTTGTCAATTACTTGAAGGAATGTTTCTGTTCGTACATTCATCATGTTGTAGTTCACAATAAACTCAATTTTATTGGTTTCTACATTCAGGAAACCTTCGATTGTTGCTCCGCTACCTTCTTGATAGTCGTCGTCTCCAACACCGCCAGCAGTGACATTTCCATCTTTACCTGAAAGTTTAACCCAACCAGAACCTGGATATTCGTCTTGTTCCCAAGAGTTTAACTTCATGATTTTTGTCGCACATCTGAATGATACAGGAAAGGGCATTACTCCCACTTGAAAGTTACTCAAGTCTACCACTAACATGCCATCTTCCCGCCAACTAAAATTAAACAGAGTTGGACACCCTGTATCTAACAGAGTTTTATCCACTCCATTCATTGTGGCTTTAGTAGACAACACAATATCCCCAACAAGAATCTCCTTAGCTTTATCTATATATGCTTGGGATGGTGGTTCTTGAGTTATCGCTTCGTCCGTTTCACATGAAGTAACCCCAAGAACTACCATCAGGCAATAGATAAACAAACAAAAAATTTTGTTATTTATCATCTTTATCTTATATTATTGTTTAACACCTGTGAAATTGATAGTAGCAGGGAACATGTCTATCACTCCAAACTTGCCTTTTACTTGCAGGGTAAAGTTCAATTCGCCATTTTCAATACTTGCATTAGACAATCCATTTTCATTTAAATACAAGTTAATAGTCATGTAAGGAAAAGTACTCATTTTCAAAGTTGCAACAACATTATTTCCAGCATTGGTAGTGAGATTACCATTGGTATCTACAGATACGGGCATGTTAATTGTGATAGTACCGGGCATCTCGCCGATAGGAGCAAGTTGACCATACAGATAACCGGCCTCAGTAATCTCGAATGACATTTGTTGGTCTTCATAACCGCTTTCTTCATTCATTTCAATGTCGTACAAAGTACCAGCATAAGTACCCGCATACTGTTCATTTACGGCCAATACACTTGCTGCATTGTCTGTCAAAACATTCACTTCGCTACCATTGGCAGCATTCATTCCACATACGCTTGCACACAAAAAAGCAAGACTTAAAAACAATTTTCTCATAATATTTTGAAAATTTAGAAATTAATACTACGTTAGTAAAACTGTTAATTCCAAGAATGGGCTTTGTTCTTACTGCAATTTAGCCCTCCCCAACTTGCTAAGACATTAGAACCTTCCCCACCTACATTGTATTTCTTTATGAAGTCTTGCGTGGCAGTCATTTGGAAAGTCTTTTCAGAACAAATAAAACTGGTATTGTCAACAGCTCCCCCCCATCGGGTAAGGTTAGGGTATGTCAGCACCGTATTTGTTCCAAAATCACCGAGCATCAATGTGGGAGTCAGTTGAATACCTCCCAAATCGAGTTTTTCCAGTTGTGGCAGATATTCGATATCAACTGTGGAAATAGTTAAGTTGTCATTGTCCGGCAGGATGATTTCTTTCAGTGCAGGACAATCCAAAACCATCAGCGTACTTCCCTGCAAGGGGTCTTCTTCGATGTCATCGCCTCTTTGTCCAAATATTTTGGATGCGCTGAGGTCAAGGGTTTCCAATCCATCCACTTCCTGCATGGTGATATAATACAGGTTTTCAGCTTCCGAGAAGTTTATGCCGTCTGCTGCGTTCACGTTTTGTATCACAATCATGTTGACAGTTTTCCCTATTTTGAGGTGACGAGGCCAATCTGTCTTTTCGCTCGGCATAATACCCAAACCTGTACCTTCCCAATATGGATGATTAGCTATATACTGTACACCGTCATAGTTTTTTATGCCTAATGTAGGTTCGAGCACCAACATATTGATTTTCTCACTAGAATTCAATCTTTCGCCTAAGTCTATTTGACCATCTTCAGTGAACATGCTGGAAAACGAAGCTTGCAGGGTATTTCTAAGGGCTTCATCGGGAATATCGCGTAAGGTTGTGTAAGTTTGCAGATTGCCATTTTCATCTTCCATCTTCATATCTATAGAGCTATCAGTAATGGCCTCCCTGTTTTGGCGGTAAAAGCGCATCAAATCAGTGCAATTATATTTGGCTTCTTCGGGCAAATATAATTTGTCCATATCGCGCAAATTAGTTATTGTTTCATCACCATTTTCTTCTACAATTACACTAATTAGGTTATTATAGTCATATATCTCGTTACCTGTCAAATCTACACCCGTAATCTGTTCCGGCAACTTGGCAAAGTCGAACGCCGGACCATATCCATTATCCGACAAATCCACATCCGTCAAATTAGGGAACATGGAAAGTTCGGCGAGCGCATCGGTGGAAATTTGTGTCCCGGAGAGGTCGAGCGTCGTTGTATTTTTAGCCAAATCATCAAGCAACAGATTACCGTCTTCGTTAAATGTGTAACCTCTTTGAACAAGAATGGTCTTCAATTCGGTATTCTGCACGACACCCGTGCTGTATGAGGGAGTATTGTCATCATCGCTGCACGATGCCCCTACCAGCAGTATTGCAAATGCCATCAAACTAACATACAAATTGTTTCTTTTCATTTTCTTTAAGAATTTATTGTTTTCGGGCGCAAAAATATAAAAAGTATATTTTTAGAGGAATACCTAAAAATTGGTATTTATTAATTACAAATTACCATTTATTGATTATGAAAAGTGTAAACTTCGATTTACTTCATAGTTGTTTGTTAAAACGATACCTGAAAGAAAGCATGAACCAGCTTCCTATTTGTTGTGTATGCGTTTCCGACAATCCGGTAGAAGAAACACTGCGGGTAAAGTTTTTTTTCTGGCTGAGGATATCCGCCCAATAGAACGACAGTTCCGCTTTCTTCTGTTTGAGGAAACGCCAGGAGAGCGAGGCGTTCCATACAACCTGGTCGTTCTCGCCGGGGGTGATGTTCGTGCCGTTGCGGAAGGAATAGGCGGCGTCGCTCCGCAGCCGGAGGCCGCCGGGCAGGTCGGCGTAGGCATTCAATCCGAAACGGTAATCGCGGGTGTAATCGGCGGTCTGGCGCAAAAGATTGGTGGAGTGGCGGAAACGCCAGTCGCCCGTCAGGTCGAAACCTCCCCATTCGGGCTGGTAGCCTAAACGCAGGTTGGCATTCAGCGAACGGTTGCGGGTGATGCTACGGTCGGGCCGCTCCTTTTGTCCTTCGTTTACAAGGCTCACGCTCTGGGCGAACGCGGCACTTGTACGTGCTGCAATGTTGAAACGCCGCCTGATGCGTTTCTGGTAACGCAGGTTGGCGCGGCTGTTCCAGTTGCCGTTGATGTTTACCGGATAACTTTCCCTGCCACCCGTCACGGTGTTGTAGGTAACAGCCCGTATGATGCTGTTCTGCATGCCGTTCCAGTTCAAGTCACCGCTCAGACCTATTTTCGTGTTCCGGGCTTCCAGCCTTATGTTCTGGTTGTACGAAGGTTTCAGTCCGGGATTTCCACGGGTGACGTTCAGCGGGTCGCTGTTGTCGGTCAAGGTAAGCAGGTCGCCGAGCGAAGGCTGCCGGGTCTCGCCCCGGTAAGTCAGTTGTACCCGTGTCTGTTTCCTGCGCCATGCCACCGTCAGATTAGGGCTGTAATTGCGGGATTGCCGAATGGTGTCCGCCTGCAGCCTCCCCGTCTTCTGGTCGAGGCTTTGCCGTTCGGGGGAAACGGACAGCCCTGTACGGATGTTCCACTCCTTGTCGGCATAGTTCAGGGTAAGAGCCATGTGATGGGAAATGCTGCAGCTTGCGCTGCGGTTGCTCAAACTGTCCGTATAACCGGTTTCGTAATTGTCGGGAAGATACCCTGCCGGGCGGTCGCCGTCGTTCTCCCCGAAGAACGGGGACAGGTCATACGTGTTGCGGTCGCTGTATTGGTGGTCAGACCGGAACTTGTAGGACAGTTGCATCTTCAACCGCTTGCCCAACGGTTGCGTGAAAGCCACTCCTGCCGCAAGGTTGCGGTTACGTACCGGGCTGTGCTGGTACTGGTTGCGGTAAAGCACGGAATCGCCGCCCATGAAACCGGCTAACTGATAATAAGTGGTGGATGATACCGAGAAGTTGTCGCTACCATTGCGCCCGTCGGAATATTGTACGGTCAGGCTGATGTTGCTTCCTCTGTCGTTCAGCTTGCGGGTGACTTCTGCCATAAGCATGTACCGGTTGCTGCGGTTCTCCGAAACGGAACTCATGCGGATAGCGTTTACGCGGATGCTGTCTGCTATGTTATCCTCCGCTCCATCTCCGAAAGGGTCGGACACATCCAGTCCGGGGTCGGCACTGTATGTGTTTTGCCGGTTGCCGTTCTCACCGGAACCTTTCGAGGTGCTGAAATTTCCGGTAAAACTTAAAAACGTTTTTTTATCCACATACCATTGCGCCCCCAGCGCGGCACTTGCCATACGGTTCTCCATACGGTTGGTGTTGGAGGAATAGCGGTAAGTGTTTCCGGTATTCAGGTATTGTTCGTAATAAGAAGTGCCCTCACTTCCGTTTATGGAATTGTTATACATCACGTTGCCGTTCACGGACAAGGCAGAGCCGAACTTCTTTACAAAATTCAGGGCGATATTGTCCGCCCGGTTGTCCTTGTAGGAAGTCGTCATGTTGCGGTTGCCGGATTTGGCGATAAGCGAAAGATTTTCACCGCCCGCCTTGAAATAGTTGCCTGTCAACTCCGCCTCTTTCTTCCGGTTGTTGCCCGCTCCGGCCACGGCGGAAGCAATCAGCGTGCCGTTGAACTCTTTCCGGGTCTGCAGGTCGAGCACATAATTCTCGTTTCCGCTCTTGATGCCGGTGAACTGTTCCATCTTGCTGCGTTTGTCGTACACCTTTATCCTGCTCACCACGTCGGCAGGCAGGTTTTCCAAAGCCAGCGTATGGTTCCCGGCAAAGAACGCTTCCCCGTTTACATTGATTTCGGAAATGGGAAGTCCGTTATAGACCAACGTCTTGTTCTGCCTGTCATATTCCAGTCCCGGTATCTTTTTTACCAGTTCTTCCAGGTTCGAGCCTTCGGGAATCTGATAGGCATCGGCATTGATGACAGTAGTGTCGCCCACCAGTTCCACTTCCTTTATGGGAGCAGTGACTACCACTTCGGCCAGTTCAAGACCTTCCGTCAAGACAATGTTTCCGACATGGATTTTCGCCTTGCTTGTGTTTAATGCACGAAACTCCGGTTTCATGCCGGTATAAGAAACTTTCAACAGGTAAGGCGATTTTTTCTTTGCGTGGAAGCTAAGGCGGAAATTCCCGCCGGCATCGCTCGTCACCCCTTTTACGAGGGTGGAATCTCCGGCTTCGAGTACCAAGATATTGGTATAGGGCAACACCTCTTGTCCTTCTCCA
>NZ_CAUCSQ010000082.1 GCF_958445495.1 uncultured Bacteroides sp. | reverse complement strand
TGGAACCATATAAACAACTGTACTACAATATTTTAATTTATAGAACTCCTCTTTACAAATTACAATCATCAAACAATAAGATTATAATCACTCAATATCCACCATAAACCGGCAACCGCGGACTCCGGTGCAACCTCACGCCCCATCCGGCAACCACCCGCAATTCACCGTCCCCGTCAGATATAATACAAGGCATTAGCCCGCATCCTCAAATATTTGTTAATGGAGAAATAGGCGCATAACCATGTAATCACCACTCCAAACACCAGTACGCTCACACAAACAACCAGCATGACTTCGGGCGTAATGACCCGGAGCAACTCCTGTTCATACGTCACCGCCCAATAGGCAGCCCCCATCAATATGGCATCCGCCAACACGGCAGCCAGCACCCCGCTCCACACATTCCTCCGCAAAAACGGCCGGCGGATAAAGCTCCAGCTCGCCCCCACCAGCTTCATCGTGTGAATGAGAAAACGTTTGGAATAAATGGCAAGCCTTATCGTATTGTTTATCAGCGCAAAGGAAATAAAAGTCAGCACCACCGCCAGAGCAAGCAACACCAGGCTGATGTTCCGTATGTTGTCATTCACGGCATCAATCAGCTCTTTCCGGTAAAGCACATCCTGTATATCAGTATTCCTCTTGATTATCTTCTCGATTTTCGCAATGCTGTCGGAATTGGCATAATCGGAATGAAGTTTGATTTCGATAGAAGCAGTAAAAGGATTATATCCCAGAAACTCCTTGGGATCAGTCCCCATCGCTTCGGTCTGCTCCCTCAATGCCTGTTTCTTGGAAATATACTCGGACTGCTTCACAAAAGGCTCCCGATTCAACCTCTTCTGGAGCTTCAAGATGTCCGCCTCCTTCATGTCATCGCTGATTAAAATAGAAAAGTTGATATTCTCGCGGACGTAAACAGACAGATTATGCGCCGTAAGCACGAAGAAAACAACCAGTCCCAGCAACAGCAATACCAGCGTAGTACTGATACTCGACGTGATGAACTGCATATCGAAAACCGAATTCGACTTATATCTGTTTTTACTACCCATCCGTTATCTTTTTTTTCGAAAAACGTAAATCATGGAACTGCTCCGTTCCTTCCGCCCCAAAGCGCTGAACCACGCCAGCGTCCCGGCATACATCCCTTTGAGGAAACTGCACGAACCTCCCCGGTGTTTCTCACTCAACATCGACACATAAAAAGCGTCAAACGGCATCGGATACCGTGCCGCCATGATAAAGCCGTGTCGGGAAGCCAGTTGTTGAATAGTTCCCGGCGTGAAATGCCAAAGATGGCGAGGGACATCATAAGCCGCCCAATATTCGCCGTAACGCTTCGCGTCATACGAAGAACAATTAGGAACAGCGACAATCAGTAATCCTTTCTCCGTCAGCATCCCGCGGAGCAATTCCCATGTTTCGTTGAGAGATTCGAGATGTTCCATCACATGCCAGAGAGTGACGACATCAAAACTGGCGGGAGCAAACTCTTTCAAAGCCGGTTCCGGTCTCATATCCAGGCCGAAACGCTCCTTCGCAAAGGCACGTGCCTGCGGGCTCTTCTCCACCGCCTCCACCTTCCAGCCGCGCCGTGCCATCGCATCGGCAAAATAGCCGGTTCCCGCCCCTATATCCAACAGGCGTCCCGTTTTGCGGTGAGCCTCCCTTGCCACCAGACGTGCCTTGCGTCCCAGCATATAAGAACGTACATAATGATAAACGGTATTCATCGCGCCCTTGCGCGTATCGGTATGAGAAATGTAATCGGGAGCCTCATAATACCTGCCTATCTCCGCCTCTACGGGAACCCCCTGGGTGAATGTAAACCCGCAATCCTCACACGAATGCAGTTCAAACCGTTCGCCCGAAGCATAAAAATCCGTACAAGTCATGACACGCTTCAAGTGCGCGCCACCACACACCGGACAAGCATTTATATTGAGTTTCTCCATCAATTCCAAACAAAATTAAGTGTTGTCCCGAATCACAAGACAACACTATACCCGAATTTGGTGCAAAGAAACAAATAAAAAGTGATGTAACGGGCTTTTGTTAAGGACTTTTAATAGAAGATTAAAAAGTCAGGTTAACGGAAAAGCCCATATTCCTGCAACCGGGTTGACGGAAGAAATCAATACCCCGATACCAGGTTCCGGCGCTTGCCGCTTCCGGTTCAAACGGAGCTTTATTGTACAACATAAGCAAGTTACACCTTACTAACGCCACCCGCACGTCTTGTATCCACTTCACCCACCGGCTGGCGGGAATATATATCCATAATTACCTCCTTTTCAGGAAAAATAAACCACACATGATGTAATGGGGCTTCCCATTCCGTATTGTTACCGACTTTTCTTTCGTTGTCTAAAGTAGATTGACATATCCAAAATTCTATACAATCCACAACAGATGCCACATACAAATTCAAATCTTTCTTCGAAAGCCCGGCAATACCTTCGTGAATGATTACAATATTATCATCTTCAATCCAACAAAAATCTCGGAACAAATCATCTAATGCATCGTGAAAAAATCTCAGATAAAAATATCCTGATATAAATTGACATTCAATCAAATTATATCAGGGTAAAAGTTACAGTTCAGCGATTACAAAAAAGAGAAATGATTGGTAATCAATATATTGCTAAAATACAAGCAACGGAGTTTAGCTATAAAATGAATAATTTGACAAGGTTCTTATCATAATCCATTTTATAAGTATCTGAAAATCAACAACAACGAACCGCTAAACTGTTACGGGTAAAATATAGAATATTAAATTCCGTTTACTTGTTGATAGTTCTCCACAACAATAATATCTATGTCAGGAAAATGCAAAGCAGCCGCTTCAAGTACATATTTAACATCTTCCCAAACCAATCCACCTAGACCCGCACCGATTTTGGGCATAGCTATTGCTGTAATATTTTGTTTTGTTGCAGACTCAAGCATCTTCCAAACAGAAATTCTCAAAGCATCCAAAGTTGCTTTCGTTTTCCAATCTTTCTGTGTACCTAAATTATATACATATTCATCGTTTAATCTATATTCAAAAATATCTCCTAATTTAAACGCTCCATCTTTACATAACTTTTTATACTGAAGATACATATCAGGATACTTACGTCTAAATTGCAATGCGATACCTTTTCCCATTGCACCAGCGCAATTACAACCATGTGCATAACAGTGTACATCAGGTAATGCGAAAATATCCCCATATTCTATATAGTTAATCATATTCTAAAAATTTAAATGTTACTTCGAGCACTAGTGACTTTAATATTTCATTTACCCAATTACCTTCGATGCGCTCTTACTATCATAAAGATTCGTTTCATGGACAGCGACAGCCAAAAGTATTCTAATTGTATCAACCACAATATATTATATTCCTTGCACCCTTTGATTTTTTTATTTCAATCAATACCTCTGCTGTAGGGCAGTATGGTATGAGGTCCTGGAACTTCTGGAATCAATCCCAGACTCGGACTTAAATAAGATATTGGGAATTTCTCTAAAAAAGAGAAATATCAACATTTCCTTTTCACCTTCAATAATCATGATAATTTATCATCTGTTTAAAATTATCAGCAAAGTCTAAATAAGATTTTAATCCATTATTAATTTCATAAAGCCTATCATCCTCCTCTAACAATCGCTTCAAAGTATCTGCTTCATAATTTTCTAAATGAGAAGCAACAGAGAACTTTTTTATGAATTCACTTATACATTCTAATGCGCGCTGACTATTACCTCGTAAATAATGAAGTATTGGTAGTACAAACTCTCGCGCTCCCCCATATTTTCCTATTTCCATGCCATAAACCACCTCATCTCTATCCACTAGCTTTTCCATATAAGGAATTCCATATTCTATGATAGCATCAGCCATCGCATTAGCCTCTCCGACAATATCTTCATTCAGTATAAATTTCCATTCTATATAATCTCTTGATGGCATTAAATAGCCAATAGGTGAACACAGCATAGCACCTACATAATCAGGATATTTGGGCATCCCTAAATTTCTTAATTGTATCTCTAATTCTTCTACATCTTTATATACGATTCCAGGACTCGGACTCAAATAAAAAACATGTTTTTCTCCATGCGTAGCAATACTAAATCCTATGTTTTGGATTGTTTTCTCATCTGCCATTCGCACAAAATAATTATATCCTTTTTTCTTAAAACCATACTTACCCAATCGTTCAGAAAGTATTGTCATTATTCTTTTCATTTGTTCTTTCATTTTCCATTATTGCATTTAAACGTCTCAGTTACAAATATAATCTATATCTTTATAATGCGTACCGAAATACCCTAAATCCTGCCAAACATTATCTATATTTTTCCAATGGGTTGCCACATTGATTGCTCCGCCAATAACAGCAGCACCTATTACAAACCAAATAAACTCCCCATTCTCATCCACATAACACAGCGGACTATTCATACAATAGCTATAACGGTTGAAAGACTGCGTATAATCAAGTATCTGCACATAAGGGGCAGGACTAAGGAAACGTCCTAATACGGAATCATACAAACGGGCATTCATATTTATCAGCCCGAACATCGGCAAATGTTCATGTCCTGTAAAACCTCTGCCCAGCATCAATTCCGGAGCACTCTCATTCGCATATGCCTCATGAGTCAAAGGATTACGCCTACAACCCCAGGCATCAAAGCTGTTTTCCTCCACCACATTTCCTTGTGTATCCGTTATTTGCAGGATACTACCCAAGTAATCACGGTGGATGAAATAAACAGAGGTACGGCCGCTATGCTTTACCAGTACAGCAGGGGCATCGTAATAACCACCACCTAAGTATAACCTTTCCTGCGTACCCGTACTGTCAATATCCGATTCATAATTACCACCTAAATAATAGCGTGACAACAGTGTCGAATCATTTACTGAATACTGCATACGTACACGCTCGTGATTGGCATTATACGTCAACACAGCTTTCTTTCCATCCTACGTGATAACGGAAGGACGTTCACCGACAGTATAGGCGATGTCAAGTCCAGACTTCACCGGATTGTCTTCAACAGGAGCCAAACCCGTCACGGCATAAGGACGGTTTGGGTTGGTATAGACCAGTTCCCCGGCATCACCCTTCCAACGAATATTACCGTAGTCATCATAAAGAACGGTATTATTACCGTAAGAACACAAACGGTTCAAGGTATCATAATCAAAGTCCTCAGACAGGTTTCTAGTTTCATCCGTACGATTTTCAAGATTGTTATTCGTCACATTGAAACGGTGGCTGTGGTCGAACACTATACCCCCATCCGCACGGGTGATGCTGCATCTTACAGGCAGTCCGTCGGTGGTATAACTGTAGGCTTTCTGCAACCATTTGCCATCCGGAGATTCTTCACGCTGCGTTTGCAGTCTGCCATACTCATCGTAAGTATTATACAGAGCACTGCCATTGCTTGACACTGCGGAAAGCAACAGGTTTTCCGTGTTGTCATAAGTATAAACCGTTGTCAAGTCAGGCGTTATTTGCTTCAGGACACGTCCGTAGCGGTCATACTCTTTCACTAATTCACGACCGTCGGCATCAGTCTCTTTGCCAATATAGCAGATACCATTTTCAATAATAGCATCGCTCAAAGCACCGTAGTCGCAAGAAAGCAAATTACCTTGATATAAATTGTTTTTTAGTCAACCTGTATCAGGGTAAGACAGTTTGTGAAAATCTGCTATTATTCCATCTTTAAACAATATTTATACTTGCGAATTTGTATCCATTCATGTATAATATCCATAATCATCTCTTTCTCCTTTTCAGGAAAAATAAACCACACATGATGTAATGGGGCTTTCCATTCCGTATTGTCACCTACTTTTTTTTCGCTGTCTAAAATAGATTGATATATCCAAGATTCTATACAATCCACAACAGATGCCACATATAAAGTTAAATCTTTCTTCGGAAGTCCGGTAATACCTTCATGAATGATTACAATATTATCATTTTCAATCCAACAAAAATCTCGGAACAAATCATCTAATGCATCCCAATTCTTTCCAAAATAAGATGGAAATCTTAATTTAGACATCAGCTTTACATACAACTCCTCTTTATTTGTTATTACAGGAATACGAACAATATAAGAATTTTCCGGAAATTCAACATCCTTATTTATAAACTGAATATATTTCATTTTTTAATCTTAGTTTTAATTATAATGCTTTTCTATTGATAACATTACTATAGCAAAGAACTAGAATTCATTACTGTTGTAAAAGTAAGAATTCTAATTCTTTTATTCATTATCACATTTTAAAATTTATTTGCCATCCGGAGATTCTTCACGCTGCGTTTGCAGTCTGCCATACTCATCGTAGGTATTGTGCAGAGCACTACCATTGCTTGACACTGCGGAAAGCAACAGGTTTTCCGTGTTGTCATAGGTATAAATCGTTGTCAAGTCAGGTGTTATTTGCTTCACGACACGTCCGTAGCGGTCATACTCTTTCACTAATTCACGACCATCGGCATCAGTCTCTTTGCTGACATTTCCGGCTTTGTCATATGCCGTCCGCCGGACGCCGGCACTGGGGTCTTTAATGGCAATACGACGGCCATACTTATCATAATAGAAACGGGTTTGTATATCCCCTGACATGATTGCCACCACCGGCTGGCCGTCGGGACGGTAATAGTAAGCAATACTTCCTGCAGCATCCGTCGCTTGTGTCATCAGCCCGACTTCATCATATGTACGGATATGGCGGATACCGTTTTCAATAATAGTATCGGTCAAAGCGCCATAAGCACAAGAATCCATCCCGGTTATACTCAAAGGTCTTCACCAGCCAGTCTTCCGAATCATAGGAGCACTCCTCTTTCCCAGTTAGTTGCTGCCTGTCATTATACTCGTAACGTTCTTGGGGAGCGATATTTCCATTAACAAAACTTGTCTTACGGACAGGAAGATACCGGTTGCCATAATCTGTTCTCACCTCCGTACTCAGCAGTTCCGGGTCGAACACAGAAGCCATCGTACGTCCATTCACCACATCTTCCGTCTCAATCTTCCGGAAACCACGGAAACCCAGGCCTGTACGATGAAACACGGCATTGGTGTACTTGTAAGTACCTCCTTCTCCGGATATATAAAAACAGGTATAATACCAGGGCGGCCCCGTACTTGTGTCACGGACATCTGTAAATGTCGTTTTCCCGACAGAGAATGCAACCGGTATCGCATCCCAGTATGAAGTTCCGCATCCTTCTGCGGCCTGTGCCTTCGACTCCCGTCCGAAGAGCATCATCAACAATAATAATATCATTCTTTTAATCATTGCATTTGTGTTATAATCCTCAATTCAAATAATCTTGTCAATCCGCCGTACAGAAACCGGTGCGCCCGATTCTGCACAGCGGAAATTATCCAACCTCTCTCTTTTTACAAATTCATCGCGTTAGCACCCAAAACGCCTGCCAAAGCCGAAGCCACTGCGATAACCACTTTCAGGATTGTATCCCAAAGTCCTTTCTTCATTGCCATCATTTACCTCCTTTCCGTTTCTTTAAATTGTTGTGTTACTCTGTGCTCTTCCGTGTTCTCCGCTTGCGTCGTGAATTCTCCGGACTCCTTGAATTCCTTCGCCACATCGAAGCACGGGCACTGTTTAATCCACTCTTCCGGCTCTATCACGCCGTTTCCGTTCAGGTCCGGCGACAGGTCGCGGTGTCCGCACACCCGGCAGCCGGGAAATTTCCCTTGCAACCGCCCGACAAGTTGCCGGAGCACAGAACGCTGTACCGAAGTCCGGGTATCCGCCGGGCGTCCCCGGCAGTCCAGACCACCTTCATAACAAATACCTATCGAGCGAGTGTTGAAGCCTTTTGCGTGGGCTCCGATGCGTTCGAGCGGCCGGGTGAGATGCAACGTTCCATCCTTGCGGATGTAGTAATGATAACCTGTCCCGTTAAACCCGCGACGCCGGTGCATCAAGTCCAAAGCCTCCGGTGAGAGCGTACAATCCTCCCGCGTGGCGCTGCAGTGCACCACGATTAAATCGATAATTTTCATGTCAGCAGATAATTTCAGTTCAGTTAAGAACCTGTTGTCCAGTCAGTTAAAAATCCGTTATTCAGTTTAGTGAGAAGCCTTTCATCCAGTTCAGTTGAGAAGCCTTTCATCCGGTTCAGTGAAAAGCCTATTGTCCAGTTCAGTTGAAAAGCCCGTTGTCCGGTTCAGTGAAAAGTCTGTTGTCCAGTTCAGTTGAAAACCTGTTATCAGGTTAAGTCCGTAAAGCCTGTCGTCGTTTATATTCCGTGCATTATATCCGATAGAAAAGCATTTATGCTGCCGGGTCCGGCGCTTCCCCGTTTCCGTCATTGCCGCCACCGTCCGGCCGGTTATCGCCGCCGTCATTACCGCCGCCCTCGCTACCCGCTATAAAAGCAAGCTTATCATAACGGACACATCTGGAACCGGTCACCATTGAACGGGTAGCGGTGGTCCGGTCAAGGTTCTTGGTCGTAGACGGTTGGAAGCGGACGGTAAGCGTAGCCTGCGCAGCAGACACTTCGTCCCATGTTTCCACACCTTTGCCGCGGGCCACCATCACCATGCGGAAAGTGCCGAGACCGTCCACACTCACGCTCTCCGAAGATTGCAGATGTTGCGCCATCACTGTCACCAGGTTGTCAAGCGTGTTTTTGACATCGCCCGGAGAGAGAGAAGAATAAGCGGCAATCTCTTTCGAAAGCTGTGCGGAATCCACATTCCCCGAACGTACGACGCGGGGATAGAAAAGCTTTTTACCGCTCTTTTTGTCTTCCAGCGTAGACTGGAAAGGTTTGTAAAGTACTGGCATAATTGTAAGTTTTTTTAGTCATTAATAAATTTAAATCAGTCTGTGTCTTTAAGCTTATCGACAATGCAAATATAAGGCCTTATCCCCGATTTGCCAAGAGATTTCAGAAGTGTGCGTGAATAAATGCGTGAATATAAAAAACATTACATAATACACTTATTTACAATATATTACCATCAAGACAAAAATACAATCCCCGACGTATCTACTTATTCAGCACACTCAACAGATAATGTCCCGGCAGCTTTATCTTCCCACCGCTTTCACGAATGGTCCCGAAGCCCCTCCAGACCTTTCCCCCGATTTCCCCGTAATTACTTTTCACCACGATGGCATATTGTTCGGCAGGTGGGATACGGTAGAGCCGCAGGTTGTCCAACAGGCCGGCAAAGTTGCGCGGGCATCCGTCGGCGGGAGCACGCATACAGTCAATGTCCGCCTGCGTCAGTTCGCTTTTCTTCTTCGCCCGCGGAGAAGGAACCACCGCCGGAACCATTTCATAAGAAGAATCTCCTCCTTCTTCATCCCCTCCTTCACAAGGAGGGTTAGGGAGGATATTTTCTTTTATTTCTTTTTCTTTCTTTTTAGGCAGACAGTTTTTGTCGCAACATCCCGGAGTATTGTCTACATTACCGGTCTTCCTACATACAGCATCCGCGGTTTCCGCAACAGTATCCGGCACGCTTGTCCCCTCGCCCGGCTGTCCGGCCTCGTCCGGGAGCAGGCAGTAGTCCGGCAAGATATGACGGCGGCTGCGACGTTTGGTAATAAAGAGAAACTGCCGCTGGATATCAGTGGAAGTCAGGATACCGTGACGTTCGTAAAGTGCGGAATCGAAGAAACCGTATTCCACGAACAGGCGGAGCACACGGCGGACACTATCATTGTCCGTACTGAAAAGCTGGTCGGCAAGTTCGTCGCAGAAGTCATCATCGACAAGAATATAATACCCCTCGCCCGAATAGATGTAAGACAGGGTATAGAGCAGGATAGTGAAGGCAGAGTCACCTTCACGTTTCATCACGCGGCGCACGACACGGTCGTGCATAAAATCAGTATTCAAAGGGAAATAGTCAAGCCCTTGTTTTATTCGTCCCATAATGCAGGTAGTTTTTATCGTTCAGTTCGGATTCCAGGTACATCAGTCCGCCAGTTCGGCTTCCGATTCGCGGACTTTGTATTTTTTCCGTTTTATGCTGGCAGTCACGGTCTCAAGGGCATGCAGAATAAGCTTATGACGCAGTACGGGGTCTTCCGTACAGGTAATTACGGGGTAAGACACCTCCTTGCCGCATGCCAGGGAGAGCTTCTCATTTTTCCGGCTGTTACGGCTGGCGGATTTGCGGCATTCCTTACAGTAGTTGCCGGGAAGACCGGTTTTCCTGTTGATATAAAAAGCATCAGCGGGAAGAGAACGCTTGCAACATCCGCAAACGCATAGTGTTTGTTCTTTTAAGGTTTTCATATTATTATCCGGTTATATGTTTGTAAATACTAGTTTTTTCCAATCAGGTCTGAAATAATCCGGGCGTACAGTATTCGTACACAAAACGTAATCATCCTGTTGTCCGGCCGTCAGGTATTAACAGATATCGCGTCAGGTGTTAACAGGCAGAAGAACAACTGTTAACAGTCGGGAGGACAGCCGTTAACAACTGACGGCAAAGTCGCTGCCGGCGGCGGACGGGATATTTGCAGGATTTTTGCGTTTTTCTTGCGGTTTTGCATGGTTTATCCGTTTTTAATTTATAATTTTGAAACGTTTTCTATAAATCAGTGCGACAAAGATAGAATAATTTTCACATATAAAACAACAGTTTTCATATTTTATCTTAAACCTATTTTTCAAACCGCTGATTATAAACATATAGTAAACTTTTTTTCAAATGGCCGTAAAGCGGTCGTCACTTGCTAATTCGGAATCAGTCCTTTAAACAAGAAAACAGAATGGATACAAACTTGGACGTACCCGGCATCATCAAACGTGCCAAAGAAGTGTTAAACCTGGGAAAAGACAGTGAGCTTGCTGAATATCTGGGAGTTTCAAGAGCAACAGTTACCAACTGGGGCGCACGGAACAGCATAGACTTCCGCCTGCTGCTCGATAAGTTCGGTAATAAAGTGAATTACAATTGGCTGTTGCTGGGAAAAGGAGACCCGGAACAACCGCCGAGATTCTGCGAAAGCAAACTGGCAAGGGGAGAAGTGAAGATTATACACAATCCTAAAACAGTAGAGCCGATAGACGACCGGAGTGTGACATTATATGACATCACGGCGGCGGCAAACCTGAAAACATTGTTCACCAACAAACAGCAGTATGCACTGGGGAAAATATTGATTCCGAATATCTCCGTTTGCGACGGGGCGATTTATGTAAACGGAGACAGCATGTATCCCATCCTGAAATCCGGAGACATCATCGGATATAAGGAAATCAGCAGTTTCGACAATATCATTTACGGGGAAATCTACCTGGTGTCGTTCATGATTGACGGCGACGATTATCTGACGGTGAAATACGCGAACCGTTCAGAAAAAGAAGGGTTCATCAAACTGGTGAGCTACAACCCCCACCATGAACCGATGGATATCCCGTTTGCATCCATCAATGCGATGGCAATCGTAAAATTCTCGATTCGCAGGCACATGATGATGTAAGTTTCACCGCAGAGGACACGGCAAAGAGAAAAATGCAGCATCCTCCGCGATGAATTTCCTTGTGACGAATCGGGAATCTCCTTATGACGAAGGATGAATTGTCCTGTGGTGAACTGTAAATTCCCTTAGGATGAATCGCAAGTACTACAGATAAATTGCAAATTCCTTAGGACGAATCGCAACTACTACAGATAAATTACAAATCCCCTTAAGACGAATCGCAAGTACTACAGATAAATTACAAATCCCCTTAGGACGAATTCCAAGTACTACAGATAGATTACAAATTCCCTTAAGACGAATCGCAAGTACTCCTGATAAATTGCAAATCCCTTAAGGCGAATCGCAAGTACTACAGATAGACTACAAATTCCTTAAGACGAATCGTAAGTACTACCGATAGACTACAAATCCCTTAAGACGAATCGCAAGCACTCCTGATAAATTGCAAAT
>NZ_CAUCSQ010000081.1 GCF_958445495.1 uncultured Bacteroides sp. | reverse complement strand
GCGATTTTGGCAGAAGGACTGAAACAGTTCCTGCGTCCCAGGCGGCACTGGGATAAACCGGCAGCTTTTACCATACTCTCAAATGGGAATACGGAATGAAGCCTGCCAAGCTCACTCTCATTAAAACTCTTGCGATATTTTTCCAGAATATCGAATTCTGTAAACCCCAAAGTCGGGTGAATTTCTGAAATATTTCGTATCTTTGCCATATATTGGTTTGGGAATTTCCCCCGTTTTGGCTACCAAACCTTATTTGCGGGGGAATACCTAAAGATACAAAAAAGCCAACTAATTCATACTTTAAGTATGAATTAGTTGGCTAATTTTATGATATTTACTGAATGTCCCTGTATTTCTTTTGTATGATTGGGAGGGCGGGCAGCTATCCCGCCCAGTTCTCTCTATCCAGATTGCGATAACTTATAGCTTCAGCTAAGTGGATAGGAAGAATTTGCTCACTTCCCTCTAAATCAGCGATGGTACGCGCAACTTTTAATATCCTGTCATAAGCGCGGGCGGATAGGTTGAGACGTTCCATTGCATTTTTTAATAAAGTCAACCCTTTATCGTCCGGACGGGCAAATAATGATAATAACTTACTGCTCATTTGTGCGTTACAATAAATGCCGGTATATTCAGCATAACGTTTTTCCTGTATCTGTCGAGCTTTGATAACACGTTCCCGAATAGCTGCACTAGGTTCTCCCTCCTTTTGGTCTGAAATCTTGCTGAAAGGGACGGGAACGATTTCTATTTGGATATCGATTCTGTCAAGTAACGGACCGGAAATCCTGTTTAAATACTTCTGTACTTGTCCAGGACTACACACACAAGCTTTTGTAGGATGATTATAGTACCCACATGGACAGGGATTCATTGAAGCTACCAGTGTGAAACTTGCTGGATAATCTATGCTGCTTCTCACTCGTGAAATGCTGATTCGTCTGTCCTCCAGAGGTTGTCGTAATACCTCAAGTACATTTCTGCTGAATTCTGGTAGTTCGTCCAGAAATAAAATTCCGTTGTGGGCCAGGCTGATTTCACCCGGTTGAGGAAAACTGCCACCACCTACCATGGCACTTTGTGAAACCGTATTGTGCGGGTCACGGAACGGACGTTGAGTAATCAATGAGGAATTGCGGTTCAATTTTCCCGCTACAGAATGGATTTTAGTCGTCTCCAGACTCTCTCCTAAAGAAAGAGGAGGAAGAATAGACGGAAGCCGTTTAGCCATCATCGATTTTCCGCTTCCCGGTGCACCTATCATAATCAGGTTATGACCTCCCGCCGCCGCTACTTCCAATGCCCTCTTGACACTCTCTTGCCCTTTCACATCAGCAAAGTCAAATTCGAAATTACTTTGTTGAGCATAAAATTCCTCCCTAGTATTGACAACGACGGGTTCTAGTTCACGTTCGCCGTTAAAAAACTCAATGACCTCTTTGATATGTCTGGCTCCGTAAACATTTAGTTGATTGACAACTGCTGCTTCCCTTGCATTTTGTTGAGGGACAATTAATCCTTCAAAACCATCTTCACGCGCTTTAATGGCAATAGGGAGCGCTCCTTTTATCGGTTGCAGGCTACCATCCAGACTTAGTTCTCCCATCACCAAATAACGGGAAAATTTTTCTGAAGATATTGTCTCACTGGCCCCTAACAATCCGATGGCGAGGGGAAGGTCATAGGCAGAACCTTCCTTACGGATGTCGGCCGGAGCCATATTAACTACTATATTGCTAGTCGGCATTTTGTAGCCGTTGACCTGTAATGCGGAAATTATGCGCTGGTGGCTCTCTTTGATTGCAGAATCCGGAAGGCCGACAAGATAAAACATACAGCCGCGCGAGCTGTTTACTTCGATTGTGATGAGTGTTGCATCAATTCCTTGAACAGCCGCTCCGAAAACTTTTATTAACACGCTTGATTGTTTATTATTTTTTCTTTTTATTTTCCTTTTTGTCCTTTTCTTCCGCTTTAGAAACCAATTCCTTGATTTTTTCCTTTAACTCTTCTCCTTGAAGGTTTTTAGCCACAATCTTTCCATCAGCAGCCAGGAGAACATTGGCCGGTATTTGTCTAATGCCATATTGTTTGATAATTTCAGAGTTAAAACCACCGAAGTCGCATACTTGTTCCCAACTCAGCGTATCGCGTTTAATAGCGTCCTGCCATTCCTTTTTATTGATATCCAAGGAAATCCCCAGCATGGCTATGTATTTACTTTTCTTATATTTTTTGTAGATTTCCTGTAATTCGGCGTTGCTTTTACGATTGGTAATGCTATCATTCCACGAGGCCCAGAAATTGAGTAACAGGCACTTCTTCTTGAAATCCTCTGATGAACGGGTGATTTTTATACCTTTGGCATTCGGAAGGCTGAAAAATGGAGCATATTTGCCAATGTCCGTTTTCTCCACCTGGGAAATACTTTCATTAAGCCGTTCGATATAAAGCTTGTCTTGCAATATTCCCCCCATCACTTCGATAAGCTTTTTTATTTTGCTGAAGTCTGGAACATCTTTCCGGACAAAATACTTATCCAGTAGATAAAGGCTGACTAAAGATGAATGATGCTGTCGGATGAATTCTTCTGCTTTCTGTTCCAGAACTTTTTCAGACGGAGCAGCCAGCCCTTTCAATCCTTCTTGGAAGGCCGTGAATTCTTCATTGTATATATTCCCGTCAATACGAAGGAATTCAGGACTACTGATGTCTCCTTTAATAGTTATTTTGTTTCCTTTGTCAAGGTAGACGGGGTACTCCACCTGGTTATTGATTAGCAGAAAAGCAGGAGTGACGGTATCAACCGAAATATTATGGGAAAATTTGTTTTCTTTAGTGAAGATAGTGTCTATTCGGTCATATAACTCATCCATTCCGTACAAATAAAGCGTATCTGTTCCCAATCCATTGATTTCTCCGGTTATGCAGACTTCATTGGAAGACTTGCTGCAACCGAACAAACAGAGAACTATAAGGATTAAAATGCAACCTTTTTTCATTGTTTTGATTTCTTTTCTGCGAAAGTACGGTTTTTATGGATAAAAAAAAAGAATTGCCCGCCATTTGTCATGGCAGGCAATCCTTTCGTATGCAATATAGAGTGTAGGACTCTCTTATTTGACGATGTTCATAAAGTCTGCATTTGTGAAGTATTTTGCAAATTCCAGATCACTAGCTGCTTTCTTAGCCAATGAAGCATCTTTGGAAACCGCGTTCTTAAGGCTGCTGATTACCATAGAAGAGTTGTTTGTTCTAGCACCCAAAACAGCCATCAGATAGTCTGTGTAAGCATCCGGTCTTTCTACATTAGCTAATGTGTTTTTAGCTTTGTTGTAGTCCTTAGCAAGGATTTGTGCCAATGCTGCACTGTTTGTCTTGGAATCGCCAAATGAGTTAACAGCCTTTTCGTATTGACCTTGAGCGATGTACAGGTTACCCATAGATTCGCCCAGTTCTTTAGTTCCGGCAGCTTTTCCGAAGTAAGTTTCAGCAGCGGCTTTATCACCTTTAACCAAAGAAACCAAACCTAAGTTCATGTTAACTTCGGGAGCAGCATTGAGGCTGGCTGCTTTTTTCAAATAAGATTCAGCCTTGTTAACATCACCGGTCTGGTAAGCCAGTTTGCCTAAGTTGTTGTAAGCGCGATAATCGTTCGGGAATTGTTTGGTAGCCTGAGTATAGATAGCTTCTTTCTTAGCTGGTTCGTTAGTCAACGTAGCTGCATACAACAACTCTTCAAGGTTCAGTTCTGAAGGATTGGAGGAAGCCAGTTTAGAGAGCTCTTCGTCAGATTTACCGATGATTTCATAATTCAAAGTCAAACGGGAACGACGCAACTGCGGCAGAATTTCGTCAGCCAGAGTCTTGTACACAGAAGAAATGTTCTTAATTTCCTGTTCTCTCTGTGCAGGGTCTTGGTACATAGACAATACGCGAAGAATCAATTCTTTGTCTTGGATATTGGATTTAGAGACAAGTTCCTGGAAACCTTCCCAGTCCTGTGCAGTATATTTGGAATCAATCGGAGCTTCGATTTTTGCTTTCTTCAAGTCTTTGCTTAACATTTTGGTCGTGTTGTTTTCACGGTTCTCGGCCAAAGTCGTGTTCAGGCTTACACCGCCGTCAGGAGAGGCGTATGCGGAAACTTCAATATTGCTGATTTTCTTGTTGGCGGCTTCATTTACGTTAGCCACTTCCTTATTGAATTCTTTAGCAGTCTTCAGTTCGCTGGAACGAATGTTAGCCTGTTGAATCAGGAACATAATGTTCGCGTCATGTTTTTCTTTGATGATACGTTGGAAAGCATCTTCGCCCAATGCCGGGTTTGCGTTACCTAATGTATTGTTTACTAACTCAGAAGTAGAGATTACACCATCGGCTATTTTCACAGCAGGAATCGTAACCACTTTTTTGCCGATAGTGGCCTTGAATTCGAGATACAATTCGGACTTAGCCATTTCAGGAACATAGTCGAAAGTCGTTTTCATAGTGTAGCTGCCACCCATTTTGTAGGAGATAGTCTGCTCGTTACCTTCTACTTTTTCGCCTTGGAAAGTAGCCGGTTGGCCTTTAGCTTCGCCGCCGTTCCATTTCAAAACCGGAGTTACTTCTACCACTGCTTTCTTGTTGAAATACTTTTCAGGGAACTTACCGTTGATGGTCGCAGGAACTTTACCGCCTACTGCCTCCAGCACTTGCGGAGTAACAGTGAAGTAATCAGCTGATAATTCACCCATTTTTTTGCTGCAAGAAGAGAATAATGCAACAACCATTGCCATGAGTAAAGGCAAGTACAACTTCTTAGTCATTTTAGGTATAAATTAAATGTTTGTAATTGAAATATCATCTATTCACAAATCTCTTTCCGTTTAGTACAGAAAAAGTAACGCAAAGATATTAATTCTTAATATAAATATATAGATAAAGGGTTGATTTTATCATAATTTAATGAAAACATCGCTCTTTTTCTTTTCGGTACTTGATATTTCGGGGATGGTGCTCTATTATCTCGCTACGGAGCATATTCCGATCGATATGCGTATAGATTTCAGTTGTTGCTATGGACTCATGTCCGAGCATGCACTGAATGGCCCGTAGATTGGCTCCACCTTCCAGTAAATGAGTGGCAAAAGAGTGGCGGAAAGTATGCGGGCTGATATTCTTGGTGATACCTGCTGTTTGTGCAATTTCTTTAATCAGATGGAAAATCATGATTCGTGAAAGCCCTTTGCCTCTTCGCTGGCTGACGAATACAAAGTCCTCATATCCTTTTTTTACCTCTATTTGGTTCCGGTCGATAAAGTAAAGTTTTATTTCATTGACGGCACGGGGGGCAATGGGGACGAGTCGTTGTTTACTTCCTTTTCCTTCTACCTTTATAAATCCTTCGTCGAAATAAAGGCCGGATAGTTTAAGGTTGACGAGTTCCGATACGCGGAGTCCGCAACTGTATAACGTTTCTAGAATAGCCCTGTTCCGTTGTCCTTCCGGTTTGCTGCGGTCTACTGCAGAGATAATCCGGTCAATTTCTTCCACGGTCAGTACTTCGGGCAGTTTGAAGCCTATTTTAGGACCTTCTAGCAGTTCGCTGGGGTCTGCCTCCAGATAGTTTGCCGTAACCAGGAAACGGAAAAAAGATTTGATGCCGGATAGGATGCGTGCCTGTGAGCGGGGATGAATGCCGATATCATGCAGTCCGGCGGTGAAACGCTGTAGGTCGGATAGGCATACATCCGTAATGTCGATTCCCTCCAATATCAGGAAACTCATCAGTTTATCCAAGTCTGTGAGGTAGGCCTCTTGGGTATTGGAAGATAAGGACTTTTCCAGTTTGAGGTATTGCCGGTACTTCCTGATTATCAGTTCCTGTTGCTCCTTCTTCTGCTTTTTTTCGTTGATTTCCATTTCTTTTTTCTACCTTTGCACATTCTTTAGGATACAAAAGTAGAAAAAAATAGGATTCTGTGATGAAGATACAAATTATTAATGGCCCGAATATAAATCTGTTAGGAAAGCGTGAACCTTCCATTTACGGAAGCGTTACATTTGAAGATTATCTGGCCCGGCTCCGTGAGAGGTACGCTGGCGTGGAGATAGACTATTTCCAGTCGAACATCGAAGGGGAAATGATTGATTGCATACAGCATGCAGGTTTCGATGCGGACGGTATTGTTCTGAATGCGGGTGCCTATACGCATACCTCGATTGCCCTGCAGGATGCTATCCGTTCTGTTCCGTCTCCGGTTATCGAGGTGCATATTTCCAATGTACATAGCCGTGAGCCTTTCCGGCACGTGTCTATGATTGCTTGTGCCTGTAAAGGAGTCATTTGCGGCTTCGGGCTGAACTCTTATCGTCTGGCCTTAGAAGCATTATTGGAAACTAAATGAGATAATAATATAAAAAATAGGTAGAAAGACTATGTTATTGAAACAGACTAAAATTGTGGCTTCTATTTCTGATAGACGTTGTGATGTGGATTTTATAAAACAGTTGTTTGAAGCTGGGATGAATGTCGTGCGTATGAATACCGCACATGCTAGTCGTGAAGGGTTTGAGGCTTTGATTACGAATGTACGTGCTGTGTCCAACCGTATTGCGATTTTGATGGATACCAAGGGCCCGGAAGTCCGTACGACTGCTAATGCGGAGCCGATTTTATATAAAATAGGTGATAAAGTAAAGATTGTAGGTAATCCGGAGCTTGAGACTACTCGCGACTGCATTGCCGTGTCATATCTTAATTTCGTGCATGATTTGAATGTGGGCGGGACGATTCTGATTGATGACGGCGACTTGGAACTGGAAGTTGTTGACAAGACCCCTGACTACTTGCTCTGTGAAGTTCGGAATGAAGCGACTTTGGGAAGCCGTAAAAGCGTGAATGTCCCTGGTGTCCGAATTAATCTTCCCTCCTTGACGGAAAAAGACCGTAATAATATCCTTTATGCCATTGAAAAGGATATTGACTTCATCGCTCATTCTTTTGTCCGTAACAGGCAGGACGTACTTGATATCCGTGAGATTCTGGATGCGCATCACAGCGACATTAAGATAATCGCTAAAATAGAGAATCAGGAAGGTGTGGATAATATTGACGAGATTCTCGAAGTGGCGGACGGCGTAATGGTGGCACGCGGTGATTTGGGTATTGAAGTTCCTCAGGAGCGCATTCCAGGAATTCAGCGCGTATTGATTCGTAAATGTATTCTGGCTAAGAAACCGGTCATTGTAGCTACCCAGATGCTTCATACGATGATAAACAATCCCCGTCCCACCCGGGCGGAAGTAACCGATATCGCCAATGCGATTTATTACCGGACGGACGCTTTGATGCTGAGTGGTGAGACTGCTTACGGAAAATATCCTGTAGAAGCTGTGAGGACAATGACGAAGATTGCGGCTCAGGCGGAAAAAGATAAACTGGAAGAAAATAACATTCGCATCCCGTTAGACGAAAATAGTAACGATGTGACGGCATTCCTTGCTAAACAGGCGGTGAAGGCTACGTCCAAGTTGAAAATACGTGCTATCATTACCGATAGTTATAGTGGACGTACAGCTCGTAATCTGGCGGCTTTCCGAGGTAAATATCCGGTGTTGGCTATTTGTTATAAAGAAAAGACGATGCGCCACTTGGCTCTTTCTTACGGTGTGGAAGCCATCTATATGCCGGAGCTGGCTAATGGACAGGAATATTATTTTGCAGCTTTGCGTCGTTTGTTGAAAGAAGGACGCCTGCAACCGACTGATATGGTGGGATATTTGAGCAGTGGCAAAAAAGGTACACAGACCTCATTCCTCGAAATAAATGTAGTGGAAGACGTGTTAGAACATGCGGAAGAAACCGTATTGCCCAATAATAACCGCTATTTGTAATCCGGCTTTATGCAAGAGACTGAATCTCTCGACGAATATATCCTCCGGCACATTGACCCGGAAAGTGATTATCTGAAAGCACTTTATCGGGATACACACGTAAAGTTGCTTCGTCCCCGCATGGCTTCCGGACATCTGCAGGGACGAATGCTGAAGATGTTTGTGGAGATGATTCGTCCCCGGCAGGTATTGGAAATCGGTACATATAGCGGATATTCCGCTCTTTGCTTGGCGGAAGGGTTATCGGGAGGAGGAATGTTGCATACATTTGAGATAAATGACGAACAGGAGGATTTTACCCGTCCATGGTTGGAGAAATCCCCATTTGCAGATAAGATTCGTTTCTATGTAGGTGATGCTCTGGAGTTAGTTCCCGGTTTGGGTATCACGTTTGATTTGGCTTTTATCGACGGTGATAAGCGCAAGTACATCGAGTATTACGAGATGGTGTTAAAGTATCTTTCCATAGGGGGGTATATCATCGCTGACAATACCTTGTGGGATGGACATGTGTTGGAACAGCCCCGCAGTGCGGATACCCAGACTATCGGCATCAAGGCTTTTAACGACCTTGTTGCGAAAGACGGGCGGGTAGAGAAAGTGATATTGCCTTTACGTGACGGGCTGACTATAATGAGGAAGAAAACAAATTGTAAATCGTAAAATTAAATATAAGCTTATGGAAACAACTAGGCAAAATAAGATATCCCGCTTGTTGCAGAAAGAGCTGAGTGAAATATTCTTGTTGCAGACAAAAGCGATGCACGGAATGTTGGTATCGGTCAGCACTGTACGTATCAGTCCTGACATGAGTGTCGCACGTGTTTATCTTAGCGTTTTCCCTTCGGAAAAAGCGGAGGAAATGGTAAAGAACATAAACGGCAATATGAAGTCCATCCGTTACGAGCTGGGGACCCGCGTACGTCACCAGTTGCGGATTATTCCCGAACTCAAATTCTTTGTGGACGACTCGTTGGATTATATCGAGAAGATTGATTCGTTGCTGAAATGAAATAGTTATCGCAGTGGTGAATTTCCCCTTTTATATAGCTAGGCGTTATCTCCTTTCCAAGAAGAAACATAATGCCATTAATATCATATCCGGCATTTCTGTGTGCGGAGTAGCTCTTGCTACGCTTGCATTGGTCTGCACGCTTTCTGTTTTTAATGGATTTCAGGATATGGTAGCCAGTTTTTTCACGGCTTTCGACCCGCAATTGAAGATTACCGTCCGTGAAGGAAAAGTTTTTGACGGGCAGGACGAACGGATTCGCTCTGTTTGTACTCTTCCTGAAGTGGATGTTTTTACGGAAACGCTGGAGGAAAATGCGATGGTGCAGTATAAGGACCGTCAGGCTATGGTGGTATTGAAAGGGGTAGAAGACAATTTTGAGGAGTTGACGGCAATTGACAGTATACTTTATGGAGCTGGTGAATTCTTGCTTCATGACTCGATTGTGAATTACGGGATTATGGGGGTGGAACTTGTGTCAACTTTGGGAACCGGACTGGAATTTGTCGAGCCTCTTCAGGTTTATCTTCCCAAACGGAATGTCAGAGTGAATATGGCGAATCCCGGAGCCTCCTTTAACTGTGATTATCTCTATTCTCCCGGAGTGGTGTTTGTGGTAAACCAGCAAGAGTATGACGGGAAATATATTCTTGCCTCTCTTGATTTTCTTCGTCGGTTGCTGGATTATACGACGGAAGTCTCCGCTATAGAATTGAAATTAAAGCCCGGTATGAATACGCCTTATGTGCAATCCAAGATAGAGAAGATGTTGGGTGGGGACTTTGTAGTTCAAGACCGTTATCAACAGCAAGCAGATGTTTTCCGTATTATGGAGATAGAAAAACTTATTTCCTATTTATTCCTGACTTTTATTTTGATGATTGCCTGTTTCAATGTAATCGGTTCTCTGTCCATGTTGATTTTGGATAAAAAAGAAGATGTGGTGACTTTACGTAATCTTGGAGCTGACGATAAACTTATTTCCCGTATCTTCCTATTTGAAGGTCGGCTTATTTCTGTTTTTGGTGCTGTCACCGGTATAGTTTTAGGACTGATTCTGTGCTTGATCCAACAGAAGTTTGGTGTAATTTCGCTTGGTGGAGGTGGTGGAACTTTTGTAGTGGATGCGTATCCTGTTAGTGTTCATATTTGGGATGTAGTACTTGTTTTGGTAACGGTTTTAGTCGTTGGCTTTCTTTCTGTATGGTATCCGGTGCGTTATTTGAGTAAGCGACTTTTGTAATCAAATATTATATTGTTTATTGTAAAAACTCTTCTATATTTGATGACTTTTAATTTTCTATCTATTTTGTATTTCCTAATATATTATATTTGACCCGATTTTGTTAGTTGAGAATAATTTGTAAAACACTTCCGTGAGAACTGAAAGTAATGATATAGGCGGAATTGTGAATGGTGATAAAGCGGCCCTTAGCCGTTTTATGGAACGTTATTCTTCACGTTTATATCATTATGTTTATGCTCTGATTGGTCAAAAAGAATCGGCCGAGGAAGTTGTAAGTGATGTCTTTTATGAAATTTGGAAAAATAGAAAAATTTTGAGTGATATAGAAAATATGAATGCTTGGATACAGACGATTACTTATCGGAAAGCTATTTCTTATTTGAGGAAGGAAATGGGGAAAACAGAATATCACTTGATGGTATAGAGAATTTTATATTTGCCCCAATTCAATTACCTGATGAGGAAGTGATTAGTAAGGAGGAAATGGAAAAAATAAATAATGTTATCCAACAATTGCCACCTAGATGTAAGCATGTCTTTTTTTTGGCAAAAATAGAGAGGTTATCTTATAAAAAGAGATTGTTAATTTATTGGATATATCTGTGAAGACTATTGTCGATTTCATAGATGCTTATGGATTAGGGAAATGGGGTGAGGCACATACAATGATTTATGAAGATCATTCAAAAAAGAAGCAGGTTTTCGAATGGATTACGGATTTGTATTCCCGATGTTTTACCAAGGTACTGTTGGTTATTAATTATCATCGTTTGATTGGGACTGAAAACACCTCCGGCTGGGGAGCTTTAGATCCTGAAACGGAAAGTTTGCTTGAGAGTGCTATAGACAAAGGATATAGTTTGCGGCATGATGCTTTTGGAATGAATGGTTATTATCAGGATTGGGAAAAGCAGCTCGTTGGAACTATAAATGCCCTATCATTATGGAAGGGGGATAGAACGTAAATCAGCATCGTTATTGGCTTAATCCTAATGGGTTATCGCAGAGGGCATCCAGAAGATGTACGTCAGGGGGAATTTGATGTTTCAGCTGAGGCACGGGTCAATATGATGGATTTTCGTGCAGGAAACGAAACTATGTCATGGTTCAAGTGTTTCGGGCTGGTGCAACGTTTTATTACTGAAGGTGGTTATTGCCTATATCCTGATATGGTTTCATTGCCTATAGATATTAAGAGTGGTGAGAAAATAAAGATTGTGCATCGTTGAAATAATATGGGATGAGGGTATTGTCCCACTAATATTCCACAATGGAATCAACGCTATAAAGTAGCATTTGCTTTGTTGGATGGCAAGAACGAAGTAAAAAAGGTATTTGTTGATATCCAAACAGATTTATCTACGTGGTTGAAGAACAAACCAACTACTTATAATTTTGATTTGACATTGAAAGGAGTTTCCGTAGGTACTTATAAGTGGGCGGTAGGTCTTGTGGATACCACTAAAGATAACACAATAGGACTGCAGATGGCAGTTAAAAATGACCTGTTAGATTCTGGTTGGGTGAAATTGATGGATATAACGGTTAAATGATAGTTATCTTGCTGTAAATATCTGCGTAAAGAATGCTATTTCTCTCCATATTGGAGGAGAGTGCCCTTAACAATACATGAAGTTGATATGGTTTCAGACTTTTTCAGGCAAACTTGCTTGCTTTGATGTTGATTTGGAACGCGATTTGGGTTTTGTCGTTGGAAATGGTAAACGATTTCTAAAAATTGGAAAATATTATATTCAAGTAAAATACCCAAAAGTAAAGACAGAACTGACAGACTATAAAACTATGATAAGAGGAGTTCTATAAATTAAAATATTGTAGTACAGTTGTTTATATGGTTCCA
>NZ_CAUCSQ010000080.1 GCF_958445495.1 uncultured Bacteroides sp. | reverse complement strand
TTCGCTAATCACCAAATTTTCAAGTACTTACAATTCGTCGAACTCACGTTAAATATGTATTCGTTCAATATCCTCCAATGAAGTGCAATTTCCAAAATCAAGGACTAATTCCTTCACCGTTTCAGGCGACTGTCCGCCTTGAGTCTCTATACGCAATTTTAACAGTTGAAAATCACGTTCCCCTTGGTCGGCATCCCACTCCGTAGGAAGTGCCACCACTTTGAACAGTTCTTGTTTCCCATATTCTACACGAAACATAGGATTGTCATTTTCAACCGCATAAGCCAAAGGAGCAGACTTATATTGTTCCAAACGCCCGTTACGCAAATGAAAAGACAACCGTCCTTCCGCGGCCCTGTTAATAGAGACATCTTCCGACAAATCATCAAAATTATAATACCCCTTCAAATAGCTGAACTTACTATGCCGCGATGTAACCGGACGGCACATCCACTCATTCAGTTCCTTCTCCGTCAATCCCGTTTCCCAGATACGTACTTCATCGATACAACCGCCGAAAACACTCTCCGAAGATTCGTTAATTCCAATCGCTCCGGGCAAAATCACCGTAGCGGTATCTTTACGGGCCACTTCCCGGCCGTTAATATACAGCAAGATACGACGCCCATTACAGACAGCCGCTACATGTGTCCACTTTTCTTTAGGGATTTCTTCTCCGACCAGACGAGCGCCCGCATTGCATAACCGTCCCCGCTCTACCACCAACGGCAAATAGTCCAGTGAATTGAGTTCGCTATATTCTCCCCCGCCAATAATTACTTCTTGCGGTTTCCATTCATTACCGTCAGGTTTAATCCACGCTTCCAATGTCCAATGACGGCATAAAGTATCCATACCTATACGCAAGTTGTTATCTTTACCGTCCAAACAAACAGCCAGATTGGATTGTGCCGATAAATGCACTCCAAACAAGCTGAAAAAAACAACATACAACAATGTCTTCATCATACTTATTATCAAAATAAAACCGGGAAGACCATAAAATCATTGCGGTCCGCCCGGCCACTGAATAAAAAAAGTCAAGAGGGAAAAATCAATTATAATACGGGTTCTGCACCAATTGCGGCATCTTATTCGTTTCCGTCATCGGAATAGGCATCAGATATTGTCCTTTATGAAAATTACGGACTAAAGGAATCTCTCTTATCTGGAAAAATCCCGCATCATCATCCGCAGTCACATTCAAGCCCAAATCAGGTATCCCTAAATATTTTTCCGCGATTTTCCAACGGCGGATATCAAAGAACTTCTGACCTTCAAGATAAAACTCCAGCGAACGTTCCTGTCTGACAATCTCCCTCAAGCCTTCTTTGGTATCCTGGTAACCAGGCTCGGTAGAATAATTAGTCCAGGCCTCATCCACAGTCGGGATACCTGCGCGGGTACGCACCTTATCTATATAAATCTTGGCTTTGTCCAGCTCACCGATTTCCACCAAAGCCTCTGCATAGTTCAGATACATTTCGGCCATCCGGAAAAGAGGCAGCGGATAATGCACCACACCATCCTCATAGGAAGGATGCACAAGTTTCTTATTGTGATATCCGGTGACTGAATAGTAAAGGTCTTGGTCCCGCTTACCGTGACGGTCACTGTTACGCAGTTCCTCCACAATAACCCGTTTGGCAGGGTCATCGTTCGTTATCTCTCCGTCATACTGCGTGATTTCATAAAAACCATGGTGAAAACCTATGTTTGCGTAAAAACGCGGTTCCCTGTCAAGATGCATTTTTATAGAAGTACCATTACTGACATCCGAATAATTATTTCCATCATAATTCACCGGCAGCTCAACAATATCGAACCGTCCGTCATAATCATACGTCTTATCCTTGTCTATCGGCAAACCGTTTTTCGTATAAAACGATTCTACCATCTGTAACGTAGGAGCTATACCTCCCGAACCATCATACACAATATCGACATACTGACGGGGAATGGACCGGTTCTGGATATCATAATACCCCTCTTCCCTGGTATCAGCCCAGATCACTTCCGGATTCGGATTTGAAAAATCAATTACAGAGTAACGTATCCTGCGTTGGGCCGGATTAGACAATCCCGGACGATTGTCATCAGGTCCGCCCGCGTCATTATCATCATAAAGCCGGAAATTCAGTTTCTCCAGTTCCGTAATAGCCTGCAAAGATATTTCCGCACTTTTTCTCCATTTTTCTTCCGAATATTCCTGCGCAACCAAGTGACGCCCATCTATTTTGCTCTTAAAATCGGCATACATCTCACTGTTACCATTGAATAACGGCGAAGCCGCATATAAATAAAGCCGGGATTTCAGTGCATAGACAGCCACCTGGGTAGCTCGTCCGAAATCCTTTCCGGAAAATGTAGTGGCTAAATCAGGAAAGGCTTCGTCGAGCTTGCGGTTGATGAAGTCCACCACCTCGTCATAACTGCTGCGTTCCGGAAACTTCTCAATATCCAATTTCGGGTCATAAAGCCTGTCAATGATACAAGTGGGACCGTAAGAACGCAAAGAAAGGAAATGATAATAAGCAATCAGAAAGTTCGCTTCACCGCGATAATGCTGCTTATCTACGGGAACCAGGTTCTTCGCCTTATCCAATATATCCAGAAACATGTAGCACTGCCGGATACCTTCCCAAACAGGAGACCATGTATCGGAAGTCATATGCAGGCTGGAAGGCCCGTATGTACCCTCGTTAAAAGTAGAAAACATCTCTTTACGGTAAAAGGAAGTCTCAGCCCCGCACATCATCCAATAAGCATTATTGCTAATCTCCCTGTTCGTAGGCAAAAAGGAATAGCACGAATAAAGATAATTCCGTACCAAATCCGGAGTTTCATAAGCATCTTCCTCTTTCACGATTTCATCCGGAACAATATCCAGATAGTTACAAGACGACAGACTTAACATTAAAAGCCCGCAGAACAAATATCTTAGTTTCATAGTTTTATAATTTTGTACCGTTTGATTACTGTATGGTCATCTGAAAACCAATATTGAACACTCTCTGAGTAGGATAATAAAGCCCGTTACCACCTCCCATTTCAGGGTCCCAATGTTTGAAAGGGGAAAACGTCAGGAGGTTGACCCCGCTCAGATAAAAGCGCATGCCTTTATAGGTATAGCCTATCTCCGCATTTTTCAGTTTTAAAAAAGCTGCATTTCTCAACCAATAAGTAGAATACTGCTCATTATTATCATTATCGTCTTTTGTTAAGCGCGGATAAGCAGCATTCGGATTAGGATTATCGACGCTCCAGTGGTCGTCAGCCACAAACTGCAACATGTTCTTGATGCTCGTCGTACCGAAAGGATGCATGCCGTACATCATGAAAGAAGTACGGGCCACTCCCTGGAAAAAGAAAGAGAAATCCCAGTTTTTCCATTTCATGGAAGGTCCAAAGCCATATACCAGTTCCGGGTCGTAAGGATAACCGATAGCTACCCGGTCATTGCTATTAATCACATTGTCATATTCTCCCTTCGCATTGGGCTGATTGACATATTTTATATCACCCGGCTGAGGCGTGTAACCTAAATCCTGACGTGGAGAATTGTCAATAGTTTCCTGGTCTGGGAAAAGTCCGTCGGCCACATATCCCCAATAAGTTCCCAACGGATGCCCTACGTCAGACAATCCCGGATATTCAAAGTACGGAGGTTCATCCATTTTCAATACTTTGTTGCGGGCAAAAGTCAGCGTACTTTTAAAAGAAAGGAAAAAGTCCTTTGTGATTTGCTTATTATAGTCTATAGCCAAATCAAATCCTTTATTTTCCATTTCTCCATTATTCGAAGTGATTTTAGTTTCACCCGTGCCGACAATCTCCGGAATGGAATTCTCACGGGTCATAAAAATATCACGGCGTTTTTCCTTAAAGATATCGAATGTCAGATTAAAGCTATTAAACAACTGTAAATCAACGCCTAAATTAATCTTCTCACCAACCTCCCAAGTCAAATCAGGATTGTAATACCTGTTCCATGACGGACCGGAATAATACGTATCCTGCCGAATGCCCGTCGTATAAGAATCGCTTCCGCCAAGCACAATATCTTCCATATAAGCGAAGCGTCCCGCATTGGTAGCATCATTGCCGACCAATCCCCAGGAACCTCTTATCTTCAGATTTGAAATGACCGGTTTTATCGGCTCCCAAAACCTCTCGTTCGAAATGTTATAACCTACGGCGATTGAAGGGAAAAAGCCGAAACGATGTCCCTTGGCGAAATTTTCCGAACCGTTATAACCAAAATTAGTCTCAATGTAATAGCGTCCGCCATAAGAATAAGACACACGCCCTGCTATTCCCTGTTTGCGTTGCGGCAAAGAAGAGAAAAGAGTAGTAGGACCATTCACATCATATTGTTCCTGGTTATAAAGAAACATGACATTCAAATCATGCAATTCTTTAAATGTACGGTTATAATCCAAAATAGCCTGAAAATACATTTTCCTGTCTCCGCTCTGACTTCCGTCATTTGTCAATGCGGTACTTTGCTCGTCACCGATACGGGTTATCTCATAATCCATGGACGAAGGCTCGTAAGAAGACATATAGTAGTGATTATAACTGGCGCTGCGTTCCGTATAAGAAGTCGTATAATTCTTAAATGAAAACAGTCCTGTAAATTTCAACCCCTTGGTAATCATGTCCAAGTCTTGTGTCAGCTTAAAATTGGCAGTAATGGTAGTGCGTAAGTTTGTCTGATATCCGGTCACATACTCCGCCACCGGATTCCTATACCAACCCTGTCCGTATATGCCTCCCGGCTTATCCCCCCACAGAATAAAATCACGGTCCGACATGCTTGCAGGAAAACGTACCGGGAAATCCACCGGATTAGCTTCCATAGAAAGCTGGAAAATATCGTTCACATCCATCAAAGGAGACTTCTTATCGGCAACGGAAAGATTCAAACCTAAAGATATCTTAGTCGTTTTGGTTGCATGGACATTCAAATTGTTGATAAAATCGTAATTGTAATTGCGCACATTATTGTTATAAGAGAAATAATCCTTGCTCAATGACTTTAAATGCCCGTTACTATGCTTGAAACTGGCACTCATAAAGTAATCCATTTTCGAGCTGCCTCCACGTATATTGAAATTGATACGTTCGGAGAAAGCACTTTTATTAAAGATTTCGTCAAACCAGTCCACATTAGGATAGATATAAGGATTCAAACCGGCGATAGTGCCGTCAATCTTTTCCTGCGAATAAGGGCTTACATCGCATCCCGGACGCGACACCGCTTCATTAAACATTTTCATATAAGTAGGACCGTCAACCATATCGGGCACACGTGTCATTGTAGATATAGCGCCTTCCAACCGGAAATTAATAATAGGCTTATCCAAGTCCTTGCCGTTCTTGGTTGTTACAATCATTACCCCATTGGCCCCGCGTGTGCCGTATAATGCCGTAGCGGTGGCATCTTTCAGAATAGAAAAACTTTCGATAACCTCAGGGTCCAATGCATTCAATTCCGTAGAACTTATCTCAACTCCATCCATAATAATCAAAGCGGAAGTCGCACCGCTGAAAGTCGATTTACCGCGAATCCAGAAGTTAGCGCCGTCAGCTCCCGGTTCACCGCTACGTTGTACCGCTATCACACCGGCCATACGTCCTGCAAAGGCGGTACTCAAACTGGAAGAAGGGACTTTAAGTTCCTGTGGCTTGATTTGTTGGATAGACCCAACAAGAGACTCTTTCTTCTGTCCCACACCAAATGCGGTCACTACGACCTCTCCCAATTCCGCCGAAGTCTCTTTCAAGGCAATGGCATAGATATTGCCTCCTTTCACCAAAACCAGCCTATCCTGATAGCCGACATAAGAAACAGTTAAAGTATCTCCTACGGAACATTCCAAGACAAAGTCGCCTGACATGTTCGAAGTGGTTCCCGTCATGCTTCCGTTCACCTTTATCGTAGCTCCGATAATAGGTTCCTGCGTACTGTCATCGGAAACAATTCCGCGAATCGTCTTTTTCTTCCGTGCTGTCTTTTGTTCCGATTTGCCAGAAGCACTTTTCCCTTCCTGTATAATAATCTGTTTCCCATCTATCTCATACGTCAGTCCCGTATTCTTTAACACTTCATCCAAAATCTCGATGATGTTCTTTTCTTTTACAGTTATACTAACCTTCTTTAATAGATTCTTATCAGTAGAGTACAAAAAAACATATTCGCTTTTTTGTTCGATACATTTAAATACCTCCTTGATGGTAACATTGCGTAAATCTAACGAGAAGTTTTCTTTATTCTGTTCCATAGCGGCCATGGAAACCGAAAACAGCAATGCGCAAAACAATAACATTGCCGAAATTTGCTTTCTTATAAAAAAATCCATATTTTTGCATAACAATTAGATACTTATGACATTTATGTCATTCTTCTAAAAGGCTCGGATTAATGTCGTGGTTATCCGAGCTTTTTCATTGAAATGATATATAATTGCCACAAGAGGTTAATAAAATATTTTAAAAGAGTAGGGGTAGAGCTGCCTTTAACCGGAATTCTACCAGAATTGATTGAAGCATTACTTTTTTATTCTCATAAGCATTGTGTGTTAATGATTAATATTAGGGTTCATAAATAGATAATATCCGTCCGATGTTTTCCGAAAGCCAATAGCGTGCACTTTTGAAATTCTCTCAAGAACTTTCGACAATGGAACGCTTAAGTCAATAGTTCCCTGTAAAGGGAGATTTTTAATAGATAAGTCACAAAATATTTCACAACCATAAAAAAGAGACAGCCGTTGTAATATAGCCTCCATGTTACGTCCCTGTAAAGGAAATTGCCCTTTTGTCCATGCTATATACTGTTCTGCATCAACAGTATATTTGGTATCAGCCACTCCGGCAGATAAATTCAGCAGCTCACCCGGCTTTACATCAGTTTCTTTATTCGCACAATCTTTCACAGTAATAGAACCTCGCAACAGAACGACCTCAGCTTTAGACATCGATGCATACGCATTAACGTTGAAAGCAGTTCCCGTAACCCGGATATCAAACTCAGGGGTCTTCACAATGAACGGTTTACCCTTGTCTTTCTTTACATCAATAAAAATTTCGCCATCCACATAGATTTCACGACGCTTTCCCTGGAACACACTGGGATATAACACCTTAGTACCAGCATTGACATACAATAAAGTACCATCAGCCAATAATAACTGAGAATACTTTCCTTTAGGAACAATCAGTTGGTTATATTCCGTTTTTTGCGGTTTACTTTCCACCTGCCGTTCATTAATCGAAACCTCTCCCTGCTTCGAATAACTAATACGGGCGCCTTTATCTGTCGCTATCCGCTGCCGCGCATGGGTAATCAGAAGAACGTCTTGTATCGTGTCCATCCTGCATTGTTCCAGCAAGGTAATGGCAGCGTCTATGGAATGGGAATTGGTATTCAGATAAAGTTTTATTCCCCAAAAAATACCTGCAAGCAATGCCGCCATACAGGCTATTTGCATATATATGCGTAAATGTTTGCGTTGTTCAGGTACAGGTTCGTCATTTACCCTCCGCACCAACCGGCTCCATTGTTCCTCTATATCCGCTTCTGGAATTTCTTTCTCCAAAGCCCTAAAATAGGAAACCAACGGGTCGCGCTCATCGTCTTTTATGGATTTCTTTTTCTGCATAAATTTAAAGTTCACTCTATTATAAAGACGGAACCGGCAGAAAAACCTACTCCTTGTTTGCGATTTTTTTTTGAGATATCTTTATTTTCCGGTCCAATATCCCTATAAAACAACATATCGGATTGAAAAATTCACTTCTTTATGAATTAAAATTAAAACATAAGAAATAAATTCCTCAACCCGATATCATCACCTCACCGGCAATCTCTTTTTAGGAACCGGTTAATAACGTGTCACCTTATTAGTTGTCGATTTCAAATATTCGAAACGGTTTATCAGCTCACCCAGTTTCTTCGGATATTTTGCCGCCACATTTTCCCGCTGCCCGATATCCTTTTTCAGGTTATAGAGTTTATATCCGTATCCCAAACCGATAAAATCCCCTTCTTCTTTACTGTACGGATTGTAATAAGGAGGAATCAACGCCCAGTCTCCTTGACGGTAGGCGTAATTGAACATGCCTTCAATAACCAGTTCCTCACGTCCTTTCTTGCTCTTTCCCAGAAAAGCTTCCAACGTATTCTGGCTATCCAGCTTCTCCGGATAACTTTGCCCCAGCAGAGCTGCGAAAGAAGCAAGCAAATCCATCTGGCAGACAAAAACATCGGAAACCTGCGGCTTCACTGCCGCCGGCCAACGAAGCATGAAGGGAATGCGCGTGCCGCCGTCGAACATGCTGATTTTTCCTCCGCGAAGCGGGCCCGCTATCTTGTGGTCGCCTACCAGTCTCACTGCATCATCCTTATAACCGTCGTCCAATACCGGGCCGTTATCGCTGGTGAATATCACAATCGTATTCTCCGCCAGTCCCAGCCTGTCCAGCTCTTTCAAGAATTCGGACACACACCAGTCTGCCTCCAGAATAACGTCACCGCGAGGTCCCATACCGGATTTGCCGGCAAAACGTTCGTTCGGCACGCGGGGCACGTGCGGCTGGTGAAGCCCGTAATAAAGGAAGAAAGGAGTGTTCTTATGGTCATTGACAAACTGTTTGGCCTTGTCCAGGAACAATTCCGCCATCTCTTCATCTTTCCACTGCGCCGACTTACCGCCTTTCTGAAAACCGATACGGGGCACGCCATTCACTATCGAACCGGCATGTCCCACACTCGGATGCATACGGAGCATTTCAGGGTTGTTTTTCCCGGTAGGTTCGCCGGGAAAGTTCTTGCGATAATCCACATACAACGGATCGTTAGGGTCCAGTCCCACTACGCGCCCGTTTTCAAGGAAAACGCAAGGAACACGGTCATTGGTAGCCGCCTGGATGAATGAATAGTCATATCCTATCTCGGCTGCACCGGGATGCACATCTTTATTCCAGTCTACATTGCCGTCTCCCAACCCGATATGCCACTTGCCCACGGAACCGGTGGCATATCCTGCCTGCTTCATCAATTTAGGCAAGGTAATCTTTTGGGTATCGATAATCAAAGCGGCATTACCCGGAAGAATCTTCGCCTCCGTGTTGGTCCAGGGATAAAGCCCGGTCATCACGGAATAACGGCTGGGCGTAGAAGTAGCCGCCGTACAATAGCCCTGCGTAAACCGGATTCCTTCGTCGGCTATGCGGTCCATTCCCGGTGTGGAAATACGATGGGCGCCGTAACAGCTCAAATCGCCGTAACCCAAGTCATCGGCCACAATCAGGATAACGTTCGGTTGCTGCTTGTCCGCATTTCCCTTCTCCGGCTGGGCCTGCCCTGCCAACAAAGTAGCAGGCATCGACGAAACACCGGCTAATGTAAAAAATACACAATTTAAGTTTCTCATATTTTATTTATTTGGAATTAGACATAAGATATTCGTTCACATCTCAAATTTATTCTTCAATCATTTACTTCTCCCAACCCCCGCATATCCGGCTACTATATATAAATACACATCAAATCCGTATATCACGGACACGGGAGCCGTTTTTTTATCATTAAATCGGGCAAACCGGTGCAGGTATCCTGCCGATGCCTGCAAAATACGGGAAACAATGTCCCGTTTTTCCAATTTGCGCACCTCCCTGTTCCGGACCGGCACAAGGACGATTCCCAAACAAAACCGGCTTACGGGAACTTCACCTGTACCTTAGCGCCGTCGGCGGCGATGGCATTCACCCTGAATCCGTCAGGCAGCGTTGCGCCGACCGTGAATGACGGTTCGGGAGATACGAATATCGGTTTTCCGCTATTGTCGCATACCTCGTATGCCACCACATTCTTCCACCCGGTCATCGTCAATTTCGAACCGGAACGCACGGCTGTTCCCGCAACGACGGAGATACCCGCTTTATAGACCTCCAGGTTACCATCCGTGATATATTCCAGTTTCTGTTTCGGAGCCGGATATCCCAAAGCGGCAATCCTATTTTTCAGGATATCCGCCTGAGACTGCGTTACGGTCACTTCACCGTTGTTGTAAGTGTCGCTTCCCTCAAAAGAACCAACTTGTCGAACACATCTCCCAATTTTGCATGGAAGGCATCCTCGTCACAGAAAACCAATGTCATCGCATGCTCATAGTTCATATCCGGCGTAAACGTAATTTTCGGCGCATAACTCAGCGAGAAGACAAACTGGAGATTGCCGACTTGAAAAAACACCTTTCCGTATTGATTGCCCAATTACCGGAACGGCAACAAGAGATATTCCGCATGAGCCGTGAACAGCACATGACGTACAAACAGATTGCCGAACAATTGTCAATCAGTGAAAAAACGGTGGAATACCACATGACAGCAGCTTTAAGGTATCTACGGAAGAACCTGTATCTGCTCTCATTGTTTCTTGGATAAGCCTTATTCTCCGGATAAAATGCGGACTGCGAAGATTCGGGTATTTTCTTTCCGGCAGCAATCCGTTAATCTGTAATTTCAAACCGTACCAACACGGAATAGTTTTTCTTTATCGTACGGAAACTGTCGAATGAGGCTGCATTGGAAGACAGGACATTACTCTGTGCAAATGAGACGCCGTTCGTATCATTCCCCTCTATGATGCGAATGACGCTACCCAACTTTTTACCTAACGCTTCAACCAAATAGGCAGCTTTTCGTTGTGCAGCTTTCAGCGCCTCTATTTTTCCTTTTTGATGGTATGCCAATATATCCTTATTTTCCAACTCACCGACACGCATAGTGTTGACACCTTTCGTGTCTATCCGCCTGACTATTTCATCTATCTGTTTGAAATCGGTCAGCGTAATGTCAAATTGCTTGGATACCAAAAAGTCTTGCCCTTGCTTTCGCCAATAATCGCCAATCTCTTGCGTACGGATGGCATCCTGCGTAACACCCGCTTCGGCAAGATTTTTCCGTAATCCTTGCTCTATCTGCGACAAGGGTACTTTGGTGTGATACTCTTCGGGGCTGGACTTTCCGTCAAATTCTTCCTCGAAGTATTCACGGATTTCAATGATGTAATGAATCTTGTCCGGCACGATTTCCATTTCCGATGTGCCCGTCACTTCAATATAACGTTCATTTGTCTGCGCTTGTAACGAAAACGCTACAAACATCACAATTGCTGATAATACGACTTTCGTTTTCATAATTATTTGATATTAATTCATTTCGATTCCACTCTGCCGCCTCCATTTGTTCCGAGTGATTTGACCGGCACGACCTCCGGGCTGTAAATATCAAAATCTGCCACAAGCGTTATTTCCTTTTTATTTGCCCAGAATGTCTTAACCAAACGATATTTGCCTTTCGGCAAATGATAATATTCCCCGACAGGGAAACGGAAACAATACAACAGCATTCCCCTATGCTGTACGAATAAATCATCTTCCCACATAAGGTGGGAGACTTTCAGTTCCGGATAAACCCATTCTTTCCCGTTCCAAACATAAATATGCCAACGTCGCCCGAAGTTGATTGGAATGTCTGTCGGATTCGTCACAAATACGTCAATCACCTGCACATCTTCCCAATAGCTCTCGCGTTCCGTCCGCATACGGATTTCTTTATCGTTGCCTGTTTCGGGCAGTTCTTCCGTGTACCAAAGCCGGCATTGAGGAATTTCATAAGTCACCGTATCTCTATCCTGCTCACCGCTTTTTTCAGCAATGACGATTTCAGCAGTACCGTCCGCACCGCCGATAATCGTATTCCGTCGCTCTTGTTTGTTAGTACAACCCAGAATGAGACAGTTACAGAGCATTCCTAAAATCATAATTTTTGCTTTCATCATGCGATTTATTTTACTTCAAATTCCTTATATACATCTACTTATTAATTATTTTACCATTTCTATCGATATAAAACCAAACGGAACTATCCCAATAATGCTTTTCGCCATCGGAACAGGGAACTTCCTTACTTTCGCCGGAAAACGTAACCTTTGCTTTGCCGTTTTCGAATGGAAAGGCAAATTTAAATTGAGGTTTGATAACTACATTACCCAATGTATCCGCAAATCCCATCTGCCCTTCATCATCTGTTATACGAAAAAAACCTTCCCTGACATAATCCACTCCATTGTCATACTTGAATACGTTGAACAACTTGTGCCCTTTCACATCTATGCAAACGATTTCTGCATTAGGTTTATTTTCATAGACAAAGCCTATGTTCCGTATCGTGTCCGTTTGGCAGAACCTATATTTGCCATACGGAACAATAGTATCTCCGCGTTCGCTCAAATAGCATACGGGAACGCCTGCTTCCAAATATTCCTCATTCGTGTGCGCTATCAATATCTGCTCCCGATTCTTCCACTTAGTCCGGCGGGAAATTTTTATACCTGTCGTATCCGTAACCTGCCTATCCGGTAGGGAAGAAAGGCTTTTTATCCCGATGCCCTCCTTACACCAAACACTGTTCAAACGGTTCTCATTTTCCCGTATCTTTGCGGATGAATTGACGGTGTTGATGCATTTTACCGCTCCAACGCCTATCTCCGGTCTTTCCGGCAAAACCAACGTGTCCTTAATGGTGCTTTCCTGTGCCTGAAGCAGACTGAAAGTTACAAACAATGTCATCAATATAAGAAATCTTTTCATAACACAGTATATTATCATTTTTTCCAAAAATACAAAAAAGGAATAGACCTTTATAAATTAGACTATTCCTTTCCTGCCAGGTTTAAGCAAATTAACTCTTGGAGCTTAAATCTTCTACTGTCCGTTCTGTTGGGATTATTTCAATTCAGCGTCCGACCCGCTCGTTGAATGTAAGATTGATTTTGACGTAACTGTTATCAAAGCCCGGCACTGCTCCGTACTATATAGACATCGGCGGGGAAAAACCGCCGTTACTTTACCCCCGGTGAAATGACAGGGACAAAAACAATGAACCTATATACCGACTATTTGGTATTGGTCCGGCAAGTAAAAGATTGTAACTTTGTACCCGTTTTTTTATTTGTTTTTCAAAACTGTCAAAGAATAACGGGTAATTGTGCGTATATCTGGCATCGGACTGATACTTGTATTCCTGTTTCCGGTTGCTTTATTTGCCCAGCAAAGGGTGGACGTGACCGGAAAAACTCTTGCTGTTTCCAATAATGGAGAAGGACAAGAGGTGTTGCCCTATACCAATATCTTGGTACTCGAAGCCG
>NZ_CAUCSQ010000079.1 GCF_958445495.1 uncultured Bacteroides sp. | reverse complement strand
TCCGTAAGGCTGTGAAGAAAATGGCTACTATCGATAAATTGACTAACGATGGTACTTATTCAAATCTTTCCAAGAGAGAGATTCTTCAAATCTCCCGTCAACGTGCGAAACTGGACAAGACTTTAGGCTCTATCGCCGACCTGACCCGTCTGCCGTCTGCATTGTTCGTTATCGATGTAATGAAGGAAAATATCGCAGTCCGTGAGGCGAACCGTCTGGGTATTCCTGTGTTCGGTATCGTGGATACTAACTCTGATCCTACAAACGTTGACTTTGTAATTCCTGCTAACGATGACGCTACTAAATCTGTAGAGGTTATCCTGGATGCTTGTTGCGCTGCCATGATTGAAGGTTTGGAAGAAAGAAAAGCTGAAAAAATCGATATGGAAGCTGCCGGCGAAGCACCTGCTAACAAAGGCAAGAAGAAATCAGCTAAAGCAAGACTCGACAAGTCTGACGAAGAAGCTATCAATGCGGCGAAAGCTGCTGCTTTCTTGAAGGAAGACGAAGAGGCTTAATTATATTGATGTGCCAATTTGCTAATGTACAAGGGTATGTTTATACGCTTGTATCTTGATTGGCAGATTGGCACATTTCTTGTTTTGAAAATTATTATTCATTTAAATAAAGGAAATTATTATGGCTGTAAGTATGGCTGATATTACCAAGCTGCGTAAAATGACCGGAGCTGGTATGATGGATTGCAAAAATGCGTTGACTGAAGCTGAAGGCGATTTCGACAAGGCAATGGAAATTATCCGTAAAAAAGGACAGGCTGTTGCTGCTAAACGTTCAGAACGCGAGGCTTCCGAAGGTTGCGTTTTGGCTAAGACTACCGGCGACCGTGCTGTTATCGTTGCTTTGAAGTGTGAAACTGACTTTGTGGCTCAGAATGTTGATTTCGTGAAGCTGACTCAGGATATTCTCGACCTTGCCGTAGCTAACAAGTGCAAGACTTTGGACGAAGTAAAAGCGTTGCCGATGGGTAACGGCACTGTACAGGATGCGGTGATTGACCGTAGCGGTATCACAGGCGAGAAGATGGAACTGGACGGTTACATGACGGTAGAGGGAGTAAGCACTGCTGTTTACAACCACATGAACAGAAACGGCCTTTGTACGATTGTCGCTTTCAATAAGGAAGTGGACGCTCAGTTGGCTAAGCAGGTGGCTATGCAGATTGCCGCTATGAACCCGATTGCTATCGATGAGGATGGGGTTTCTGAAGAGGTGAAGCAGAAGGAAATCGAAGTGGCTATTGAGAAGACGAAGGCAGAACAGGTGCAGAAGGCTGTAGAGGCTGCTTTGAAGAAAGCCAATATCAATCCGGCTCATGTGGACAGCGAAGAACACATGGAAAGCAACATGGCTAAAGGTTGGATTACAGCCGAAGACGTAGCGAAGGCAAAAGAAATCATCGCTACCGTTTCTGCCGAGAAGGCTGCAAATCTGCCTGAACAGATGATTCAGAACATCGCTAAGGGTCGTCTGGCTAAGTTCTTGAAAGAAGTTTGCTTGCTGAACCAGGAAGATATCATGGACGGTAAGAAGACGGTAAGGGAAGTGTTGGCTGCGGCTGATTCTGAACTGAAGATTGTTGACTTCAAGCGTTTCACATTGAAGGCTGAATAATTTTCTCCTGAAAATATGGAAAACGGTCACTGCGGATATCCGCGTGGCCGTTTTTTTATGTCTTGTCTCTACGGTTTGCCAAGCGGGTTTGTCATTTGTCGCAAGGTTGCCGGGCTTCCCGGAGTTTGAACAGATTTTTTAGTTTGAACAAATCTTTTGTCAATCCGGTTTGATTTAACCGCCTGCGCCTTTCGTCCGGTCATATCCTTCTTTGATAAGCAATTCTATGATTTTGGCTTTGAAGTCTCCCTGTACGATGATTTCCCCGTCTTTTGCCGAACCGCCTGCCCCGCATTTGTTTTTCAGTAACTTGCCGAGCTCTTTCAAATCGTTTTCCGTACCGACGAATCCGGTGATTAGCGTCACCACTTTGCCGCCGCGGTTCTTTTTGTCAATGGAGACCCGAAGGTTCTGTTTGTTTTTGTCAAGGGTGGCTTGTTCTCCGTCATCATCCGTCTCATAGCTGAAATCCGGATTGGTGGAGTACACGATGTTCAGTCTGTCTTTCCAGTCGTTATTTTTCATACTTGTCTTTTTTATTTCTTCTCAAAAGTATCAAACTTGCGGGAAAGAGCAAAATATGAAGCTCTTTTCATTGTTTTGTTTAATCTCTATTAAGTTTTCCGATATTGGGTTGTCAGTCTCAAAAAATAATGTACTTTTGCAAAATACCAAATTTTGTAATAAGAAGTATGAGCACATCTATACGGAAAGAGGCGGATAAAGTGCCGGAGCCTACCTTGCGCAGACTTCCCTGGTATCTGTCTAATATAAAACTGATGAAAGAAAAAGGGGAACAATATGTCTCTTCTACACAAATTTCTAAGGAAATAAATATTGACGCTTCCCAAATCGCCAAAGACTTGTCGTATGTCAATATTTCGGGACGTACAAGAGTCGGTTATAATATTGATGCGCTGATTGAAGTATTGGAGGGCTTTCTCGGATTTACCGATATGCATAAGGCTTTCTTGTTTGGTGTCGGCAGCCTGGGGGCGGCTTTGCTTCAAGATTCGGGTTTGCATCATTTCGGATTGGAGATTGTTGCGGCTTTTGATGTCAATCCGCAACTGGTAGGGAAAGACTTGAACGGGATTCCTATTTTTCATTCCGATGATTTTGAAGTGAAGATGAAGGAGTATGATGTGAATATCGGTGTGCTGACAGTGCCTATCAATATTGCTCAGGAGATTACGGACAAGATGGTGGAGGGAGGAATTAAGGCTGTGTGGAATTTTACTCCTTTCCGTATCCGTGTGCCGGAAAATATCGTGGTGCAGAATACTTCTTTGTATGCTCATTTGGCTGTTATGTTTAACCGGTTGAATTTTAACGAGAAATAATGAAGATTATTGCAGTAGGGATGAATTATGCCCGGCATAATGAGGAATTGGGACATACGAAGGCTAATACGGAACCGGTGATTTTTATGAAGCCGGATTCTGCTATCTTGAAAGACGGAAAGCCGTTTTTCATTCCGGACTTTTCTAACGAAATCCATTATGAGACGGAGCTGGTTGTCCGTATCAACCGTCTCGGAAAAAATATCGCCTCCCGTTTTGCCAGCCGTTATTATGACGCTGTGACGGTGGGCATCGATTTTACGGCGCGTGATTTACAGAGGAGATTTCGCGAATCGGGTAATCCGTGGGAGCTTTGTAAGGGATTCGACTCGTCGGCTGCCATCGGGACTTTTGTTCCTGTCGGGCATTACGGGGATATCCAGAACTTGAATTTCAGCCTGTCGGTTGACGGTAAGGAGGTGCAGAACGGGTGCACGGCGGACATGCTTTTTAAGATAGATGACATAATAGCCTATGTCAGCCGGTTTATGACATTGAAAATCGGTGACCTTTTGTTTACGGGCACCCCTGCGGGAGTGGGGCCGGTGAGTATCGGGCAGCATTTGCAGGGCTATCTGGAAGGCGAGAAACTGCTGGATTTCTATATCCGTTAATCCATTAATATACGAGTTTATGAGAATAAGAGTAGGGTTTGGATTCGATGTGCATCAATTGGTCGAGGGACGTGAGTTGTGGTTGGGAGGTATCCTGCTGGAACATACGAAAGGGCTGTTGGGGCATTCGGATGCCGACGTGTTGTTGCACGCTGTTTGCGACGCTTTGTTAGGGGCGGCGAATATGCGTGATATCGGTTATCATTTTCCGGATACCGCAGGAGAGTTTAAGAATGTTGACAGTAAGATTCTGTTGCGGAAAACGGTGGAACTGATTGCTTCCAAAGGGTATAAAGTCGGCAACATTGATGCGACTGTTTGTGCGGAACGCCCGAAGTTGAAGGCGCATATTCCTCTTATGCAGGAGACAATGGCGAATGTCATGGGAATTGACGTTGATGATATTTCGATAAAGGCTACTACGACCGAGAAACTGGGTTTTACAGGGCGTGAGGAAGGTATTTCCGCTTATGCTACGGTATTGATAGAGAAAATTAATTAATCCCCTAAAATAAATCGATTATGATTAGACCTTTAAATTTTTACTTAACACTGTTTTCTCTATTGGTAACGGCTTTGGGTATGGCTCAAGAGAATAAGCTGGAATTCGGCAAGGACGGTAAATTCAAGATTGTGCAATTTACCGATGTGCATTTTAAGTATGGCAATCCGGCTTCCGGTGCGGCATTGGAACGTATAAACCAGGTGCTTGACGCCGAACGGCCGGACTTGGTTATCTTTACCGGGGATGTCGTCTATTCGGCTCCGGCTGATTCGGGCATGTTGCAGGTGCTGGAACCGGTGGCTAAACGCAAACTTCCTTTTGCGGTCCTTTTCGGCAATCATGATAATGAGCAAGGAATGACACGTGAGCAATTGTATGATATAATCCGTACGGTTCCGGGTAATTTGCTGCCTGACCGGGGGACGGCTTTGTCACCGGATTATGTATTGGCTGTGAAATCGTCTTCCGGTTCTGGAAAGGATGCGGCTTTGCTCTATTGTATGGATTCTCATTCTTATGCTCCTTTGAAGGATGTGGGCGGATATGACTGGCTTACTTTTGAACAGGTGAGCTGGTATCGCCGGCAGAGCGCGGATTATAAAGCGCGCAATGGCGGACAGCCGTTGCCGGCTCTTGCGTTTTTCCATATCCCTCTGCCTGAATATCACGAGGCTGTCCGTGATGAGAATGCGGCTTTCCGCGGAACCCGGATGGAGGAAGCTTGTTCGCCCAGGATAAATACGGGCATGTTTGCTGCCATGAAGGAAGAGGGAGACGTGATGGGGGTATTTGTCGGACATGACCATGATAACGATTATGCGGTGATGTGGAAAAATATCCTTTTGGCCTATGGGCGTTATACCGGCGGAAATACCGTGTATAACCATTTGCCGAACGGCGCCCGTATCATCGTGCTTGATGAGGGAGCCCGTACGTTTGCTTCCTGGATTCGCCAGAAAGACGGGGTTGTCGATAAAATCCGTTATCCGGCCAGTTTTGTCAAGGACGACTGGACTAAACGTTGAGGCTTGCGAATTTCACATGGTTGAGCCGTGTGTATTTTGAACCGTAGCTTTCGTATCGGCGTGACACCCGTGCGGATGCAATGTAGATAATATCTCCCGGTCGGTATTCATGTTCTATCCCGGATAGGGTGCATGAAACCGCACTGGGATTTTTTGACGGGATGCTCATTACGACCAGGTTTCCGCCGGCATCGGTCAAGGTCAGTATTTGTTTGACGAAGAACTGCGGGACAGTTCCTTTTATTTTAGTCTTGTACGGGTCGTCTTCCAGCCGTACGCGGATGACTTTTAGCTTTAAATCCGTAAGTTTCTCTCCCGGTTCTCCTAAATATCGGCTCGAAGAGCGTTTTTCTTTAGACTTCCTCATCATGATGTCCAGATGTACGGAATGGTAGGCTTGCGCTATTTTGACAAAACGTTCTTGTTTCGGTATTTTCGGAGTGAATTTGTAGGCTATCCAGCTCAAATAAGCCGGGTCTATCTTCAATATCTCATGCAGGTAATGTCCCCGGTATTTCCCGAAGAAGATAAGGTCGTCGCCGTTGCTCTGCATTCTTTTTTCATTGTAGTCTACAAGGATAAGGCAACGCCTGGAATAATAAAACATCGTACTTGCCATCCGGAGGGATTCATTGATGTCCGGTGACAGCTCATGGATATAGAGAATGGATTGTTTCTCGGGCAGGGGAGAGTAGAGCCAAAGGGAATAGTTTGGTTTCCCCGTTCGGGGCAACACCACCAGATAGACTCCTGCCTCTTTAAAAGAGGCTCTGCCCCGGTTGTATTCATTCAATTTGGCATACAATAAGGCTTGCTCATTTTCGGAAATGTCCGGTAATCTAGGGTTAGCCATAATTGTTCTCGCTTTTGGTATATTTCAAATATAAGGATTTTCTTTCAGAAAAGCAACTTTGGCTGTTATTTATTCATCAACTTCTTTCTCTTCTTCCTTATCACAAGTTTCCATCTCGGTATTACTTAGATGTATATCTAGGGATATCCTACATGTACGTCTAGGAATTACCAAGATGTACATGTGAGGATAACTGTTTATGCATCAAAGTTACATGATTATTATAAAAGAGATGATAGATTTTATAGAATTTGCGTAAGTGATATGTTAAATATAATAAATTTTATGTAGGTGATGTGGGGGTAGAAGAACCTGCGGAAGAACCTGCGGTGTATTTATTATATTAAACATGATTTAAATTAAAGCAAAATGACTGCTGACCTTATATCTAAAATAACTGACTATATTCTATTGAATGCTTATTCAATAAATTCATCCGGATTCTATCATGGAAAAGCGGGCGTTTCTTTAGCTCTTTTTGAAGTATCCCGATTGTTGCAAGATGATTATTTGGAAGAACATGCATTTGAGTTACTTCAAGAGTCCCTGCTTTATAAAGGTGAAGATTTAGGCTTTGCCGATGGTTACGCAGGCATTAGCTTCGTATTCCACTATTTAATTGATAATAAATTTATTGATGCTGATATTGATGAATTATTTGGTGAGCAGGAATTGGAATTGCAATCATTCGTTGGAAAAATGATTTCTGTAACAAACATTCCCACTTCTACTTTATCTATTTGTATTGATCGGCTTTATTTATTAGGTTGTGAAGAGGAACGAAACAAAGAAGAAATAGAGCAGTTAGAGTCTTTTCTATTCTCGTTGTCTGAAGAAGAATTAGAAACTAAACTATTGGAAATAATGAGTTCAAACGGCATAAGTATTAGCTATGCTGACGGACTTGCCCGTTGGTTACTTTATGTAGTTTATATTGAATCTTTTAAACGTGCTTTGGATATATCAAGATTTGACAACTTGTTTAAACTTATACCACTATGGAAAAGATAAATCTATTTTTGATTGATATGAGTGATAGTACGGTTTCCGGAGTAACTCGTTATTTGGAAACTTTACTCCGAGGCTTGGCGTCTCATTCGGATATAGATGATGTTACCATCGCAGATTTTGAGAGCAATCTCAAAGGTAATCTGTATAAGATATGGAATCGTATGTGTTCGGGAAGTTATCTTCCTTCCGCAGTGAAACTGGTGGAAATCCCCAAATCAAATTAAAGTAAGAGGGAATACTCTCATACATTAGTGATATATTATGCTTGTTACTCCAATGTTAGTGTTCAATTATCGTAAAGTCTAAAAGAATGAGTGAAATATCTGTAGTGATGACTACTTATAATGCTGAAAAGTATGTGGCGGAAGCAGTAAAGAGTGTTCTAAATCAAACATTTGATAATTTTGAGTTCATAATTGTAGATGACGGCTCTATTGATGACACAAGAATCATCATCCAGTCTTTTAAGGATGCACGAATTAGGTTCTTTGAAAATGGTCATGATTTTATTGGTTCTTTAAATATTGGGGTTGATCATGCATCAGGTAAATATATCGCACGTATGGACGCGGATGATATAATGCATTATAAACGTTTAGAAACTCAATATAATGTAATGGAAGAATCATTGAATATAACAGTTTGTAGCTCTTGGATGAAAGTTTTTGGGGAGAACATATTTGAAGATATAATTGTATCATCCCTTTTGGGGATAATTGAATGTCCACTTCTTTACTTGCTAAAAGAGAACATCTTATTTCATCCTACTGTAATGATTCGTACAGATTTTCTTCGTAAATATTCATTAAAATATGAGAAATATGAGTATGCGGAGGACTATAAATTGTGGGTAGAAATAGCAAAATGTGGCGGGCGATTTTATATTGATTCTCGCCCTTTACTTTCTTATCGTATCAATTCCAGACAAATAAGTTGCCAAAAAAAGGAAGAACAGAAAAGAACAACTTTACGAATTCAAAGAGAGGTGTTGGGGTATTTGATTAAAAAGAATAAAGACAAGTTTCGAAGCCTTTCAATCATAGTAGAAGGAATGGCTTTGGGGAAGGAAGAAAATATAATGGCAGATAATGATATTTTATTTTTTTTCCATGATGTATTTATTAAGAATAAGAGAAAGTTGATTTATTAATCATGGAGGTATAACCTCCCTAAAATATAGGAATATGAGAAAAATAACAAAAAAGAGTTTGGAAGAATTGGCAGAAGTAATGCCGATTATTCACGAGGTAGAGGCTAAAAGTTTTGTTGGGGGAACAATTTATTTTGATATAAGTGGAAATCGTTTGGGAACAGTCGGAAGTTCGGATGAATTACGAGTGGTTGCTAAAGAAGAATGGGAAGATTATGGCAATCACTTAGGATTTAATACCGAAAAAGATTATAGTAAGATGGGAATGTCTTTATCTGCTGCAAGTGATAGGGTGAAGACTATTGTAACATCAAGCTATGCAAAGAATTTAGGTTTTCTAGGAGCACAAGTGAGTTCGAAAGTTCATTTGAGTGGAGATGCTGGTATAAGGCCTGATAACCCCTCTATAGTTTTAATCCAACATGATTCAATGATACTGAATCATGAGAATGATTTGATTAATACTATGAAGCATGAACAATATCACTATATAACAGGAAGTGTTGAAGATACGGCTAGTAATGAAATAGGTGCTATTGAATATCAAATAAGTCAGTCGGAATATCCTTCGACATCTAATGACTATAAAATTATAACAGGAGATTATCTATATATGCAATGGCAGAGGGCGGGTATTGCAGGTACTCCTGGTCATTATAAACTTGATGCTTATAAGAAATGTATGGTTATTTTGTAGATTGCCGAAAAAAATATATACTTATGAATAAATTGTTTATTACAATCTGTTGTGTGTTAATCACTACATTGGGTTATTCACAACAAGTTTCTGTTACTGAAAAGACTATAGCGAGAGAGGATTTTTACAACAAAGAATATGCGGATTATTGGCGAGTTGATGATTCTTGTGATACCCTATTGTTGGAAGATGGTACTCCTGCATTGCTTTTGCGGACTCCTATCCGCTATATAGATGGATATACTGGATTATTTCGCACACATGAGTCCATTTATGATTGTGAGGTTCTTTTTACTGAGCACTCAGGTTTGGGTGCTCGTGGCTATTTTATGACTTGGCGACTTAAAGATAAAAAAATATATCTTGAGAAAGTTTGGTGGAATAGGATAGAGTTGTTTGAAGCTGATAATGATGGTAATTTGAAGCCACGGAGGGACCCGGATGTATCACCTGAAGAAATAAAGAAGCGAGTTGAGCTATTGACTTCAAGAAAATTCAATGAAGAAGGGCTTTTGTTTGCTGATTGGGTGACAGACAGGGTTTTTATTACGAAATATCACCCTTATCGACGGACTAAGGAAAGTCTTGATATGCTAATTCAACCTTTGGATGAAATATTATCTAATCAGTCTAATACTTATTTGTCTAAAACAGCAGGTGTAGATAAAATGTGTGAAGAAGTCTCTATTTTTAATCGAACTCAAAAGATTTTTGCACTAGATTTTATAAAAGGTGAACTAAGGCAAATTTATGAATATGTAAATATTAGTCAAGGACAGTTATTAAATGATTTGGATGAGAAAACTAGATAATACTTGGATACTTTTATTCATGTAGAATAATTAATTATGAGTTTTTTGTGTTAGTGATGTGGGGATAAGGAACTTTGAAGTGTATTTATATTATACATGAATAAAATAAGAAAACACAATGACAGTTAGCCTTATAAACACAATAACTGACTATATTCTATTGAATGCTTATTCACTCGACTCTTTTGGGGTATATTATGGAAAAGCCGGAATTTCTTTAGTCCTTTTTGAGGCAGCCCGACTAATGGAAGATGATTACCTGGAAGAACATGCATTTGAATTACTTCAGGAATCTTTGCTCTATAAAGGTGAAGATTTGAGTTTTAATAACGGTTATTCGGGTATAAGTTTTGTACTTCATTATTTGATTGATAATAATTTTGTAGAAGCTGATGTTGATGAATTATTTGGTGAGCAGGAATTGAAATTACAATCATTCGTTGGAAAAATGATTTCTGTAACAAACATTCCCACTTCTACTTTATCTATTTGTATTGATCGGCTTTATTTATTAGGTTGTGAAGAGGAACGAAACAAAGAAGAAATAGAGCAGTTAGAGTCTTTTCTATTCTCGTTGTCTGAAGAAGAATTAGAAACTAAACTATTGGAAATAATGAGTTCAAACGGCATAAGTATTAGCTATGCTGACGGACTTGCCCGTTGGTTACTTTATGTAGTTTATATTGAATCTTTTAAACGTGCTTTGGATATATCAAGATTTGACAACTTGTTTAAACTTATACCACTATGGAAAAGATAAATCTATTTTTGATTGATATGAGTGATAGTACGGTTTCCGGAGTAACTCGTTATTTGGAAACTTTACTCCGAGGCTTGGCGTCTCATTCGGATATAGATGTTTGTTGGATACGCCTAATTCATTCAAGAAGACGATTAATTCATCGACAGGTTAGAGTAGATGGTCATATGGAATACATTATTCCTCTTCCATTGGTTATGGATTCCATAATAAATGAGTCGTTTTGGAATCAGAAATATAATTCGGTTGTCTTTCATATTATTAGCCATCTTTTTGAGGGGAAGAAGAATATCATTCTCCATACGCATACATTGAATCTGATAGATTTGTCACTTTATATAAAGTCGAAGGTCGATTGCAAGATTATGACTCACTTACACTGTATTCCTTGGAAAGGGATATATAACCGTAATTTGGAGCATTTTAATCATTTGTATGAGTTAGCATATGTGCATCCGACACCTGAAACCGACCGTAAGTTGATCTTGACGGATTGGGAATATCGTTCATATACGAAAGCAGACCGACTCATTTGTGTTACTCGATGTGGTGCGGATTTTGTCCGTAAAAGCGTTACGGATTCTTTGCCTCGGATTGATGTCATACCGAATGGTATGGATGACTTCTATGAAAAAAGAACGGTTAGTCACAAGAAAGGTAAACAGATACATTTGGTTTATGCGGGTGCATTATCTCCCAGTAAAGGATTACCGTTTATTTTGGATGCTTTGCGTGGTGTTATGCATCGTGGGTATGATGTACAATTACAGATTGCAGGAAACGGACATCCTCAGTTTGTCAATTCGTTGATTACCCAATATCGTGATTTGAATATAAGATTCTTGGGATTACTGCCTTTTGATGAATTAAGGAATATTTATCGGAATAGTGATATTGGCGTGATTGCTTCTTTACAGGAACAGGCAAGCTATGTGGCAGTGGAAATGTCTATGTTCGGACTTGCAGTGATTACAACAGCCGTAGATGGTCTTGATGAAATGTTCACAGATGAAATTACAGCATTAAAAGTCGGTGTTTCTTTTTCCAAAGGAGAAGGATTGAGAGTGGATGTGAAGATGCTGGAAGATAAGATCGTAGAATTGATTGAAGATAAGAGGAAGCGGCAAAAGTTGCGGTATAATGCAAGACAAATGTATTTGCAAGAGTTGACTTTGAAGCAAATGATAGAACGAACAGTTGCGGTTTATCATCAATTGGTATAGAAAATATATATATTGTTTAACTAAAAAATAAGACTTATGAGAAAAATAACACGTAGAAGTTTAGATGAATTGGCTAAAGTAATGCCGGTTATTAGTGAGGAAAAACAGAAGATGTATGTGGGTGGTACATCAGGATATACTGGCACTATCGAATACACTGGTACTACAGGATGTACAGATGTTACTGGTGTTGCTAGTCCAGCTGGTTGGACGGGATGTTATGATGGCAATAACACAGGTTATAATGATTCGGGGAATATATTGACTAGGGGTGTTCGTGTTGTAGTAAATTTAAATCGAACTGATTTTGGTAATGATTCAACATTAGGGCACTATATGGCTACTGCGTATGATGATTCAGGACATGTAGTAGGGCAAATAACAGGAGTAATGCTTGAACCAGGACGTGATTATGATAGAGAGACTGTGGCAGGGTCTGATACAGCAATCCCTTCTGGAACGTATAGTGTGGTTCCTTCCACTTATCATGGGAAATCAGGTTATTATCAAGTAGCGGGGGTTCCTGGGAGAAGTGCTATTTTGATACACCCGGGGAATACAGGTAGTGATACTTTAGGATGTTTGTTGCCTGGTACAACGGGTGTGACAGGAGTAGGAGATCCTACTGTATCAAACAGCCGTAATGCTTGTTCGGAATTGTTTGATTTCTTTGAGCAAAATGGTGCAAGTGGAGTGACTATTAATATTTACGGATGATTATTATGATTAGAACATATTCGCTTTTGTTTTTATTATTTTGTGCGGCTATGCTGGCTGCGCAAAATAATGTTGATACATTACGGTTGAACTCTTCTTATCGGGAGTTAGTACGGTATCCAAAGTCTGTAGAAATTCAAAAAGAATTTCTAGATGCATTTCCTGATACATGGAAATCCTTTTTGCGAACTTATGATTTTTACCCTAAGGGGGATTTGACTATGTATAAATCGGGTTATGACCATATTGTAAATGGTTTAGGAAAGTTGATAACCCTTTTGCCAGACTCTGTCTATTGTGATAAATTGATAGAACTTAGTATTGGTGGTAGATGGGAAGCTGATGCACCAAATTATTTGCAAATGGTTGTTAGGCAGACAATGCAAAAGAAGCCGGAAGTAATGTTTCAGCGTCTGTCCTTATTATGGCAAGGAGATATTTTCCCTTTTTGGTATTTTTTCTTTCATAGTTTATATTCTACAAAAGAAGATATACATCTATATTCTGAATTGCATGACAAAATGCAAAAGAAGTATCCAATGATTGTGAAAGATATGGAAGTTGCTTTTGTTGTATCCTCTGGGAAAGCTTCAGTTTCTCTACCTTAGAATATAAGTGATTCTTCGAAATAGATTGAGGAGAGGTAGTGATGCAGTTGATTATAAATTAGGGTGTTTAGTTCTATGTTCCAACTTTTTTTTTTGATGTTAAATTCGAGATGATATAACACATGTATGTTACTGAAATCTAATAAATTATCTCTTATTTTAGTGTTAAAATCAGAGTAAAAACAAGAACATCAAACTGAACACCCTAATTATAAATACAAACTAAAATGAAGAAAATAATTTATCTTATATTGTTAGTTTTATTAGTGTTCGCATGTCAAACAGGTAATAAAAATCATTCTGATCATATTCAGGAAGACAGAATACTTACTAAGTTGGAAAAATTATTATTACTTCCACAAAATTCGGTGTTATTATCGTATGATTTGTCAAATGATAGCCTTATGACATTTCCTGATTTATCTGGTTATAGTATTAAATTTTTGGATTTGTCCCATAATTTGTTGGATACTATTATTGTTGATAATTTACCAAAGGAATTAGAAAGGCTAAACCTATCTTATAATCAATATAAAGGAGATTTGCAAATAGAGGAAAAGACAATTCCTTATTTAA
>NZ_CAUCSQ010000078.1 GCF_958445495.1 uncultured Bacteroides sp. | reverse complement strand
TTCGCTAATCACCAAATTTTCAAGTACTTACAATTCGTCGAACTCACGTTAAATAGCATCTGAGTCTTGGCATCCGATATGTTGAGGACCTTGATTCTCCCTCTTTGCTATTCCCACCGTGTAGGTGATTTTAGGGTCGTATAAAAGCGAGCCTTTTCTCCTCTTGTGCGAGAATATGGTAATATTGACTAGCGTGCCGGATGTGAGTACTCTTGGAGTATGTTTGGATTCCAAGGAAATTTAGATTATATTTGTGCCCGATAATTATTTATTAAACGTTTAAAGCAAATTTTGAAAAGTATGAAAACTAAATTGTTTTTGGCTGCCGTAGCAGTAACATTCTCTGTTGCGATGATTTCATGTTCTGGTAATAAAACAACTAATGCTGCTTCTTCCGAAGGTGAAGGGGCTGCCGTAGAGACTGTAGAAGCTGCTGTTATTGAAAAGGCTGATTCCTGCTGTCAAGTAAATGATTCTTGTTGCCAGGCTAAGGATTCTTGCGCTACAGCTTGCGATAAGAAAGCTGATTGTGCTGAGAAGAAAGAATGCTGCGATAAGAAGTAGTAATCTGTTGATTTAGAACGATAAGAAGAGGGAACGGGGTGTCTGATATACTCCGTTCCCTCTTTCTGTTTGGTGGCTTTTCCTTCTTTCTCTGTGATATATTATTTATAAAAAATCATTTTAGCTTATGAAATGAAATTTTTTTCGATAAAAAAGTAACGTATTATTTGGTGGTAAAGAAATTATCTATACCTTTGCACCGTCAAACAATAAAAGAGACAAAGATGAATCAGATGTTTATACATATTCTACTGTGCGGTATTATTATTCTACTATCAAAGGTTAGTGGAAGTGAGTGCTGTGCGTAAATGTGTATGATGAAGATATACGAAAGCCTTTCTCACTTCCAAGTGCGAAAGGCTTTTTTAATGTTGCAATAATTACATAATATAATAAAAATGGACAATAGGTTATTTATTTTTGATACCACTCTTCGTGATGGTGAACAGGTTCCGGGATGCCAGTTGAATACAGTAGAAAAGATTCAGGTAGCGAAAGCGTTGGAAGCTTTGGGAGTAGATGTAATCGAAGCTGGTTTTCCGATTTCGAGTCCGGGAGACTTTAATTCGGTAATTGAAATTTCTAAAGCGGTGACATGGCCTACGATTTGTGCTTTGACCCGCGCGGTTCAGAAAGATATTGATGTCGCTGTGGATGCGCTGAAATTTGCTAAGCATAAACGTATTCATACGGGTATCGGAACCTCCGATTCGCATATTAAATATAAGTTCAATTCGAATCGTGAGGAAATAATCGAGCGTGCTGTGGCCGCCGTGAAATATGCACGCCGCTTTGTGGATGATGTGGAATTTTATGCGGAGGATGCGGGCCGTACGGACAATGAGTATCTGGCTCGTGTAATAGAGGCTGTTATAAAAGCTGGCGCTACGGTGGTGAATATTCCGGATACAACCGGTTACTGCCTGCCTTCGGAATATGGTGCCAAGATTAAATATCTGATTGACCATGTGGATGGAATTGAGAATGCGGTGATTTCTACTCATTGCCACAATGATTTGGGGATGGCGACGGCGAATACGATAGCAGGGGTGTTGAACGGTGCGCGTCAGGTGGAAGTTACTATCAACGGTATCGGTGAGCGTGCCGGAAACACGGCACTTGAAGAGATTGCAATGATTATCAAGAGCCATCATGAAATAGATATTCAGACAAATATCAATACGCAGAAAATCTATCCGACAAGCCGTATGGTATCCAGTTTGATGAATATGCCTGTACAGCCGAATAAGGCGATTGTCGGTCGTAACGCTTTTGCCCATTCTTCCGGTATTCATCAGGATGGCGTGTTGAAGAACGTGCAGACTTACGAGATTATTGATCCGCATGATGTCGGTATTGACGATAATTCCATCGTATTGACAGCCCGTAGCGGACGTGCGGCATTGAAGAACCGCCTTTCTATTTTGGGGGTTAGCCTGAGCCAGGAAAAACTGGATAAAGTTTATGAGGAATTCTTGAAGCTGGCGGATAAGAAGAAGGATATCAATGATGATGATATTCTGGTACTGGCCGGTGCGGACCGTAGCCTGAATCATCGTATTAAGCTGGATTATTTACAGGTGACTAGCGGGGTTGGCGTACGTTCGGTTGCCAGTTTGGGATTGAACATTTCCGGTGAGAAGTTTGAAGCTTGTGCGAGCGGTAATGGCCCGGTGGATGCCGCTATCAAAGCATTGAAGAAAATTGTGGACCGTCACATGACTTTGAAGGAGTTTACTATTCAGGCAATTAGCAAAGGAAGCGATGATGTGGGTAAGGTTCACATGCAAGTGGAATATGACAATCAGATTTATTACGGTTTCGGGGCTAATACGGATATTATCGCTGCTTCGATAGAGGCTTATATCGATTGTATCAACAAATTCAAGTCATAAAAAAGAAGTATTGACAGACGTATTGCAAATGTGCGGTTAGCAGAGATGATAAATAGTAATTAGTAAAATAGCAAGTAAAAACAGATGAATACATTATTTGATAAAATATGGGATGCCCATGTGGTGACTACTGTGGAAGATGGTCCGACGCAGCTTTATATTGACCGTTTATATTGTCACGAGGTAACTAGCCCGCAGGCTTTTGCGGGATTGCGTGAACGTGGAATCAAGGTGTTACGTCCGGAAAAGGTGTTCTGTATGCCCGACCATAATACTCCGACGCACGACCAGGATAAACCGATTGAAGATCCGGTTTCCAAGACGCAGGTGGATGCATTGGCTAAAAATGCCAAAGATTTCGGATTGACACATTTCGGCATGATGCATCCGAAGAATGGCATTATCCACGTGGTAGGTCCGGAACGCGGTTTGACTTTGCCGGGGATGACAATTGTTTGCGGCGATTCGCATACTTCCACTCATGGAGCTATGGGAGCGATTGCTTTCGGCATAGGTACCAGTGAAGTGGAAATGGTGCTGGCGTCGCAGTGTATTCTCCAGTCGAGGCCGAAGACAATGCGTATCACGGTAGACGGTGAATTGGGGAAAGGAGTGACAGCAAAGGATGTAGCCCTTTATATGATGTCTAAAATGACTACGAGCGGTGCTACCGGATACTTTGTGGAATATGCCGGTTCTGCCATCCGCAGCCTGACAATGGAGGGGCGTCTGACTCTTTGCAACCTTTCTATCGAAATGGGTGCGCGCGGCGGCATGGTCGCTCCGGATGAGGTGACTTTCGAATACATCAAAGGGCGTGAGAATGCGCCGCAGGGTGAGGCATGGGACAAAGCCGTGGAATATTGGAAGACGCTGAAAAGTGATGATGATGCCGTATTCGATAAAGAAGTCCGTTTCAGTGCGTCTGATATTGAGCCGATGATTACTTACGGCACTAATCCGGGAATGGGTATGGGGATTACTCAATGTATTCCTACTACGGAAGGAATGGGAGAGGCTGCTCAGATTTCTTTTAAGAAATCATTGGATTATATGGGATTCCGGCCAGGCGAGTCTTTGCTGGGTAAGAAAATTGATTATGTGTTTCTAGGAGCTTGTACAAATGGCCGTATTGAGGACTTCCGGGCGTTTGCCTCCCTTGTGAAGGGACGTAAGAAGGCTGAAAACGTGGTTGCCTGGCTGGTACCGGGGTCATGGATGGTAGATGCGCAGATTCGTAAAGAAGGAATTGACAAGATATTGGCAGAGGCAGGTTTTGCAATTCGCCAGCCGGGGTGTTCCGCTTGCCTGGCGATGAATGATGATAAGATTCCTGCCGGTAAGTATTCGGTATCTACCAGTAACCGTAACTTTGAAGGGCGCCAGGGACCGGGAGCGCGTACCCTGCTGGCTAGTCCGCTGGTTGCGGCAGCAGCAGCGGTGACAGGGGTGATTACCGATCCGAGAGAATTAATGTGATATAACTGTTTACCGTTTGCAGTTTGCAGTTAACCGCGTTATTTGGGGCGTTTTGTTCCGGGGAGCGGTTTCCGATGAATTACCGGTAGATGGATTTAAATATTTAAATTGTAACTATTGAGATGGCTAAGATTAAATTTAACATAATAACAAGTACTTGTGTACCTCTTCCTTTAGAAAATGTAGATACAGACCAGATTATTCCGGCCCGTTTTTTGAAAGCGACTACTCGTGAAGAAAAGTTTTTCGGTGACAATCTGTTCCGTGACTGGCGTTATAACGCTGATGGTTCTCTGAATAAGGATTTTGTCTTGAATGACCCGACTTACGGAGGGCAGATATTGGTGGCGGGTAAGAATTTCGGTTCCGGTTCAAGCCGTGAGCACGCTGCCTGGGCCATTGCCGGTTATGGGTTTCGGGTGGTAGTGTCCAGTTTCTTTGCGGATATTCACAAAAACAATGAATTGAACAATTTTGTACTTCCGGTAGTTGTTACAGAAGAATTCCTTCAGGAATTGTTCGATTCCGTTTATGCTGACCCGAAGATGGAAGTGGAAGTGAATCTTCCGGAACAGACCATTACGAATAAGGCGACAGGCAAGAGTGAGCATTTTGAAATCAACGCTTATAAGAAACATTGTCTGATGAACGGGTTGGACGACATCGATTTTTTGTTGAGTAATAAAGATAAGATAGAAGAATGGGAAAAGAAGGCGTCAAAATAGAAATCATGGACACTACGCTCCGCGACGGTGAGCAAACCAGCGGAGTGTCTTTTGTGCCCCATGAAAAACTAATGATCGCCCGTTTGCTGTTGGAGGATTTGAGGGTAGACCGGGTAGAGGTGGCCTCAGCGCGTGTGTCGGAAGGTGAATTTGAAGCTGTGAAGATGATATGTGACTGGGCTGCCCGCCGCAATATGCTCCATAAGGTAGAGGTGCTGGGATTTGTGGACGGCCGTACTTCGGTAGACTGGATACAGCATACCGGCTGCCGCGTAATCAATCTCCTTTGCAAAGGTTCGTTAAAGCACTGTACGCAGCAGTTAAAGAAGACTCCGGAAGAGCATATAGAAGACATCATCCATGTCGTGCATTATGCCGACGAACAGGATATTTCCGTCAATGTCTACCTGGAGGACTGGAGCAACGGGATGAAAGACTCTCCCGAATATGTGTTCCAGTTAGTGGATGGTTTGAAGAATACGAGTATCAAGCGTTTCATGCTGCCTGATACGTTAGGGATTTTGAATCCTCTGCAGGTGATAGAGTATATGCGGAAGATGAAGAAACGTTATCCGGATACTCATTTTGATTTCCATGCCCACAATGATTATGATTTGGCGGTAAGTAATGTGCTGGCAGCCGTGTTGAGCGGTGTCAAAGGTTTGCATACTACCATCAACGGATTGGGTGAAAGGGCGGGAAACGCACCTTTGGCAAGTGTTCAGGCCATTTTGAAGGACCACTTCAATGCGGTGACTAATATCGATGAGAGCCGTTTGAATGATGTCAGCCGTGTGGTAGAATCTTACTCAGGCATTGTAATTCCTGCCAACAAGCCGATTGTGGGTGAGAATGTCTTTACCCAGGTCGCAGGTGTGCATGCCGACGGCGATAACAAGAATAATCTGTATTGTAATGATTTGCTTCCCGAACGGTTTGGGCGTAAGCGCGAATATGCGTTGGGAAAAACGAGCGGCAAGGCGAATATACGTAAAAATCTGGAAGACCTCGGACTGGAGCTGGATGAGGAATCCATGCGTAAGGTGACGGAACGCATTATCGAGCTGGGGGATAAGAAAGAACTGGTTACTCAGGAGGATTTGCCTTATATCGTGTCTGATGTGTTGAAGCATGGGGCGGTCGGTGAGAAAGTCCGGTTGAAAAGTTATATTCTGAATTTGGCTCATGGCCTGAAACCGATGGCTACTTTAAAGATAGAGGTCGATGGAAAGGAGTATGAAGAAAGTTCGAGCGGTGACGGTCAATACGATGCTTTTGTGCGTGCATTGCGTAAAATCTATAAGATAACATTGGGGCGTAAGTTCCCGATGCTGACTAATTACGCTGTGAGTATTCCTCCCGGCGGGCGTACGGATGCGTTCGTGCAAACGGTCATTACGTGGAGTTATGACGAACAGGTGTTCCGTACCCGCGGACTGGATGCCGACCAGACGGAGGCTGCCATTAAAGCGACTATGAAGATGCTGAATCTTATTGAAGATGAATATGCGAAGGGATAGTAAGAAACGGCTTGTCCGGGAAAGTTTTTATAAGTATATATAAATAGAAGAATTAACGATTATGGATTTTAAAATTGCTGTATTAGCAGGTGACGGCATCGGGCCGGAAATCTCTGTACAAGGTGTGGAGGTGATGAGTGCCGTTTGCGAGAAGTTCGGTCACAAAGTAAGTTACGAATATGCAATCTGTGGTGCTGATGCGATTGATAAAGTGGGAGACCCGTTTCCGGAAGAGACTTTCCAGGTTTGTAAGAATGCGGATGCGGTTTTGTTTTCTGCCGTAGGTGACCCTAAGTTTGACAACGCCCCTACCGCTAAGGTCCGTCCGGAACAGGGATTGTTGGCGATGCGTAAGAAACTGGGGCTTTTTGCGAATATCCGTCCTGTACAGACTTTCAAATGTCTGATTCATAAGTCTCCCTTGCGTGCGGAGTTGGTGGAGAACGCTGATTTTATTTGTATCCGTGAATTGACCGGAGGAATGTATTTCGGTGAGAAATACCAGGATAACGATAAGGCTTATGATACGAATTATTATACTCGTCCGGAAATCGAACGTATCCTGAAAGTTAGTTTTGAATATGCGATGAAACGCAGAAAACACTTGACTGTGGTGGATAAGGCGAATGTGTTGGCTTCTTCCCGCCTGTGGCGTCAGATTGCACAGGAAATGGCTCCGGACTATCCGGAAGTGACAACGGATTATATGTTTGTTGACAATGCTGCCATGCGTATGATTCAGGAACCTACTTTCTTTGATGTGATGGTAACTGAAAATACGTTCGGTGATATTCTGACGGATGAGGGTTCCGTAATCAGTGGTTCTATGGGATTGTTGCCGTCTGCCTCTACGGGTGAAAGCACACCGGTTTTCGAGCCTATCCACGGTTCATGGCCGCAAGCCAAAGGTTTGAATATCGCTAATCCGTTGGCGCAGATTCTTTCTGTTGCTATGTTGTTCGAGTATTTTGATTGTAAAGAAGAAGGGGCGTTGATTCGTAAGGCGGTGGACGCTTCTTTGGACGCCAATGTACGTACTCCGGAGATTCAGGTGGCCGGCGGCGCTAAATACGGAACGAAAGAAGTGGGGCAGTGGATTGTCGATTATATCAGGAAAGCCTGATAAGGAGTATAAGGCAGTTGTTCTTACGGGATTGGTTTCGTTGGGGAAAGGGGAAAAACTTCCGGATGAAGTGTATCTCCCTAAACCGGACAGATTAGACATCCCCGTGTACCATAAAAAGAACCGTATCATTACTCAACAATGGAGTTTGATACGGTTCTTTTATATTTACCTTACAATCCGTCACTTTTCTGAGTGCTCAGTTTGGTTTCTATTTTGAGACTCTTATCTTTTTAATTTTCCGATTAAATTTTCCGAGTATCCTTTTAAAATTACAGTATTTACTAAATGCCCCATCAATCCTCTTCTAAAATCTTCATGGAGATTTTGGAAGAACGTCTTTTACCAACTTTGGATTGCGGAATAAATAATAATACCCAATATGGTGAGTAATCCCGTGTAAATGGTGACTGACGTCCGTTTCATTCCCTCTTTTCTGATGCGGGCGGAAGAAGGTTGCAGGTAGGGGGCCGCTTTATTGGCAAGCGTACAGAATAACCATCCGCCGAATCCGCCGATGATGGCTCCGACAATTAGGTCGCCGGGATAATGTACCCCCAGATAGATACGTGTATAACAGTTTAGGATTGCCCATGCCACTATGAAAAAACTTAACCAACGTTTACGGCACAGAAATATGACATACATCGCAAGACCGAATGAATTCGCGGCATGGCACGACGGAAAACCATAGCTTCCTCCGCGATAGCCGTTTACTATATATACCATGTCTACAATGGGATTTTCCAGGTTGGCAGGGCGCAGCCGCGCTACCACCGGACGAATGACGCTGCTGCACATCTGGTCGGCAAAAGTAATGGTAAGTGCAATGGCCGCTACATAACACACCACTACTTTCCAATGGAAATTTTTTAATAATATGTATAATATGGTGGCATACATGGGGACCCATATAAATTTTCCGGTAAATGTTTTCATGAAATAATCCCAGAAAGGAGAATGCACACCATTAAGAGACAGGAAGATATTCGTATCTACTTCCGAAAGATACTTGATAAATTCGGTACTAATCATCAGACTTTGTTATTAGATTCTTACCTTGCAAATATACAATAAAGAATAGAAAACTGTCCTATAGTACTTTATAAATATTTTATATTCCTTTCATTTCAGCGTTTTGCCAAGTCATCGTAAAGCTTCTGGAGGAATGCTTTTCCTTTTTCCAGGTTGGCTCCTTTTTCCGTCCCTTCATCAAGTTGTACGGCATTGGCGTCCAGATTGAATACCAGTTGGTTTTCCGGGGTAACCATACCGAAGAAGTCGGGCCTGGTGAAATATCCGAAATGGGGCGATGCAGGATTCAGAATGTTTTTGCTGAATGTGAAATCGTTATGCGGCACTCCTAATTGGGCAAGCAGGGTAGCGGCGATGTCGATTTGCGAGGCATAGGTGTCTATCACTTGCGGTTCTTTGATTGCCCCTCCGATTAGAATCAGGGGAATGGTCTGTCCGTCCAAAGGATTGTCTATCCGGTGAGGATAAGCTCCCTGATGGTCGGGTACAAGTACGAATAATGTATTTTTCCATAATGGCAGTTCGCGGTATTGGTTTATAAAGTCTCCTACGCAACTGTCGGCATACGCAAACGCATTTAGAACTTTGTCATCCAGTTTTTGAAACGGAACCTCGAACGGCTCGTGGCTGCTTGATGTCTGCACGAGTTTCAGGAAAGGTTCCTGTTGTTTCTCTTCCTTAAAATCTTTCAGCAGACGTTGGAACAAGACATGGTCTTGCGCTCCCCATTTTCCGGTACGTTCGGATAACGGAAAGTCTTTGTCGCAGATAATCTTTTCAATGCCGGAAGATACCAGGTAAGAACGCATATTGGTAAAATCGGCATCTCCGCCGTAGTAATATGCCAGATTGTATCCGGCATTTTTCAGGCTGCGCGGGATGGAGGGAAGCTTGTCCGTCTTTTCCGGATATTTCATGATACTGGTACTTGGCTGTCCGGGATATCCGCTGATGATGGAGGCCAGTCCGCGGTCGGTACGGAAACTGTTGGCGTAAAAGTTACTGAATAATATACCTTCTTTAGCGAACTTGTCCATATTGGCCGCTACATCCGGCTGTCCTCCGAACGTTTCCATCAAGTGGGTGGAGAAACTTTCGAGGATGATAAAGATAATATTCGGGCGTCGGGTGTTCAGGAGCTGCGGGATGCTGTCCGAAGGTGTGGCGGGCTTATCGGTCATTTCGGCAAATAACCGGTCGGCGACTTCCGGGGCCATAAAACGGTATTGCTTTTCGAAATTATTCTGATGGGTGGCGGAATACATAAAGCTGAATGCCGGATTGATGGCTGCGTGGTTCATTCGTTGGTCGGAGCTGAAATAAACTTTGCTCAGATTCATTGTCGAAACGGTGAAGCCGCCCCGGATGGGAATGAAAAGCATTCCTGTCAACAATAAAAGCGCGAGAGAGACATTTTGTCGCCGGTAAGGTATTTTTAAAGGTTTCTTTTCACGGATAAGCACAGAATAAAAAATGCAGTATAGGATGAAGGCATAGATTAACACGGCGGCTATTCCCAGTAATACGAACCAGAAACTGACGCTTGCCACGGCATCTTTAGGAGAGGAGAAAAAATAGAAAATCGGAGTGGCATCCAGACGGAATCCCCAGAAGCCGTACAATCCCAGGTCAATGATGAAAATGCAAGCCATTACAAAAGAAATCAGCCCGAAATAGACTTGGCGGATACGGCGGAGGATGGAGGAATCCGTCCAGGCGGAAGCAATAAGCAACAGCCCCGGAATGGCAGTCAGATAACCGGCCAGCGATAAGTCCAGGGGAAGTCCGTGCCACATGACGCGGAAATAGTCTCCAAAGGAGACATCATTATATAAATCATGGTAATAAACCATGAATATCGGTTTTTGGAGAGTAAACAGGAGGACGAATAAAAAGTAAGTTATGAGAAATTGTATGATTCTCTTTTTCATATCTGCAAGCTTAAAAAGATTGAACGGATACAAAGTTACTATACTTTTCTTTATCTTTCTTATAATGTGACATAAAACATGTCATTTTTTATCTATCTTTGTCGTGTAAGTGATGTAAAAAACAGTAATATGGCAAAGATTGCGAAGAAATTAACCGATTTGATAGGGAATACTCCTTTGATGGAACTTTCAGGTTATAGCGGGAAATACGGTCTGAAACAAAATATAATAGTCAAATTGGAATCATTTAATCCGGCGGGGAGCGTGAAAGACAGGGCGGCTCTTTCTATGATTGAAGACGCCGAAGCTCGCGGGATATTGAGGCCCGGTGCGACCATCATTGAGCCGACCAGTGGAAATACGGGTGTCGGGTTGGCGATGGTATCGACAATTAAAGGATATCATCTTATACTGACAATGCCTGAAACGATGAGTCTGGAACGGAGGAATCTGTTAAAAGCGTTGGGGGCGGAGATTGTATTGACAGACGGAGCGGGAGGAATGGCGGCTTCCATAGCCAAAGCGCAGGAATTGCGTGACAATATTCCCGGTGCGGTGATTTTGCAACAGTTTGAGAATCCGGCGAATGCGGCTGCCCATGAACGGACGACAGGTGAGGAAATCTGGAGGGATACGGAAGGCGAGGTATCGGTTTTCGTAGCCGGGGTCGGCACCGGGGGAACTGTTTGCGGAGTGGCCCGTGCGTTGAAGAAACATCATCCGGATATTTATATCGTGGCGGTAGAACCGGCAGCTTCTCCGGTGTTAGAGGGAGGAGAAGCGGCTCCGCATCGTATTCAGGGAATCGGGGCGAATTTCATTCCGGCTTTGTATGATGCTTCCGTTGTGGATGAAGTAATTGCCGTGCCCGATGACGAAGCGATTCGTGCAGGGCGTGAATTGGCGGCAACGGAAGGATTGCTGGCAGGGATTTCTTCGGGGGCGGCTGTCTATGCTGCCCGTTTGCTGGCGGAGCGACCTGCATTTGAGAACAAAAAAATCGTTGCGTTGTTACCTGATACGGGAGAGCGTTATCTGTCTACCGAATTGTTCGCGTTTGACGCTTATCCGTTAGATTGATTTGTAAAATGTAAATGAATTCCGCACCAGTATGATAAGAATTAGTATAATCTTATTCCTTTTCCTGTGTTTGCCGTTTGCCGTTTCCGCTCAGACTTACCGTCAATTGTCGGAGAAGGCTGTTGAATGTATTGAAAAAGACAGTCTCCGCCAGGCAGAGGAACTTTTACTGCAGGCTTTGAAACTGGAACCGAAAAATGCGAAGAATGCGTTGCTTTTTTCTAACCTGGGGTTGGTGCAACGAAGGTTGGGGGAGTATGATAAAGCCCTCGAATCCTATTCCTTCGCCCTGAATTTTGCTCCGTTGGCAGTACCTATTTTGTTGGACCGTGCCGCTATCTATATGGAGACAGGAAAAACAGACCGCGCTTATACCGACTATTGCCAGGTACTTGACGAAGACAAGCAAAACAGGGAAGCTTTGCTGATGCGTGCATATATTTACATTCTTCGCAGGGACTATCCGGCGGCACGGATAGACTATAATCGTTTGCTGGCGCTTGACCCTCAGAGCTATAGCGGACGGTTGGGGCTGGCTACATTGGAACAGAAAGAAGGGAAATTTCGGGAAGCGCTTGAAATCCTGAATAAGATGATTGTAGAAATTCCGGAAGATGCTACGCTCTACATTGCTCGTGCCGATGTGGAGAGAGAAATGAAACATGAGGAGCTGGCATTGGTTGACCTGGAAGAAGCTATCAGGTTGGATGCCTCTTCGGTCGATGCTTATTTGTTACGCGGCAATATCTATCTGGCACAACAAAAGAAAGCATTGGCGAAGGCCGATTTTGAGAAAGCCATTTCTCTGGGAGTGCCTCCCGCGGATTTACATGAACAACTTCGTCAATGCAAATAAAAATGTTCCCGTAGGGACCTTCGGCAAACATCACATTTTTTTATTATTGACAGTATCCCTAAAAAAAGATAAAACCGGGAAACTTGCCGGACAACCTTGTTGCAAGCAGTGAGCAGTACCGTCGGTTAATCCGGTCGGCTAATCGACAAATTGCTTAATCAGGTTAACGAAATCCTTACCGTATTTTTTCTTCTTGTATTCGCCGATACCACTGATGTTTCCGAATTCTTCGATAGTCATGGGACGCGAGACACTTAACAGATGTAACACTTTGTCCGACAATACGATGTAAGCCGGAAAGCCTTCCTGATCAGCAAGTTGTTTGCGCAATCTCCGCAAGGCTTCGAACAGCTCTTCGTTTTCTGTGGCAGACAGCCCGAAAGGAAGCTCTTTCGTGGTGACAGACTTTTTCTTTTTCTCTTTTCTGCCGGCGGTTTCTTCCCGGCGGATGACTGCCAGAGTCGCTTTTGCCCTCCCGAAAAGAATATCGCTTCCGCTGGAAGTGATTTTAAGATGATTGTTTTCGTTGTATGCTATCTCGAAATATCCTAGTTGCAACATCTGAAGCAGGTAATCCTGCCAGTCCCGTGGTGGGATATCCCGTCCCGCTCCGAAAGTTTTCAAATCCTGATATCCTTTTCCCGTCACTTCCGCCGAATAATTACCGCGCAAAATGTCAATCAGCAGTCCCGTACCCGCTTGCTGTTCCGTACGGACAATGGCGCTTAATGCTTTTTGTACGATTATCGTGCCGTCAAATCGTTGCGGAGGGTTTTTACATACGTCACAGTTGCCGCAATCTTCCGTCGATGTTTCTCCGAAGTAGCTCAATAAGATTCTCCTGCGGCAGATGTCCGCTTCTGCATATTGCTGCATACGTTGGAGCTTCTCTAGATTAATGTTTTGCTGATGACTCTCTGTTGCAAACTTCGTTAACAGAATCAGGTCTCCCAATGAGTAGAACAGAATGGTGTCACTTGGCAGACCGTCCCGTCCGGCACGGCCGATTTCCTGATAAAAGCTTTCAATGCTTTTCGGCAGGTTGTAATGGATAACCCAGCGGACGTTGGACTTGTCGATTCCCATGCCGAAAGCAATCGTTGCGCACACTATCTGGATACGGTCGTTGATGAAGTCATCCTGAGTCTCGTCCCGTTGCCGGGCGGATAGTCCGGCGTGATAGACGCCGCAACGGATTCCCTGTTTTTGTAACATTTGCGCTACGGTCTCCGTCTTGTTCCGGCTCATGCAGTAAATTATCCCGTTTTCTCCTTCGTGGCGGTGGATGAAATCCAGAATCGTCCTGTTCTTTTCTTTTGCCTGGAAACCGCGTTTTACCGTCAGGCTGATATTGGGGCGGTCGAAAGAAGAAAGGAACGTGCGGGGCTGTTTCAGATGCAATTGCCGGATGATGTCTTCACGGGTAATTTTATCGGCGGTTGCCGTTAATGCGACGATGGGCACTTGTGGAAATTGCTGGTGAAGTATTCCCATTTGAGTATATTCCGGCCGGAAATCATGTCCCCATTGAGAGATACAGTGTGCTTCGTCAATGGCGAACAGGGAGATGTTCATGTCCCGTAGCAGATAGTCTTTTTCCGCTAAGAGTTTTTCCGGCGATATATAGAGCAATTTGAGGCGCCCTTCAATACAGGCGCGGCGCAAATTGGCATTTTCCGTCTCGTCGTTGCTGCTGTTCATCGCTCCGGCGGCAATGCCGTTGGATTGCAACGCTTCCACCTGGTCTTTCATTAATGAGATGAGGGGAGAGATTACGATAGCCGTCCCCTTGCTCATCAAGGCCGGAAGTTGGTAACAGATTGATTTTCCTCCGCCGGTAGGCATCAGCACCAAAGCATCCCGCTTGTCCAGGATGTGACGGATGATTTCTTCCTGTAAAGGCCGGAAACTATCGTAACCGAAATATGTTTTTAAAATATCTCTCATTGACAATTATTTAAACCGGCTGCAAAGATACGTTTTTCTTTGTCAATTACGGCATGTATGGATTTCAGTTTCTAAGATGAATTATATAAAGGTTAAAGTTTCTTATTATTCAAGCTTAATCCCTCTTTTTCAAGGATTTTGATTGTTTATTTAGA
>NZ_CAUCSQ010000077.1 GCF_958445495.1 uncultured Bacteroides sp. | reverse complement strand
CTGTCCGGACATTCCTATCGTATATCTTTATGCGGATGTATGCAGAGAGGAATTGCTGGTAGAAATTGAAGGAATTGCTTATCTATAAAAGCATTGTTTATTATAAAAGAAAAACAGATGAAATTGATTCGACTGATCGCTTCACCGGTATTGATGTACATATTAGCGGGACTTTATGCCCTGATATTGGCGGTAGCCACTTTAGTGGAAAACTTTTATGGTCCTGCCGTTGCCCGTGAATCTTTTTATTATGCCCCCTGGTTTATACTGTTGCAGTTGTTGCAGGCAGTTAATTTATTGGCTATGTTCCTTCAGGGAAGCTATTTTAAGAGAATTAGTAAAGGCAGTCTGATTTTTCATGGAGCTTTTCTTTTTATCTGGTTGGGGGCTGCTGTTACTCACTATGTAGGAGTGACGGGTATCATGCATATCCGTGAAGGGGAAACGGCAAATAGCATGATGAAAGAGGAAGGAACAGGGATGGAAAATGCTTCCCTGCCTTTCTCTGTAACTCTGGAAGATTTCCGGTTGCAGCGCTATCCGGGTTCTCATAGTCCGATGTCTTATGAAAGTGACCTGGTGATTAAGAGAGAAAATGAATCTCCTTTACAGGCAACCATACGAATGAATAAAGTGATTGATGTGAATGGTTACCGTCTGTTCCAGTCTTCATTCGATTCTGACGAACAAGGTACCGTGTTATCAGTGAGCTATGACCGTCCCGGTATGCAGCTTACATATACGGGATATTTCCTTTTATTGGCAGGTTTTGTCTTGACATTGTTCAGTAAGAAATCCCGTTTCGGACGGTTGCGTAAAGAGTTGGGGGAAATGAAAAAGAATACCCCTTTCTGCTTATTGCTTTTTCTGACTGTATCCGGCATTTCTAATGTGCAAGCATTGTGTGCACAACAACCGGTTGTCTCTTCACAACAATCTCTTATCGTTTCACAATTACCTTGTGTTTCTTCCTTACATGCCGAAAAGTTTGGCAGTCTGGTAGTGCTTAACCCTAACGGACGCCTCGAACCCGTCAACAGTTATACATCTGCCATTTTACGCAAATTGTATGGAGCCGATAAACTGAATGGCATCCATTCAGATCAATTCTTTTTGAATCTACTTTCTTTTCCCGATGAATGGGGAGCTTTTCCTTTTATCAAAGTTGATAATAAAGAACTTCTTCAACGCTTCGGCAGAGATGGCAAATACGTTGCCTGGCAAGATGTGTTTGATGCAGACGGCAACTATATCCTGACGAATGAACTGAACACAATTTACGCTAAACCGGCTGCGGAGCGAAAACGTTTGGACTCGGATTTATTAAAACTGGATGAATCAGTAAACATTGTATATCGCATTATGCAACACCAACTGTTACCGCTTTTCCCGGATGGAAATGATTGGCAGGGAAAATGGTATTCACCGGGTGATGACTTGAGCGCTTTTCATGGGAAAGATTCTCTATTTGTAACTAAAATCATGGATTGGTATGTCTATGAGCTAGGAAATGGAGTTCGTTCCAACAACTGGAAGGAAGCAGACAAAGTAGTTGAGATGATGAATGTCTACCAACAAGCAAAGGCTAAAGTCCCCGCTATTGACAACCGGAAAGTGAAAGCCGAACTTCTCTATAATCAACTGGATTTATTTTTCTGGTGTCGTCTGGCTTACTTGATTTTGGGTGGTATCCTACTTTTCATTGCCTGCGGAGAGATTATTGCGGACTTTAAATGGGGAAGAAAAATTAGCAGTATTCTGATTGCTCTTCTGGCAATCGCTTTTCTCACACATACGGGAGGTGTCTTGTTACGTTGGTATATTTGCGGACATGCCCCTTGGGCGAATGCTTACGAGTCGATGATATGTACTTCCTGGATGCTGGTAGGTAGCGGACTCCTGTTTGCCCGCCGATTCCGTATTCTTCCCGCATTGGCAGGACTATTGGGCGGAATCATGCTTTTTGTAGCAGGACTTAATCACTTGAATCCGGAAATAACTCCTTTAGTCCCGGTACTTCAATCTTATTGGCTGATGTCTCACGTCGCTATCATTATGATCGGTTACGTCTTTTTTGCTCTTTGTGCGCTGACAGGGTTGTTTAATCTTGTATTGATGAGTTTGCTTTCCGCCACCAACCGGGTGAAACTCTTGTTCCGCATCCGTGAACTGACACTGCTGAACGAAATGGCAATGATTCTCGGTCTGTTCTTTATGACCGCCGGAACATTTCTTGGAGCTATCTGGGCCAATGTCTCCTGGGGCAGATATTGGGGATGGGACCCTAAAGAAACCTGGGCATTGATTTCAATCGTTGTCTATGCATTGGTGCTTCATATCCGCTTTATTCCCCTCCTGAAAGGAAAGACCACCTGGTGTTTTAATCTGCTTTCCGTCGTTGCCGTCCTTTCGGTTATAATGACTTGGTTTGGGGTGAACTACTATTTGAGCGGTCTGCATTCTTATGGAAAAACCGAAGGAGGAGATTTCTTGTTGTGGATATGGGGATTGGGCGTATGCCTCGTACTTGTTTTAGCGTTGTTTGCCCGCAGACGTTTAAAGATATATGGTGTAACTGAAAAGAACTGAGATTGTTCTCCGCTACATTTTTGTCTTTCTTTTAAGTATTATGCGGGGAGAAACGAGTCTCATTTTTTTATGTCGGTGAATATAGTCATTCCCTTCATTGTCAGCAGATATTTCTGTCGCGGGTGGTTAGGCTTATCCGGATAGAGTAATCTAATCATATTTTCTTGTATGGCCGGATTCAAATAGTTTTTTATCTGATATGAGATTTTAATTGTGACAGGATGTTGCGGTTAAAATCAGGAGATAAGCCGCAAATTTTGCGGCTTATTCTGCACTTGAATGATTAATCTCCGATAAAAATTCTATTTTTGCATATTCATAAATCAAGAGAAGAATATGTTGAAAATATTAGTAACCTACGCCGTCCAAGGCGAATTTGTAGAGATTAAATGGCCAGATGTAGAACCTTATTACATTCGTACAGGTATTGGAAAAGTAAAATCAGCTTTTCATCTGGCAGAAGCAATCCGCCAGGTACAACCGGACTTAGTACTCAATATCGGAAGTGCCGGAACAGTCAACCATCAGGTAGGAGATATCTTTGTCTGCCGTAGGTTCGTAGACCGTGATATGCAGAAAATGAAAGAGTTCGGGCTGGAGTGTGAGATTGATTCATCGGCCTTGCTCGAAGAAAAAGGTTATTGCAGGCACTGGACGGAAGAAGGAATCTGCAATACAGGCGATAGTTTCCTGACAGAATTGACTCATGTTAGCGGGGACGTCGTAGACATGGAAGCCTATGCACAGGCGTTCGTTTGCCGTTCGAAAGAAATTCCGTTTATTTCCGTGAAATATGTGACTGACATTATTGGCCGGAATTCGGTGAAACATTGGGAAGATAAGCTGGCCGATGCCCGGCAAGGGCTTTCGGATTATCTCAATGTCTTGAAGGAAAGAATATGATAAGTGACTCCTGCGGCCACCAGTCCCAGGAGAATCTTTACCCATATCAGGGGAATCAGAAAGAAGATGCAGTAAACCATTGTTCCCCACATCAGCACGAGCGAAATAATCTTGGCCCGTAGAGGAATCGCTTTGTTTTCGCGGTAATTACGGATGTAAGGTCCGAAGTGCCGTTGATTCAGCAACCAATTGTACAATTTCGGTGAACCTTTGAAATAGAGGGCGGCGGTAAGCAACAGAAAAGGAGTAGTGGGCAGTAACGGCAGAAAGATGCCGAGAATACCGAGTGCAAGGGAGATGCTGCCTAAAATGATATAGAGAGTTTTCATGCAGCAAAGATAGTGTAAAAACAGGAAAAAATTGCCGGGTTTGCTGAATGGAAATTCTTTTTGTATTACCTTTGCCATTGCATTGAGGTGACATTAGATGCATATAACTTAAAAAAATACGTATAGCAATGTTTACAGTAATCAAACGCATGGAGATATCGGCTTCCCATAAGCTGGTACTCCCGTATCGCAGTAAATGCGCCAGTCTACACGGTCACAATTGGATTATCACTGTTTATTGCCGTTCGATGCGGCTCAATGCCGAAGGGATGGTCGTAGATTTCACCCGCATCAAAGAAGTAGTCATGGAAAAGCTGGATCACCAGAATCTCAATGAAGTGCTTCCGTTCAATCCCACGGCGGAGAATATCGCCCGTTGGGTGTGCAGGCAGATTCCTCAATGTTATAAAGTGGAAGTGCAGGAATCGGAAGGGAATACGGTGATTTATGAGAAAGATAATGTAGAGGATAAGAAAGAAAAATAAGTGTACCGGAATTAATCCATTCTGAATGATGAGAAAGATTAATGAAATCTTTTACAGCTTGCAGGGCGAAGGATATCATACCGGGACCCCTGCCGTTTTCGTCCGTTTCTCCGGGTGTAACTTGAAATGCGGCTTTTGCGATACGCGGCATGAAACAGGTACGATGATGACGGATGATGAGATTCTCGCCGAAGTCGTCAAGTATCCCGCCGCTACCGTTGTTCTTACGGGAGGCGAACCCTCCCTTTGGATAGACAGTAAGCTGGTTGACCGCTTGCACCGGGCCGGCAAGTATGTGACGATAGAGACAAACGGAACACATCCCTTGCCCGAATCGATTGACTGGGTGACCTGCTCGCCCAAGCAAGGCGCGGATTTGAAAATAAAACGGATTGACGAAGTGAAAGTGGTCTATGAAGGGCAGGATATCAGTATTTTTGAACAACTTCCCGCCGAACATTTCTTCCTCCAGCCTTGTTCTTGTATGAATACTGCTGATACGGTGGATTGCGTGATGCGGCATCCGAAATGGAGGCTTAGCCTGCAGACGCACAAGCTAATCGATATCCGTTGAATGCCTGGAAACATAAACGGGTGTGGCAGAAGCCGATTCTAATTTTTTACGTGATATATTATGAAAGTAGGTTTGTTTATTCCTTGTTATATCAATGCTATTTATCCCCGTGTAGGAGTGGCATCGTATAGGTTGTTGAAAAATCTGGGAGTAGACGTCGATTATCCGTTGGACCAGACTTGTTGCGGACAACCGATGGCAAATGCCGGTTTTGAGAATGAATCGGCAAAGCTGGCACTTCGTTTTGACGGACTTTTTCAGGAATACGATTATATCGTCGGTCCTTCCGCCAGTTGCGTAGCCTTCGTGAAAGAAAATCATCCCGGCATCCTGGAGAAGGAGGGACATGTCTGCCGGAGTGCAGGGAAAATTTACGACCTTTGTGACTTTGTCCACGATGTAATCAAACCTTCCGGGTTGGCGGCACGCTTTCCGCATAAGGTAAGTATCCATAACAGTTGCCACGGTGTACGCGAACTTTTTAATTCTTCTCCGAGCGAATTGAATATTCCTTATTATAACAAATTGCGCGATTTGCTCAATCTGGTAGAAGGAATCGAAGTGTTCGAACCCAGTCATGTCGATGAATGTTGCGGGTTCGGAGGAATGTTTGCCGTAGAAGAGCAGGCCGTGTCCGTCTGCATGGGACGTGATAAGGTAAAAGACCATCTGTCTACCGGAGCTGAATACATTGTAGGGGCGGACAGTTCCTGCCTGATGCATTTACAAGGAATTATCGAACGGGAACACTTGCCGATTCAAACTATCCATATTGTAGAAATCTTAGCGTCGCAATCATGAGTACTAAACATTCGAAAGCTGCCGAAAAATTTTTGCAGGACAGCAAAATGGCGGCATGGCATAACGAAACCCTTTGGATGGTCCGTGCCAAAAGGGATAAGATGAGTAAAGAAGTGCCCGAATGGGAAGAACTACGCAACAAGGCATGCGAGCTGAAACTGTATTCCAACAGCCATCTTGAAGAACTGCTGCTGGAGTTTGAGAAAAACGCTACGGCCAACGGCGCTATCGTCCATTGGGCGAAAGATGCCGGTGAATATTGCGCCATAGTTTATGAGATATTGAATGCGCATCATGTTCGCCGTTTTATAAAAAGCAAGTCGATGCTTGCCGAAGAGTGCGGGCTGAACCCTTTTTTGACGGAACGCGGCATCGATGTGGTAGAGTCCGACTTGGGCGAACGTATCCTGCAACTGATGCATCTCGAACCGAGCCATATCGTGTTGCCCGCCATCCATATCAAACGTGAGCAGGTGGGCGAGCTTTTTGAAAAAGAAATGGGGACGGAAAAGGGAAATTCGGACCCTACCTACCTGACACATGCCGCCCGTAAGAATTTGCGTCATCTTTTCCTGAATGCGGAAGCTGCAATGACAGGGGCGAACTTTGCGGTCGCTTCAACAGGCGACATTGTGGTCTGCACCAATGAAGGGAATGCCGATATGGGAACTTCTTTCCCGAAATTGAATATCGCCGCTTTCGGTATGGAAAAAATTATACCGGATTTGGATGCCTTGGGAGTGTTTACCCGTCTGCTTGCCCGTTCGGCTACCGGACAACCGGTGACAACATATACTTCTCATTATCGCCGTCCCCGCGAAGGAGGTGAATACCATATCATCATTGTAGACAACGGCCGTAGCGAAATTCTTTCCAAACCTGGACATATCAGGACGCTGAACTGTATCCGTTGCGGCGCATGCATGAATACTTGTCCGGTATATCGCCGGAGCGGGGGATATTCCTATACCTATTTTATTCCCGGTCCCATCGGCATTAATCTCGGTATGGCGCACGAACCGGAGAAATATTATGATAATCTTTCCGCTTGTTCCCTGTGCTTGTCCTGTTCCAATGTATGTCCGGCAAAAGTGGATTTGGGAGAACAGATTTACAGATGGCGCCAGGAATTGGACGGGTTGGGAAAGGCAAGCTCCGAAAAGAAGATGATGTCCGGCGGCATGAAATTCCTGATGGAGCGTCCGGCATTGTTCAATGCGGCTTTATGGGCGGCCCCGGTGGTAAACGGTTTGCCGCGTTTCATGAAATACAATCATTTCGATGATTGGGGAAAAGGGCGTGAATTGCCGGAGTTTGCCCAAGAGTCGTTCAATGAAATGTGGAAAAAGAATAAAGTACAGGGAAAGGAGGAAACAAAATGAGCAGTAGCAGAGAAGAAATATTAGCCCGTATTCGCCGGAATACCGGGACCCGTTATGAAAAACCGGATATAGCGGGCATGAAACGGCTGGTTTATCCCGATAAGATAGGACAGTTCTGTGCGGTTAGTCGTGCGGTGGGCGGTACGGCTGTCGTATTGGGAGAAAGAGAAGACGTGAATGCCGTAATCCGCAGAGAATATCCGGATGCGGTGCGTATTGCTTCCGTTCTGCCTGAAATTTCTTGTGCCACGTTCAATCCGGATAATCTGGATGCACCGGAAGAACTGGACGGAACGGAGGTTGCCGTAGTGAGGGGAGAGATTGGTGTGGCGGAAAACGGAGCTGTCTGGATTCCGCAGGAAGTGAAACATAAAGCGGTTTACTTCATATCCGAAGCATTGGTAATCTTGCTCGACAGACATAAAATCGTGGATACGATGTATGACGCTTACCGGAAGCTGGACGGACAGGAATACAGGTTTGGAACGTTTATTTCAGGTCCGTCGAAAACGGCGGATATCGAACAGGCATTGGTGATGGGGGCGCATGGGGCGCGGGAAGTGCTGGTGGTGCTGGTTTAAGCCCGTGACAGGTGGAATTCTCGGAATGATGTACTAATAAAAAAAGATATGTACGCAAATAAAGTAAAGAAAATAGCTGCCGTCCATGACCTTTCGGGAATGGGGCGTGTCTCTCTCACGGTTGTTATCCCGATTCTGTCTTCCATGGGGTTTCAGGTTTGTCCGTTACCGACGGCAGTGTTGTCCAACCATACGCAATATCCCGGTTTCTCTTTTCTGGACTTGACGGATGAGATGCCCGAAATCATTGCGCAGTGGAAAAAGCTGGATGTACGGTTCGACGCTGTTTATACCGGTTATTTAGGCTCTCCGAGACAGGCGCAGATTGTCTCCGATTTCATAAATGATTTCCGCCATCCGGACAGTTTGATAGTAGCCGACCCGGTATTGGGGGATAACGGCCGGCTATATACTAACTTTGACATGGAAATGGTGAAAGAGATGCGGCGGTTGGTGAGAAAGGCGGATGTCGTGACCCCTAACATGACCGAGTTGTTTTATCTGCTGGATAAGCCTTATAAGGCGGACAATACAGATGAAGAACTGAAAGAATATCTTCGCTTGCTGTCTGACGAGGGACCGCAGGTTGTCATTATCACAAGTGTCCCTGTGCATGATGAACCTCACAAGACTTCCGTTTATGCATATAACCGTCAGGGAAACCGCTACTGGAAAGTGACTTGTCCTTACCTTCCTGCCCATTATCCGGGTACGGGAGATACGTTTACCAGCGTGATTACCGGTTCTTTGATGCAGGGAGACAGCCTTCCGATGGCTTTAGACCGTGCCACACAGTTTATTCTTCAAGGTATCCGCGCCACTTTCGGTTATGAATATGACAACCGGGAAGGGATTTTGTTGGAGAAAGTGCTTCACAATCTGGATATGCCGATACAGATGGCCAGCTATGAATTAATATAAAAACAAAAGCTTTTCCTTCTGATGAATTGAAGGTGCTATCTGTCAGTGCCGGTAAAGTGACACTTTTGTGCCGTCCCATAAGCAAGGCAGTGTCACTTTATCGGCATAACTGTACCATCCTGCCGTCGTAAGCATTTCAACAAAGTAATATTATTAAAGGTCAGAATTGTACGGATATTCTTGCAGGCAGATTTCCCGGCGTCCACTTCGGGCCTTCTTTAAGAAGCCGAATCGCTTCTTTGTCTGCCGAATCGCATAGGCTGTGGACGACAGTGATGTTTTGCGGTGTTCCTTCTTCATTGACAAAGAAAGCCAGAACCACTTCCCCTTTGGCTTCCCTGCATCCGTCATTCGGGCGGACGAGGTTTTCTTTCAGGTAGTTTTTGTATTTGCGTTTGCCTATGACGGGTTGCGGAACCTGCTCTTTTTCTTTTGTTCTTTTATTGTTGCCATAACCCACCACTACCGTTTCGTTAAATGTTTGTTTGTCTTCATTCATGGCAATCAACATGACACGGCTTGTATCTACCGGTATTTCAACCGGTTGGTAACCGATGAATTGTGCGGTCAATTGTTTGTTCCCTTCTTCTCTTGCCAATGAGAATTCCCCGTTGAGATTGGTTATCGTACCGATATTCGTTCCGGTGTATGTAATACAGGCTCCGACAATGGGTTCTCCTTTTTCATTCGTTACTTTCCCTTTTATCAGGTTCGGGGCAGGGATTGCCGCCCTTAACATTTTTATGCGGCGGGTTGCGGGAAGCGAGGTATCCTTGTCCGCCGCCGTCTTTTCGACAGTCGCCTCTTCCGTATCGGGGGACATTGCTGCCGATGCGCCGGCAGGCCTGGCAACGGTTTTGCCTTTGGCTATCATATCTTTTGGACTTATATGCTTTGCTTTGATTCCGGTTGTGGAGTCCTGTCTTATTTTTGTTTCTGACAGAGAAGAAGTATTTTTTTTAGGAGCGGCAGGTTCGGGTATTGTTGCAGGAATATCTTCCAGGGCGATAAATACCTCTTCCGTCATGCTCTTTTTCAGAAACAGGAAATAACTGCTGATACCGATGCTTATTGCCAGGCAAGCCGCGATGCTCCAGGTGACGGCATGCGGATTCTTCTTCTTTGAGGAACGAGTCCTGACCTTCATTCGCAGTTTATCGATTTGCAGTTCGTGGTTTCCCTCTATCCGGCTATATCCGTCCATGGCATCGGCAAGGAAGGGGTCTTTCATCGACTCTTTTTCCAGCCGGTGCGCTTCTTTTCCTTTGCGGAATCCTCGTATGTAGTTCAATAGGTTCTTCATAGGGCTTGCTTCTTGATACAGATTTTTAAGTTTCTCTTTCCATTCTGGATATAGCTTTTCACATTATTCAGAGTAAATCCGGTTTGTTCGGCGATATCGGCATAAGACATCTCTTTCAGGAAAAAATACGTAATGCTGGTACGTTGTTCTTCGGGCAATTTTCCGAGACAGTGATGCAATGCTTTCAATTGTTCTTCCGGACTTTCCTCTTCACTTAACAGATGCAGAAACTCGTCGGATTCCATAATGTTGACCGTATAATCCAACGGAATTTCTTTATTCTCTTTCCGCAGAAGTTGCAAACAATGATTTTTGCCCACCCGGTAGAGCCACGGTCTGAATGTTTTTATTTCATAATTGCCTATTCTGGACAATAAGTCTTCAAACAGTTGCATGACCGCTTCTTGCGCACGGTCCTCATTTTGCAGATATTTCAGGCAAAGCCCGTATAATAACGGGATATAACGGTTATACAACTCTCCGAAATATTCCGTGTCGCCGGACTTCAAGTAATATGCCAATAATTCTTCGTCCGATAGCTTGGATATGTTTTTTCTGAAAAACAGCGTTTTTGTTTTCAAAGATAGGAATTGGGAGTAAATATAACAACTAACGGAAGAAAAATAAAAAAAAATCAACCGGTTTATGGAATCTGTATGAAATCCGCATCTCTATATCGAACGCGAATTAACAGTTACATTTTAAAAGAATAAAATTATGAAAGCGAATCAATTCAGGGCGATGATGCTCGTACTGCTGGCAGCAGTTGTTTTTTCCGGTAAAGTGAGTGCGCAAATTATTTCCGTGACGGGTACGGTGACGGATGTGGCGGACGGAAATCCGATTGTGGGCTGTTCCGTGGCGGTTGAGGGAACTGCGGATGGCACAGTGACCGATATGAACGGCCGATATCGTATCCGGGTGAAGAAAGGGGCGGCGTTGCTTTTTCGGTTTATCGGATATAAAGAGGAAAAAAGAAGGGTGGAGTCGGCAAAGATGGATGTGAAGATGGAAGTCGAAGAGGTAGTGTTGGAAGAGTGTGCGGTAGTCGGATACGGTACAATGAAGGCACGGACACGGACGGCCATGTGTCTGGCAGTATGTCCGATGCCTGTATATGACAGGAATATGAATGCGGAAGAGTATGGAACATTCTCGGAAAACGGTTTTAAGGAAGTGTCGGATGCGCCGCTTTCCACTTTTTCCGTTGATGTGGATGCCGCCTCTTACAGTAATATGCGCCGGTTTATCAATAAAGGAGAATTGCCTCCGGCAGAAGCTGTCCGTACGGAAGAACTGGTGAATTATTTCTCTTATGATTATCCCGGACCTGCCGGAAACAATCCTGTGAAAATTACGGTAGAAGCCGGAACCTGCCCTTGGAATCCGGACAACCGCCTTGTCCGTATCGGTCTGAAGGCGAGGGAAATCCCGACGGATAACCTGCCTGCATCCAATCTGGTGTTTCTGATTGACGTCTCCGGTTCTATGTGGGGGGCCAACCGGCTGGATTTGGTGAAATCATCTCTCAAACTATTAGTCAATAATTTACGTGATAAGGATAAGGTAGCGATTGTGACCTATGCCGGTGCTGCCGGCGTAAAGTTGGAATCCACAGCGGGAAGTGACAAGCAGAAAATTCGTGAAGCGATAGATGAGCTTACGGCAAGCGGTTCTACTGCCGGAGGCGCGGGTATCATGCTGGCTTATAAAATAGCGAAGAAGAATTTTATTTCCGGCGGTAATAACCGTATCATTCTTTGTTCCGACGGTGATTTTAATGTAGGGGTGTCTTCGGCGGAAGGTTTGGAACAGTTGATTGAGAAAGAACGTAAAAGCGGGGTTTTCCTCACTGTGTTAGGTTACGGGATGGGGAACTATAAAGATAAAAAGATTCAGGTATTGGCTGAAAAGGGGAATGGAAACCATGCTTATATAGACAATTTGCAGGAAGCGAACCGGGTATTGGTGAATGAATTCGGCGCTACTTTGCACACAGTGGCAAAAGATGTCAAGCTGCAAGTGGAATTTAATCCCGCTCTGGTGCAGGCATATCGTTTGATTGGTTATGAGAGCCGCCTGCTGGACGATAAGGATTTCAATAATGATGCGAAAGATGCCGGCGATATGGGAGCTGGACATACGGTAACCGCTTTTTATGAAGTGATTCCGGCAGGAGGAAAAAACACTTATGTGGGAAAGGTAGATGACTTGAAGTATCAGAAAAAGGAGAAAATATCGGTAAAACCTACAGGTTCCGGTGAGCTTTTGACGGTAAAGTTGCGTTATAAAACTCCGGATAAGGAAGTTAGCAGGAAAATGGAACTTCCTTTCGTGGATAAGAAAGGAAATGACGTTTCTTCCGATTTCCGTTTTGCATCTGCCGTAGCCATGTTCGGGCAATTGCTCCGGAATTCCGATTTTAAAGGAGAGGCTACTTTTGATAAAGTGATTCGTCTGGCGGAACAGGGATTGGATAATGACGATAGGGGATACCGTCGGGAGTTTATCCGTTTAGTGGAGACTGCTAAAGGACTGGAAAAAGAGTTGTAATACTCGCAGAAGGTCGGGATTCTGACGGGTACGTTGGTTCAGGAAAGCGGTGTCCGCCCTTTTACGCAGAAGGGAGGGATTTTTAACACCTGAAATCGGCGGTTGTTTGACACAATAGAATTGCGATTTGTTAAAGGGTAGTAAAAATCCTACTGTTTTATTATATATAGTAGAATTTTTACTACCTTTGTGGCGCTATAAAAAACAAATGATATGGTTAAATCATCAGAATTTCACCGACAGATACCAAAGAAAGGTAAAAAAAGAGGTTGGAAATGGACAGGAGTTTCAGAAGGCAGCCACCGGATTTACGAAGATATAAATGGTATCAGATACCCAGTTCCCTATCATGGTTCTAAAGAAATGGGAGAAGGGTTAAGAAAAAAGATTATCAGGGATATGGAGCTTGAATAAAGCTTTCCCTTTCCCTACCATATATGTGATTGTGATTTTGCTAATTTAAGTTTTGCTAAACATGGGAAAGATTAAGGTTACTATTGAGAAAGGTACTGATTTATTCGGTGCATGGGCTGAAAACATCCCAGGGATTTACGGTGAAGGTAATACCGTACAAGAGGCTAAAGATAGTATATTGGAAGCCGTTGAATTATACAAAAAGTATAATGATAAAATTCCTGTGGAGTTACAGGGCGATATGGATATAGAATGGTTTTTTGATGTACAATCCTTCTTGCAGTATTACAGCGGTATTTTTACTAAAGCCGCTTTGGAAAGAATTACGGGTATTAATCAAAAACAGTTGGGGCACTATGCTTCAGGACTAAAAAAGCCCCGCCGGGCGCAGGTGGAAAAAATAGAAAATGCACTGCGTGGGTTTATCCAAGATATGAGTTTGGTACATTTAGTATAAAATATATTTCGATTCATTTACATGAATAGTTGATTAGGCTTCCAATAATGGAAGCCTTTTTTGTACCTTTACCGGAAAATGCAGAACATGAAAAATAATGTACGGACTTTATGGTGAGACAGACTTTGTATTCTTCCCGGTACATGACATGCAGAATGATGTAGTACATAATGATGTCTGTGTTAGAATTGGTGGAACAGTGACATTTCCTCATACTGTTTATAATTATGATTCAATATTTAATCCGGGCGATTATGGCGGATATATTGCTACTCTAGCTGTGCAATCTTATTGGTGTTTCATAATCAAGAAAATATTCAGCGTTTTGGGATATACAGTTACTGAAAATCAGATAGAAAACACTGTGTTGAAAAATTCTTTTATTGCAAATTCCAAACGAGCTTTGGTATTTAACCAGGTATTACCACACTGGACCATTGTGCAGTTTATCGAAGAAATAGAGCATTATCAGATGCAAATATAACGTATGCTTTTGAATCGGTCGATAAATATTTGCGGGTGGATGAGACTATCACAGAGGTTATTGAAGTGAAAAAGTTTAATTCTTACTCAGACTTAGCAGGCTATTATGATAGTTTGGACGATGCCAATAAAAAGAAATATATCTATGAATTCGGTGGAAGGCAATAGCAAAGGGATTGATTCTCAAAAGATCGGATACTTCTACGAGGCTACTTAAAATAGCCCGTCGAAGTGCTTCGTCTCTTCATGTACAGGAAGATTCTCTCCTTTCAGATATTTGTTTGTGGTAGAAATATCTGCATGGCGTGCTTGGTCACGGGCTATGACTATTCCTTCAGAATTAGCCAGGTCCCGGATACCGGTATCTTTCAATGAATAGAACTGATAAGACTCCGGGAAATTTAATACTGACCTTACTTTATTGAAATAAGTCCTATATGCTCGTGAGCTGGACTTTTCTAGTGAGGGCATGAAGCCCGGTCCGAATAGGTAGTAATCACTTTCATGGCTAAAGGTATTAAGTTCGACCATCAGCCTAATCAATGCATCATTTAGACCTACCATGCCATCCTTTCGGTTCTTTGATATACTGGACGCTATGAAAACCTTCTGCTCTTTCAGGTAGATGTCACGCAGCTTTATGTTTGACAGTTCTTCAGGGCGAATCAGAGTATAATATTCAAATTGGCATAGCAGAAGAAAGTAAGGGTTTGTACTCTGAAGGTGTGATTTTAATTTAACCAGGTCTTTGGGAGAAAGAGGGATTCTTTTCTTTGCTCCTTCCGTTATTGATTTTATATCTTCCATCGGATTTTTATCCATATAGTTTTTTTCTGATAACCAGGTGCAAAATGAAGATAACCAGGTACGGTAATTATTTCTTGTGCGGGCTGATGAATCACGGTCAATGAGTATGTAGTCCAAAAAATCGCAGGCAAAGACTTTATCAAATTGATATATGTAGAGAATTGGCTTTACTCTTTTTTCGTTGTACTCGGATAGAATCTTGATTCGTTTTTTGTAGTCCAGGTATGTAGTCTCCTTATAAGAGTGTGATTTATATAACTTAGTGATATATTTATAATATAATTCTGTAACGTCAGAGAATAAAGTATATTGGCGGGAATTGGATGTGTCCGCCCAGGGATTCCAACCGGAACGGAGTTGATAGGTCAGGTTAGCGATAATCTCTGTTGCTCTTTTTTTTCGTTCGCTAACTTTATCAATGCTGTCTAGCATATACTTTTTCCGTTTCATCTTTTGTTCTAACGGATCATAAGAATTAAAGTCGATATACCAGTTCTTGCCTGTGTGAAGTCTGGGTAATGTGTACCCGATGATATTGTCTATTGAAGCACCTTTTCTTTTAGTTAAAGACATTTTTTTCTACGTTTTTTCGATTTTAAAAACATAGAACATTTGATACCCTGAAAAATTAGTGTCCGACTTTTGTCCGACCTAAAAACAAGAAATAACTGTAAGTTGTTGATTTTCAACTGTTTAGCCTTGCACGGGAGGAGAGGCTCGAACTCCCGACACCCGGTTTTGGAGACCGGTGCT
>NZ_CAUCSQ010000076.1 GCF_958445495.1 uncultured Bacteroides sp. | reverse complement strand
TTATCAACGATACTTGAGCAACAAAAAAGGCGCCCGTAAAGAGCGCCATATTAATTGATTGTAATCAGTTTAACTATTTAATAATCAGGTATTTACTTGCCCACACAAAAATGTTGGAAAATATTTTGTAATACCATATCATTTGTAACCTCACCTGCTATGTCTGAAATGAAGAAAATACATTCTCGTATGTCTTGTGACAAAAAGTCTCCGGAAATATGCGAATCAAGCCCATCTTGTACTCTATGAATAGCTTCTAGAGCTTTTTTTAATGCCTCATAATGTCTTACGTTGGTTACGATAATGTCATTTTGTGTCACTGTAGGTAAGTGGGCGGCATCAATCAGTATTTTTTGTAACTCGCTTGTATTCTCACGTTGTTTGGCCGAGATGAAAATATATTCCGTAGATTTTTTGGGAAAATCTTTTAATAGAGACAATAAACTTTCTTTTTGCTTGTCTTCGATTAAATCCGTTTTATTGAATACTACAATTAAATGTTTGTTTTCACAACGCGGAATGATTTTCTCTGATAACTGTTCTATTTGAGAAATGGCATTTACGGCATCTACCATCCAAAGAACAATCTCTGCTTGGTCTAATTTTTGGAATGTACGTTCGATGCCTAAACTTTCAATCGTGTCGTTCGTTTCCCGGATACCGGCTGTGTCAATGAACCGGAAAGTGATTCCTCCGATGTTGACGGTATCTTCAATCACATCGCGGGTTGTTCCGTGAATATCACTGACGATAGCCTTATCTTCATTCAATAAAACATTCAATAAGGTTGACTTTCCTGCGTTCGTTTCACCGATGATAGCTACGGGAATTCCATTCTTGATAGCATTGCCCATGCTGAAAGAATAAACTAGGCGGGAAATGACTTGTTCTATCTCATCTGCTAGTTTTTTCAGTGCCGAACGGTCGGCAAATTCAACATCTTCTTCACTGAAATCCAATTCCAGTTCAATCATGGAAGTAAAATTCAGCAACTTGTTACGTAAATCAGCCAGTTCTTTGCTGAAACCGCCTCGCATTTGGTTCATAGCCAGCCGGTGGGTAGCGGCGGATGAAGAAGCAATCAGGTCTGCCACCGCTTCCGCTTGGCTTAAATCCATTTTTCCGTTGAGGAATGCACGTTGAGTATATTCTCCCGGCTGAGCCATGCGGCAACCGTTCTTAATTAGTAATTGCATCACTTGCTGGAGAATATAAGAAGAACCATGACAGGTGATTTCCGTACTGTTTTCCCCCGTATATGAATGAGGAGCACGGAAAAGGCTGACAAGCACCTCATCGATAATCTCGTTTCCGTCATAGATACATCCGAAAGTCAGAGTATATGGCTTTTGCTCACATAGTAACTTGTCGGCTTTTGCCGGTTTAAAAATACGGCTGGTGATGGAAATAGCTTCCGGTCCGGAAACACGGATGCTTCCTATGGCTCCCCCTTGGGCTGTAGCAATGGCGCAAATAGTATCTTGATTCATTCTGTTTTCTTTTTGGATAGGCAAAGATAAGAGTTTCTATGTAAAAAATAGAAGGAAAGAGGGGATAGAATCTTATATCGTTCGGTTTATTTTTCTTGAAAAACCAACATTTTATGTCTATGATTGTTAAGATGGTGATGTTATAACTTTGTTGGAATATGAAGAAAATGAAAAAGATTGTCCTTATCGGGGCAAGTGGTTTTGTCGGTTCTGCTATTTTGAATGAGGCTTTGAATCGAGGCTTTGAAATCACGGCCGTAGTCCGTCATCCTGAAAAAATAAAAATCGGTAATGAGAATCTGAAAGTAGTGCAGGCAGATGTCTCCTCACTTGAAGAAGTATGTAGAGTAAGTAAAGGGGCGGATGCCGTTATCAGTGCATTTAATCCGGGATGGAGTAATCCGGATTTATATGATGAAACCATCAAAGTCTATCTGACTATCATTGACGGGGTGAAAAAGGCAGGAGTAAACCGTTTTTTGATGGTTGGGGGTGCCGGTTCCTTATTTATTGCTCCGGGAGTACGTTTGATGGATTCCGGTGAGGTTCCTGAAACTATTTTACCGGGAGTAAAAGCCTTAGGAGAACTTTATCTCAATTTCCTGAAAAATGAAAAAGAAATAGATTGGGTATTTTTCTCTCCTGCAGCAGATATGCGTTCAGGAGTACGTACTGGGCGTTACCGGTTGGGGAAAGATGATATGATTACAGACATTGTGGGGAACAGTCATATTTCCGTAGAAGATTATGCAGCGGCGATGATTGATGAACTGGAGTATCCGAAGCACCATCAGGAAAGATTTACGATTGGTTATTAGCAAAATAGGATGATAAGATAACAGGATAAAAAGACAGAAAATTACCGTTTGGGTATAATGACGCTATAATCTTCGGACGGCACTGCTGTCATTACCTCATAGCATCCTTATTTAATACAACGGTGATATTGGATTTTTAGACCAGAATGAATACAATGGCGACTTGGAACTTAAAGTCCGGCAAATAGCTGCAAGCCGCCATTGTTTTTTGAAATTGCGCCTTGTAATTTTATATTCTGTCGAGAACCGTTTTTATCAGTGTATTGATTGTATTTTTATATCCTGTATTAGCTTCCTTAATTAACCGGTTCGCTATCACCATGCAGACAGTTGTCGCTTTGTGTCCCATCAATCGGCTAAGTCCTGCCAATGCCGAACTTTCCATCTCGAAATTGGTAATTTTATATCCTTTGTATTTGAATGCTTCAATTTTTTCATTCTGTTTCGGGTCTGCCAGCGGAATGCGAAGTTCACGTCCTTGCGGGCCGAAAAATCCTCCGGCAGCGATTGTAATACCGCGTACCATGTCATCTTGGGCAATTCGTTCAATCAGTTCTTCATTGGCGTCGATAACATAAGGAGCGGGAGCGCAGAGGTTTCCCGACCAACCCATGTGGTTGAGGAAAGCACGTTCAAAAGGTAAGTCACATACCGTATTGCGCCCGGCATAAAAATTTAGCAAACCGTCAAAGCCGATAGACTTTTGCGAGCAAATAAATGTTCCGACAGGAGTGTTGGGTTGCAAACCGCCGCATGTGCCGATACGTACTAATTCCAATTGGCGGAACTGTTCTTTTTCTTCGCGCGTGTTGAAGTCTATATTGGCAAGTGCATCTAATTCGTTCATCACGATATCTATATTATCACATCCGATTCCCGTAGAAACGACTGTAATCCGTTTGCCTTTATAAATACCTGTGATAGTTTTGAACTCACGGCTTTCAACTTCGCATTCTTTGTTTTCGAAATGAGAAGCGACGAGTGCAACACGTCCGGGATCGCCTACCAGAATTATTTTGTCCGCCAGCCATTCTGGCTTTACATGAAGATGGAATACCGAGCCGTCTTCGTTGATTATCAATTCGGAGGATGGAAAGTACTTTTTCATGTTATTGAAAGGTTTTAGTTCTTACGATATAGTTACATACACCTATAACATAAAAACGCCGGAACCGGATTTTAAGTTCAAAAAAGAATTTTCTTTTTTCTATGCAAAAGAAGAGAATATATCTGTTTTGAATTGACTTGAAACCAGGTTCCGGCGTTTCTTCTAGTTTATTTGCTCAATGGCTGATTACCAGTGTTGCCTGTTGCCGGTTTTGCAATGTTCTCACGCATTGAAGTATCGGCCTCGATATTTTTCATCCGATAATAATCCATGATACCCAGATTGCCGCTGCGGAAAGCTTCTGCCATCGCTTTGGGAACTTCGGCTTCGGCTTCTATAACCTTTGCGCGTGCTTCCTGTGCCTTCGCTTTCATTTCCTGTTCGGAAGCGACTGCCATAGCCCGGCGTTCTTCAGCTTTTGCTTGTGCAATATTTTTATCGGCATTAGCTTGGTCAATTTGCAAAGCGGCTCCGATATTCTTACCTATGTCGATGTCGGCAATATCAATGGATAGGATTTCAAAAGCCGTACCTGCATCCAATCCTTTACGAAGTACTAGTTTGGAGATAGAATCCGGATTTTCAAGTACGGATTTATGGTTTTCGGAAGAACCGATAGATGACACGATACCTTCACCTACACGGGCCAGAATCGTATCTTCACCTGCTCCTCCGACTAATTGACGGATATTGGCGCGTACAGTCACACGTGCTTTGGCTATCAATTGAATACCGTCTTTCGCAACGGCTGTTACAGGAGGAGTGTCTATGACTTTCGGGTTCACAGACATCTGTACGGCTTCGAATACGTCACGGCCGGCAAGATCGATGGCGGTAGCCATCTGGAAAGGTAATTCAATATTTGCTTTTGATGCAGATACCAATGCATGGACAACTTTTTCTACATGTCCCCCTGCCAGATAGTGGGCCTCCAATTCGTCGCGGGTGATATTCTTTAATCCTGCTTTATGAGCTTCAATCATTCCCGGTACGATGATATACGGCGGAACATTACGTATGCGCATTAAAAACAACTGTATCAGAGAGATATTGACTCCCGATACTTTTGCCGACAGCCAAAGGAAGAACGGCACGTAATGGAAAAATATTATTAAGAAAATAATACCTCCAACTATCAGAAAGATAGGTAAATAGAAAGATGAATCCATTGATGTTTTTTATTAAGTGAATATTATTTTTTGTGTTTCTCAACCATAATTATGCCGTCAGTGATACGGCTTACGACTATCGGAGTCTTTTCATTCAGAAAACCGTCTATAGATTTTACTTCCACGATATTTCCATTGATTTCCGCATAGCCGATTTGCGCCAGGCGAGTGGTGCTTATACCGGCGTCACCCACTTTCACGCTATTTTCCGCACTACGGTCTATCTTAGAGTCAATATTTTTTTTCAAAGCCAGTTTGTCGAGCATTTTTGAACGCATGAACCAGACGAGCGAACCGATACAGGTAATGGCCGATACTCCTAAAGTGACGAAACCTGCTGCCGTGCCTAAATTGGCAAATGCATAATAGTTGGCATAGATAATGCATGCTAATGCGGAGATTCCTGCCAGGCTGATACCCGGTATGACAAACAGTTCTATTAAAAACAGTATCACTGCGGCAATAATGAGAATCGTAATAATAAGTATATCCATAGTTTAGAATAGTTTATTTCTTTGTTTTTCTGTATTTCGTACATTGGTTTCAAGAGTATCCAACTCATTATACATTTGTGACACGCGCTTTTCCAGGTCAAGAATGGCAGGAGTTAATATCGCTTTTTCCTGTTTATTGCTGCCGGCATATCGTAAACGCATGTTACGGAGTTTTTCTTCTTGCCGGTGATAATCCTTTTCCATTTGCCGGTAGTGTTGAAAGAGTGTTTTGGCTTTGGCAGATTTAAAGTCGCTCAAAAGATAATAAGTCGTATTGTCATCAATGACAAACTCGAAATCGGTGATTCTGCGTTCTTGCGGCTTGTGGTTGATGGCGGCTTCCAAGCGTTTCTGTGCTTCGGCCACAGCCTGCTTGTCTTTCCAGGTCTCTTTTAGTGAGTGGATTTGAGCCAAGCGGATAATCTGTTTTTGTTCCATAGCCTCGTAGTTGTAAGTTTGTTTTGAACTATTGGGAATGAAAACGTAGATACATACTTTCCCTTCCGGCTGGTGACGGTCGGAAGCAAACCATCCCAGATTATTGAATTCATCAATAACGTACATATAGTCGTTGTAAGGAGAATTGAAAGGCATGCCGACATTTTCCGGTACCAGATAAGTATCGGTATTAGTGTTGTAACGAGTAACAAAAATGTCATATCCTCCTAAACCTTCGCCGTCACTTGCGTAATAGATAGTAACACCGTCTGCCATGATAAACGGGTAATTAGCGTTTCCGGAATCATTGATACTTCCTGGCAAGGGTTTTCCTTTGCTCCATTCATCTAATAATTTGTTTTTTGAGAAGATATCGAGATTCCCTTTTTCACCTTTTTCGCTATAATAGATTTTATTTCCAATCTCTGTTTCATAGACTGTTCCGGGATGTTCTCCTTCTGTTTTGAAGAATTCGTTGAAAGTGAATAATTTACCAGACTCTTCGCTGATTTTATACGCATTCAGAAAAGTTGTTTTATCTACTACAAAACTGTCGATGATACAGACATCCTCTACTCCTTTTAACATACGGAGGTCGGCTTTGCTTTTTTCCAACAGTTTTTCAGCCTCCTCGGTCGCTCTTTTTCGTTTTTTCAGTTCTGCGATATATTCTTCAAAGCAGTTTACAGCATCTTCAAACCGATAAGTCTCATTGTAAGCCTGCCCTAGATAGAGCTGTCCGCTGGAGACACGTTTTTTAACAGCTATTTCAAGAGGTTTTACGGCCTCTTCCGCTTCTCCGGTTTTTAAGCAACATACTCCATACCAATAGTTATAACTTCCGTTAGAAGGTTGGGATTTTACGTATTTCTTGAAAACGGGCTTGGCTTTTTCATATTCGCCTTTGGTGAATAAAGCACGTGCCTGCTCCAATGTCTGGGCAGACGCTTTACTAAAGAAAAGGCTGCAGATTAAAAATAAAATATATTTTCCTTTCATCGTTTTTTAGCGTTTATGGGTGACGGTTTGATAAATAACAGTATCGTTTTCAGTCACTGGTCGGTTTATCAATTGTTCAAAAGTACAAATTTATTAGAAATAAACCCTTTTTCAGAGATTCTATTATGTTAATTCTTCTTTAAATCATTCTTTTCACTTATTTTTGCAGTCGATTTTTGAAAATATGGCACAATTTACGGAAGAAGAGAAAACTGTCCGTCGTATTGAACGGCGTTTTAACAAAGGGGTGGTACAGTATGGACTGATAGAAGAAGGAGATAGAATTCTTATCGGATTATCGGGAGGGAAAGATTCGTTGGCGCTTGTCGAATTGTTAGGTAAGCGGGCTCATATCTACAAACCTCGCTTTTCTGTCATAGCAGTCCATGTGGTGATGAAAAATATTCCCTATCAGAGTGATGTGGAATATCTGAAAACACACTGTGCGGCTTATGGAGTCCCTTTTGTACAATATGAAACTTTTTTTGACCCAGCTTCCGATACACGTAAGTCTCCCTGTTTCCTTTGTTCATGGAATCGTCGTAAAGCCCTGTTTACGGTTGCTAAGGAATATGAGTGCAATAAGATTGCCTTGGGGCATCATATGGATGATATATTGGAAACTCTGTTAATGAATATTACTTATCAGGGAGCATTCGGCACTATGCCCCCTCGTTTGGTGATGAAGAAATTTGATATGACGATTATTCGTCCGATGTGTCTTGTCCATGAGGCTGATTTGACAGAACTGGCGGTTATTCATAACTATCAGAAACAAGTGAAAAATTGTCCCTACGAGTCACAGTCCAGCCGGAGTGATATGAAAAGAATTTTGCGGCAGTTGGAAAGAATGAATCCGGAAGCCCGATATAGCCTTTGGGGAAGTATGACTAATATACAGGAAGAATTGTTGCCGGATAAAATAGATTAATTAAAATAGAGTGTTATGAAAGGGATATATACAATTTTGCTGCTTATCGTATCCAATGTCTTTATGACTTTTGCGTGGTACGGGCATTTGAAGATGAGGCAGGAATATTCTTGGTTTGCCTCTCTTCCGCTGATAGGCGTCATTGTATTCAGTTGGGCCATCGCTTTTTTTGAATATTCGTGTCAGATTCCCGCAAATCGTATTGGGTTTGTCGGTAATGGAGGTCCGTTTTCGCTGATGCAGTTGAAAGTTATTCAGGAAGTAGTAACTCTGATTGTTTTTACAGTATTTACGACTGTTTTTTTCAAAGGTGAAACATTGCATTGGAATCATTTGGCAGCATTTGTATGTTTGATTGCAGCCGTATATTTCGTATTTATGAAATAATTGCGGGCGGCCAGTCTCCTGGATGGTTGTTGTTTTAGCCGTTTTGATACATTGTTAAATAAATCAGGAATATAAGTTATCCGACTTTTATTCCTGATTTATCTTTTTGCAACCGATTCGGTTTTGTTTCAATTTAACTGCGCATCCTGTTTGAGCCACAATCGCCAGAATATCCTCTAAAGGCATTGTAGTTTTTTCTCTTAATATGTTCATAGCAGTAGATGCTGCTCAGATTGCAAGCTTCTGTCATATAAAAGGTACATGTGCACCTTTTTAATTTTTCAAATCTGTATCTAATGGAGGGAAGAGTTGGCGATTCATTTTCTCTCTTTATTTATTTTAATATCTTCGGAAGAGAGGGAGAAAAAATCAAATTCAAGCATGGTCGATATTCTGGTGAGAGTGTCTGTGTCCACAGAATATTTTTCTTGTTCTCATGGATATTAATCATCCCTGCTTAATTTTTCAAGCTGTTTGGCAGATTTGAAAAATTAAGCAGGGACGATGCCCATAACGTCGTAGTGCTATGGTTGCGCTATGTATTTTTTCATCCCTTCCGTATAATAGGTCTCGAAATTTCCTTTTTCTCCGCTATAAATGAAATAAGCGTCTATTTTAGGATTAGCTTTACAGAACTCCTCCGCTTTTTCCAGTCCCATCACCATAAATGCGGTAGCCAGAGCGTCTGCAGTCATGCAATCTTCTGCAATCACTGTGGCGGACAGGATATTGTGCTGTACGGGATAGCCGGTTCTCGGGTCGATGGTGTGCGCGTATTTTTTTCCGTCTTTATAATAAAAGTTACGGTAATTTCCGGAAGTAGCCATACCGAGATTGCTCACTTCCAGTACTGTTTGTATATCCTGTTTTACAGAAAGAGAGTCGTCAATCGGTTTGTTGATTCCGATACGCCATCGGTCATTTTTAGGATTTATTCCTTTTACTACAACTTCGCCGCCGATGTCTACCATATAGTTTTTTATTCCTTTGCGGTCAAGCAATTGCGCCACTACATCTACTGAATATCCTTTGGCTACAGCGCTGCAACTTAACATGATGCGGGGGTCTTGTTTGATGACTTTGCCATTCTCCAGTGTTACTTTTTCATATCCCGTGATTTGCAATAAACTGTCTATCATGATGGAATCCGGAAAAGCTCCTTTCTTAAATCCGAATCCCCAGGCATTGGCAAGCGGGGCTACCGTAATATCGAAAGCCCCTTGGGTTTCACGGGAGATTTCCATCGAACGGTTGAAACATTTCTGAAAAAAAGTATCTGCCACTATTTCTTCATTGCGATTTACACGGCTGATAACCGAACTGTCATTGAAAGGTGATAGTGAAAAGTCAAAACGTTTCAGCTCGGCTTCTATCTCCGCTTTTAAATCGCTGTCAGATTGATAAGTGATATTATATATCGTTCCGAATACCAAACCTTTGATGTTGTAATAATCGGCTTGGGGGTTGTGTCTGGCCAATATCCAGATTGTTGCTAAAATCAGGAATGCCAGCCAAAGAAAACTTTTTTTTGAGTTCATATATTTCTCTATTTGATAAAAATACCTTTTCTTTTATTGAAAAAACAAATGTTCCACCAGTATCTTTGTTCCGATGATAATCAGGATAATTCCTCCCCATAATTCGGCTTTCAGTTTTCGGGCTATTCCGCTTCCGCATTGAATGCCGAAAACCAAGCCGATAAGCGACATGGCAAAAGAAACAAAACCTATGATACAGATAGGAGGGAGGATTTCGGTATATTTCCGGACTCCCAGAAAGGCAAAGGAAATACCTATAGCCAATGCATCTATGCTTGTCGCTATAGCCATTGTCAGCACCACTTTCAGTCTGGCCGGATTGAATAATTGACAACATTCCTCTTCTTTGAAAGATGCTAAAATCATTCTGCCGCCCAAGAAAGCGAGAATAGCAAAAGCAATCCAATGGTCTACGCTCTCTATCAGATGGCTGAAATTTTTAGCGAACATCCAGCCGATGAATGGCATGAGAGCTTGGAAAAATCCGAAAGTAAAAGCCATAACCAACATCGGTTTCCATCGGGTACGTTTCAAAATAATGCCGCTTGCAATCGAAACAGCGAAACAGTCCATCGCTAAACCTATTGCAAGCAACCAAATCTCTAGTCCTGTCATTGTATTTTAAAGGGGTAATTTATAAATAAGGGAATAAGTGATTCCCATATTGTTTGATTTAAATTTTCCGTAGCCGGGCACATACCAAGGGTCTCCGTATTCTCCCGTAGAGGCTTTGGTTTTATATTTGACACGTACTGACCAACCCATATTGAAATTTTTATAAATACGTACCTTTACGCCTAATACTATTTCAAGCCACTGTACGGAAGCTTTCATTCCCTGATGGTCGAATGGAATGCTTCCTCCCCAATAATCATCTTCTAAACCGGGGTTGCCGATATTGTCTCCCCAAATCGGGTCATTTGCCGGCATGGTGGATACGTCGTACTTGAATGAGGTAAATGCGTAACGGATACCTGCATATAAGAAACTGTTTTTCTCTTTCTTTTTTGCCATTGTGTTGTAGTCCACACCAATACGGAAAAATGGGGCCGTCTTGTTTTTATAATGTATTCCCGTTTCGCTCCACGTATCCGTTCCACCCATACCAAATTCAAAGGTCGGGATGAACTTGTTCTTCAGGTTGACTCCTATGCTGACTTCCGAACTCATAAAGTCGCTTCCCAAAAGTTTGCTTCCGATACCATACAAGTCCACACCGACATACGTCCCGTTATAGAACGGGATGGTATCTATTTCGGCAACTTCCTTTTTTTTCTGTTCTCTCTTGGGAGTTTGGACAGGACGTTGCTGTTGTTGTGCTACCAGAGGAAGAACCCCGAGGCAAAAGAGCAGCAATAGACTAATCAGTTCCCTCTTCCGGTGTCCGGTCACGGTAGTCAAAGAATATCTGCAGATTCTCAATTTCATTAGTATTGGCTTCTTTATTACGTAAGTAGAGTGAGTCTATATCTTCCGTACTATTCTTTGTTTCATTACGGAAGGCGGCACTGATAATATTTTGTTTCATCATGTACCCGCATTCCATCGACTGGAAATAGGGAGTATTTTCTTGGACGATATATAATGTATCTGCATCGTCCCAGTTACGTACCGGGTCATACCGGAGGATAAATACGGTAGAGTCGCTCGTGTACCGTAACGGCAACATGAGCGTATGTACCTTTTTCTCGTTGTTGAGAATAATGGAATCGGTTCCCAAGGCAGTGACGGTCAATGAATCGAGTGTGTCGTTTAACACAAGATCCGGGTTAAGACTTTTGTCGATAGTCTTGAATGTGCAATACATCATTGGGCGTCCCGCCAATGAACAGTCGTTTTCGTCCGAGCACGAACTGTAGATGCCGATAGAGCCGCTAACGGTCAGCAATATGAGAAAGATACGAATTAAATTCTTCATAATCGGTGATTGAGTGTGAATCAAATTTTCTTTTCTATCTGGTAGTTATTCCGTTCCGGTGCGTTGCGTGAGATTAATTCACCCAAAAAACCGGCCAGAAACAATTGCGTACCTATAATCATTGCCGTAAGTGACAAATAAAAATAGGGTGAATCGGTCACTAAGCGATAGGGGAGTCCGTTATACATGGCATATAGTTTACTGGCGCCCACGATGATGACGGAAATCATTCCGATTAAAAACATCAGCGAACCCAGCAAACCGAAAAAATGCATCGGTTTAACCCCGAATCTGGAAAGAAACCATAGAGAAATCAAATCCAGGTATCCGTTGACAAAACGGTTTAGCCCGAATTTGGTTGTGCCGTATTTGCGTGCCTGGTGATGCACCGCTTTTTCGCCGATTTTCTTAAATCCGGCATTCTTTGCCAGATAGGGAATATAACGATGCATTTCGCCGTAAACTTCGATATGTTTAATTACATCTTTACGGTAAGCTTTTAGTCCGCAGTTGAAGTCGTGTAAATTTTTGATGCCGGAGACCTTGCGTGCGGTAGCGTTGAACAGTTTGGTCGGCAGTGTCTTTGATAACGGGTCGTATCTTTTTTGTTTCCATCCGGATACAAGATCATAACCGTCTTTTGTAATCATTCGGTAGAGTTCGGGAATTTCATCCGGACTATCCTGCAGGTCGGCATCCATCGTAATAACCACATCGCCTTGCGCTTCCGCGAATCCGCAATAAAGCGCAGGTGATTTGCCATAATTGCGCCGGAACTTGATACCTTTGACACAATCCGACTGGGCTTTGAGCCTTTCTATCACTTCCCATGAACGGTCTGTGCTTCCGTCGTTTACGAAAATCACCTCATACGAGAATCTGTTGGCTTGCATTACCCGTTCTATCCAAGCGTAGAGTTCAGGCAGCGACTCTTCTTCATTGAATAATGGGACTACAACTGATATATCCATTTTATTAGTTACTATTTACGAATTGCGGTTTTACGATTGAGACAGTCCGCCGGTTCCCGGTTTGGCTCTTTTCATAACCATCAGTCCGGTTGGAATAGCCAGGATACTTCCCCAGAATACATCCCATGACAATAACTGCATGGTGATATTGATTGAAGTAAGTGAACGGGCGGTATCTATCGTTTCTTTTATAATTTCCTTATTTTCTACCAGGGAAGGCGTATTTGCCATCAGTTCGTCCCAAAGCTGGATGTATGAATTGACAATGAAACCGTGGTCTATGAATTGGAAATAGATATAGTGTGCCACAGCCACCAATAAGGAGGCAAACATGTACATGAATATGGTGAAAAGCACGGCATGGGAAAATTGTATGCTTCCCCCGCATATTTTATCCCGGTACATTTTTACGTAGTGGTATCCCATAAATGGTACGGCTAATGTCAGTATTACAAATAACAATGAAAGGAACGGGATATGGAATCCTAATGGAAATAATATGAATTTCAATATCCAATAAATTCCCATATACGTGCCGAAATGCATGGCGTATTTTTGTAAATAGCTTCTGTTTTCTATCATCTTTATTTATAAATTGCGCACAAAGGTACAAATAATCTCGGTTGATAGGGGGAATATGGTTGTTAAAGTTAATAAAGCAATAAAAGTTGCTGTCTGAATATTTTTTTTCTGTTTTTAATTGCTTGAAATGTAATCGGTTAATAACTCTTGGCGGAAAAAAGTTTCTTATATCTATTGTAGAATTCATAAAAATGCCTACCTTTGCAACCGCAAAACGGGTAAGTCCTATACGGCCAGCTCCCTTCGAATCCTCCAGGGCTTGATCGCAGCAAAGGTAGTTGGTTGTAGCGGCGCGATATAGTAAGCTTACCCACCCGCCTCTTTAGCTCAGTTGGCCAGAGCACGTGATTTGTAATCTCGGGGTCGTTGGTTCGAATCCGACAAGAGGCTCAAAAAAACATCCGGGTAAAGTTACCCGGATGTTTTTTTATATTCGTAATCAAGAATGCCGTTTGTGTAATCTTATAAAAATTCCCAGAGCCGCCAGGATAATAAGCAATGTAACCCCGAATGCCCAGTAATTGATAGTCCGTGATTCTGCTGTAAGTGCATAATTGCCTCCCAAAAGGCGGAAGCCGTCTACTTTCCAGATGACAGAATTATTATTTATGCTTCTGGCATTGGAAGAGAGCAGTTTACCGGGCATTGTCAATTCAAATTGTATGGCGTGGTAGAGAACTTCGGCGATTTTGTTTTTCTCTTCACACATGTTGTCCATCGCCTCTTTATTGGTTTCATATAATTCCGAATAAAAGTTGGTTTGGCAAACTTTGTCAAAGAAGCTGCAGATATCATCTGTTCCGACATCTGCTGGCATGCCTTTCCTCGAAAACAGATTTTTGTAAACGGTGTTTTTGTATTTATCCGGGAAGTTCGTATAAAGTGTGTCACCCTGCATGGAAGCGAAATGACGGATCACTTCTACGTTGATTTCATATTGGCTGCGGCTATACCATTCACCGAATTTTTCTTCGATTCTGTCCAATTCATTATTCAATTCTATTCCGTTCAAACCGTTATATGCATTGTTGTCTCCGCAAAACCAGATGGCTTGTTCCTCTTTGCTCATGTAGTTATCAAGAGGTATGGGGCCTTTATCCGGAAGTTCTTTGTAAAAAGCGGTATAAGTATAATAGGTGTAAAACCATCTGAAACTTTTCTTCAACCGTTCTGTGGGTATAGCCAGTGAACTCATGTGTTCTTTCCCTTGGGCGGCGGAGAAATATTCCCCGTCGATGACCGGGAATCTTCCGCAAACCTTTACATTCAGATTTTCTTCTTCTTCCCAGAAATTGAATTTCATTGTGGAGTCCAGAGGGAGTATCTGCCAGTTTGTATCTATCTGAAAAAGGAAAGGATTGTGGCTCTTGTCTCCTGCCATGAAAGTGGAATCTCCTTGTGCGTAGACTTCTCTATACATACTGCCGTCACTTTCTATTCGCGATGTCATTCGGTAGTAGGTACTGCAGGATGTTGTACCTAGCAACAATAGTGCTATTGTGAATGAATGGTTTGTTTTCATATCTTTCATTTGTTTACTTTAATCGGTATTCTTTGATGAATCGGCTTATTCGCGCTTGTCGGAGTTGCTTCCGTTGCGTGTATTGAGAAGACAGATACTTGTTTTTCTCCAGAGGCTTCATTTCATCCCAGTTGTCCGGTAATGAGTGTGAGGGGCTGTTTGTCCGGTTGAGATATTCATTCTGTGTCTCTGCCTGTTGGACGGTTGGCAGAAAACAAGTATCATTGATGAATAACAGGAGTAACACTGCGGCTGCAACCCCTGATAGCCAGGCGCCGACCAGGTATTTTTTCCTTTTGCTTCCTGAAGAAATCCGAGAGATTCTGTTCAGGATTGTTGTTGTCAGTTCTTCCGGGTTTTCTAATACCGGCTGTCGGATTTTGAGCTCGGTCAGCCATTTTTCATATTGCTTATCCTCTTGTTTCATATTCGGAGTCTAATTGATTTATTTTATTACGTATATTTTTCCGTGCCAGATACAAAGTGCTTTTTATCTTTTCCGGTGATAAACCAGTGATACTCTGAACTTCCTCCACTTCCAATTCTTCTACGTCGCGAAGCATAAAGACTAATTTCTGTTGTGGCGGCAGTTCGTTGGTATAGCTCAATATCAGTTCTTTCAACTGCTTGTTGGAAAGCGATATTTCAATATTATCGTTTGAAGGGATATTGGCTGAATCGGAGAATGCACATTCTTTATCCAGGGGAGAGTGTTGCAGTGTACGCAAGCGGTCATAGCAGGCGTTGCAGGTGATTTTATAAAGCCAGGTCGAAAAACGTTTTTCCCTGTCGTATGTTTTCAGGGATAACCAGACTTTCACAAATGTTTCCTGTGTCGCATCTCTGGCCTCGTCTTCATCGCAAAGCAGCCGGAAAGCAAGTCGGAACACCAGTAACTGGAATTCGGAGACCAATCGGGTGAAAGCCTCTTTATCGTCCCGTTGACTCCGGTCTACCAACTGCTGTATTTCTTCCTGATTCATCATTATTTGTTCCCGTTTATAATATGATACGTAGTAAAATGTTTCCGGTCGTTTGCGAATTATCAAATATACGAAAAAAAAAGAGATGTAGGTAACTTGCA
>NZ_CAUCSQ010000075.1 GCF_958445495.1 uncultured Bacteroides sp. | reverse complement strand
AGAAAGGAAAAGGAAAGGAAGGAACAAACAAACGTACGCCTAAGGCTTTATCCGCTATTGACCCCGGAGAATTGCGGGAAAAGGCCACTGCTCTGAACAAACAGCTCTCAAGGATGAATAAAGCCGAAGAAAAACAACCCCCAAAACTACAGGAAGATTATTTGCCACGTCTGGAGAAATACGAATCGCAATCGGAGAAACTAAAAAAGAAGGCATCCTTTCGGAACACCTTCTTCAAAATGAGACAATCCTCTTTTATCGTTCACTTCCGGAGAACCGGAGAATTCCCTTTCCCCTATTCTACCACTTTATTTGTCGCCAGGTCCGGAGAATCGGAGAATTCCCTCTCCCCTATCCTACCACTTTGTTTGTCGCCAGGTCCGGAGAATCGAAAAATTCCCTCACCCCTATTTTACCACTTTATTTGTCGATGGGTCCGGAGAATCGGAGAATTCCCTCTCCCCTATCCTACCACTTTGTTTGTCGACGGGTCCGGAGAACCGAAGAATTCCCTCTCCCCTATTTTACCACTTTATTTGTTGCCGGGTCCGGAAAAATGACAGTCGGCTTAAACGACTTGGCTTCCTCAAAATCCATCAATGCATACGACATGATAATCACAATATCGTCCGGCTGCACCTTACGGGCGGCAGCGCCATTCAGACAGATTTTCCCGGAACCGCGTTCACCTTTGATAATATAGGTTTCAAAGCGTTCGCCGTTGTTATTGTCAGCGATATACACTTTCTCGCCCGGAATCATATTGGCAGCATCCAGCAAATCCTCGTCAATGGTAATGCTACCCATGTAATTCAAGTTCGCTTCCGTGACACGTGCGCAATGAATCTTTGACTTCAACACTTCAATCATCATATACTTATAAAATTTTAAACAGTGAATCAAGAGTTCTACCCGATTTAGAATCCGGACAGCGGACTCCCGGAATAAACCACCTTACTCGCCACTGTATTTGATATTATCAATCAGCCGGACCTCCCCGCAGAACACCGTGATGCAACCCACCGCATAAGCGGTATCCTTCCAGTCACTTATCTTCTGCAACGTGTTTCCGTCCACAATCTCAAAATACTCCAGCTTCAATCCCGGAGCAGCCCCGATTGCGTCCTCCACCATTTTCAGCGTCTCGCCTACCGTATGGGAGGCTGCAAAGTTACGACTTTTAAATAATGTCCGAGAAATATTTAAAGCATTTTCACGTTCTTGCGCAGACAAACGTTTATTCCGGCTGCTCAAAGCCAATCCGTCTTCCTCGCGCACGATGGGACAACCGACAATCTCCAGTTTGTAACCCGACTGACGGACCATTTCACGGATAATCGCCAATTGCTGGAAATCCTTCTCCCCAAAATAAGCCCGGTCCGGCTGCACCGCGTCAAACAGCTTGCTGACAATCTGGCAAACCCCGTTAAAATGTCCCGGACGGAACGCGCCTTCCATCACGGTATCCAACGGGGCATAACTGAATTTCCTCGTATCCGGTTCCGGATACATCTCCGCTACCGAAGGGACAAAAGCAAAATCCGCACCACACTCTTCCAACAGGCGGCAATCCGCCTCCACCGTGCGAGGATATTTTTCCAAATCATTCTTATCGTTAAACTGAGTGGGATTCACAAAAACACTCACTACAGTAACACCATTCTCGCTTACGCTGCGCTTTACCAGAGATGCATGCCCCGCGTGTAAAGCACCCATTGTAGGAACTAATCCCACCTTCTTACCCAAATCCCTCAGCGCCTTCAACTCGGCCTGTAAGTCCTTGATAGTGTGTACTACTTTCATTTTCGTCAATTGGTTTATGTTTTACTCGTTTGCAAAAACTCTGCAAAATAAACTAATATTTGCCACATAAAGAAAGAATATCTTATTTAATGTGTCTTTTTTTTCGTATCTTTGCAGAATATTATAGTGAACTATTGTTATTATGACAAAGGCGAATAAAGTTTTATTTATTACTCAAGAGATTACACCTTACGTTTCAGAATCCGAAATGGCCAACATAGGTAGAAACCTTCCGCAGGCAATCCAGGAAAAAGGCCGTGAAATTAGAACTTTTATGCCCAAGTGGGGAAACATTAACGAACGCAGGAACCAATTGCATGAAGTAATCCGCCTCTCCGGCATGAATCTGATTATCGACGATACCGACCACCCTCTGATTATAAAAGTCGCTTCCATCCAATCCGCACGCATGCAAGTCTATTTCATAGACAACGACGACTACTTTCAGAACCGCCTGCAGACGGTAGATGAAAACGGGCTGGAATATGACGACAACGACAGTCGCGCCATTTTCTATGCACGCGGTGTATTGGAGACAGTAAAAAAACTTCGCTGGTGTCCCGATGTCATACACTGCCACGGCTGGATGACGGCACTCGCTCCCCTCTACATAAAAAAAGCATACAATGACGAGCCCTCTTTCCGGGATGCCAAAGTCGTATTCTCGGTATATGAAGAGGATTTCAAAAACACGCTCAGCGATGATTTCGCAACCAAACTGATGCTGAAAGGAATCGCGCAAAGCGACCTGGGAGGATTAAAAGAGCCGGTAGACTACGCCGCACTCTGCAAACTCGCCATCGATTATTCGGACGGAGTGATACAAAACAGCGAGAAAGTGGACGAATCCATTATGGAATACGCCCGTAAATCAGGCAAGCCCGTACTAGACTATCAGACCCCGGAAAATTATTCCGATGCCTGCAACGAGTTCTACGACCTGGTATGGGAAGCCACGGCAAACGAAGAAAAAGAATAAAAAACAAGATACGACGCTCATGAAAACAAAATACGCCTTAATAGCTTTGCTGGCAATCACCTTTTTCGGATGTGACGACAACACTGCCGGACTCGGACTGGGAATGTTCCCCGGAAGCGACCAGAATATCAACGGAAAGCTGACTACATTTAACGTAACCACCGAATCCGTTCACGCAGGTGAGGTTTATGCGATGACCAATATCGGATATGTAGGCAAATTCACCGACCGGACGTTCGGGACCTACGAAGCCGGATTCCTATCGGAGCTGAACTGTCCGGAAAACCTGACCTTTTCCAAAGTGTACCAAGAAAACAGCGAAGGAACCAAGGCTACCGGAAAACTGGTAACCAGTTTCGACAACCTGGACATAGAAGAGGATGTTAAAAAAAGATTTTCCCTCATCACAGACGATAACGGCGAAGTCATAGGAAACTGTCAAATCAACATTTACCTATGGTATAGCAGCTATTTCGGAGATTCATTAACGGCATGCCGCCTAAGCGTCTACGAACTGGACGAAAACCTGAGCGATAAAGACGCATATTACACCAATATCGACCCGAAAGAATATTACGATGAAGCTACGGGATTGCTGGGAATGAAAGCATATACCGCAGTAGACCTGTCGGTAAGCGATTCCGTCCGCAACCTGTCCTCATACATGCCGAGCGTCAGCATCCGGCTGGAAAAAGAGAAAGCCGAGGCATTAGGGAAAAAACTATTCAAATCTTCCCTGGAAAACGGAAGTGATTTCTATAAATTCTTTCCCCAGGAATTTAAAGGAATATATGTGAAAAGCGACTACGGCGACGGTACGGTGCTCTACATCAACCAAGTACAAATGGATATCGTCTCTATACAATATGCGACCGACAGCATCAGCGGGCTCAAATTAAAATCGAAAGTCAATCCGGACAAAGATTCGATACAATACACAGGACGCAGTTTTGCCTCCACCCGTGAGGTTATCCAGGCAAACCGGCTGGAGAATGACGCGGAAGCCATCCAGAAATGCATCAACGAATCCAAATGGACATATCTGAAAAGCCCGGCAGGTATCTTTACGCAAGCATCCCTTCCGATTAAGCAAATAGCCGAAAAGCTTCAGGGAGACACGTTGAATGCCGTAAGACTAAGCATTCCGATTTACAACCAGTCAGAAGATAAAAAGTTCGGGATGTCCATCCCCAGAAGCGTACTGTTGATACGTAAGAAATATAAAGAAAGTTTCTTTAAGAACAACCAGTTAAGCGACGGTACGATTTCATCCCTATTTGACCAGTCGTCCACTTCCGGCAACCTGACGGAATATACCTACAACAATATCACCAAGCTGATAAATAACTGTCTGGAAGACAGGGCAGCGGCGGAAAAAGAAATACGGGACAAGGGCTCTATCACCTTCCAAACCATAGACGATGAAGGAAACACCCATGAACACACGGTCAACAATATCACAGACTGGGAAAGAAACAGCGAATGGGACAAAGTAGTGCTGATTCCGGTACTTGTAACCACAGATTCCAGCTCTTCAGGCTATTATGGCAGCAGTTCAAATATCATAGGCATACAACATGACTTAAAACCGGGTTATGTATGCTTAAAAGGAGGCAGTAGAGGAAAACCAGATGACGACGGTACGTATCCATATCCGGAGAACGTTTTAAAACTTGAAGTAGTCTCTACGAACTTCGGTTCGGAGAAAGCGGAATAAATAACAGGATTATTATCCAATAAAGAAACCGGTCATTTTATTCTAAAAAGAAACCCAAGAGGGTTGTCCCAAATACTCGAACCGCACTCTAAAAGTCAGGCAGAAACTTTTAGAGTGCGGTTCAAATATACAATGAGGCAACCTCCGTCATATCCGTAAATGACAACGAAGCATCTCCTTATCTTATTACCTGATGTTTCCCAATATTCCCCAGAAATCTCCAGATACGCTTGCCAACAACAGTTTTCCGCACTTTATTAAGAAGAGATATACAAAAACAGAACCGGTAAAAAACCGGTGAACGAAACAAAGTCAAATCAAACGGATTACGGATGATAAGGAATTACCTGATTCACCCATCCCCCCCAAACAAGGAAGAGCCATCGGAAACCTTCCGCCCCTCCCCTTCCGACAAAACAATAAAAAGGAATATTCAGTAAATGGCCCTAAAAGCGATTCCCCCATTTCCTCTCTTTCATTCAAAAATCAGAGAGAAAACAAGGGAATCCAGAAACTACAATCGACTAAAACTGTAATTCGTCAAACTTCATTCCAAATCTTCGCGGAACATCCTTTCCTTGAAGATTTACTCCTCTTTCTTCACGGCAGCTTTTTTCCGCCCGGCCGTCTTTTTCGGAGCAGCAGCTTTCGCCGCCTTCTTTTCGGCAGGCTTGGCTTCCTTGGAGGTTGCCGGCTCTTTTACGGCAGCCTTCTTGACAGTCACTTTCTTTGCCGCCTCTTTCGCAATCTTTGCCTGCAACTTCCCGACTTCTTCCTCCAGTCCGGTAATCTCATCCCCCTGATTCTTGATGGTAGTCAACAGGGAATTAAGCTCCTCGCTATCCACATCCGCAGGATACAAAGCATCCACCCGCTTGATGAAATCAGCCAGAATATTCATATAATTAGTAAAAGCATCGTAAGGAGAATCATAGATACCGCGGTTCAACCAGATACCCGTATTCTTCGTTGTCATAAAACGGAAGTTATTGCTGGCCTGCAAATAATCCCAGTCCTGTTTAATACGGCGGTCGTCACTCAAATGCACACGTTCGGCAACACTGTACAGCTTATTGAACGCCTCACGCTGGAGCACATTACCCAACCAACAGCTAGTATCTCTTTCTTCGTCCACCCATGACATCGGATATGCCACATCAAGTTGGGAAACAGACTTCAACTTCGTCACAATCTCAGTCGGCGTAGAGAACGTAATCCCTTTCGCCTTCGCACATTCCGGCAAAGCCTTCAAGAACTCGAGGATATTGGAAGACAACGGCTGAGCCATGCCGAGCGCGCTCAACTCCATGAATATATTGATAACCTGTTCCTCTTGCGGCAGCGCATCAATCCAGCTAATGTATTTATCCGCAAACAACGGATATTCCGGCCATTCCGAATTAGAGAAACGCAAGCTGATATCGTCCGACAGCTTGAAATCCCTCAATAACAGTTTAAGGCTGGGCGCCTGGTTGCAATGATATACATAATGCGGGCTCTTCCATCCCAGAATATGCCTGGCTCCCTCTGTCAGCATCCCCTTGAAGCCCATAGAAGCCACCAAACCGCCTATTTCGTCCGAATAAATCAGACTCGAATTACGGAACACCTTCGGTTCCTTCCCAAACATCTGTTTCATCTTATCCCGTTGCCGCAACACTTCCTCACGGAAACAATCCTCATTGGCGAGAGAAGACAAGCCGTGCGAATAAGGCTCGCACAAAAATTCGCAACAACCCGTTTCATTCAACTGGTGCAACAAATCGATTACCGCCGGAGCGTGGATTTCCAACTGTTCCAGAGCCACCCCCGAAATAGAAAGCGCCACCTTAAAAGCTCCGCCCGAATTCTTCACCATCTCAATCAATGTGCTGAGAGCAGGAATGTATGAACGCTCGGCAACCTCATTCATACCCGTTTCGTTCGCATAATCATCATAATAATAATGGTCATTGCCGATATCAAAGAAACGATAACGTTTCAAATGGATAATTTGATGTATTTCAAAATAAAGACAGATAGTTCTCATTTTTATTTATTGTTTTGTTATTTACCATAGTTTCTTAACACAGCCTCATAGAGAGCACGGATTCTCAAGCCAACTTTCTCCCAAGTAATCCCATCTACTTCCTTCTTTCCCTCTTCCTTGAGGTATTCGAAAAGAGACGGATTAGTACAAAGAGAATGGATAGCGTCAGCCATTGCATGAATATCCCAGTAGTCAGTTTTTATCACCTTATCAAGAATCTCGCCACACCCCGACTGCTTAGAAATAATGGAAGGTGTTCCACACTGCATGGCCTCCAATGGAGCAATGCCGAAAGGTTCAGAGACAGACGGCATGACAAATACATCGCTGTTCTTATAAACCTCATATACCTGCTTACCTTTCATAAAACCCGGGAAATGGAACCGGTCAGCAATACCACGTTCGGCCACCAGGTTAATCATGGCATTCAACATATCGCCCGAGCCAGCCATGACGAAACGAATATTACGAGTACGACGCAACACAAGCGCAGCAGCTTCTACAAAATATTCCGGTCCTTTCTGCATCGTAATACGTCCAAGGAAAGTGACCACCTTTTCTTTTGAGTGATCGGGACGTGGAATATCCAGCAGTTCCTGCGACAATGGATAAACAGCATTATGCATGGCAAATACCTTCCTGGGGTCCTGATGATACTCGTTAATAACAGTGCGACGAGTAAGCTCGGATACGCACATGATACAATCGGCATGATCCATACCATTCTTCTCAATCGAATAAACAGTAGGATTGACTTTGCCACGAGAACGGTCAAAATCCGTAGCATGCACATGGATGCAAAGCGGCTTTCCGCTAACCATTTTAGCATGTACTCCGGCAGGGTAAGTCAGCCAGTCATGCGCATGAATGATATCAAACTCCTGCTGACGGGCTACTACTCCGGCAATGATCGAGAAATTATTAATTTCTTCGTGCAAGTTCCCGGGATAACCACCAGCAAACTCCATACACCCCAAATCATTAACATGCATATAAGAAAAATCGGCATAAATATGATCGCGGAAAGAGTAATATTCTTCCGGTGTCATTTCCAACAAACGGGATTTCAAGTAGTCGTAGTTGACATCACGCCACACGATGGGTACTTGATTCATACCGATTATTTTCAAGAACTTTTCTTCTTCACCGCTCGGTTTAGGCATACAGAAAATCGTCTCCATATCACCTTGCAGACTCAATCCTTTAGTTATTCCATAAGAAGCAACCGCAAGACCACCATATATTTTGGGAGGGAATTCCCATCCAAACATTAAAACCTTCATCTTCGTTCCTCCTTTTTTAATAATACTTAGACAGCAGTTTCAAAACACGCAATATTTCCGCCACATTCATTGCGAACGATACTGCACCACGTCCCTTGAAAGGCGGGTTCCCGTCAAACAGTTCGGGAATGGAGCCGATACAATGACTTGTCATTTCATCATCATAACTAATCAATTGGCGTTCGACAAACGACAATCCGCTCATTTTATATATGCGAAGATAAGCTTCCAGATAGAATCCCATCAGCCAGGGCCATGCCGTTCCTTGATGGTAAGCATAATCCCGCTGCACCTGGGGACCCACATAGTTCGGATTATACCCGCCGCTCTTCGGGCTCAACGAACGGATTCCTTTGGGAGTAAGCAATTCCTTAGTCACGATATCGAGCACCTGCTTCTTCTGCCCCCTGTCCAGAGGAGAATAATCAAACGCCACGGTGAATATCATGTTGGGGCGTACGCTCCAATCCATCATATTGCCGTCTACGTAATCGAGCAAATACCCGTATTCGTTACGGAACACCTCTACAAACGACTTTCCGGTCACCTCCGCCTGCGCGTCGAGCTCGTCCGCGAGAACGGCATCCCCTCCTTCGCGAACCAAATCGGCGACAAAACGCAATGCGTTATACCACAAAGCATTGAACTCGACGATATATCCCGTACGCGGAATCACCGGACGCCCGTTCACCGTAGAGTTCATCCATGTAATCGCCTTATCCGTGCCGTTGGCATAGAGCAGCCCGTTTTCATGCAAGAAAAGATTCTCGTGTTTTCTCTGACGGATAAATCCCATGATATCTTTCAAAAGCTCCCCGTATTTCTGGCGGCATTGCTCGCGGGAAGTCTCCTTCGCATATTGCTGCAAAGCCCAGACAGCCCAAAGCAGGACATCAGGGTGCTCCATTTCATAAATCTTGTACCCGACAGGCTCTTCATTGATAAAGTTGCGAATCGCCTTTTCCGCCGTTTTCATCACATCCTCAAACTGGTCTGTCTCGTCAAGGGCGAGCGTGAGTCCCGGCAAAGCGATGAACATATCGCGCGCACGGCATTTGAACCACGGATAGCCGGCAAGAATATAATGTTCATCTTCCTGCTGGTTGTGGAACTGGTGGGCTGAGTTTTTCAGGCAATGATAAAAACTGTCGCGCGGCGTACGGTCTGCCACCTCCGCTTCAAACGTCTGTTTCAACCTGCGGGGAGATACCTCCGAAATACCTGCGGAGAACACGATGCTCTCCCCTTTCTTGATATCCACCTCGAAATATCCGGGCACATAAAGGTCTTCATTAAAGTCATATCCGCGTTCCTGCTCTTTCGGATACTCGATACCGCGATACCAGTCGGGCAAGAAATGGAACTCACATTTCTTGTTCAACTGCATGTAAAGCTCCGGATAACCGGGATACATGCAAGTCTTGATACCGTTTTCCACAATCTGATATTCGCGGCTTGCCTGCGCATTCTCGTGCGTGTACTCGCGCACACTTCTGAAAGCGAGGAACGGACGGAAACGCAAGGTTGTCGCCGAATGCGCGTCAAGTAAAGTATAACGAATCAGGATTCTGTTTTCATGGTGTACAAAGATTTTCTCTTTGCGGAGAATTACACCTCCAACACGGTAAGTCGTCGCCGGGATATGCTCACAATCAAACTCACGGATATACTTATGCCCGTTAGGGCTAAAATGATTTCCCTGATATTTGTGCAATCCCAAGTTAAACTCCGCACCGTGTTGAATTACCGTTTCATCAAGAGAAGATAGCAGCACATGATTTTCATCGTCGATATTGGGAACTGGAATTACCAACAGGCCGTGATATTTGCGTGTGTTACAATCAACAATCGTCGTACAATGATAAGCTCCTGCTTTGTTCGTCCGGAGGATTTCTCTTTGAAGAGACTCTTCCAGATTCGTCATGAGGGTCTTGTCAAATCGTAAATAACTCATAGTTGTGCATTATTAAAGGTTAATTTATTGGTCATTATATCATATATCTATTTATTGTTACATACCGCATATATGGGCTGTAGCATCATATACAACGGGTATAACGCCCAAATGTACAAATTATAGATAAAAACAAAAATAAAAAGGCTTTTTATTTTCAGATTTTGTGCAAATATTCGTAGTATTGCGTAAAATATCTAAAGAAAAGAATGTCATGAAGCAAGATATTCAGCATATCATGCTGGCTGCGGCGAAACCCTTGTTCCTTATTTTTATTTTATATATTCTCAAGACGCTGGAAGTCGGAATGGCGTGGGACTTCTCCCACCTCGGAGTATATCCCATGGAAAGACGGGGAGTGGCCGGCATCCTGACCCATCCGCTGGTACATAGCGGGTTCAGTCATTTACTGGCAAACACCATCCCTTTATTCTTCCTGTCATGGTGTCTTTTTTACTTTTACCGGGGAATAGCGGGTAAGATTTTCATTTTAATCTGGCTCGGAAGCGGTCTGCTCACCTTCCTGATTGGCAAACCGGGATGGCACATCGGAGCCAGCGGACTGATTTACGGACTTGCCTTCTTCCTCTTTTTCAGCGGCATTCTCCGCAAGTATGTTCCACTCGTCGCCATCTCCCTGCTCGTCACCTTTTTATACGGAGGAATCATCTGGAACATGTTTCCATATTTCTCGCCCGCCAATATGTCGTGGGAAGGTCATCTCAGCGGAGGAATCACCGGAACGCTCTGTGCCTTCGCTTTCATGAAGCACGGGCCTCAACGCCCGGAACCTTTTGCGGATGAAGAAGAAACGGAGGAAGAGGAAATAGAGGAAGGGAAAAACAATGAGGAAACAAACGGGAAAAACCTACAAACGACGGAAGAAATAGAAGAAGGGAAAAACAACGGGGAAACAAACGGGAAAAACTCACAAACGACGGAAGAAATAGAAAAAGGGAAAAACAACGGGGAAACAAACGGGAAAAACTCATAAACAACGGAAGAAACAGAAGAAGGGAGAAACAACGGGGAAACAAAAAGGAAAAACTCACAAACAGCGGAAGAAATAGAAAAAGGGAAAAACAATGAGGAAACAAACGGAAAAAACTCACAAACAACGGAAGAAATAGAAAAAAGGAGAAACAACGGGAAAACAAACGGGAAAAACTCACAAACAACAGAAGAAACAGAGAAGCCAAAGTATCTTTGACCTGTCTGATAAACATCAGCCCCCTGTCTGAAAACGGTAATCCACCCTCACGGCAAAGAAAAGCCGGAAAACAGAAAGACAATCCGCCCAGCCTTAAAATAACGGCGGACAAAAGCCGGCCCCCGCACAACCTCTTCCCATCGTTTCCATGCGCTCCCGTCCGGCAACAGGGAGGAGCCTATTTCCCGTAATACCCGGATTTAGGCACATAAATCGGCTGAAAGCGGGTTCCTATATTCTCAATCTTTCCCTGCTCTTTCAAACGTTGGATATGACGGGACGCCATTATCTGAGTAAACCGGCAGATAGACTGCAGATTACGCCGAATCAAAACCTGGTGAGTAGCGAAAAACTCCGTCAGGCGCCGGTCGATTTCCTCCTCCGAAAGGGTGGCAGAATGGCACTTCCATTTCGAACGCTGTATGTGCATATCGCGCAATTCGCTTTTGAGTTCTTTGTCCGCCTGAAAACGAATGGATTTGAAAGCGACTTTATCCGAACGGGTCTTAACGTCATATACCGGTTCCGTAACCTGCAACGTGACTTGGAAATATCCTACGCCTTTCAGGTGCACCCGTTCGCCATTTTTAAGATGAAAGCCCATGAAACGGCTTAACGACATCAGGACGCCTTCCACCTCCGCTTCGCCGAACGTCGTAGCCCCGTGAATCTCGGCTGCCAGATATTCCGTACTTACGGAATCGAAATTAACGACCCGCGGATGATATTGCTCTTCCTCCCCTTCTTCTCCCGTTCCGGGATTCTTGTAAAACTCAAATTGTACAGCCATCTTTACCTTATATATTAGTTCTTCATTCGTCGGGACACCGACACTCTTACCGTTTCTCACCGACCCCCTTGCTGTTTGTTGCCGAGACGGGTGGCTTCTCACCAAGATGACAAGAGCTTATCACCCGGATGCGGAGACCTTTGCACCTTGATGATAAGCTCTTCTCACTCTAGTGAAAAAGTATAGTAAAACCGTCAAATATACGAAAAAAAGAGGTGAAAAACAAGTAAAGGAAAAATTATTATTCAAGAACGGTGCAATGCTTCAATCAATAAGGTTATATTTGCCGTAAACAACCTGACGGAGATAGCCAACAGGATGATACCGAAGAATTTACGGATAATATAAATGCCGCCTTTTCCCAAGAAACGCTCTACGCGCCCGGTCATGCTCACTACGAAATAAACCCAAATCATGTTCAGCACCAAAGCCACGATGATATTGATGCTGGCATATTCCGCCCGCAGGGAAAGCAAAGTCGTAAAAGCCCCCGCGCCCGCCAACAAGGGAAAGACAAGCGGCACCAGAGTGGCCTCCTTGATAGGGCCCTGATTCTTGAAAATCTCAATGTCCAGAATCATTTCCAGAGACATCAGGAAAATGACAAACGCACCGGCAATGGCAAACGATTCGATATCCACATGAAAGAGTTTCAGCATCATATCTCCCGCGTAGAAAAAGCCAATCAACAAGGCGAAAGAGATGATGGTGGCTTTCATCGCATTCACATCTTTCCCCCTTTCCTTCAAGTTAATGATGATAGGTATGGAACCGATAATATCTATTACTGCAAACAGTACGATAAACGCACTGACCATTTGCTGCCAATTAAAGCCTTCGAACATAAATTCCTCCTTTTTTTCTGCAAATATACTCTATTTTTATGCATTCAAACAATAAAAAAAACAAAAAGAAAGGGCGGATATTGACGGCAGTGTTGTATTATGAGTAAATTTGTACGATAAATAAGAAATTAAAACGTATGGAAACAATGTTCGACACTTTGCTCCAATTACCTTTATTTCAAGGTCTTTGCCATGAAGATTTTACCAGTATCCTGGATAAGGTAAAGTTACATTTTATCAAGCATAAAGCGGGAGAGACGATCATTGAGAGCGGCAGTCCTTGCAACCGGCTCTGTTTCCTGCTAAAAGGTGAAATATCCATCATCACCAACTCCAAGAAAAACATATACACTGTCATCGAACAAATGGAAGCCCCTTATCTGATAGAGCCTCAATCCTTATTCGGCATGAATACGACGTATGCTTCCTCTTATATCGCACATACGGAAGTCCATACGGTCTGCATCAGCAAGGCTTTCGTGCTCAGCGATTTGTTCAGGTATGAGATTTTCCGGCTCAACTACATGAATATCATCAGCAACCGTGCTCAGAATCTTTACTCCCGCCTTTGGGAAGAGCCTACTCCGGACTTGAAAGACAAGATTATCCGCTTTTTCCTGTTGCACTGCGAAAAGATGCAAGGGGAAAAAATGTTTAAAGTAAAAATGGGCGACCTGGCACGTTATCTGGACGATACCCGCCTGAATACCTCCAGGGCGCTGAATGAGATGCAAGACAGCGGACTGATAGAACTGCGCCGGAAGGAAATCCTCATTCCCGACGTACGGAAATTAATACAAGCCTGATATGGCAATCCCCCTGCTCCAGCCCTGATTTTATCGCAATGCAAGGCAAGAACAAGGGGAATTTATCTTGAAAAGGCCTCAATCCGCCGCCGGATTTTCAACCTTCCGTCTCCGTATCGGGCATCTCCTGTTTTCAGAGATGAAACAACGGACTTCCGAACCGTTTTTTATTCCCACTCTATAGTGGCTGGCGGTTTGGAACTGATATCATAGGTTACGCGGTTCACCCCTTTCACCTTATTAATAATATCATTCGACACCTTACCCAGGAATTCGTAAGGCAGATGGGCCCAGTCGGCAGTCATAGCGTCCGTAGAGGTCACGGCACGCAGGGCAACCGCCCTTTCATAGGTACGCTCATCTCCCATTACGCCTACGGACTGTACCGGCAACAGGATAACTCCCGCCTGCCATACCTGGTCGTACAATCCCCAGTCACGCAATCCTTGAATAAAAATATCGTCGGCATCCTGCAGAATGCGCACCTTTTCAGGAGTGATATCTCCCAGAATACGTACAGCCAGTCCGGGACCGGGGAAAGGATGACGGGTAATCAGATGTTCCGGCATGCCCAGCTCGCGTCCTACCCGGCGGACTTCATCCTTGAATAACAGGCGGAGCGGTTCGCACAACTTCAAATTCATCTTCTCCGGAAGTCCGCCTACGTTATGGTGGCTCTTGATGACCGTGCCCGTAATGGACAATGATTCGATGCAGTCCGGATAGATAGTGCCTTGCGCCAACCATTTCACATCTTTTATCTTGTGGGCTTCCACGTCAAACACATCGATGAAGCCTTTACCTATTATCTTGCGTTTACGTTCCGGTTCCGTCACGCCTGCAAGTTCCGAAAAGAATTTCGCGCTGGCGTCTACTCCTATCACGTTCAGGCCCAGGCATTCGTAATCGTTCAGCACGTTTCTGAATTCATTCTTACGCAACATGCCGTGGTCTACGAAGATACAGGTCAGGTTCTTGCCGATAGCCTTGTTCAACAGCACGGCAGCAACGGATGAATCCACGCCGCCGCTCAATCCGAGCACAACCTTGTCATCGCCCAGTTGCGCTTTCAGTTCCGCAACGGTGCTCTCGATAAAGGAAGCCGGCGACCAGTCTTGCTTGCAGCCACAGACATCCACCACGAAATTTTTCAATATCTGCGTACCGTCTTCGCTATGGAACACTTCCGGATGGAACTGGACTCCCCATACATTTTCACCTTCAATCTGATAAGCGGCAATTTCCACCTTATCCGTCGAAGCTATTTTCTTGAAACCGGCAGGGACGGCAGTAATCGTATCACCGTGGCTCATCCATACCTGCGTATTCTCACGCACTCCCTTGAACAATACATTATCTTTACAGAAAGACGCCAGATGCGCACGGCCGTATTCGCGCGTGCCGGCAGGCTCTACCTTGCCGCCATTGGTGTAAGCCATGAATTGCGCGCCGTAGCAGATGCCCAGTATCGGATATTTGCCGCGGATTTCACTTAAATCTACTTTGAAGGCGTCTTTGTCGTAAACAGAAAAAGGACTCCCGGAAAGGATTACCCCTTTAATTGTCGTATCTTCTTTGGGAAATTTGTTGTAGGGAACAATTTCGCAATACGTGTCCAATTCGCGTACACGGCGCCCGATAAGCTGCGTGGTCTGCGAACCGAAATCAAGAATTATTATTTTTTCCTGCATATCAATGGTTGGATTTTAAATAAATGATTTGCAAAAGTAGGAAAAAGAACGCAAACTGACTGAATAATAAACAGAAAAATATATCCGCAAGGCAAATCCGAGGGTAAACGGGACATGCCATGAAGAGAAAAGACGGACTTTTTTCCCGGCAGGCACGTGGCGGAACCCTCATTTTCCTTTCAGGGCATTCCCGCACCAATCACGGCGTTTCCGCACCAATCATGGCATTTCCGCACCAATCACGGTATTCCCGCACCAATCACGGTATTCCCGCACCAATCACGGCGTTCCCCTCATAAATCATCCCCGTACTCGCCCGCCAATCACAGCAGTTCCGTAGCAGACCGCCCTTTCCTTGCCGTCACTTTCCCGTTTTCATTTCTTTATCTTTCAACAAATCGCGAATCTCCGCCAGTAAAACTTCTTCTTTGGAAGGCGCGGGAGGCGCCACCGGCACTTCTTCTTTTTTCTTTGCGGCCAGCTTGTTTATCAGACGTATAAACAAGAAGATGGAAAAGGCGATAATCAGAAAATCGAACGTGGCCTGTAAAAACTGCCCGTAATCCAGGGACACGGCGGGCGTTATCTCTTTGCCGTCGGGACCGTTCTCCGCCGCTTTCATCACCCATTTCAAATCCGTAAAATTCACACCGCCGACCAGCAAGCCAATCGGAGGCATTATCACGTTTGCCACCAAGGACGACACGATTTTTCCGAACGCGCCGCCAATGACTACGCCGACCGCCATGTCTATGACGTTGCCTTTCATGGCGAACGCTTTAAAGTCCTGTAAAAATGTACTCTTTCCCATCTTTTTTCAATATTTAATGTGAATTTAATATGCGAATATAAAAA
>NZ_CAUCSQ010000074.1 GCF_958445495.1 uncultured Bacteroides sp. | reverse complement strand
CATCTTCATATGCTATTTTACTTTTTAGGGACATTTACTGAATATCCCTTTTTATTCATTTTGCATTTCTGCCGCCCCGATTTAAGACAGATGCAGGATGTAAATACAAAACAGAAATCATATATTCAACGAATACCGGAATCGGCCGGAACAAATCATGACTCTATTGCCTCACAAATAAAAGAACAGCAGCAAAACAAGATTACAAGCAATCACGACCCCGAATCCTCCTAGAATCCAAGGCCGGAGCCTGCTTCCTTTTCCTGCAAAGAACAGAGCATAAAACATATTTACCATTATGTTACTTATGATAGCCTGCATGCTACATGCAGTAATTATCAACGCGGTAATATTCCCCGTATTTTGCAGCAAGTTTAATATAAAAGGAGTTATATCGCTAAATCCGGAAATGAAAGAGAGCAGGTTCAATCCGCTCGTACCGGCATAAACCAAAGTATAATGCGTTAAAACCGTAAAAATCACAAATAATACGGCAAAAATCAAAGCGACTTTAAATTCCAGCGGATTGCTGCTGTCATCATCTTCCGGTTCAATACCGGAGTCTTTCGGACGTTTCTGCCGGGAATGGATAAACCAACCTGCAACAGAGGCTATCACAGACATAACCAACAGGTACGGGTAGATAGACAAAAAGATTTCCCTGCTGAATATCAGTATCAATATCATAAACCGCAGAAACATCATGCTGATAGCAAACATCATTGCAGCTACATAATCAGTAGCCTCCGACTCTTGGGCTTTCCGGCTTTTACGGGCGAGTACCGAAATCGTTGCCGTACTGCTATACAGCCCGCCGATAATGCCGGATACCAAAGTGCCGGATTCATGAAATACATACCTCTTCAACAAATAAGACAAATAGGAGATGCCGGATACGACCACTGTTGCCAGCCAGATGGTATAAGGAGTGAGATTGATGTCCGGTATCAGGTTCTTATTCGGAAGCATAGGCAGTATTATACCACTGATAGCCAAAAATTTCGCCAGGGTAATCATCTCGTCATTCTTCATCCGTTGAGCAAACTCGGTAAAAGTATGTTTAAGTTCGGTCAACAAAAGCACCGTTACAATCACCATGACATAAAACCATGAAGGCTGTGTAGCTACGATGGGAGCTATGCAATAGGTTATCAACGCAATGATTATGGAAGTCACGCCAAAAACATGAAATTGCGACTGCTTGACGTAATAATTCAACCCCAGCAACAGTCCCAACACCGCACCGCCTCCCATGAACAAGCGCATATCGGCAGGATCGAGAATATAAAGCAGATACCCCAATATGCCGATAAAGGTAAACGTACGGTCAGTACCGAAAAGAGTTGCCTCACCTTCACGTTTCAGACTGAGCCGACGCTGCGAAAGCCCGATAAGCAGAGAGAACAAGGTGACCAGAATAAAAGTAACCAATTCACGCGGCAGATAGTCATATAGCTGTTCCATACATTGTTCTTTTAGTACAAAAACAAATATACGGTTTATTTGTTAAGGTTCACCACGTTTTATACGGTTTTTTCATCAGTTGGGAGTTATAATAGCGCACGTCTCCCGTCACCTCTTCACCAATAAAATCCGGCTTTACAAAAGATTCATTTTCAGACTCCAACTCTACTTCCGCAACAACCAGTCCCTCATTTTCACCGTAAAACTCATCTACCTCAAAAACATGTTTCCCGCTACGCACCAGGTAACGGGTCTTGTCAATAATCCCGGGTTCGCAGAGCTGCATCAGTTCTTCCGCTTCTGTCAGAGGGAGTTCTTTCTCCCACTCATAACGACTGGTCCCGGAAACATTGGAGGCTCCTTTAATGGTGAGATAGCCTTTCCCGTCACGAATACGGACTCTCACCGTACGCCCACGTGCACTGCTGATATAACCTTGCATAATGCGGCTTTGTGCAAATGCCAGCGACTTAAACTCGCCGGTTACCAAAAATTTTCGTTCTATTTCTTGTGCCATGGCACAAAAATAACTAAAATTGTTGATAAATGGTACTGATTGCCCGCCAACTAGCCTTTGCTTAAAACCTCGTCATAAATTCAATAACGATTTTATCCCGTTCCGATTCTTTAGGAACACCGGATTTCTTATAAAAGTATTTCTCGAAATTCAACCGGAGATCAGCGACAAAAGCTTTGGAAAGGCTTAATGTGATTCCTCCCGTTACGCGATGACGGGCATAATCGTTTATAATCAGCGTTCCTTTCGTTTCGTCCGCAGTTCCGTCGCTATGGTCCGTCATCATATCATAACGGGCAAGGAAAGATATTTTATTAAAAATCTTCTTTAACGGCAAATCGTAATTGACAAAGCTGTTTATTGCATGGACATCTTTAAACGCATCGTGTCCATACATCTTATACAAATATTCCGCTTCAATATGGAAACGTTTGTTTTGGTAATAAATACCGGCATCATACATATTGATTCGCACATTTTCCGGTTTTATCATCTGAGTGCTAAGCGTCACATTCCAGTTTTTACCAGGCAACAACTGGGCTTTTACCGAATAGTTCAATGTTTTATGCCATTCTTTCTGGTTAGTCAAACCGGAACCGTTGAACAATCCTCCTTCGAGTATAAACGAAAACTCTCCTTTGGATGTATAAGCTGCAGTAAGCCCGACGTCACGTACATTCCCGACTTGTTTGGCTATAAACGAACGGTTGGCGAAATACTGCTGATGGGGTGAACGGTGGGCATCTATCGTAAAAGGAACGCGCATCTGCCCGATTGTAAAATTCAAGTCTTTCACCGGAAAGATACGTGCATACGCATCCAACATCTTGATTGACCCCTCATCGGAAAGGTCGATTTCCGCCTTATAGGCAACCGACGGATGGACATTACCCGAAACACTGAAACGGGCGTTGCGCACTTCAAAACGGCTTTCCTCCGTTTCCGTCTGATATTCGTATTTTCCCCGTATGGTTCCGTGAATCTCCGGCAGGTAATCCTTAATTTCCATGTTCCGCTTATCCAGCCTTTTTCCGTCCCCGGTTTCTTCTTTGACTTGCCCCCACACCGTCGCCACCGACAAAAGAGCGACAATAGTCGTTGTAATTCTACTCATTTCAGTTGTTTGCTACTAAATTCACGGCAAAAGTACAACTGTGAAGATACACCGGAATGACAAACCGACTACGGAAAAATTACAGAAAAGTTACATTTATGTTACATAAAAGACAAAACCTGCATATAAAAAACACCACAAAGGACACAGCACATACAGAGTCTAAATAAAACTTCTGTATTTCCCTGTGCCCTTTGTGATGAATTTCAGCCGAAAAAGGAAAATGCAATCAACATAACCAATGCCAAAATAATTAAAGAAATAAATACTATCTTGACTACCTTTTGGGCTTGTTCTTCTTCCTTCTTGCTGATTACTGCTTTTTTCTTACCTTTACCCATAATAGTTAGCTTTAAAGTTCAACGCTAACAAAGTAAGAACAAATCTTTTAACTTTCCAAAAATAACACTTGCTAATTTCAGTTTTTATGATTCCTGCGAAGAGAACTCCATCAGATAGGCTTTGATGAAACCGTCTATCTTGCCATCCATCACTCCGTTCACGTCTGAAGTCTGATAGTTGGTACGATGGTCTTTCACACGGCGGTCGTCAAATACGTAACTTCGGATTTGAGACCCCCACTCAATCTTTTTCTTGCCAGCTTCCACTTTCGCCTGTTCAGCCATGCGGTGTTGCAGTTCCTTATCGTATAAGATGGAACGCAACTGGCGCATTGCATTCTCACGGTTTTTCGGCTGGTCGCGGGTTTCCGTATTTTCAATCAGGATTTCTTCCTCTTCGCCCGTATAGGGGTCTTTATACTGATAACGCAAACGGACGCCGGATTCCACCTTGTTCACATTCTGCCCGCCGGCACCGCCGCTTCGAAATGTATCCCAAGAAATGCGTGCGGGTTCGATATTCACTTCAATACTGTCGTCCACCAACGGGGTCACGAATACGGAAGCAAAGGAAGTCATACGTTTTCCCTGTGCGTTGTACGGAGAAACACGCACCAAACGATGGACGCCATTCTCACCTTTCAGATAACCATAAGCGAAATCACCTTCGATATTGATTGTACAGGTCTTGATTCCAGCCTCATCTCCCTCCTGAAGATTGGCAATCGTGGCCTTATAACCGCTCGTTTCCGCATAACGCAGGTACATACGCATCAGCATGGACGCCCAATCCTGGCTTTCCGTTCCTCCGGCGCCGGAATTTATTTTCAGTACGCAATCCATCTGGTCGGCTTCATCGCGAAGCATATTTTTAAGTTCAAGCGCTTCCACCGCCTCACTGGCTTTCGCATAAGCCGCATCCACATCTTCTTCGGTCACCAGCTCTTCCTTGTAAAAATCGAATGCCAGTTCCAGCTCGTCTGCCAGTGTCTTGACCTCACCGTAACCGTTAATCCATTTCTGCAGGTCTTTCACCAGCTTCATCTGGGCTTCCGCCCGTTTCTGGTCATCCCAAAATCCCGGTGCCTGTGTTCTTAACTGTTCTTCTTCGACTTGTATTTTCTTCCCGTCGATGTCAAAGATACCTCCTCAGCGCATCCGTGCGCTCTTTCACGTCTTTAAGTTGTTCAATAGTAATCATCTGATAATTTTTGAGTTATAAATATTAAGTTTTCAATTATTATTAACGGTATATTCTTACGTTTACCGATTCATTTTTCAATTTTCCTCGTACATCTTTTCAATCTGCTCACTATAATTCTTTGCTACGACATCCCGTTTCAGCTTCAACGTGTTAGTCAGCTCACCTCGTTCCATACTGAAAGGTTCGGAAAGCAAAGTAAAGCGTTTAATCTGCTCGTAATGAGCGAACTGTTGTTGTAAAGTCTCTATCCGTGCACGGAAAAGGCCGACAATCTTCGGATGTTGCAACAGTTCGGGCATGTCCTTATATTGAATGCCTTTTTCTTTGGCATATTCTTTTACGTATCCGTACACAGGAACAATGAGAGCGGAGACGAACTTACGCTGATCGGCGATAATGGCAATCTGGTCAATATAACGGTCAATCACCAACCTCGTTTCCAATGCCTGGGGAGCGATATATTTTCCGTTTGATGTCTTGAAAAGGTCCTTGATACGTTCCGTGAGGAATAGCTGTCCATTCTTAAAATAACCGGCGTCTCCCGTATGGAACCATCCGTCGGAATCGATAGCAGCCGCAGTAGCTTCCGCCTTCTTATAATATCCTTTCGTAATTGTCTTGCCACGCAGAAGAATTTCATTATTTTCTCCGATTTTCACTTCAATTCCCGGCAGTACGACACCCACCGAACCGATGTCGTAACCTATCGGCAAAGTACAGGATACAGTGGCCGTAGATTCCGTCAAGCCATATCCCACCACCATATTGATACCTACCGAGTGGACAAATTCATTGATTTCGTCAGGCACGGCCGCACCGGCAGTCGGGAAAAAGTTTCCATTCTCAATGCCAATCGTTTTTTTCAGCAAAGAGTAAATCGTCTTTTCATAAAACTTGTATTTCAACTGATTCATCACCGGAGGCGTTTTTCCAAGACGCAGGTAGTCCAGATTATGGATTCTGCCTACCTTAATCGCATCCAACATCAAGGCTTTCTTCAGTCCGGTAGTCTCATTGATTTTTTCCTGTACGCCGGCATACACCTTTTCCCAGAAACGGGGAACGCTGCACATCAACGTCGGACGAATCTCTTTAATTGTCGTTTGAATATCAGCCGGACGGAGATTTATACAAATCTGTACTCCTTTATGCACGCAGAAATAACACCAGGCCTTTTCAAACACGTGTGTCAACGGAAGAAAGTTCATGGATATATCTTTGTCCGTCATGGTCGTCAAACGGTCATCATGTGTACGGAACTGTTCCAGATAACAGGAATGAAGCAATATCACTCCTTTCGGTTCGCCCGTCGTTCCGGACGTATAAAGAATATTAGCCAAATCATCATAAGAAGCACGCCCTGTACGTTCCTCCACCGTATCATTATGCGGCAATCCTTCTCCCATCGCCATAAATTCATCAAAGTAAACAGATGATACATCGCGGGGGTCTTTCACTACCGAACGGTCAAAAATAATCAGTTGCCGCAATGAAGGGCAGAAACCGAAAATGCTGAAAGCGGCATCATACTGATATTGTTCGCCCACAAAAAGAAAACGAATCTGTGCATCATTGATTATATATTGGGCTTGTGCGGGTGAGCTGGTTGCATAAAAGGGAATGGTAACAGCCCGGTTGGCGAATGCGCCGAAATCGACATAAAACCATTCAGGTTTATTCTGTGAAAAGATACCGATATTTTCCTGCTCTTCTACCCCCAATGCCACGAAAGCATTAGCTGCCTGTCGTACAGTTCCGGAGAACTGCTTCCATGAAATAGGAATCCATCGGGCTGTCTCATAGTCACGGTATTTTAAGGCTACCTTGTCGCCATATTTTTCGGCCTGACGATGGACCAGGACAGATAAATGATGATAAGTCATACTCTATGTATTAGTAAATATGGTACAAAGGTATTAGTTTTATTTGAAACAATTGCGCAAAACGACTATCTTTGTGCAAATATTTAGGTAACAGATAAAAGATTTACAACATGAAATATGATATTCCGTATATGGCAACAGAGGCCGTAAGCCTTCTTAAATCATTGATAAGCATTCCTTCTGTCAGCCGGGAAGAGACACAAGCTGCCGACTTTTTGCAAAATTATATTGAAATGGAAGGTATCCAGACCGGGCGCAAGGGAAACAATGTATGGTGTTTCAGTCCGATGTTCGACCTGAAAAAGCCGACAATCCTGCTTAATTCCCACATAGACACGGTGAAACCCGTCAACGGTTGGAGAAAAGACCCGTTCACTCCACGGGAGGAAAACGGGAAATTATATGGACTAGGAAGTAACGATGCCGGCGCCAGTGTCGTTTCGCTATTACAAGTGTTCCTGCAACTATGCCGTACTTCACAAAGCTACAACCTGATTTATCTCGCCTCATGCGAAGAAGAAGTCTCCGGCAAAGGCGGGATTGAAAGCGTACTGCCGGGATTCCCCCCCATTTCATTCGCTATTGTGGGAGAGCCGACGGAAATGCAACCTGCCGTTGCCGAAAAAGGACTGATGGTACTGGACGTCACGGCAACAGGAAAAGCCGGACATGCCGCACGCAATGAGGGAGACAACGCCATCTACAAGGTACTGGATGATATCGCCTGGTTTCGCGACTACCGCTTTGAGAAAGAATCACCGCTGTTAGGCCCCGTCAAGATGAGCGTCACCGTAATCAATGCAGGAACTCAGCATAACGTGGTTCCCGACAAATGTACCTTCGTTGTCGATATCCGGAGCAACGAGCTTTACTCGAATGAAGAGCTGTTTGCGGAAATCAAGAAACATATTTCCTGTGAAGCGAAAGCGCGTTCCTTCCGTCTCAACTCCTCACGGATTGACGAAAAACATCCGTTTATACAAAAAGCAGTAAAGCTGGGACGAGTTCCTTTCGGTTCTCCTACCTTATCCGATCAGGCATTGATGGCATTCCCATCGGTTAAAATCGGTCCGGGACGTTCGTCACGCTCACACACGGCAGAGGAATATATCATGCTGAAAGAGATAGAAGAGGCTATCGGGCTGTATTTGGAATTGCTGGATGGGCTTCTGATTCAATAAAAGTCATTGGTGAATCGATAGTTGTTATCATACTAATAGCTTTCAACTATCAATTCACCCATACAATGGTATAAATAGTTCATTCTTAATACATAATATATGAATATGAAAAAGATTTTATTTTTTTATGCCATTTATCTAGGGGTTGCTCTGCAGCCTATACAAGTTCAGGCTTGCTGTCTCGACAATGAAACGCCTCCCGCCAACAAGACTACTACTATTCTGCAATCGCCTGAGGTGGACAATGCTAAAGTAATCCAATTCATTAAAGATTTCTACGCAAACTACGTCTTTGGAGAAAAGAATTATATTCCGGCTGTGAAGAAACATTGTACAGCCAAATTGCAGAAACAGTTGAAAGACAACTACGAGTATGACGGCGAAGGATATGCAATATGGGATTTCCGGACAGGTGCGCAAGACGGACCAAGCGATGTATGTAAAGTGACATCAGTAGCCGTATTAGCCAATGGCTTTTACAAAGTTGATTTCATTGATATGGGAATTAAAGGTAACCGCACTTTGAAAATAGTCAATGAAAATGGTACATTGAAGTTCGATTCCATTAAATAGCCAGTCTTCAATCAGGTACTATATTTTTGATTACCCGAATATAAAACCTTATTCCGTTGATAATTGAAGATGCAGTTTCAATTCAACAAGTATAAAAAAGGGTATCACTTTCACCGATAGAAACCATGAAAGTGATACCCTTATTTGATAGGATATTTATTTTATCCTATGATCCATTTACTGCCCGGTATAAACGAAATTACCTTCGTCGTTACGAAACAACTGACAAATGTAACCACTGCAATACATGGGATAGCGGCAACAGTAGGTAATTCAAGCGTTTGCTTGAACACGGTTACCCATAGTCCCAGCCAGAAGATATGCATAAGATACATGCCATAGCTGAGTTTTGACAAGTCTGTCACCATCTTCGGGGCTTCCGGACGTTTTATACAAGTAAACATAAGGAAGGTACCCGTTGTGAGAAGCACACAATTGATTGTACAGAAAGCCCATCCTATTTCTATCACAGGTGTGGAATGAAGTTCTCCGGGCGTAGCCTGGACATAGAACGAATAAATGGTCCATACAGCCCCGACCAACATTAAAACGGTTCCGACAATGAGACGTTTGGAACGGCTCCATGCCAAATGTACACGTATGTAATGCGCCAGAACAAGATATCCCAGATAACCGGAGAAATACCACAACATGTGATATTCATTCCAGAAACATTGTCCCCACACCTCACCGCACCAGCGGTTGAGATACGGCATGTACGTAGACAACACGAACAGCCCGATGAAAAAACGTTCCTCTTTTGCCGTGGCTTTACGCAGCCAGGGAGATATAATGGGAATAAACAAATAAAGGCTAATCAGAGGATACATAAACCAGAAGTGTCCGGCCAATGTCGGGAAATTCAAGAATATCCGCGACATATCCTTGATTGATGTCGCCGCATCCAACTGTCCCCATAACATCGGTAAAGTGCTATACAGTATCATAAATATGAAAAACGGCGGCAGGATGCGGAGGCAACGCTGACGGTAAAATTGCCACATCGTTTGTCCCTCTTTCATCGGTGCGAGAAGAAAAGCGGAAACAATCATGAACAATGGTACTGCCATACGTGAGAAACCGTCGTACACAGCCACCCACAACCGGTCTGCCTCAGTAGCCAAATAAGATTGAGGTCCCGCCATATCAGTGGAGCCGGGAGCACCGTAAAAATTCTCACTAGCGTGAACGACCATCACGAGGAAACATGCGAACACACGGATATAATCTAAAAAAACAATACGTTTCATTTTCTATTTTTTCTGTTGTCTATTTATTCTCTTGTATTCGGGAACGAAGATATTCTCAACCGTGCCGCACCCATCGGAATCAAAGTTACTTCCTCTTTATCACCTTTCACCGCATCTTCTTCCGGCAATACACCGCACAATCCGGTTTCGTCTATCTTCCATTCGGGAACCAGACGCCCTGTGGCTTTCACCTCCAAAGGCACGCTGTTTACCGTAAAAGGAAAGTTATCTGCAGGCCAGGATTTACGGACGACTTTAAAATTCTTCAAAGGTTCCGTCTTATCTAATACCAATGAATAATTCCAAGGGCTGTCCGGATAGATTTCTGTGGTAGGCCATTTCTTCGAATCTGCGCCTTTCTGCCATTTGGAATCACCGATAGCGGTTTCACGGCTGTCTTTCTCCACATATTTCTCCCCGATTTTGAGAGACAAAGTCAGAGGTCCATAATCTACGCTTACGCTGTTCTTATTGACTTGCCATGTACGCATGGAAAGAGACATCGGAAGAGTCAGCTCAACACGGTCGCCATCCGACCATTCACGATTGATACAAAGATATTTCCCGGACACGGGAGCTACACCGGCCTTCTTGCCATTCACCCGTACCTCAGCATTGGAAGTCCATGAAGGAATGCGAAGATAAAACGGGAAAGCGACCTTCCCATCGGTAGAAACCGTGAAAGCTATATTCTCTTCAAAAGGATAATTCGTCTCTTCATGAAGAACAACTTCTTTGCCGTCACCTACTTTCACCGTCGCTTTACAAGCTGCATAAATAGCTGCCGCCACTCCATTATCGGGAGTTGCCAACACCAGATGTTCGGCGAAGTAAGGCCAGCCTTGTGCATGATTATGTTGGCAACAACGGCTGCTGAAAGGATTCATCGAAAGGAACGGACCGCGATTGTCAATGCCCGGATGATGATTTTTCGAATCGCTGACGACATGATTCGGGCAGGTGATATAACGCAAAGCTCTGAAATCCGGCATCACGGCAGCAGGATACGAGTTGAACGCAACCTCTTCGCAATGTTCCGCCCACATAGGGTCTCCCGTCATGCAAAGCATGATTTCATCGGAAGCCATTTGCTCTACCAGACCGCAAGTCTCCACTCCCTGACGAGGATCGATATATCCCATCCGGGCATTCTCGTCCGCACCGAACATACCACCGGGCACTTGTCCGAAAGTACGGCGAATCAGATGATGGACATTATAAGAAGCTTTCAGCAAGGCAGAATCCCCGGTTTGCATATAATAAGTAGCCGGTTCACGGAAACATTGGGCGATGTTCACATTATGCCAGTTAGGTAAAGATGTGGATTTTGTCCAATCGGCGGTATTCCGGTGAATCTTCTCTGCCAAATCGAGCAAGAAAGCATCGCCGGTGCGATTATAAAGCCAATAAACACTGATAATGTTATCGCCGCCACGGCTGTTTTCCCAATAATCCTTTAAGAACCGGTCGTCGGGAACGGTCAACTGCCATTTAAAATAATCCGTCATCAAGTCAATGACACGTTCGTCCCGGGAATACTCGTAATAAGATTGCAGGCACCAGAGCATAATCATTTGCGCCCAAAGTTCGCGTTTCCCGTTGCGTTCGTTGACAGGACCGAAATAACCGTCCGGCTGGCGACTGGCAAATACACCTTCAATCCAGTATTTGGTTTCCTCTATCATTTTCGGGTCGTTCAGGATATACGCCAGATTGCCGTAACCCTTGAGCCAGTAAGGAACCTCTTCCCAGCCGTGGTCTCCGCCGGTCGTCAACCAGGCATTGTTATCTTTTTCCAGCCAAGCGCTGATTTCTCCCAGATGCCCGGTCAGACCATCCCGTTGCAGTTCCAGGTATTTTCTCACCCAACCTTCAGGTTGGATACTGCCTACCGGCAACTTTATAAAATTCAACGGACGAAGCGGAGCCCGATACCCGACATAATTGGTGTTGACAGATTGTATATCCGGACGGTCCGTAACCGTCACTATATCGTCAGAGGGTACAGACGTACATGCCGTAAACGCCAGCCCCATCACGACCGATGCAAAAATACTTTTAGTGTTACTTTTTCTCATATCGTCTATTCTACTGATTCTAAAAAACTATCCCATAAACCAATGAGCCTTATTCGGCATCAGCTTATACATAAGCGCCGTAAACGCCCAGCTACAAAGGAAAATACCTGCCGCCATCAACGGAACCTGCAAAGGAATAGGGATAGACGAAGGACCGATTAACAGGAAGAAAGGTCCTACGACAAAATAGTGTACCATGTAAATGCCGAACCCGCACTTTGTCATATTTGCCAAAGCCCTGACAGCAACAGGATTCGTTATTCTCACCTTTTGAAGAAGCAGGAACACGGCCAACGTCATCAAAACCACATTGGGACTACAGAAAGTGAAAAACAACTCCATATCCGCTTCCGTATGATTCGGGTCGGCGGCAGCCGCACTGAAACCGGAATAAGTGACATAATAACCTATGGCAAAAAGCACGGCACAGATAAGCAGCGTTTTCCCGATTCCCCAGTCATTTCCTTTCTTGACATAATGTCCCAACAACAGATAACCGTTGAACCCGGCAAAATAATAGAACATGCCAAAAGCATTCCACGTACTTGTACCGAACAAATAGGCAGAGATATATTCCGCCATATAAGGCAGGAACAGGGAGATAAACCAAATCCACAGATAAGTCTGTTTCGTTTTGTTATCCGCCCTTTCTATCCATGCAGAAAAGAAAGGCATATACAGATAAAGCCCAATCAGCAAATAAATATACCACATGTGATTCTCCTTGAAACTGAAATTAAAGGGAATCATAGCAACATCTTTCAATGAGTCCATCAGCTCTTGAGACTCATTTCCCTGTACATAACAAAAGAATTGCCCGATAATAGACTTATCAAGCCCTATCACTCCTGTAAACCACGGGAACATATTATAAAGGACAGACCAAATAAGAAAGGGAAACAGCACACGATAAATGCGTTTCTTATAAAATTTCCCCAAAGGCTGTTGTTTGACAGGCAACAACAGCAAACCGGTCATCATCACAAACAAAGGGACAGAGGGACGCAACAAAGAACCGTAGATAGCTGCCCAATGCGTATATTCCGGAATGGCGCCCAATGTAGGCGAAATATAAAACGGATCGATACAATGTACGCCAATCACCATCAACATAGCCACAGCACGGATTACGTCTAACCAGACAATCCGATTATCAAGGGTAGGGAGCTGGTTCATAGCCTATTTATCGACAGAGAATTTAAAGATACACTGACTCATATACTTCTCGCCCGGACGCAATACGGCCGAAGGCCATTCCGGTTTGTTCGGAGTATCCGGATATTTTTGAGTTTCAAGACATACGGAAGCACGCTGATTGTAAGTAATGCCTTTCTTTCCGGTCAACGAACCGTCGAGGAAATTGCCGGCATACACCTGAATACCCGGCTCGTTGGTATAAACATCCAGTACGATACCCGTCTTCGGCGATTTCAGAGAAGCACATTTACGAGTTACATCACCTTTCGTATTCAACACCCAGTTGTGGTCGTAGCCATTACCGTTTTTCAGTTGCACGAAATCATAGTCATTGATACGCTCGCCCACCGGCGTCGGGGTACGGAAGTCCATTGGGGTACCTTCTACTGAAACGATTTCACCGGTTGTCATAAAAGTGCTGTCCACCGGCGTATAATAATCCGCATCAATCATCAACAGATGTCCGGCATTACTACCTGCATCACCATCCAGGTTAAAATAAGAATGGTTAGTCATATTCACAATAGTCGGCTTGTCGGTTTCCGCCTCATACCGAATGTCGATAGCATTGTCGTCCGTCAGTTTCATCAATACTTTGCAAGTGACATTTCCCGGAAAACCTTCTTCACCGTCTCCAGCACGGTAAGTCAACTGCAATTCTTGAGGGTTCAACAGTTCTGCATCATACACCCGATATTGGAATCCCTGTGGGCCGCCATGCAGACAGTGACCGTAGTTATTGCGAGGAAGCTGATATTCCACACCATCCAATATGAACTTGCCCTGATTGATACGATTGGCATAACGTCCGATGCTTGCGCCGAAATCCGAAGGTTTGCTGATATAATCCTGAATAGAATCGAACCCTAAAACAACATCGCGCATCTGTCCGTCCTTATCGGGAACCATCACAGAAACAATACGCCCGCCGAAATTGGTGATACATACCTCCATGTTGTTCTTGTTACGCAGAGTAAACAAATCGGTTTTCTTCCCGTCCACCTCCGTTTGAAAATTACTCTGCAATAAACCGGAATCCGTCGTTTTTTCGGCTTTCGGCGTACAAGCTGCCATTAAAAGGGCGGCAACTGCTCCCACACATAACTTTTTCATGATACAACTGATTTTTAGATATTCATTTTCAAAAACAAGAAGACGCGGATAACACGTTCCTTCCGGTCTATATCAGAAAGAGAACTGCATCATCCGCATACTCCATATTCAATTCACAATGTCTGCATCTTACTGTATACTGTTCAACAAATCGACCTTTCCTTCATTTATCAGTTTAAGAATCAATTCACCGAAAAGAGTATTCTGCCAAGCGAACCATGCACGGGTAAATTTCTCCGGATTGTCTTTGTGGAAAGACTCATGCATGAAACCGGTCCCGGCATCCGTATCCATCAGCATCTTGATACAGGTCTTGATTTCGGCATCATTCTGACTGGTAAAGGCTTTCATCATAATACTCATCGGCCAAATCATATCATAGCCGATATGCGGACCACCGATGCCTTCCCCTGCCTTACCTCTGAAAAAATAAGGATTGTCCTCGCTCCATACAAAACGACGGGTATTCTGATAAATCGGGTCGTTCACATCTACATCACCTAAATAAGGCATTGCAAGCAGGCTCGGCACGTTAGCATCGTCCATCAGGTAATGATTTCCGAAGCCGTCTACCTCGAAGGCATAGATTTTACCATATTTAGGATGATTATATACCGCGTACTTCTTCAAAGCTGTTTCTACTTCCTGCGCCAGGTCTTTACATTCTTTAGACAAGGCTGTTTTCTTATTTACTTTCTCCAGAATCTCGGCAGCCTTACGCAAAGAAGACACTGCAAAGAAATTGGAAGGAACCAGGAATTGAAGAGTGGTGGCATCGTCCGAAGGACGGAAGCTGGAAACAATCAAACCGACAGGTTTCACCGGTGCTCCAAGGCCGTCATTGCTCACAGTATCCAGTGCACGTTCTGTTTTACGCTGGAATTTATAAGGGCCTACTCCTTCTTTACGTTGCTGTTCCTTGAAGGTTTTCAGTACGTTAGCGATTGCCTGAATCCATTCTTCGTTGAATATGCTTGCATCTCCGGTAGTCTTCCAGTAGTGATAAGCCAGACGCAACGGATAACACAGGGAGTCGATTTCCCATTTACGTTCGTGCAATTCCGGTTTCATATCCGTAAGGTCGCTCATCCAGTGACCGTCAGGAATGGCGCCGTCATTAAACGCATTTGCATACGGGTCGATATTGATACATTTAAACTGGCGGAGGATCACTCCTGCCAGCATTTCTTTCAGTTCGGGGTCCGAATTAGCCAGTTGCACATAAGGCCATACCTGCGCACCGGAGTCGCGCAGCCACATGGCATGAATATCCCCCGTATATACGAACGTATCCGGTTTGCCATCGCTTCCCTTACGGAAATGTACGGTAGTGTCCAGGGTATTCGGGAAACAGTTGGTAAACATCCATGCCAGCTTCGCATTCTTCAGAAGCTTCTGTACACGGAGAATCTCCTTTTCCACTGCATTCGAACGGAACAGGCGGTTGGATATTTCAGGACGGTTATCTTTCTGAATGGCATCTGCCAGACATACATGCATTTCCATCATACGGTTGGAGGCTTGTAGCTGGCCACCGCAGAGAAACATACCCGCCAGCATACCTGCACTGATATATTTGATTTGTTTTTTCATGATTACTTCTTCTTTTTGAATTCATTAGAGAAAGAGTAAGGGAAATCGCTTTCTTTCGTACCACGTTGCTGATTGGGTTTGGCATCCATCTTGAAAGAAATGGTGGCACCATTCATCAGGTCCTGATGGGTCAGGTAGTTTTTGGTGTATTCCTTGCCGTTCAGCGTCATTGATGAAATGTAGCGCTTGTCGTCTCCGTTATTCGGGGCGGAGATGGTTACTGTCTTTCCGTTTTCCAGATGCAGTTTCATCTCTTTGAAGTAAGGAGTACCCAAGACATACTCATCCGTACCGGGGCATACCGGGTAGAATCCCATTGCCGAGAATACATACCAGGCAGAAGTCTGGCCGTTGTCCTCATCACCGCAATAACCGTCGGGGGCAGGAGTATAGAGCTTATCCATTACTTCACGAATCCAGTGCTGCGCCTTCCAGGGTTGACCGGAATAATTATAAAGATACAACATGTGCTGAATCGGTTGGTTACCATGTGCATAATTTCCCATATTCATAATCTGCATTTCACGGATTTCATGGATAACGGCTCTGTAATAGCTCTCATCGAATATCGGAGGCAGAATAAATACAGAGTCCATCATCTGGTTGAACCCGTCTTTACCACCCATCAGGTCGATCAGACCTTGAGGATCGTGGAATACAGACCAGGTGTAATGCCAGCTATTACCTTCCGTAAAGGCGTCTCCCCATTTCAACGGGTTGAACGGAGACTGGAAGGTGCCGTCTTCATTTTTGCCACGCATCAGTTTGTGTTCGGGATCATACAGATTCTTATAGTTCATCGCTCTCTTTGCGAAGATTTCAATCTCTTTT
>NZ_CAUCSQ010000073.1 GCF_958445495.1 uncultured Bacteroides sp. | reverse complement strand
TCTTGCAAAGCGGGTGCAAAAGTAGACAACTTATTCTTATTATCCAAACAAATATAAATCTTTTTTCAAACAAATATTATAGAATATCTGTAAACAACTGAACTACAAACGAATAAAAACATGCATTTTTCTATAACCTAATAATAGTAAAGAGAAGAACACCTTATTTATATCTATATTCAAGGCATATTCCTCCTTCCAAACGATATTGAAATCGAGAAATACAGGAAAGATAACCAAACCTCATCATAAAAAGTACGTTCCAAAAAGAACCCTTCGAGAAACAGAAACAGGTAGAACCATTGATAAATAACATAATAAACTCTTAGAAACTTGTTTTCATCAAAATATGGGAATGAACATCAAACCAAGGATTTCTCATGCAAGAACATGTAATAACACATTCCAGCCGGTACGAAACAACATAAGGAAATAAGAATATAATAATGAAAAAGCATTTTAATGGGACACTCATAGTAATTAGAAATAAAAGTACTCCCATCGTTTCTTAAAAAAGAAAGATGTTATTTCTCAAATGTGTTCTTTCTGTTAAAACCTAAAGGATTATAAAACAAAAGAAACCTCCGTATGTTACATAACCAACTTAAATATATTAACCTAAACATAAAAATTATGGCTAGAGAAAGTGTAAAAATCCTACAGGGAAGATTAGATGTGGAAAGTTTAATTTCACAATTGAATGCAGCATTGTCCGAAGAATGGCTGGCATATTACCAATATTGGGTAGGTGCATTAGTAGTAGAAGGTGCCATGCGCGCCGATATACAAGGTGAATTCGAAGAGCATGCCGAAGAAGAACGGAAGCACGCACAATTGCTTGCCAACCGTATTATCGAATTAGAAGGAATTCCGGTATTGGACCCTAAAAAATGGTTTGAATTGGCTAGATGTAAATATGATACCCCACAAGGTTTCGATTCGGTAAGTTTATTGAAAGACAATGTGGCGTCCGAACGCTGTGCAATCCTCCGCTATCAAGAAATCGCAGATTTTACTAACGGTAAGGATTTCACCACTTGCGATATTGTTAAACACATTCTTGCTGAAGAAGAAGAACATGAACAAGATTTGCAAGACTACCTGACAGATATCGCCAGAATGAAAAAATCATTTCTTGAAAAATAAACCCCGGCATAGGTAATTTTAAAGAAGAGAGGCTGTTCGAATTTACGAATAGCCTCTCTTCCACAATAATAGTACGATAAAAACAAAACTATTTTGGAGTAAATCAAGAAAAAATCTTTCTTTTTTCGTATTTTTGTCCCAATATGCACGTTTAATCCGAATAGATAACGAACATCAACGAAAAAGAATGAAAGTAATTGATTTAATAAATAATAGCAAAGGGACAGCTTTTTCTTTTGAAATCCTCCCCCCCCTAAAAGGAACGGGAATTGAAAAATTATACCAAACAATCGATACCCTCCGGGAATTTGAACCCAAATACATCAATATTACGACCCATCGCAGCGAATATGTCTATAAAGATCTCGGTAACGGACTTTTTCAGAGAAACCGGTTAAGAAGGCGTCCGGGAACAGTCGCAGTAGCGGCAGCCATTCAGAACAAATACAATATCACCGTGGTTCCCCATATCCTATGCAGCGGTTTCACCCGTGAAGAAACCGAATACGTGTTACTGGATTTACAATTTCTAAATATCACGGATTTGCTGGTGCTCCGCGGAGACAAAGCTAAACATGAATCGGTGTTTACTCCCGAAAAGGACGGTTATTATCATGCGATTGAATTGCAGGAACAGATTAATAATTTCAATAAGGGCATCTTTGTTGACGGTTCGGAAATGAAAGTTACTGCCAGTCCTTTCTCCTATGGCGTGGCTTGTTATCCGGAAAAACATGAAGAATCACCCAATCTTGAATCCGACCTTTATTGGTTGAAAAAGAAAGTAGAAGCAGGAGCAGAATATGCTGTAACACAACTTTTTTACGATAATAAGAAATATTTCGAGTTCGTAAAGCTGGCAAACGAGGCAGGTATCCATGTTCCCATTATTCCCGGAATCAAACCATTCAAGAAGCTGTCTCAATTAAGCATGGTACCCAAAACATTCAAAGTGGATTTGCCGGAAGATTTAGTGAAAGAAATAAACCGATGCAAAAATGATGCGGAAGCCGAACAAGTAGGTATCGAATGGTGTGTTGCCCAATGTAAAGAATTGATGGAGCATGGAGTTCCAAGCATTCATTTCTACTCCATCGGGGCAGTAAACAGTATTAAAGAAGTAGCCAAAACCATTTATTGAGATGTTTTTCAGAGACGTAATCGGACAAGAAGAAATCAAGCAACGGCTCATTCAGGAAGTGAATGAGGGGCGTATTCCACATGCCCAGCTCATTTGCGGTCCCGAAGGAGTCGGGAAAATGCCCTTGGCCGTTGCTTACGCGCGCTACCTCTGTTGTACCGACCGGGGAAAAACAGATGCCTGCGGTGCCTGTCCGTCTTGTGTCAAATTCAATAAACTGGTACATCCGGATGTACATTTCGTATTTCCTATCGTGAATAAGGCGAAAAGTCCCAAAGTGTCCGTTTGCACAGATTTTCTTCCGCAATGGAGAGAACAACTGCTCACGACCCCTTACTTCAACCTGAATCACTGGATGAACCATATAGAAGCGGAAAACAAGCAAGCGCAGATTTTTGCCAACGAAAGCGATGAAATTCTGAAAAAGCTTAGCCTGAAATCCAGCGAAGGAGGATTTAAGATTACGATTGTGTGGTTACCAGAGAAATTACATCCGGTATGCGCCAACAAACTATTGAAATTACTCGAAGAACCTCCGGAAAAGACAATTTTCTTATTGATATCCGAAGCTCCCGATATGATTCTGCCCACCATTTTGAGCCGTACTCAACGTATGAACGTGCGGAAAATTGACGAAGCCAGTATTGACCGGATACTACAGGCCAAATATAACATTCAGCCTGCAGACAGTATCTCGATTGCCCACCTGGCAAACGGGAACTTTATCAAGGCGCTCGAAACGATTCATTTGAACGAAGAGAACCAATTATTCTTCGAACTTTTCGTCAACTTAATGCGCCTGTCCTATCAACGGAAAATAAAGGAAATGAAAATGTGGAGCGAACAAGTAGCAGGGATGGGACGCGAACGCCAGAAAAACTTTCTGGAATATTGCCAACGCATGCTTCGCGAAAATTTCATCTTTAACCTGCACCAACGCAACCTGACCTATATGACCATTAACGAACAGAATTTTGCAACCCGCTTTGCGCCTTTCGTCAACGAACGTAACGTAATAGGCATTATGGATGAATTGAGTGAAGCGCAATTACATATAGAACAAAATGTAAACGCTAAGATGGTATTTTTTGACTTCTCCCTGAAGATGATTGTACTGTTAAAGCAATAATAAATATATAAACTTATGGAATATAAACTTCATAATGGGAGCGGCAGCCTTTGCTGCCGAGGATGTTCCCGCCAAGATAAAAAACTGAATACCTACGACTGGCTGGCAGACATACCGGGCAATGCGGAAGAGTGTGACATGGTAGAGGTGCAATTCAAAAACACCCGTAAAGGCTATTATCGCAACAGCAATAAAATCAAACTGGAAAAGGGAGACATAGTAGCTGTTGAAGCGGCTCCCGGCCATGATATCGGTGTAGTAACCCTCACAGGAAGGCTAGTCACCCTGCAAATGAAAAAGGCCAACTTCAAAACAGATGCGGAAATAAAAAGAGTCTACCGGAAAGCCAAACCGGTAGATATGGACAAATTCAACGAAGCTAAAAGCAAAGAGCACGCCACCATGATTCGTGCGCGTCAAATTGCCCAAAACCTGAATCTGAACATGAAAATCGGAGATGTGGAATACCAGGGAGACGGTAATAAAGCTATTTTCTATTATATTGCTGACGAACGTGTAGACTTCCGCCAATTGATTAAAGTGTTGGCCGAAGCTTTCCGTGTTCGCATTGAAATGAAACAAATCGGTGCACGTCAGGAAGCCGGACGTATCGGCGGCATCGGTCCCTGTGGACGTGAACTTTGCTGTGCTACCTGGATGACAAGCTTTGTCTCCGTCTCAACCAGCGCCGCACGTTATCAGGACATTTCACTCAATCCCCAAAAACTTGCCGGTCAATGTGCAAAACTCAAGTGTTGCCTGAACTACGAAGTAGACTGCTACGTAGAAGCACAAAAACGATTACCTTCCAAAGAGATAGAATTAGAGACCAAAGACGGTATATTCTATTTCTTTAAAGCCGATATCCTAAGCAATCAGGTTTCCTATTCTACGGATAAAAACTTCCCTGCCAATTTGGTAACAATCAGCGGTAAGCGTGCTTTTGAAGTAATCGCGTTGAATAAAAAAGGGATAAAACCGGACAGCCTGTTCGAAGAGGAAAAGAAACCGGAAATAAAGAAACCCGTAGACTTACTGGAACAGGAAAGCGTAACCCGTTTCGACCGAAACCGGAGCAATAACAAAGAAAACAATAAAGAAAACCGGAATAAAAAGAAAAAGAAAGGAAACAGCAATAACAACCGCCCACAGCAACAGACAGAAGGCGGTAACCGCCAGCAACAAACCCAACGGGACAGCGACAATCGTCCGCAACCGTCGGAAAACACCAACAGAGGAGAAAGAGACAACCGTTCCAAAAACAACAATCGGAACAAAGGTCAGAATCAAGGGCGGAACAACGGAAATAAACGCTCCGAAAAAGACCCCAACCAGGAACGTGCGCAGAACCAGGAACGCCAAGGCGAACAGACACAGCAACGGGAACCCAAGCAACAAGGGCAAAGCCGCCCATCCAACCAGGAACGTCCTTCCAAGCCGGAAAAAAACTTAAACCAAGGGAAAACGCAAAACAATAATGAAAAGCCTTCTTTGGAATAGTTTATGCTGCTTGTTCGCTGCCTGCCTCTTAGGAGCGTGCAAAGAAAATATTGTGTATCACTCTTACCAATCCCTTCCGGAAGAAGGATGGAAAAAGAGCGATACACTCTCTTTCAACATTTCCATTGCAGACAATCCTCCCACAATGTTAAGACTATTCATGGAAGTACGCAACAGGACAGACTATCCTTACCGGGACCTTCATCTGTTTATTAACCATAACCTGCCGGATTCCGCCACATGGCAGACCGATACTTTAATTATCAAACTGGCAGATTCCACAGGAAAATGGAATGGGAAAGGTTGGGGGAGTATCTATCAATTCGCCACTTTTTTCAAATCAGTCCGTCCCTTACATTCCGGTAACTACCAGATGAAAATCATAAACGGAATGAAAGATGAAAAACTGCCGGGACTAAATGACATCGGAATACGTATTGAAAAACAGCCATCGCAAAACAACTAAATACCTTTTTCTGTATTTCCCGAATGTCAGACAGAAATACTCATAAAATAAAAAAGAGATAAAACAAAACTGCCAGAAAACCGCCTTCAGATAAATCATATCAAAAATATACCTTCCGGGCATTTCCGGCTCAAGCACTAAAATCTTCTGCTCCGTCCAGCATCTATTCTCAAGAAAATAAACAACAATATGGTGAATCCCCACAAAGAAGATCCTCCGTAACTGAAAAAAGGCAATGGAATGCCAATTACAGGAGTCAACCCCAACACCATTCCGACATTAATAAACAAATGGAAAAGGAAAATACTCAAAAGAGAATATCCATAAACACGTCCAAACGTAGACGGTTGCCTCTCAGCTAAGAAAATAAGTCTCAATATCAACACGAGGAAAGCCAGTAAAACCGCAGCCGAACCGACAAACCCCTGTTCCTCCCCCACCGTACAAAAGATAAAGTCAGTATCCTGTTCGGGAACATATTTCAATTTAGTCTGTGTACCGTTCAAAAAACCCTTTCCCGTCAACCCACCGGAACCGATGGCAATTTTAGACTGGTTCACGTTATACCCGGCACCGGTCAAATCCTCTTCCAGCCCCAACACGACCTTGATACGGATTTGCTGGTGAGGTTCCAGAATATTATCAAACACATAGTTGCTGGAATATAAGAACCCAATAGAACCCAACGTAAACAAAGCTATCAGGAAATAAGAACGCTGGCGTTCACTCAACGCCAAATAAACCAAGTACCCTACCGTAACCACACAAAGCCCCCATTGTATCCAAACCAGATTGAAATGTATCCAATATTCCGAGAGCCAATAAGCAATGAACAAAACCAGAAAAGTCCCTCCAATTATATTCCGTACCGGTTGCCAGCGCTTGCGATATACCCAGACCATTCCACCGGCAAACAATAAAATCAGGAACAAAACAATGAATTCCCCTAACGGGGTAGAAGTATCAGCAATAAAAACCTCATCAAAACGAATACCGACCACAAAATAAATGACGGCACACACACCGGAGAAAAGGATGACTCCCGGCATTCCTTCCCGGTACAGCACCAAAAAAAACGCAAGATATACCAATGCCGAACCCGTTTCCCGTTGCCCGATAATCAATAGCATCGGAAGAAGGATTATAAACCCCAGAACAAAAGCACATTTTTCCTTTTTAATGCTAAACGAGTAAGAGTTCATATACTTTGCCAACGCCAAGGCAGTAGCAAATTTGGCAAATTCGGCAGGTTGTAAACTGACAGGTCCCATCACCAGCCAAGAACGGGAACCTTTGGTATCCGGCGCGATAAAAATAGTAACGATAAGCAAGAGTATCATTCCTATATATATAATGTATGCAAACATGTCATACATCCGGTCCTCCAGCATCAGTAAAACAAATCCCAACCCGAAAGAACAGATAATCCAGACAAACTGTTTGCCGGCACGAGTAGAAAAGTCCAGAAAATCACGTTCGCCATAATCATAGCTGGCTCCACACACACTGAACCACCCGCCCACAATCAAAAGCAGATAAATGCCAATTGTTATCCAATCCAGTGACTTCCACAAACTATCGTTCCTCGTTACCATACAATATCACTCTGTTACTAAATTCCTCCGCTCTCAGCTCATTCTCAGGAGATAACTTTCCATTAATATATTGTTCCATCATCAACGCGCCGATGGGAACTCCATAAGTAGCCCCCCATCCTCCGTTCTCCACATAAACGGCAATTGCAATTTTCGGTTTATCCATAGGAGCAAACCCCATGAATACCGAATGGTCGTGCCCGCGGTTCTGTGCCGTTCCCGTCTTGCCACAAGCTTCCAACTCCGGAACCATCATCGACAATATACGGCAAGTACCTCCGGTAGCGGCTCCACGCATTCCTTCCACCACCGACTCATAATGCCTCCTCTCTATAGTAGTATATCGCGGAGTACGGTAAATGCTATCCAACTGGTTGTCTTGAATCTCCTTTACGACATGCGGTGTGACAAAATATCCGCGATTGGCAATGGTAGCTCCCAGATTAGCAATCTGAAGAGGAGTAGCCAAAATTTCTCCCTGTCCGATAGAAATACTAATGACCGTCAACCCGTTCCAATGTCCGCGATAAGCCTTGTCATAAAACTGCGCATTCGGTATCAAGCCACGCTTCTCTCCAGGCAAATCGACCCCAAGCTTATACCCGAATCCCTGCGACACCATGTGGTCTTTCCAAACAGTAATCGCATTTTGCGGCGAACCGTACTTACGGTCTCCGAACATACGAAACAATCCCCAACAAAAATAAGAGTTACATGACGTAGCAATGGCAGGAACCAGCGGAATCGGCGCCCCGTGAGCATGACACCCGACCGTCAGCCTGCCGTAATGGAATCCATGCGAACAGGGGAAGGCGGGACTCTGCGCCGTAACAATTCCTTCCTGAAGAAAAGTCAGCCCTTGTGCAGTCTTAAAAGTAGAACCCGGAGGATATACTCCCATCAAGGCACGGTTCAGAAGCGGCTTCATTTTATCACGCTGCAAAGCCAAATGATTCTTTCCGCGTTGGCGTCCAATCATCAGATGCGGATCATAATTAGGAGAAGATACCAAACAAAGAATTTCACCGGTTTCAGGTTCTATGGCCACAATACTTCCAATCTTATTCTTCAACAACCGTTCGCCCAGCATTTGCAAATCTATGTCCAAACTCAATGTAAGATTCTTTCCGGGAACAGAAGGACGGTCATATTTCCCATCCATATAATGCCCCTGTATCCTGCCATGAGCATCACGGAGCAAAATCTCCACCCCTTTCTCCCCGCGCAAATACTTCTCATACGATTTCTCAACCCCCAATTTACCGATATAATCCCCACGAATATAATACCCTTCCTCGTCCGCTTCCATCTCTTTGGCAGAAACTTCACCGATATCCCCCAAAGCATGAGCAGCAGCATCATACGAATATTGACGGATAGTACGCCGCTGGATATAGAACCCCCGAAACTTAAATAATTTCTCTTGGAAAACCCCGCATTCCTCTGCCGAAAGCTGTGACATAAACAACTGGTTGGTATATCTGGAATATCCAGGATTCCGACGACGGTCCTTCATATCACTCATTATTTTCAGGAACTGGGCGCGGGTAATTCCCAAAGACTGGCATAAATCGACCGTATCCAGATTCTCCACCTCTTTCGGAACCATCGTTATGTCATAAGCAGGCTGGTTAAATACGAGCAATTTACCGTTACGATCGTAAATAGCTCCCCGCGAAGGATACTGTATCTTATTTAAAAAAGCGTTGCTATCAGCATTTTTCTTATAATCGTCCGTTGTAATCTGCAACACAAAAAGACGTATCAGATAAAGCAATACAATAGAAAAAGCAATGCCCCCGATAACAAATTTCCGTCTCTCCAACCGATAATCCTTTGCCATCCCTATCTCCTTATCCCTTCCACAGCTATAATACAGGTTATAGTCAGAGCAGTGCAAAGAAGCACCCTCAACAACAACAGCCAAATGCTTGAAAATGAGAAGAACTCGATAGAGAGTAAGGCCAGGCTATGCACAAAAACGCCTGCAGTGGTATATTTCAGAAAAGGAGCAATCCCCATGCTTTTAAAAGAAGGGACAATGCTGTCCAGTGTATCACGGGAAGTAAACAAACGTAACAAAGAAGGACGAAGAAAAGCAAGCAATACAGTTGCTGCCGCATTCATGCCCGGAGTATCGGAAAAAACGTCAATGGTAAGCCCGAAAAAGAAAGCCCACAACATCAACTCATTCCGGGATATACCCGAACTAAATTTCAGGATAAAATAAATATAAAGAAAAGGAGTGGCATATCCGGCAATATGCACATTGTTCAAAATCAGCACCTGAAGCAGTACCAATCCGATAAACCACCCGATTCTATGTATATACGTAATTATCATTGCATTTTCGTCTTATTCTCCAGTTCCTTCCGTTCCTCCCTTCCGTTTCTCGCTATCACCCGCACATCACTGAGCTTACCAAAATCCGTAGCCAGTTTAATTTTCAACAGATAAGACAAACCGTCATGCGAGTCGGACATATCATCCACCGTTCCCACCATGATTCCTTCGGGAAAAACCGTTGAGAAACCACTTGTTACCACAGTATCCCCCAGATTAAATTCAGCATGGCGCGGCAAGTCTTTCAGATAAGCGTAACGCGAATCCCCGTGCTCCCATTTCAGATAACCGAAATAATCGCTCCCCACAATCTTACAACTGATATTCGACTTACTGTTCAATACGGAAATCACCACCGAATAAGAAGGAGACGTCTCATAAACGATTCCTACAATCCCATTCCCATCCACTACGCCCATCTCCGAACAGATTCCGGAAGAAGAACCCTTGTCAAGCGTTATATAATTATCAGCCAGATTCAAACTATTCTTAATCACATGAGCCTTAAACAACCGGTAATCTTGGGGAATCCCCTTGATACTGCTTACAGTAACCGAATCAACCCGATGTTCTTTCAAAGCTTTTTCCAGATTATCGACCTGTTGTTCGAGCATCATGTTACGGTCCAGTAAATCCTCGTTGACCGACTTCAAATGAAAATAAGAGGAAATACCTCCCGAAATTTCATAAACCGCCCCCACCACCCTATTGGCAGAGGTAAAATAAGCACTCTGCTGGTAATGGTTAAACCGAAATAACAAAACAAAACTGGCTGCCTCTAATACGACAAAGAGGAACCAGTAATTATATTTCAAAAGGAAGTTTATTAAATTCCGCATGAACCATTCAATTTGCCAATGTGCCGATATACAGCCAATCAGCGCCAGCATATCAGCACATTGCTCAATTACTTATCTCATCAGGAAAGAGAAACGGTCTACATTCTTTAATGCGACCCCCGTACCTTTTGCAACGGCATGCAAAGGGTCTTCCGCAATATGGAACGGAATGTTAATCTTATCAGTAAGCCGCTTATCCAATCCGCGAAGCAATGCGCCACCACCCGCAAGATAGATACCGTTATGAACGATATCCGCATACAATTCAGGAGGAGTATTTTCCAATGCACTCAAAATAGCCGTCTCGATTTTGGAAATAGACTTTTCCAGGCAATGCGCCACTTCCTGGTAACATACCGGAACCTCCATCGGAAGAGCTGTGATACGGTTCGGTCCATGAACAATATAATCTTCCGGCGCATCTTCGCCCAATTCAGTCAGAGCAGCGCCGACATTGATTTTAATACGTTCAGCCATACGTTCACTGACTTTCACATTATGCTGGCGACTCATATATTCCTGAATATCCGCAGTCAAATCATCACCGGCGATACGGATGGAATTGTTGGAAACGATGCCACCTAAAGAAATGACAGCAATCTCCGTAGAACCGCCGCCTATATCGACAATCATATTTCCCTCCGGCGCCTCCACGTCAATGCCGATACCGATTGCCGCAGCCATCGGTTCAAAAATCAGATAAACATCACGTCCTCCCGCATGTTCGGCAGAGTCGCGTACAGCACGAAGTTCGACTTCCGTACTTCCCGACGGGACACCAATCACCATACGGAGTGACGGAGAGAATAAATGATTGCGGGTATTCACCTGTTTAATCAACCCCCGCATCATCTGCTCGCAAGCATAGAAATCGGCAATCACCCCGTCTCTCAACGGACGAATAGTACGTATGTTTTCGTGAGTCTTTTCATGCATTAACTTCGCCTTTTCCCCCACGGCAATCATTTTATCCGTACGGCGGTCCAGGGCCACAACCGAAGGCTCATCCACCACGATTTTCCCATTCGTGATAATGATGGTATTGGCTGTTCCCAAGTCCATCGCTATTTCTTGTGTAAAAGAAAACAATCCCATTCTTAATTTTTGTTTTAATGTTTAAAATGACGGATACCGGTAATCACCATCGCCATCCCGTGCTCATTGCAATATGCGAAAGACAAATCATCCTTTACGGAACCGCCCGGCTGGATAACCGCCGTGATACCTTCCTTATCCGCAATTTCCACACAATCGGGGAACGGGAAAAACGCATCCGAAGCCATCACCGCTCCATGCAGGTCGAAACCGAATGACTTAGCCTTCTCAATCGCCTGTTTCAGAGCATCCACCCGTGATGTTTGTCCGACACCGCTCGCAATAAGCTGTTTGCCCTTAGCCAACACAATCGCATTGGACTTGCTGTTCTTCACTATCTTATTGGCAAACAACATATCTTCCACTTCTTCCGGAGTCGGCGCCTTGTCAGTCACCGTTTTCAAATCAGCTACCGTCTCAATATTAGAATCTTTCTCCTGTACCAACACACCGTTCAGCAAAGCGCGGAATTGCTTCTTCGGCAACTTCGCCTCTTTACGGACCAGAATGATACGGTTTTTCTTCTGTCCCAAAATTTCAAGCGCATCCACATCGTAATCCGGAGCGATAATCACTTCGAAGAAAATTTTGTTGATTTCTTCCGCCGCATCCTTATCAACCACCCCGTTGGTAATCAGTACGCCGCCAAAAGCGGAAACCGGGTCACCGGCCAACGCCTCTTTCCATGCCTCCAATACCGTAGGACGGGAAGCCAGGCCACAAGCATTATTATGTTTCAGGATAGCAAAAGTAAGATCCTCGAACTCGTCGATTAAATCAACGGCAGCATTAATGTCGAGAAGGTTGTTGTAAGAAATTTCCTTTCCGTGAATCTGGTCGAACATCGCTTCCAAGTTCCCGTAGAAATACCCCTTCTGATGCGGATTCTCTCCGTAGCGAAGCTGTTTCTGGTTATTCACCGAACAACGGAACGCAGAACCCTCTCCGGCATCGAAATAATTGAAAATAGCCGAATCGTAATGGGAAGAAACGGCAAACGCTTCTTTCGCCATCCAGCGGCGTTCTTCCAAAGAAGAAGTCGCCCCATGCTCCATCAACATGTCCAACAACGGTTTATATTGCGCTTGGGAAGCCACAATAACCACATCATTGTAATTCTTGGCAGCGGCACGAATCAACGAAATTCCGCCTATATCTATTTTTTCAATAATATCCGCTTCCGGTGCACCGGAAGCCACCGTAGCTTCAAACGGATACAAATCAACGATAACCAAATCTATTTCGGGAATCTCATATTTCTCAATCTGCTGCATGTCCTGTTCCAGGCCGCGGCGGCAAAGAATACCTCCGAAAATTTTCGGATGCAACGTCTTCACCCTGCCCCCCAAGATAGAAGGATAAGTAGTCAAATCCTCCACTGCCCTACAGGGATAACCCAATGATTCGATAAACTGGCGAGTTCCGCCCGTTGAAAGGAACTCCACTCCTTCTTCATGAAGTTTGGTAATGATTTCGTCCAAACCCTCCTTATGGTATACAGATACCAATGCAGTTTTTATTCTTTTAGACTCTGACATTGAATTGCTTATTAAGTATTTTCCTTGCAAAGTTACGAAATATTGTTTATCGTACGAATAAATATGATGTGAATTAATAAAAAAAAGCGTTGCCTTCCGGAGCGGAAGGCCAACGCTTCTTCGAATCTTTTTTACCTGCTAAAAAATATTACCAGATAGACACCCGTTTCTCTTTCGGTACAAACAATGAGTCCTGTTCCGTTATATGGAACGCCTCATACCAATTGGCAATATGAGGCAATGCGCCGTCAACCCGCCATTTTCCCAATGAATGAGGGTCAAGTTTCGTCAACCGCAGAATTTCTTCCGGCCGGATATTCCCGGCCCATACATTGGCATAAGCGAGGAAGAAACGCTGTTCGGGGGTAAATCCGTCAACCACTCCCAGCGGAGCAGTCTCCATCGCCTTCTTAAATGCCTGATAAGAAACCTGCAAACCGCCATGATCGGCTATATTCTCTCCCAAAGTCAAGCTACCGTTCGCATGCACTCCCGGCGCCACCTCAATGCTATCAAAGAAATTAACCATAACCTGTGCACGTTCCTCAAACTTTTTAGCATCTTCTTCCGTCCACCAGTCCTTCAGATTTCCGTCTTTATCATACTGGCGGCCCTGATCGTCAAATCCGTGTGTCATCTCATGTCCGATAACGACCCCGATTGCACCGTAATTCATAGCATCATCCGCATTCATATCGAAGAACGGAGGCTGCAGGATAGCTGCCGGGAAACAAATTTCGTTGGTAGTCGGATTATAATAAGCATTCACCGTCTGAGGAGTCATCAGCCATTCATCCTTGTCGACCGGCTTGCCGGCTTTGGCAATCATTTCATTGTAATCCCATTGGCTGGCGCGTTCGATATTCGCCCAATAAGAATCATTTTTGATTTCCAAGGCAGAATAATCCTTCCATTTATCGGGATACCCTATTTTCACATGGAAATTCGCCAGCTTTTCCAATGCTTTCACTTTAGTCGGCTCGCTCATCCACTCCAGCCCTTTGATACGTTCACCCAAAGAAGACTGCAAATTCTTCACCAATGTAACCATACGTTCCTTAGCGGCAGCCGGGAAATACTTCTCCACATACATCTGCCCTACAACCTCACCGAGAACCCCGTCTACAGTACTTACGGAACGTTTCCAACGAGGCTGCATCTCTTTCTTCCCGGACATCGTCCTGCTGTAGAAATCAAAGTTCTGCGCAACAAAATCATCACTCAAAAAAGAAGCGGCAGCATCTATCAGATTCCATTGCAGATACAGCTTCTGGTCGTCCATAGACACGGAATCAATCACATCGGCAACCTCCTTCATCGCGGCCGGCTGACCGACATTCACCTCCTTCAAGTCCTTCAAGCCGGAAACGGTGAAATAAACATCCCAGTCAAAAGTCGGAAAATTCTTTTTCAACGTCTCCATATCCATCTTGTTATAATTGGCATGAGGGTCCCGTAAATCCACCTGCGAACGGGCCGCTTTCGCCAGACGGGTCTCAATCCCCATCACAGCAACCTTCGCCTTTTGGGCGGTAGCCTCATCATAGCCTGCCAATCGGAACATCTTAACGATATGTTCCTGATACTTATCACGGATATTTTTAGTCTGTTCGTCATTTTCCAGATAATAGTCGCGCTGTCCCATGCCCAAGCCTCCCTGGTAAGTCTGCACAATGTTCATAGAACTGTTCATATCATCCGCACTCACATACATGGTGAAATAAGGACGAATACCCTTTTTCTGGCTTTCCGCAATATATGCATAAATTTCACTCTTATCCTTGAGAGCGTCGATAGCAGCCAGTTCGGCCTTAATCGGAGCCACCCCTTCCCGGTTCAGCTTTACGCTATCCATTGCGATATTGTAAAGTTCTCCTACTTTCTGTGCGGCGCTTCCGGGTGCATTATCGGTTTTCGCCGCCAACTCAGCTATCAAAGCTTTCAGTTGCTCGCGGCTATTCTCACGCAACATATCAAATGTCCCGAAACGCGAATACTCGTCCGTCAACGGATGAGCATTCACCCACCCGCCACAGGCATATTGATAAAAACTCGTACCCGGCACAGCCGTGGTATCCAGATTGGCAAGGTCGATACCCGATGTCAGCACGGCCTCTTTCTTACTGTTACATCCTGATGTCATAAGGCATACGGCAAGAATTGGTAAATACTTGGTTACTTTCATATATTATTGAATTATGAGTTTAAATTCGATTCTTTGAGCTCCCGGAACACACTGGAACGACAAACAGGAACTACATCGTCCCCTTAGCTTCCTCCAGCTCCGTTGAAACCCGTTCCCATTCTTCCACAACAGCATCCAACTGTTGTTTCAGTTTTTGATGCCGTTCATACAGTTGCATATCCGAAGCCCCTTCCGGAGTCGCCATCTGTTCCTCAACAATAGCAATCGCCGCTTCCGTCTCTTCGATTGAGGTTTCACAATCCGCAACCATTTTCTCCAGTTTTTTCAATTTCTTATTCAGCTCTTTCTGCGCCTCATAAGACAATTTATTTTCCGAAGGCCGCGCATCTCCCGTTTCATTTTCCTTCGCGGAAGCCATAGGAGAAGAAGACAAGGACACTCCCTTTTGAAGTTCATTCAGGTTCTCAATCTTTTTCTTTTGCAGAAACTCATAAATGCCTCCGAGATGTTCCTTCACAAGTCCGCCGCCAAACTCATATACTTTAGTCGCAAGCCCGTCCAGAAAATCACGGTCATGGCTGACAATAATCACCGTCCCGTCAAATTCGCGGATAGCCTCCTTCAAGACATCCTTCGAACGCATGTCCAAATGATTGGTAGGTTCGTCGAGAATCAGGAAGTTTACAGGTTCAAGCAGCAACTTAATCATTGCCAGGCGGGTACGTTCTCCTCCGGAAAGCACCTTCACCCTTTTATCCGAAGCCTCCCCCCCGAACATAAAAGCGCCGAGTATATCACGTATTTTCAACCGGATATCTCCTGTCGCCACCCGGTCAATGGTATCAAAGACAGTCAGGTTTTCATCCAACATCTGCGCCTGGTTTTGAGCAAAATATCCAATCTGCACATTATGTCCGATTGTCAGCTTTCCCTCAAAATCAATTTCATTCATGATACATTTCACCAGCGTAGACTTGCCTTCCCCGTTTTTGCCGACAAAAGCGACCTTCTCCCCCCGATTGATAGTCAGGTTCACATCGTGAAAAACGACATGTGCCCCATACGCTTTGCACACCCCTTCACAAATTACCGGATAATTTCCGCTACGGCTTGCAGGAGGGAATTTCAGGCGCAATGCAGAATTATCCTCTTCATCCACCTCGATACGTTCAATTTTTTCCAACTGTTTAATACGGCTCTGCACCTGCACGGCCTTAGTCGCCTTATAACGAAAACGTTCGATAAACTCTTCCGTATCCTGTATTTGCTTCTGCTGATTCTCATAAGCACGGAGTTGCTGCTCGCGACGTTCCTTTCGCAAAATGACAAACTCGTCATACTTCACCTTATAATCATAAATCTGCCCGCAAGTAATCTCAATCGTGCGGGTAGTCACATTATTAAGAAAAGCCCGGTCATGACTGACAAGAACGACAGCATTGGCACGGGTAGCCAGAAAATTCTCCAACCACTGAATACTCTCGATATCAAGATGGTTAGTGGGCTCATCCAGCAAAAGCACGTCCGGACGACGGAGCAACAGCTTCGCAAGTTCAATGCGCATGCGCCATCCGCCGGAAAATTCAGTTGTGGAACGCTCAAAGTCCGCCCGGCTGAACCCCAGTCCCAAAAGGGTGCGTTCGATTTCCGCCTGATAATTCGTTCCCCCCATCATCAGGAAACGATCATTTTCATGTGTGAAACGGTCTATCAACTGATGATACTCTTCCGAATCGTAATCCGTTCTTTCTGCCAATTCCCGATTCATCCGCTCCAATTTATCCCGGAGCCTGAACAATTCTTCAAAGGCCAGTTCCGCCTCTTCCCGCACCGTACGGTTGTCGGCAAAAATCATCACCTGCGGCAAGTAACCGATCGTCATGTCTTTCGGAACCGCAACCGTCCCGCATGTCGGCAATTGCAGGCCTGCCAATATTTTCAGCATAGTCGATTTACCCGCACCGTTCTTGCCGACCAACGCAATGCGGTCCTTCTTATTTATTACATAACTGACATCCTTAAAAAGCGGTGTCGCATTAAATTCTACTGATAATCCTTCTACTGAAATCACGTCTGTCTCTGATTTATGGTGAGTTCTATCAATTCAATTTATCCTCTTGTATCAGACAGCAGAA
>NZ_CAUCSQ010000072.1 GCF_958445495.1 uncultured Bacteroides sp. | reverse complement strand
GGAACCATATAAACAACTGTACTACAATATTTTAATTTATAGAACTCCTCTTTAATCCTTTGGCTGACATGGCGGATAATAAAGGGGTGCAGGTGAAGATGGAAGGAATTAGAGAAATACTGACTAAAGAAGTGGAGGAAATGACAGATGAGAATGTGGAGGAGTTCGGTGATGATCCCATTGTAATTTACCAAGGTGATATGTGGTTGGGAGGAAAGTTTCTGAACATCATTTTCCACCAGAACTTGCCTTATTCGGAGAAACATCGCATAAGCCTTGTGCAAAACAAAACGACTGGCGAATCGGAACCGGGTGAACCGGATGGGGAGACTGTAAAAACTTCCGGGACTGCGGAAACACCCGATACTCCGGAAGTGCCGGAAACTCCCGATGTGGACGAAGATGGCTATGTACATCTGGAATTGCGTTATAACACGTATGATGATGTGACCGATTATTGGGGATGGGGAAGAGTTTCTTATAATCTGGAGAAATTCTATCCGACATCCGGAGAGGAGGGGGATATACCTATGAAAGGATTTAAGGTCACGATAAATTCGGAAGAGAACGGAAAAGGTACAGTCGTAGTGCTTGACTTCGAACACCCGGTAGGAGTACCGGAGAAAGCGAAAGATGTGCACACTACTTCTTCTGTCAAATAATATACAACCTAACCTCTGTAACTGTGTGTAAAAAGGCCGGGATTGCTTTCGTGGAAGAAAGTTCCCGGCTTTTCATATATCTTACATGCTGCAGGAATACTCGGCGGGATGGGATATTCATAATACGAAAACTATCCCTTGCTTTTCGGTAAATCCTGAATATGCGAAATCTACTGAATATTTCTACTCGTTGAATCTCTAAAACGTAGAATTTACTGAATATTATATTTCCTAGGGAGTTCAGGCAATTTAAAACCAAGTTAACGCATATAGATAGACTACCGCTGCCGGTATAGCCATCAGGGCACTGTCAAACCGGTCGAGCATTCCCCCGTGTCCCGGAAGGATGGTTCCCGAATCTTTCACGTGAAGTTGCCGTTTGAGCAGTGATTCTGTCAAATCTCCCCAAGTCCCGAATATGACAACGGTTACTGCTAGTCCGGCCCATTGCCACATTGACATGAATGGAAAATAATGTGCAAGTATGAAGGAAGAGCCGATAGCCACAACTCCGCCGCCAATGGAACCTTCCCATGACTTCTTAGGAGAAATGCGTTCAAACAGGCGGTGTTTGCCGATAAGCGACCCGATGCAATATGCCCCCGTATCACTTAACCAGAGGAATATGAAAATGGATAGCGGCAGAATCGGGTTGTAACTGACACTGCTGTATTCCGGATCGTTATGGAAAGCGAGTACGTTTAACAAAGCGAACGGCAAGCCTATGTAAAGTTGGCTGAACATAGAATAGGCCCAGTTCAGTACCGGATTCTCTTTTTTCAGGTATAACTCGCTAATCAGCAGGTAAAGTAACAGCAGTACGTAAGGGATGAAAATTTTAGAGTCGGCGGCATCTATGCAAAATCCCATAATTGCGAGGAACAGGTAAGCCCCTCCCAGCATAATAATAGTCTTATTTACGTTGACGCCTTCTGCACGCATGTTTACCAGATGTCCGAACTCATAAATTGTCAATGCGCTGATTATGACAAACAAGATGCCGAAACTGAGCGATGTATAAAGGATACACCCTACCAGGATGGCGACAAAAAGTACACCTGTTATAGCCCGTTTAATAAAATTGCTAGCCAAAATATTTATGTTTTAGTTAATTAATAGACTAATAAAAAAGTGCTGCAAAAGTTTTTCCGTCTACTGCGGGAAGATGTGTGAATCCCGTCCGGTAATGACTTTTGCAACACTTTCCATCTGATATTACTCAGGTTTGCCTGTTTCCTTGTTTTCTTCCGTAGAAGTGTTTCCGCCTTCCGCTGAAATAGCCTTTTTCTCTATGGTGACCTTGCCTTCGGCGGTGACTTTGTTTTCTGCGGCTTTTTCTTTTGCAGAATTTTCAGCTTCTTCCTCCTTGATTTCCTTCTCTTTTTCTTTCACTTCTTCTGCAAGCTTCTTTTCCGCTTTGGCGGCTTCGCGGCTCTCCTTGGCAGCCATAATTTCTTCCGAGCGGGATGCCCACGGCCGTTTTCCGAAAATGCGTTCAACGTCTTCCGCAAAGATAACTTCTTTGTCAATCAACAATTGGGCAAGTTGGTTGTGCTCTTCCTTGTGCTCGGACAAGATGGCTTTGGCGCGTTCATATTGTTCGTTTACCATCTTCTTGACTTCTTCGTCGATTAACTCGGCAGTCTTTTCGCTGTACGGACGGTTGAAGGAATATTCGTCATTATTATAATAGCATAAATTCGGCAGTCTTTCGCTCATTCCCAGATATGCAATCATGCCGTATGCCTGTTTGGTGACTTTCTCCAAATCATTCATGGCTCCTGTAGAGATGCGGCCGATAAATAAATCTTCCGCGGCGCGTCCTCCCAATGTAGCGCACATTTCATCGAGCATCTGCTCTTTGGTCGTGATTTGACGTTCTTCCGGCAGATACCAGGCAGCTCCCAACGCACGTCCTCTGGGAACAATCGTGACCTTAATCAGCGGGTTCGCATATTCCAGCAACCAGGATATGGAAGCGTGTCCCGCTTCATGCAAGGCGATGGAACGTCTTTCCGCCTCTGTTGTGATTTTGGTTTTCTTTTCCAGCCCGCCGATGATACGGTCTACGGCATCCAGGAAGTCTTGTTTGCCGACAAACTTCTTTCCGTGGCGGGCGGCGATTAGCGCCGCTTCATTGCAGACATTGGCGATATCCGCGCCGGAGAATCCCGGAGTTTGGCGCGCCAGCAGGTCTACGTCTACCGTATCGTCTATCTTGATGGGGCGCAAATGTACACCGAACACCTCCTTGCGCTCGTTCAGGTCGGGCAAGTCTACATGTATCTGGCGGTCGAAACGCCCGGCACGGAGCAATGCCTTGTCGAGCACATCTACACGGTTAGTAGCGGCAAGGATGATGACTCCGCTGTTAGAGCCGAAGCCGTCCATTTCCGTCAACAACTGATTTAACGTGTTTTCGCGTTCGTCATTTCCTCCCATAGCCGGATTCTTGCCGCGTGCACGTCCTACTGCATCAATCTCGTCAATGAATACGATGCATGGAGCTTTTTCTTTGGCTTGTTTAAATAGGTCTCGGACGCGGGAAGCGCCTACGCCGACAAACATTTCTACGAAATCAGAACCTGCCAGCGAGAAGAAAGGAACGTTCGCTTCGCCGGCAACAGCTTTGGCGAGTAATGTCTTACCCGTTCCCGGAGGGCCTACCAACAACGCTCCCTTGGGTATTTTACCTCCCAAGTCCGTATATTTTTGCGGTTCTTTCAAGAATTCGACAATTTCTTCGACTTCCTGTTTGGCTTCCGCCAAGCCTGCCACATCTTTAAACGTAACCTTGATGGCTCCTCCTTTTTCAAAGAGCTGGGCTTTGGATTTTCCCACATTGAATACGCCACCGGGACCACCGCTACCTCCTCCGCTCATACGGCGCATGAAAAATATCCACAGTGCAATCAGCAGCACCAGCGGAAGTATCTGAATCAGGATGGCGGGGAATATATCTGATTTGGGCGGATAGTCGGAAGTCCCGTCAAAATGGCCGGCTTCTTTTTCGGCCTGCAGGAATTCTTCCAGTTTATCGGTAGACGGGGCCCTGCTCGTGATAATCGGGTTGCGGCCCGCTTTGACAGAGTCTGCCCCGAATATGGCGCCTACGGAGTTCGGTTTAGGATAAGCCTCTATTGATTTGTCCTCATATCCCAGAACCTTACCGATATAGCCGTTCCTTACGTAATCCTGAAATTCGCTGTATGTAACGGTTTTGTTTCCCGGCCCTTTGGAATCGCTGCCCCACCAAAGGCCAAGAAGCATAAGGATGATAATCATATACATCCAGTTCAAATTGAACTTGGGCATATTAACCTTATTATTAGGTTTGTTACTGTTACTATTCTTGTTGTTATTATTGTCCATAATTATTGATTAGTCTAAATCGGGGATTCGAGTGAGTTTGGCGTCCGCCCAAAGATGTTCGAGATTGTAGAATTCTCTGGTCTCCGGCAAGAAAACATGTACCAATACGTCAGCATAGTCCATAGCCACCCATTCTGCATTTCGGAGCCCGTCTACGGCAAATGGCTTATTGTTTGCTCCCTTGCGTGCGAATTCCTTGACGGAATCTACGATAGCGCTAACCTGACTGGGGGAGTTTCCCTGGCAAATAATGAAATATTTACAGATGGTATCTTCTATATTCGTTAAATCGGCAATGATGATGTTTTTACCTTTTTTCTCTTGAATTCCCTCTTTTATTTTTTCAATTAATACTTTAGTATCGTTCATTCTTTTAATTGAGATTAATAATTCATGTTCTCTTTCGGTTTATAACAAAAAAGGATTCTCCTTTGTTTCTGATTATAAACGTGATATTTTTGACAAATATACGCTGATTTATTGGATACAAGAAAGTTATCCCTCAATTTTTGTGTTTTTTAGTGGAGATACTTTTGTTTGGAAAGCTTATTTGGACATTTTTGCAAAAAAAATATCGGATTTGTTTTGAATTCCCAAAATATTTGTATCTTTGCACCCGCAAACGAAAATCATTGGGCTATGGTGTAATGGTAACACTACAGATTCTGGTCCTGTCATTCCTGGTTCGAATCCAGGTAGCCCAACTTATCACCAGCTTTTTACAGACAAAAACCCGCAAAAACAGATATTTTGCGGGTTTTTTATGCTCTTTTGAGAGGTTTCCCGAAAAATGGTGACACATATCGGGATAAAAAAAGGGAGAGATAATCCGGAAAAATCAGTTCTTTTTCAAGGTTTCATTAAAAACTTGGAAAATGGAACAGAAAAAAAGAACTTTTAACGTTTTATTCCTTATCAGGGTATAAGATGGGAGTAGAGGACTTTTCCTTTTAACATTTTAATCTGTAAAGTTGAGATATTCATTAAGTAAAAGAAGGGTAAATTCCTATAAATTCCCGTGGAAAAGATAAATTTGCTTTTCGCGCCATTTCAAAGGGGTATTTCTGAAATAAAAAATATAAGGCAACTGATTCATGTCGGGACAGTTGCCTTTTTTGTATTTTTAGGCATTCTATCTCCCCAAAAATACGGTTTGTCTACCTAAACGGGATAATCCGAAATAAAAAAACATACGGTGAAGATATAAGAAATCTCCAAAATAGAGTTAGTTTTGGGCTTCACGGAATTTGATGGGATAGAAAAATGCCGTTACAGTTTTGAATGCAGTAAATCAAGCGAGCTCTACGCCTTTTTCCTCATTCTCAGGATTTTTTCCTTTCTCCGGATTAACCCGTACAATAGGATGGGATTGAAAGATTTTCCCTCTGTAAGATTACCGACTTTCAGTTTCTATTTTGAGACTAATCTTTCGTGTTTTCTTTTATGAATAATTGGAATAACCGTTAATTTTAAAATGCCCTCTAAAAGTTGTACAAAAACTTTTAGAGGGCATTTCATAACTAACCACAGCTTCTCTTTTTATTTTAGAATGTGTATCGGTTATTTGGGAATATGTATCGGCGCAGGCTAAAGATTTATTCTTCTGTTTTCAGTGATTCGTCGATAACTTTAATCTTTTCCAATACTAATTCCAAATCCGCTTTCAATTTGTCTACTTTCCGGTTGAGTTCGGTCAGCAAACTGCTTCCTTTCTTGGAAGTAGAGGTGAGGAAGCCCAGGTTATTTTCATAAGTCTGGAGTTCGTTCTTCATATTCTCATAAGTACGTACCAGTTTCTCACGTTCCCTGTACAGGGATTGCGGCCCGCTTCCCTGGATATTGCTTATGTTGGAACGGAAGTTACTCAACTTCTTGTTCGATGCGCTGATATTGAAACGGTCGAATAACTGGTCGATTAACCCATGATATTGTTTATACAGTTTGTCTTTTTCTTTGAACGGTACATGTCCGATTGAGTTCCATTCTTTCATCAAATCACGTACTAATGTTCCGGCTTCTTCGACATCCATGCTTTCATCGATGGAAGACAGCTTTTCGATTAACGCTTTTTTCTTCTCCATATTTTCTATTTCCACGGAACGCTGTGAAGAAGTAGCTTTGTTTTTCTGTTCAAAGAAGTAATCGCAAGCCGTAATGAAACGTTTCCATACCGCATCGGAATGTTTTTTTGATACCGGACCGATTGTTTTCCATTCTTTTTGGAGCTTGGTTAACACATCGGCGGTTGTTTTCCAGTCTGTACTGTCTTTCAGGGCTTCCGCTTTTTCACAAAGGGCTTTTTTCTTTTCCAAATTTTCGTTCATGCCTTCTTTCAGCCTTTTGAAGAATTCTCCCTTTTTCTTGAAAAAATCATCGCAGGCATGGCGGAAACGTTCGAATATTTTCACATTCATCTTTTGTGGTGCAAAACCGATGGTTTTCCATTTGTTTTGCAAGGCGATGACTTCTTGGGTCTTGTTTTCCCAGGCGGAGAATGTTTTCAGTTCATCATATTCTATCGCCTCCACGATTTCGCAGATAACGGTTTTCTGATCCAGGTTATGTTGTTCCGCTTCTTTCAATTTCTCAAAATGTTGTTGGTGGCGGCGGTTTACGACAGTAGAGGCAGCTTTGAAACGGTTCCAGATTTCGTCGCGCAACTCCTTCGCTACCGGTCCTGTGTCACGGAATTCCTGATGAAGCTTCTGGAGTTGGTGAAAAGCGGATACCACATCTTCCTCGTCAGCCAGTTTTTCGGCCGCTTCGCAAAGATGAGTCTTTATTTCAAGGTTCTTTTTGAAATCATACTCGCGGAATTCATTGTTCAACTTTAACAAATCATAAAATTTCTCCACGTATAGCTGGTAGTTTTTCCAAAGCTCATTCACTCTGCCTTGTGGAACCAGTTTTGTCTCGTTCCATTGCTGTTGGAGTTTTTTAAATTCAGTGTAAGATTTGTTGGCATCGTCACCCGATTCTACCAGTTCCTTCAGTTCTTCGATAATGGAAAGCTTGACTTGAAGATTCTCTTCTTTTTGCCGTTCCAGCTCAGCGATAAGTTTGCTTCGTTTATCTTTGACGATTCCCATCAGGCGTTTGAATTCCTCCTCCAATACATCTCCTTTGGGTACGAAATCCTCGATGGCGCCGCCATCGTTTATGAACTGTGCTTTTTCAGCCTCCAGTTCGGCGTTATGTAACTTGTAGAATGATTGTTTCAGATTGTCTATTTCCTGCTTATTGGCGTTCTCCGCATCTTTTGCGAGCTCTTTCAACCGATTCAGTACGTCTTCCTTTGTGGCAGGTTTAGGCGTTGCCTCGGGTTGAACTTCGGCAGTCATTTCTTCAGCCGGAGTCTCTGTCATAGCCTCAGAAACCTCAACTGTTTTCTTTTCTTCTTCTAATTCCCCTTGGTTCAAGGGCTGATTAGTGTCATGAGCGTCCATCATTGTATATTAGTTTTGGGTCACAAATTAATGAAATAAAACGATTACTTCATACTATTTTGCTTATTTTTTTTCGTTTATTCTGATTTTACGATAATAAAACGGTAATTCCCATGTATAGCATCATTCCGATGATATCATTTGTAATAGCGATAAACGGTCCTGTTGCAATGGCGGGGTCTATTTTCAGCTTTTCGAGAGTCATGGGGACTAGTGTCCCGAAGATGGAGGCGAACATTACCACGGCAAACAGGCTGATAGACACGGAATAAGTGACTGTTGCGGTTGCCCCGAACCGTATGAAATTATAGGTGTACACTAAGAGAGAGATGATAGTGGCGTTGATTAGCGCCACCACCGCTTCTTTAGTCACTTGCTTGAATGTGTTTTTGGCGTCCAGCGAACTGTTCGCCAGTCCCTGTACGACGATGGCGGAGGATTGCGTGCCGACATTTCCCCCCGTACCGCCGATTAAGGGAATATATAGCGCCATTTCGGGGTGGGCGGCAAAAGTCGAGTCGAAGTTTCCCAGTATCATAGAGTTGCCGATTCCGCCAATCATGCCGATGAGCAACCACGGAAGGCGTGCCGTCGTCTGGCGGAACACGTTGTCGTCCGTTTCCACATCCTGGGAAAGACCGGATGCCAACTGGTAGTCGCGTTCCGATTGTTCACGCACTTCGTCCATGACGTCGTCTACGGTAATCTGGCCTACAAGCCGGCCGATGCTGTCGATAACGGGGATAGCTACCAAGTCATACTTTTCGATGGCTTGCACAACTTCATCGATGGGCGTGTCCACATGTACCGAAATCGGGTCTTTTTGCATCACGTGTTTTACTTTCGATACGGAAGGAGAGGTTATCATTTTCTTTAACGGGAAGATACCCCGCAGGCGTTCGTCGTCGTCAATGACGTACACGTAATAAATCTCGTCCAGTTCTTCTGCCTGTTGCCGCATCTCTTTCAGGCATTCGGGCATACTCCAGTTTTCATTGACAAGCACCATTTCCGTACCCATCAGTCCGCCGGCCGTGTTTTCGTCATATTTCAGCAAGTCTACGATATCCCCCGCCTGTTCGATGTCTTCGATGTGCGAGAGGACTTCTTCCTGTTTGTCTTCATCCAGCTCGCGCATCAGGTCTACCGCATCGTCCGTGTCCATGTAATCGACGAAACGCTTGGCGATTGTTTCGGAAGGAAGCATTTCGAGGAACTCTTTACGGGCGTCTTCATCCATTTCGACAAGAACATCGGCGGCGGTTTCGTTGTTGAGCAGCCGGTAGACGAACTTGGCCTCTTCCGGATTCAGGTCGTTGCACAATTCGGCGATGTCGGCCGGGTGGAGGTCGACGAGAAATTCTTTTACCTTATCGGCGTCTTTTTGTTCGATAAGATGTTTTATGTTGTCAATATATTCCTCGTTCATTGTTGTCAATTGCAAATTACAAAATCCAATTCTATCTGTTCGCAGTCGTCGGCCGGTTACTGCCGGCTGCCGGCGGTCTCCAATGCTTGTTCCACTTTATTAGTCAGGTCGATGAATTCTCCTACCGACAGTTGTTCCGGGCGTTTGTCGAATAATGCGTCTTCCGTCAACGGGCAGTCTTTGCCTAAAATAGGTTTAATCGAGTTGCGTAAGGTTTTGCGCCGTTGGTTGAAGGTGGTTTTCACTACTTGTTTGAACAGTTTCTCGTCACATCCCAACTCTTCGGTCTCATTGCGGGTCATGCGAATAACGGCACTTTTGACTTTGGGAGGCGGGTTGAACACGTGCTCGTTGACAGTGAACAGGTATTCCACTCTGTACCACGCTTGTATCAGTACGCTGAGAATGCCGTAAGTCTTGCTGCCTGGTCCGGCAGCGATGCGTTCGGCCACTTCCTTCTGTATCATTCCCGTGCAGCAGGGGATGATGTCTTTGTTGTCCAGCATTTTAAAAAATATCTGGCTGGAAATATTATAAGGGTAATTGCCTGTCAGTACGAAAGGACCTCCGTCGAACAAACGTTGAAGATTCATTTTCAGGAAATCGTCTTCAATGATGTGGTCTTCCAATGACGGATAGGTTTCACGGAGATAGGCTACCGACTCATAGTCCACTTCCACGACTTTCACCGGCCTTCCTTTTTTCACCAGGAACCGAGTCAATACTCCCATTCCGGGGCCTACTTCCAGAATGGGGAGTCCGGGGACTGTGTCGACTGTGTCGGCAATATCCTGCGCCACTTTCAAATCTTTCAGAAAGTGTTGCCCGAGAAACTTTTTAGGCTTTACTAATTTCATTTACCAACTAAATAATTACTTTTGCAGCCGACAAAGGTAATTCTTTTAAATGAAGAATGAAGAATTAAGGATGAAGAAACTATTAAAAAAGACGCTGAAACTGATATTACCGGTTGTTTTGGGTGCTTTTATCTTGTTTTGGGTGTATCGTGGTTTTGACTTTGCGAAGGCGGGGGAAACTTTATTGCATGGCACAAACTGGTGGTGGATGCTCTTGTCGTTGGTTTTCGGAGTGTTTGCGCAAGTCTTCCGCGGTTGGCGGTGGAGGCAGACATTGGAACCGTTGGACGCTTTCCCGAAAAGAAGTGATTGCGTAAATGCCGTTTTCATATCTTATGCCGCCAGTCTGGTGGTTCCCAGAGTCGGCGAAGTGAGCCGTTGCGGCGTGTTGGCCAAGTACGACAATGTTTCGTTTGCCAAATCCTTGGGAACAGTCGTCACGGAGCGGCTGGTCGATACGCTGACTATTTGCCTTATTACGGGGATTACAGTGTTGCTCCAATTGCCGGTGTTCGTAACTTTCCTTCAACAGACTGGAACAAAGATACCCTCTTTTTTGCATCTTCTGACTTCCGTTTGGTTCTATATTGTCCTGTTTTGCCTGCTCGGAGTGTTTTTGCTCCTTTATTGTCTAAGAAAGACATTGTTTTTTTATGAAAGAGTGAAAGGGTTTGTACTCAATATTTGGGAGGGGGTGATGTCATTGAAAAAGGTACGCAATATTCCTCTCTTTCTCTTCTATACATCGGCCATCTGGGCGTGTTACTTTTTTCATTTCTATTTTACGTTTTATTGTTTTGCTTTTACCGCTCATTTGGGTGTGTTGGCGGCATTGGTTATGTTTGTCGGCGGCACTTTTGCCGTTATTGTACCTACTCCCAACGGGGCGGGGCCATGGCATTTTGCAATCATTTCCATGATGATGCTCTATGGAGTAAATCTGACGGATGCCGGAATATTTGCCTTGATTGTGCACGGGATTCAAACCTTTTTAGTAGTTTTGTTGGGTGTATATGGTTTAGCGGTTTTACCGTTTGCCAATAGGAAGCAGCGGAAGTAACCGCTTCAATAAAAAAAGTAACCACTTAATAAAATGGATTTGTTATGAGTACTATTCTTTCTTTGGTTCCACAAAACGTGTGGAAGCATTTTTATTCGTTGACGCAGATTCCCCGGCCGTCGGGACATTTGGAGAAGGTAACGGAGTTCCTGATTGATTTCGGGAAAGGATTGGGATTGGAGTCTTTTGTAGACGAAGCCGGCAATGTGGTTATCCGTAAACCGGCGACTCCGGGTATGGAAAACCGTAAGGGAGTGATTCTCCAGGCGCACATGGATATGGTTCCGCAGAAGAACAACGACACAGTGCATGATTTTGAGAAAGACCCTATTGAGACTTATATAGACGGTGACTGGGTGAAAGCTAAAGGCACTACCCTGGGAGCGGATAACGGGCTTGGCGTGGCTGCTATCATGGCCGTGTTGGAAGCAGAAGACTTGAAACACGGTCCTTTGGAAGCATTGATTACTAAAGATGAGGAAACCGGGATGTACGGTGCGTTCGGGCTGAAACCGGGCACTGTGAACGGGGAAATCCTTTTGAACCTGGATTCGGAAGATGAAGGAGAATTGTATATAGGCTGTGCGGGCGGCGTAGATGTCACTGCTACGCTGGAATATAAGGAAGTGGCTCCCGAAGAAGGGGATATCGCTATCAAGGTCAGCTTGAAAGGTTTGCGCGGCGGGCATTCCGGACTGGAAATCAATGAAGGGCGTGCCAATGCCAATAAGCTGCTGGTGCGTTTCTTGCGCGAGGCGGTTGCCGGTTATGAAGCCCGTTTGGCTAGCTGGGAAGGCGGTAATATGCGTAATGCTATTCCGCGTGAGGCGCATGCGGTCATTACCGTTCCTGCTGAAAATGAAGATGAATTGCTGGGATTGGTGAAATACTGTGAAGATTTGTTCAATGAGGAATATTCGGCGGTTGAAACCCCGGTTAGTTTTACGGCGGAACGGGTGGAACTTCCGGCTGGCGAGGTTCCTGAAGAAATCCAGGATAATTTAATCGACGCTATTTTTGCTTGTCAGAACGGTGTGACCCGCATGATTCCAACAGTCCCTGATACGGTGGAGACTTCTTCCAATCTGGCTATTATAACGATTGGCAGTGGGAAGGCGGAGATAAAGATTCTGGCGCGCAGTTCCAGCGACAGCATGAAAGAATATCTGGCAACCAGTCTTGAATCCTGTTTCTCCATGGCTGGCATGAAAGTGGAGATGACGGGAAGTTATTCCGGTTGGCAGCCTGATGTCAATTCCCCGATTCTGCATGCGATGAAATCGTCATACAAGCAGCAATTTGGTGTGGAGCCGGCCGTAAAGGTGATTCATGCAGGGCTTGAATGCGGTATTATCGGAGCTATTATTCCGGGATTGGATATGATTTCCTTTGGCCCTACATTGCGTTCACCACACTCGCCGGATGAAAGGGTGTTGATTCCTACAGTACAGAAGTTCTATGATTTCCTGGTGGCTACTTTGGAACAGACGCCGGTAAAATAGCCGTCCTGCTGCAGGGGTATATTGGGTTGATATGATACATAACCGACAATTATGAGGTAACCGGATAATAATTAAGGTATAGTGCGGAAAGGCATGGATGAAGTTTCATTCATGCTTTTTTGTCATATTTACTATCATGTATATTGCAATTCTGCCTTATAACAAATAAATTAATTGATGCAAATCAATAAATATGCTTTAAAGCATAAAAATCCTCTTTTTAAGGCGCAATATATAAACAAAGGCTGTATTTTTGTGTTGTAAAACATATAATTAGGAGGATAACAAAATGAAAAGGTTAAAAAGATTGTTTAGAAAGTTCGGTGAAGCCGATGTACATGTTTGGGGATATTCAACGATTAATACTCTTCCAAACGGTAAAGCTTAGTTTTTTAGTTTTCAGGTATTAAAAATTTCAGGTATTAGTAATTTAAAGGTTTAAGGATTATGAAGAAAATGAGTTCTTTAGTAAAAAAAATCCTCAGCGAATTAGGTCGTAACGAAATGATGTCACTGGGGTACAGAGTTGAAAAATGAGAAAAAGTACATTAACTTAGGTGTAAACGGGGATACGTTATCGAAGACGTTATCCCCATTTTTTTTGTATTTTCCGGGTCGGGATTTTATGGAATAATCTGATAGGTTAGGGGAGGCTTTTTGATTTAAAAGAATCTGTCACTTGTGAACTTTTTGTACTTTTGTGCTATTTGAATGAAAAATAATAGGGTAAGAGTAAATTATGGCATCTATAAAACTATTGCTTAATAAGCAGAGAATGCTGAATAACGGTACATTTCCATTGGTATTCCAAATTATTCACCAAAGGCGGAAATTGCTTTATTACACTAAATATCATTTATTTCAACAGCAGTTTGATGAGAGTACCTGCGAAGTGGGATATTGTGAACGTTCCATTTATTCCATGAAGGAAATTGATGCGATAAACCAGGAGTTGAGACGGAAGTATAAACGTCTTTTGAACCGAGTCCGCATATTGGAGAAGAAAAAAGAACCATATTCCGTAAATGATATAGTTGAATCTGAGAAACGGAATCGTTTCCGTTGTTCTTTTTTTCAATATATCGATATACAGATAGCTCGTAAGAAGAGTATGGAGAAGGATGGAACTGCGGCGGCTTACCGCAGTACGTATGCTTCTTTAAAAAAATATATGAATATGTTGTCCTTTCGAAAGGCGGATATCGGAATAGATGAAATTGACACTAATTATGTAAACGGTTATGAGGATTTTTTATATATGCAGGGCTTAACGGAGAATACGGTAAATTATTACTTACGTAATTTTCGGACGATATATAACTCTGCTATCCGGGAAGGGTATAGGCCTAAGAACGGTTCCCCTTTTATTCATGTGCGTGCAAAGCCCTGTAAGACTATTAAACGAGCGATACACAAGGAGGAAATGCGTAAACTGTTTTCCCTTTCTTTACCGGAGCGTTCGGAGATAGCGCTTTCCCGTGATTTATATTTGTTTAGTTTTTATGCCCAGGGGATGGCTTTTGTCGATATTGTATTTTTAAGAAAAGGGAATATACGTGGTGGTGTGCTTAGTTATTATCGTCATAAGTCTAAACAGTTGATTCACATAGTAGTCACTTCGCAGATGCAATCTTTGATTGACAAATACGCAAATGCGGGCGAATATGTTTTTCCGGTTATTGATGATGTCTCGCCTACGCCGATATATGCCCAATATCGTCTGGCTCTAAGGCGTATAAACAGGCATTTGAAGAAGATTGCCTCCGAATTGAATATAAATGTACGTTTGACAACTTACACCGCCCGCCATACCTGGGCGACTTTAGCGCGTGAAAGCGGAGCTCCTATATCTATCATAAGTGCAGGTTTGGGGCATACTTCAGAGGAAATGACGCGAGTGTATCTTAAAGAATTTGATCAGGAAACGTTGGCTCAGGTAAATCGCGCCGTAACCAATTTGTTGTGATATAAAAAATAAATTTGTTCTTTTTATTTTGCAAATTTCAGATTAATAAAGTATATTTGTAATTACTATCTATTCTGTAATAGAGAGCCAATCACCGTTCATTGCCGGTTGAGCGAAAATGATGCTGCAAATTAAGTTTATTTACTGCAGACTGCCACTATCTAAAAGTTCAATAATACACACTTTTTATACAGGGGCAGAATTATTTCCCCAGACTGTCTAATAGTCGGTTTGGTAGTGGTCTATCAGTTGTTTGGGAGTACAATGGAATTGTTGTTTAAAATAACGGTATAACTGTGCCTGCGATTCGAAATTACATACTTCCATCAGTTGCTTGACGCATACGCCGGGTTCAGCCACTTTTCCCAGTATCCGTTCTTTTAATTGTTTCATCATCCATTGTTTTGCAGTTGTTCCGAATTCTTCTTTGAATTTGATGTAAAAGCTTGTTCTTCCCATGTTGGACAAGGCTATCAGTTCATCCAAATTATTTACTTTTGTGTAGTTTTGCATGACAAAATCTTTGAAGTCTAATTTTTTGCCTATAATCGGGTGAAAAAGAAGGGCTATTTCCTTTTTTTCATAAAAGCCTCTAAGTAAGAAGAAAAATTCACGTTGTATGATTTCATGTAAGTGTATACAGTTCATTTGATTTTTTAGACAGCAAATGGTTGTTTCCAGAAAAGGTGTCAATGGGTAACGGATAGGTATAGATTCGAAGTTATATTCTATATTTTTACAGATTGAGCTTAATGTCTGGAATAATAACTTGTCACAACTGTCTATAGGAGTGTCGAATATCATAGTCAGCATCTGTGATTGAGCTTTAGCCGATATTTTTATTATAGATGACTTTGGCAATAATATCATTTCGTCATCATGAAAAGTACGGCCGCAAAATTGATTGCAATTTACAGTGAAATCACCTTTCAAGAAAAATAAGAGATAATTTTTACGGGCATATTCTTCTGTTACGGTTGTTTCTTCGTTAAATTCAATATATTTGAATCCTGTTGTAATATCTGTCATATAATTTTTACATGACAAATGTTCTCCGATATAAAGCAGTTCATTTAGTAATTGTTTTGCTTCCATATTTTTCCGCTTTTTAGTGTTCAAATACTACCTATGTCTTATTTGTTTCATAATTGATTCAGAATTATTAATTGTAAAATATTTATAATCTGAATATTAGATTCGAATATAATTTTATTAGAACGTTTCATGTAAAATGTGAAACACATATAATTAGTTGTTCTATGTCTAATTTTCTGTAAATCATTGATATATGATTATTGTGTTTTCTCTTACTCTCTATTACAGAATAGAGAGTGATGGATAGTAAATTTGTATATTTTATTAATTGTCTGATATTTATTATTTTGTGATGAGTATTTATGAGTGGCATGTTGTATGCCGAAAATAAGGGTGACTGTTTTTTATGAAGATAAGAGAGAATGTAGTCATGGATTATAGTCAAGAAAAATGAATTTATAAATGAATTATTTTTTTATAGCGATAGTATTTATTGTAGCTGTATTTATAGGGTGGATTATCATTCCGCAGATATTGCTTGTTGCATTTCGGAAACGTTTATTCGACGTCGTTGACGGTCGTAAGGTACATGTTGGTGTTGTCCCCCGTTTGGGAGGTGTCGCATTTGCACCTATTCAGTGCTGTCTGTTAGCGTTATCTATGTTTTTTATGTACAAGTTTGATGGGGGTTTTACGGTTTTGAGCCCGTTCTTGGTATTCTCTCAATTTTTGTTGTTAATGTGCGGATTGGTGGTTCTCTTTATGGTAGGCATCGCAGATGACTTGATAGGAGTTAATTATCGGAGGAAATTCGTCATGCAGGTTCTTGCCGCCTCATTTTTTCCACTTTCGGGACTTTGGATTAATGATTTGTACGGATTGGCGGGAGTGACGATATTACCTTCTTGGATTGGAATGCCTTTAACGATATTTGCCGTAGTTTTCATAGTAAACGCCATCAACCTGATTGATGGTATAGATGGGCTTTGTTCCGGTTTGTCGGCAATGGCTTGTATCATTTTGGGTTGCCTGTTCATTTATAATGAAGCTTGGTTATATGGTATTTTCGCTTTTATAACGACGGGAGTACTGATTCCCTTCTTTTATTATAATGTGTTTGGTACGCTGAAAAGCAAACAACGCATATTTATGGGTGATACGGGGAGTTTGACATTAGGTTTGTCTGTTTCCTTCTTAGCTATCGGTTATGCTATGAACAATCCCACAATAAAGCCTTTTTCAGAAGGAGCCGTTGTTGTTGCGTTTGCAGTATTAATCGTTCCGGTGTTTGATGTAGTCCGTGTTGTTTGGTTACGTTTTCGCAATCACCGGCCTCTTTTTATGCCCGACCGCAATCATATACATCATAAATTCCTGCGGATAGGAATATCGCACCATGTTACGATGGTTCTTATTCTCGCATTGGCAATATGTTTTAGCATCTTCAATATCGTTGCCGTGGAGTATATAAGTAACAATGTCGTACTGCTGGCGGATATCATTCTTTGGATTGGCTTTCATTTATGGCTTGATAAGATTGAGACCGTTAAATTGGAAACTAAGATGGGTAAATAATTTAAAATAGATGATATGAAAATTACTGTTATTGGTGGGTCCGGCTTTGTCGGGAGCCGTCTTATCAGCTTGTTGAAACAGACAGATGCCGAGTTACTGAATATAGACAAACGGCAAAGTAAGTATCATCCGGAACTGACGGAAATAGCCGATGTCTCGGATGTGCAAAGGTTGACAACACTGTTGAAAGCCACGGATGTGGTTGTATTACTCGCTGCCGAGCATAAAGATAACGTATCTCCCGTATCGTTGTATTATGACGTGAATGTGGGAGGTATGTGCAATACGCTTACCGCCATGTGGAACAACAGAATATCCAGGTTAATCTTTACCAGCTCTGTCGCAATTTACGGGTTAAACAAAAATAATCCGTCCGAAACGTATCCTGCCGATCCGTTTAATGATTACGGGCGTAGCAAGTGGCAAGCCGAATGTGTATTGCGGGACTGGTATTCCCGACATCCAGACTGGAATATTCATATCATTCGTCCTACGGTGATTTTCGGTGAAGAAAACAGAGGAAACGTTTATAATCTTTTGCGACAGATTGCATCCGGCAGATTCCTGATGATTGGTAAGGGAGATAACCATAAATCCATGGCATATGTTGGAAATGTAGCTTCTTTCATCCGCTTCCTGATAGAGGAGAAACAGGAAGGTTATGATGTATTTAATTATGTAGACAAACCTGATTTTACAATGAATGATTTGGTGTATCATGTAAGTAGGGTTTTAGGCAAACGTATCCCTGCTGTTCATCTTCCTTATTGGCTGGGAATGTTGGGCGGTTACTGCTTTGATGCATTGGCAAAGGTGACAGGTAAGAAACTGTTCATCAGTTCTGTACGTGTAAAAAAATTCTGTGCCGTGACCCGGTTTGATTCCAC
>NZ_CAUCSQ010000071.1 GCF_958445495.1 uncultured Bacteroides sp. | reverse complement strand
TGCAAAAGTAGGGACTTTACCGGTACAATCCAAATTTAAGGACTGATTTTTTTCGCTTTTTTTTGAAGAAAAAGGGTAAAGCGTTGAGGACTAGCAAGGTGAAGGGGAACTTTTTTTTTACGGGAGGGAAGGAAAGGGAAAAAAGGGGAAGAGGGGACACATTATTATATTAGGGGGAAGAAAAGGAGGAAGGGGAAGGACAGGCGGAAAAGTACGGGGAAAAACGGGTATGCACGGAAAGAAGCGGACGGAAGGAAAAAGCCGGAGTGTGCTAAAATGACAACCCATACAGGAATTACAAAGGGACAGGTGAACTTGTTCAGGTTTAAAAAAATATCGGGTAAACCAGCTTAGGTATAACAAGTGAAGTTGGCAACTTAATCCTGTACAGTACACATTACAGGGCTTTATTCGTCATCAAATAAGGGGAACGGAAGTTTCAACGCCGAGAAACTGGAGTTTCAACAGTTAGAAACTATAGTTTCATAAGCAAGAAACTTTAGTTTCCTTTTAAACGAAACTAAAGTTTCAAGCGGTAGAAACTACAGTTTCAAGCAATGGAAACCAGAGTTTCAAGCCGACGAAACTACCGTTTCAAAAGGACGGAACAGAATATTCACTAAGGAAATAAAAGAAATGGCTATATATCAACACATTACAGAAAAAGGAAGGATGCAGGGGAAAAAAACACGCACGCATGTGAAAGGCGGAAGTTGAAGGATTAACGGAAAAACGATACCGCTACAGGAAAACCGGTCTGCCAAACATACCGCGGACATCTGCAGGCCGGCTTTCCTCACAATTATGGCTCACAGGATTACAAAAATATACCCTGATTTCTTGATGATGCATGAAAGGGGGCCCGAAAAACGACCTACTCCGCCGGGCAATCAAAAGAAACATGCAACCCCAAAAAATAATCCGGCACTTATCGCATCATAAACAAAATTGTGGATAATACCATATCAGCTTTGGTACTATCCACAATTTTGTGCAAATGGAAACGAGGTTCAGAGGTAAGAGAACTTATATCTGGATTCTGTTGATACTATAAAATATAGTCTTTCATCAAATTCCGCATAGCTTTATGTGTGAATATGCTTTTTAGACTATTATTACCTCACTAATCAATTAATTCTATAATAATAAATAACTGATATATTTATATTTAGCAACATTATAACTGGCCCAAGCATCCCTGCGCCTAATCTTAAAACAATTCGTATTCAATAAAAATAATGAAAAAGAATCATTAAGCAATCTCCAATCTGATAAAAGGCTTGGATTATTCCGAACCTCTTTGCTATATCTCGGAATATATGATTCGCCTGACTTCCGGCTGGCAGCTAGGATGGCTCATCACCAAAACATAAGTTCCATATCCGGGAACCGCCAAAACAAGCGGCTGCGACTCAAACTTATACTTACCAACCAATTTTCCCTGTGAATCATATAAGAATATCATTGTACCTGTCAAGACTTCCGACAAGCATAGAGTTCGTTTCTCATTATCAAGATGAATTATCACCTTTTTATTTGTTATCATATTTTATACCTCATGTACTATAAGTTACTGACAAAGATACGAAAAAGCAACTATAATTTACTATATAAGATACAAAATATTCATGCAATCTAAGATTACTTAAAGAAAATAAAGCACAATCACGTCACAAAAGGAGCTGTTCCACAAGTCAGCTCTTTAATTCTAAACTTATAACCTGATATCTATAAAGAAATGTCATTCAAAAACTTGAAATTACCTTTTTCCTGTCAGGGAATGAGAGTAATTCCAAGTCCTTTTTACTTTTAAACTGCAGATAACAAATAAGGGGCTATTCGATTACAGCCCCTTTTTCACATCGTAAATTACCGGAAAGGTTATTTTTCATCTTCCACAGCCTCTTCCGCTGTTTCTGCTTTCGGCTTGAATTCTGTAATTCCGTTAGAAATTAATATATTATACCAAGAAATCAATTTTTTGATGTCAGCCACATATACACGGTCACGGTCAAAATTCGGCAACACCTCAGCCAAATATTCGCGCAATTGTTCTGAATCGGCTTTTTTAGGGTCTAAAGAAGCTACTGCTGATTTCTCTTTTTCCTTCATAGCTTCCAACACATCACACAAAGGCACCTCCTCATCATCCGTGTACATTGCTATGTCTGCCAGAGAGATAATCTTTTCATTGCCATAAGCGGGAGAACGCTTTTTATCGGCATTGATTGATTCTACAATCAGCATATTTTTTCCTTGAGAAATAAGTTTGTACAATCCCGGCCTGCCGGAGATAGACAAGATAGTTTTCAACATAGTATATATCCTTTAATTTATTAATTATTTTTTAGCGTCGCAAAGGTAATGATTATTTTTAGATAGCAAAGAAATAAGCTTTAAAACCTGTGGAATTAACGGCGCCTTATCATCATTCATTATCACAAAATCCGCCTGATTCCGTTTGTCTTCATCACTCATTTGCGCCTCTATACGTTTTAAGACCTGTTCTCTCGACGAGCAATCACGCCTCACGGCTCGTTCTACCCTCACCTCCAAAGGAGCATAGACCATGACAAGAAAATCGACTTCATCCCTGAAACCGGCTTCTATAAGTATGGCGGACTCCATACCGACCAATTGGTTTTCATTCCGACAAGCGGCCCATCGACGAAAATCGTTCTTCACCTGGGGATGAATAAGAGCATTCACCGCTTTCACATGTTCCGGACATCCGAACATATATGACGCCAACAAAGAACGCTCCAATTTTCCGTCACGGAACACTTCCCTGCCGACCAACGCACAAAGTCCCCGACGAATCACTTCGTCAGTACAGGTAATGCGTTTCGCCTCCGTGTCCGAAATATAGACAGGAACCCCCATTGTCTCCAACAACCGGGAAACAACACTTTTTCCACTACCGATACCGCCGGTTATACCAATTTTAATCGCCATCTGATGATGAGGTCTGTTCTATCAGGAAATCAACCTGTTCGGGTACAATACGAATCTGATTAATCCCAATCGGAAAAGATTTTAACTTAACCGTGTATTTGTCAGATCCGAGCTTCAAGAGTTCTTCATAAGAAACATTAATCACAAAATCGCTTGCCTTAATGCTACGGAAACGTTTCAATCCTACCTGAAAAGTAATCTGGACTTTTGAGGGGAAAGCACGCAACACCTTATCAGCCGGGAAATTAACTCCATGCAACGGCACTTCCACCGTTTTCTCCGTATAAATATCTACAGGGAATACCATTTCAACCGAGCTAGGGACGAATTTCACACCTTTCAACGGAGCCAAAGCTATCCGCCGCCGAGTGGTATCCGATATGTTCTCCAAGCTAATCTTCTGAGTATAGGCGGCAGTGATAGTGTCTAAAATCCCCTCCGGAGCATATACCAATACCGAATCCGGATTGCAAATCGAATCTGAGACATAATATTGAAGTCCGGCGGTCACCTTCCCTTGAAGGCGGACCGGCACGAGCCTGGATTTTCCTTCGGAATAAATATACTCCAAGGTATCGGGTTTCACCGAAAGAATTTTAGAAGATACGTTTAACTGACTCAATATCTTTTTCTCAAAATCCGACGCATAAATCTTCACATGATTGTCTTTTCCTTTATAGTCGGCAAAGCTCAGATTGACCGGGAAGAAACTTTTTCCCAACATATAATTAAGGAGTACCGTTCCTTTATCTTTCACCCGGACCCGAAGCTCGGAAGGAGGTTCCGAAGTCAGCACTACGTTATTCGGAAGGTCTTTCATCCGCACCGGAATAGAGAATTCCGCTTCATAATCATTGTTTAAAGTCTGGAGCAACCAGAATCCGCCGGCTATCAGAAAGAAAAATAAAAAAATTAAGAACTCCCTGCTCTTATCACTAAGCAGGAAGTCCTTAATTTCTCTAGACAATTTTAAATATGTGTACCTTATTTTCCTACGATCAAGCATAGGCATGCCTATCTTTTTTACTTAGATTGATTATTAGCAGCCGAGGCATCTGCGAAAATAGAATTTTTATCTATCTTTATCTTTACGTTGGAAGCTATTTCAAGCACGATATAATCGTCGTTAATTTCCTTAATCGTTCCATGAATGCCACCGGCGGTAATAACCGATTGATTCACCTGAAGAGATTTACGGAAATTGGCTATTTCTTTTTGTTTCTTATTTTGAGGACGAATCATAAAGAAATACATGATAACAAACATTGCTATCAGCATGATCCACATCATACTTCCACCTCCGGCAGCACCGGCAGGAGCTTGCAATAATACAGTCAATACGTTCATAAATAATCTGTTTTAGTTTCTACTATATGGACAAAGGTATCAGTTTTTAGTCAACTTACCTTCTTTTTTTAATTGATTAACTATTCCATCCAGCGTACCGTTGATAAAGCTACCGCTTTTAGCTGTGCTATACAACTTCGCTATCTCTACATATTCATTTAACGAAACACTGACCGGAATGTTCGGGAAACTAAGAATTTCTGCTAATGCAGTCTGCATAATGATAACGTCCATAAATGCAATACGGTCCAGATCCCAATTTTTTGTATTCTCACTAACCAAATGACGGTAATAGTCGGAATTCAAAATAGTACGACGGAACAGACGACGTGCAAACTCTTGATCTTCGTCATCCTTAAATTCCGGAAGCAGTTCCTGGTTGGCACCCTTCTTTTCATCAAAACGTTTGATCGTTTTCAGGACGAATGTATCTACAATTTCTTTGTCATCATTCCAATACAGACTCTGATCTTCCAATACCTGATCGAGAGAATCATTATTAAAGATGTATGTTTTATAGAGTTTTCTCCATAATTCACGATCGGCCTCGTATGAGTGGTCGTCAGAAGCCATATAATCTTTATAGATATCGGTTTCTACAATTTTCTCATAAAGTTCCTTGATGAAGTCCTGGTCGTTTGCCCAGGTTCTTTTTTGATTGGCTATAAACTCTACCAATTGCTTATTGACTTCCAATTGAGCAATAAACTTGTTATCTACGAACTTCCTGTTGGGATACAACTCCTCTTTCGTAGGTGCCAATTTAGCTTTTGCCGCATCAATACGTTTTTGTGCATACTCTGTCAATGCTATCATCAGCATTAGCAAATAATTATAAAGGTCATACGCCTTTGAAAGACTAAAGAATAACTCTTTCTCCGCTGAGTCTAGATTTTTGCTGCCATTTTGATAATAGGCATATACTATTTGTATAATCTTAAGACGAATAAGAACTCTGTTGATCATAATTCAAATTAATACTGTTGTTATCGAACTGCAAAAGTAGATATTTTTAATGAGTTTCCACTAATAAATCACATTTTTTAATGCAGTATTTGATTCTCTGCGCTTTTTCTTTTGACAGTTTAAAAAAAATATCCAATTTTGAAGCCGATTATAAACGGACCGAAATATATGGAAGATTTAAAAAAGAAAATGAGCGTAGACATGAATGATAAGGAGATAGTATTCTCCAAGTCCATCAAAGCAGGTAAACGTATCTATTACCTCGATGTCAAAAAGAATCGTAAAGACGAGATGTTTCTCGCAATTACAGAAAGCAAGAAGGTGATAATGGGAGAAGGCGATGACTCGCAGGTGAGCTTTGAGAAGCACAAAATCTTTTTATACAGAGAAGACTTTCAAAAGTTCATGGCAGGCCTGACGGAGGCGATTAATTTTATCGACCGTAACGATACGAGTGACTATTCCAGCCATTTCAATGAAGCGGCGGACGTAAAAAAAGAGCAGGCCGGCATCGGGGAAGAAGCAAAAGAAGAAAAATTGGGAAGTGAAATCAAGATTGATATAGATTTTTAAAGAAAGAACTCTTTGATATATCAAAAAAAAACGGTACTTTTGCCCCGCTTTTTTGCAGCATTGTGTGATAATCACATCGTGTAATGGTGAATTAAGCAAACTAACTTAATTTAGAGTAACACAAATTTTAAAGAAATGAAATCAATTGAAGTAAAAGGAACTGTAAGAACAATTGCAGAACGCTCTTCAGAACAAGCAAGGGCTTTGAAAGAAATTCGTAAAAACGGCGGTGTGCCCTGCGTACTTTACGGAGGTGATGAGGTGATTCACTTCACTGTGACCAACGAAGGACTTCGAAACCTGGTTTATACTCCGCACATTTACGTAGTAGACTTGGTTATCGACGGTAAAAAAGTAAATGCCATCCTGAAAGATATCCAATTCCACCCGGTAAAAGATACGATCCTGCACGTTGACTTCTATCAGATTGACGAATCCAAGCCTATCGTAATGGAAGTTCCCGTACAGTTGGAAGGACTTGCAGAAGGTGTGAAAGCCGGTGGTAAGCTTGCTTTGCAGATGCGTAAGCTCAAAGTGAAAGCATTGTATAATGTAATTCCTGAAAAACTGACTATCAATGTTTCCCACCTGGGTCTGGGTAAGACTGTAAAAGTTGGTGAATTGAGTTTTGAAGGTCTCGAATTGATGAATGCTAAAGAGGCTGTTGTATGTGCTGTTAAGTTGACTCGTGCTGCAAGAGGTGCAGCAGCGGCAGCCGGCAAATAATCGGAAGCTATCCCTGTAAAAAGGAGATATATTTCAAACGCAGATTAATGCAGATTAAAGCAGATGTTGAGTCTGCAACAGTTTGTATTAATCTGCGTTTTATTTTACAAACAGTTTGACAGATAAGCAATGATAAAATATTTAATTGCCGGATTGGGAAACATCGGTTCCGAGTACCATGAAACACGCCACAATATCGGATTCATGGCGGTAGAAGCATTAGCGAGAATCAACAATGCTCCTCCTTTCATCGACGGACGCTATGGGTTCACCACCAGCTTTTCAATCAAGGGAAGGCAGTTAATTCTGCTAAAACCTTCCACTTTCATGAATCTAAGCGGACTTGCTGTCCGTTACTGGATGCAGAAAGAAAACATTCCATTGGAAAATGTGTTGATAGTAGTGGATGATTTGTCTCTTCCTTTCGGCACTTTGCGCCTGAAAGGAAAAGGGAGTGACGCCGGACATAACGGCCTGAAACATATCGCCGCCACACTGGGAACCCAGAACTATGCCCGTTTGCGATTCGGTATCGGCAACGATTTCCCGCGTGGAGGACAGATTGATTATGTACTCGGACATTTCACGGAAGAAGACTGGAAAACAATGGATGAAAGACTAGAAACAGCGGGAGAAATCATCAAAAGTTTCTGCCTGGCCGGAATAGACATCACGATGAACCAGTTCAACAAAAAATAGATATATTTATCCTCTGCCATCTGCAAATTGATTTTGCGGATGGTGAATGAATGTTTCACATTTTTATATCAGAGATATGGCCGAAGCCAGAATAGACAAATGGATGTGGGCAGTACGCATCTTCAAGACACGCACAATTGCGGCAGAAGCTTGCAAGAAGGGACGTGTCACAATGAACGGTTCACAAATCAAAGCTGCCCGTATGGTGAAACCGGGAGATATAATTCAAGTAAGAAAACCGCCTGTCACATACTCATTCAAAGTGTTGCAGGCAATTGAAAAGCGTGTAGGTGCAAAAGTCGTACCGGAGATGATGGAAAACGTAACGACTCCCGACCAGTATGAATTGCTGGAAATGAGCAAAATCAGCGGATTCGTTGACCGTGCACGAGGGACCGGACGTCCTACCAAAAAGGACCGGAGGAGTCTGGAAGAGTTTACAACTCCGGAATTTATGGATGACTTTGATTTTGAGTTCGATTTCGATGATGAGAAATGACCGGAGTACTGCCGGTCCATCTCTACAAGTCATGATGGAGCAAGAATAGAACGAGGATATTCAGCAAATACACCCGCCTCATATCTTGCCCATCCCAGAGACTATTCATAAAAAGACAAAGAGGGGATTTCTGAATCTTTTCGTCGCGTTTGTCTTTGCTGACGGATAAGCGAGAACAAAACAATATCCATATATCGTGAACCGTCATTGCAAATACAGGGCTTAGAAAGCCCATTGGATTATCCGGTTTCCGATGTGTAAAATGCGGAAATGAAATATTTTCCAGGGTCTTTATGACAAGAATTCAGGGTTGTTCCACATTTTGATGCTGAAACTTTATGCAACAGTATAACTGTCAATATTATACTATGAAGAAGAGTAAATGCCCGTAAAAGGGCAAACTTACTCTTCAACAAATCCCATACATGTGGAATTCCCTGAACATTCCTACTCATTGAATTTCAAAAAGGCAGGATGTATTGAATCCCGATTCTTCACCAGATTCCAGAATACGGATTTTTCGGAATATCCCCAGCCTGCAAAAACCGGGAGATTTTCCGGAAATACCGATTTAAAGATTGGCCTTCACCGCATCAATCAATTCCTGATATTCCGCATCTGTCAGATAAACTTTCCCCGGATTCATCTGGAACGTTCCCCCATAATCGGGACCGTCTACATATTTGGGGGCCAAATGGAAATGCAGATGAGACAACTTATCCGAATAAGCACCATAATTAATCTTTTCCGGCCGAAAGGCTTTCTGCATGGCACGAGTGACCCGTACGACATCCGCCATGAAGGCATTACGGTCTTCGTCACTCAGTTCATTCAAATCATCCACATGCTCTTTATAGGCAACGAGACAACGCCCGCGGTAAGTTTGTTCTTTAAAAAGAAATACACGTGATACGCTTAACTCTGCAATCTCAATCATCAGATTGTGCAACGTTTCGTTGTTCTGACAATACAGACATTCTTTAGACTCGCTCTTCATGATATAATATTTTATGTTTTAACGGAACAAAAATAGGTATTCCACCTCTATTCCATCTGTATTTTTTCATCTTTTTGCCCGATTAATTGGTACACATTCTCTTTTTCTCCTACTACCCAGACCACATCCCCCTCAACAAGCGGCACATTCACATCCGGTACCATCAATGTACCGTCTTTATTTTCCACTCCGGCTATCATGCAATGATACTTATCACGAATACCTGACTCACGAATCGTCTTTCCCAGAAAAACGGATTCCGCATCTATGATAAACTGTTTTAAAGTCATTTCACTCTTCTCATAGACATCCCATTCTATTTTTGTTCCGTTCTGCATGGCTTCATTGAAAACACCCAACTGTTCGTCTGTCCCTATAACCTGTATCTTATCCAACGGGAACAAACGAATGGAACCGCCGGGAATATTGATTCTTCTCTTTCCCCGAAGAATGGAGGCTACATGCACACCGTACGTCTTCCCAAGATTCAACTCCATCAGCGTTTTACCTGCCCACGGGGATTCTCCGGGAATTTCCATATCGGCAAGATGCAAATCGTGCGACAACAAACGTCCGGCATATTCCGGCTTCTTCTCTCCCAGATATTCAGCACGCACTTCCCTAGAACGCAGATTCTGGAAAAAGCGCCGTTCAATCGATATGGACTGTTTCTTCAAACGGCGGGACCATACCATTAACGACACGATGAGTACGGCGACACCCGTCACCAATCCGATAGACGCCTTGAACAATCCCGATATTACAAAAATTACGAACAGCACCGCTATCATGATGCGTATGACGATTGTGGAGACCAACGGAGCGCGGTTGGCACGGTTGGCATGCCATAAGGTCATGAATTCCGCCGAATGATTCTTCTTTACCATAATGGCACGCAAGAACGGAGCAATGCAGAGAATGATAAAAGCAGCCCCAAGTAATGACGCCCAAAAATGAGGCAGATTTTCCCTGAAAAACGGAACAACAAAACGAAAGGCAAGAGCGATTACAGAGATGCTGACAATAGAATAAACAACCGTAATGCGTACCATTGCCACCAAAAGCTTCTTCCACAGACTCTCATGGTTAAGCGCTGTCTGCGAACCGGACGAATAACGCATTAAGAACTTCCTCCATGATTCCGGCAAACGGGCATCGACAAAGGTAGAAGCCGGCTCTGCCAGACGAATCATATAAGGAGTGAGGAATGTAGTAATTACGGAAACCGCCACCACTATCGGATATAAAAAATCACTTGTCACATGCAGAGAAACTCCCAAAGAAGCTATAATGAAGGCAAATTCACCGATTTGTGTCAAACTGAAACCGCATTGCATGGCTGTTTTCAGCGGTTTGCCGGAAAGGACTACCCCGAATGTGCCGAAAGTGGCTTGTCCCACTATCACCGCAAGAGTTATTACTAGAATAGGGACGGCATACTCCACAATCATAACGGGCTCCACCATCATGCCGACCGATACGAAAAAGATAGCTCCGAAAAGGTCTTTTACCGGTTTTACCAAACGGTCGATAGATTCAGCCTCAACTGTTTCCGCCAGAATAGACCCCATGATAAAAGCTCCGAAAGCTGCGGAAAAACCGGTATGGGCCGCTACCGTTACCATGCCGAAACATAACGCCAGCGATACGATAAGCAAAGTTTCTTCTCCCATTAATTTCCGGCAACGTTTCAAGAATTCCGGAATCAGATAGATGCCTACGACAAACCACAGGATTAGGAAAAATAGCAGTTTCCCAATACTCTCCAACATTTCCGTACCCTCAAAATTATGGCTTACCGCCATTGTAGAAAGCATTACCATCAATACAATAGCCAGAATATCCTCCAGAATCAAAATACTCAATACAAGCCCGGTAAACTGTTTTTTTCTTAATCCTAAATCATCAAAAGCCTTATATATAATAGTAGTAGACGACATGGCAATCATACCGCCCAGGAACAGGCAATCCATCCGATGCCAGCCGAATCCCATACCGACACCGATTCCCAACAGTATCATACAGAAAATAATAGTGCAGGCGGCTATGATGGCAGAACCTCCCACCTTGACTATTTTCTTAAAACTAAATTCCAACCCAAGGGCGAACAATAAAAAAATAACTCCGATATCCGCCCAGGTCTTGATATTAGCGGTATCCATTACTGAAGGCGTATAAGGCATGTGCGGACTGGCTAAAAATCCGGCAACCACATATCCTAGCACCAAAGGTTGCTTCAACTTCTTGAACAACAAAGTCATAACGCCGGCACAAATCAGTATGAGTGCAAGATCGGCAATAAGAGTAGGTAATTGAGACATTTATAACAGGGTATTTGCTGACAAAAATACAACATTTCTATGTTAGAAGCAACACTTTAACAGTTCTTGTTTTCACTCGGCTGCCATAAAAACAACCAGCCCCGGACAATACAAGGCTTGTCCGGGGCTGATAATGCTATGATATGTATCAATCAAATATGTCTCTTCTATCCGGAATGCCGGAAAAATCATTCTCATTTCCTGAAAGGTGGTTTCACGACTAGAGCTTTCAGCTTGCGTCCCCGCATATCGATACAAATCTCAGTACCGGCTTTGCTATACTCCGGCTTTACATACCCCATGCCGATACCTATCTTACGTGTAGGCGACATAGTGCCGGAAGTAACTGTCCCTATCTTCTCTCCTTCCGGATTTACCAACTCATAACCATGACGGGGAATTCCCCGGTCGACCATTTCAAAGCCGACCAACTTACGAGCCGTTCCTTCCGCCTTTTGTTTTTCCAACATAGCCCGGTTAATGAAGTCTTTGCCTTCGACAAATTTAGTAATCCATCCTAATCCGGCCTCTATCGGTGAAGTCGTATCGTCCAAATCATTGCCGTACAAACAGAACCCCATTTCCAGCCGAAGGGTATCACGCGCCCCCAAACCGACAGGTTTGATGCCAAACTCTTCACCTGCTTCAAAAACGGCTTTCCAAATAATATCAGCGACATCCGGATAAAAATAGAGTTCGAAACCTCCCGCTCCCGTATAACCGGTATTGGAAATAATCACATTGTCCACACCTGCCAATTTCCCGACTTTAAAAGTATAATACGGAACGGAGGATAAATCAATGTCCGTCAACTTCTGCAAAGCAAGAATCGCTTTCGGCCCCTGCACGGCAAGCTGTGCCATATTATCCGAAGAATTTTCCAATTCCGCTCCTTCCGTGTTATGGGAAACACACCAGTTCCAATCCTTCTCTATATTGGCTGCATTAACCACCAACAGATACTTTTCCGGTTCGTAATGGTACACCAGCAAATCATCTACAATACCGCCGTCTTCATTGGGAAAACAAGTATATTGTATCTTACCGGGAACTAATGCCGCCACATTATTGGAAGTGACTTTTTGAAGAAAAGCCAACGCACCGGGACCTTTCACCCAGAATTCTCCCATGTGGGACACATCAAATACGCCGACTGCATTGCAAACAGTCAGATGTTCGTCAATAATACCGGAATACTCAATCGGCATGTTATAACCGGCAAACTCATGCATCTTAGCACCCAGTGCTATATGCTTCTCTGTAAACGGGGTGGTTTTCATAAATATCTGTTTTAAGTATTAAATCAAAAATATCTACCGAAACTATTATAAATATCCTATCTGGAGGCTACCAGTTCAGCAATCTTCACGATAACATTCATCGCTTTTTCCATGCTTTGGACAGGTACGAACTCATACCGCCCGTGAAAATTCAAACCTCCGGCAAAAATATTCGGGCACGGCAAACCTTTAAAAGAAAGTTGGGCGCCATCCGTACCTCCACGAATAGGTTTCACATTCGGCTTCACGCCTACAGCCTCCATCGCCGCAAAAGCCGTGTCGATGATATGCATCACCGGTTCTATCTTCTCACGCATATTATAATATTGATCACGCAATTCCAAAATTACCGTACCTTCACCGTATTCGGCATTCATCCGGGCAACCAGACGTTCCATTTCTTTCTTGCGTTCTTCAAATCCGGCACGGTCATGGTCACGGATGATATAAGAAACCGTACTTTGTTCTACTTCTCCCTGAATACCTGTCAGGTGATAGAATCCTTCATAACCGGCCGTATGCTCCGGCCTTTCCGAAGAAGGCAACATTGTTATAAACCGATTGGCAAGATAAATAGAATTAATCATTTTATCTTTGGCATATCCCGGATGCACGTTACGCCCTTTAAATGTAATTTTAGCAGCCGCAGCATTGAAATTTTCAAACTCCAGTTCTCCTACTTCACCGCCGTCCATCGTATATCCCCACTCGCAACCGAATTTCTCTACATCAAATTTATGGGCGCCTTCACCGATTTCTTCATCCGGATTAAAACCTATACGAATCTTTCCATGCTTGATTTCCGGATGTTCTTTCAAATATACGACCGCCGATACAATCTCCGCAATGCCGGCCTTATCGTCAGCACCCAACAAAGTCTTGCCATTGGTTACAATCAAATCCTCACCCGTATGTTCCAGTAATTCGGGAAACTGGGCAGGGGAAAGGACAATATTCTCTTCGGCACAAAGCACAATGTCCGAACCGTCATATTTCTCTACAATCCGCGGGGTCACATCTTTACCGCTCATATCGGGACTCGTATCCATGTGAGCTATGAACCCGATCGTGGGCACTTCTTTATCCGTATTGGCAGGAAGCGTGGCAAAAAGATAGCCATGTTCGTCCAACGTAATATCCTCCAAACCCAAAGATTCCAATTCAGCCTTTAAATATTCTGCAAATACCATTTGTTTCGGAGTACTAGGGGTAAGTCCGGTTGATTCGTCCGATTGCGTATCGAAGCTTACATACTTTAAAAATCTGTCTACTAAAGTCATTTTCATCTATGATTTAATTATTTACAATTTTCTATCTGACAGTTTACCGCTCAATAGTTTACAATGCCGTAAAGGTAAAAAAAGAGCCGTGAATTACAAAGCAATTCACGGCTCTTTTTTAATAGTATGCCGTTCTTCGGCAAGTTACATATTATTCTTCAAAAATGACTGCTACCGTCAAAACAATGGGTACAGACTTTACATTTTGGCAATCCAATTGCCTCAATCAAAGTTTCAAGCGTATTGAATTTCAAAGAAGTCAGCCCGAAACGTTCGGCGATAATGCCTACCATTTTCTCATATTCGGGTGAACCCGTAGTAGCATATTTCTCCAGATTCTTATTTTCATCGCCTTCCAACTCCTTAATGATACGGCGGGTTATCAGCTCCAACGCATTCTTCGAAGCGGAAAAACCGACAAACGGGCAAGCGTAAATCAGCGGCGGACAGGCGATACGCATATGCACTTCCTTCGCCCCGTAATCATACAAGATTTTCACGTTATCGCGCAACTGCGTCCCGCGGACGATTGAATCGTCACAGAATAACAAGCGTTTTCCCTGGAGCATGGCACGATTCGGAATAAGTTTCATTTTTGCCACGAGAGAACGCATTTCCTGATTGCTCGGCGTAAAGCTACGGGGCCATGTCGGCGTATATTTCGAGATGGCGCGATGGTAAGGCACTCCCTTTCCTTCGGCGTATCCCAACGCCATGCCTACCCCGGAATCCGGAATGCCACAGGCGCAATCGACTTCCGATTTATCCATCTGTCCCATTTTCAAGCCACTGGTGAAACGGACCTCTTCCACATTCCTCCCTTCATAACAGGAAGTTGGAAAACCGTAATACACCCACAAGAACGAACAAATCTGCATATCTTCGTTCGGTTTGCGAAGTTGCTCGACACGATCGGCATATATACGCACAATTTCTCCCGGTCCCAGATAACGGTCTATCTCATAGTCCAGATTAGGGAAACTGGACGATTCGCTGGTAGCAGCATAAGCTCCTTCCTTTTTCCCGATAACAATAGGAGTACGCCCCCACTGGTCACGAGCAGCAATAATACTCCCGTCTTCCGTCAACAGGAGCATGGAACATGAGCCTTTCAGATGTTTGAATACATTCTCGATGCCTTCGACGAAATTTTTTCCCTGGATAATCAGAAGCGCAATGAGTTCCGTTTGATTGGTGCTGCTCGAACTGAGCTCGGCGAAGTGCATATTTTGAGAGAGAAGTTCTTCTTCCAGTTCTTTAATATTAGTAACTTTTGCAACTGTCACAATGGCAAACCGTCCGAGATGGGAATTGATGACAATAGGTTGCGCGTCCGTATCGCTGATAATACCGATACCGGCATTCCCCTTGAACTTATCCAGCTCATCTTCAAACTTGGTACGGAAATAAGTACTTTCCAAATTGTGGATTGACCGGATGAACCCCCGTTCTTCGCTATAAGTGGCCAGTCCGCCCCGTTTGGTCCCCAAATGCGAATTATAATCTGTACCGTAGAATAAATCAGTCACGCAGCTCACTCGTGAGACTGTTCCGAAAAAACCTCCCATGTTGTTCTCTTTATTGATAATGTTTTAAAAAAGATGCGCAAAAGTACAAAAAAGAATCCGTCCGATAAAAAAAGTGTTCCGCAAAGTTTCGGTTTTCTTTGCGGAACGACAACTAATATTTATTAAAAGACAAAAATCCAAACAACAATCTCTTATCCGGATATCACTTCCATTTCTTTACCGTTTTCTTGTCGGCCGGTGTCGCTTCAATCAGACTCAATGCGAACCCTCCGCTCCGGGCAAGATTCACCGAAATCTTATTTTTTGAAGTGACAATGCCTTTTTTTATCCGGTAAGAAGTGGGATTCTTCTCAAAATCCGCATCTTTCCCGTCAGCATAAAGCGTAGCTACATATTGTTTCCCCGGTTCCAGAAAGTCAAGCGTAAAAGAAGCGGTACGGGCGTTTTCATCGGTGATGCCGCCGACAAACCAGTCTGCAGTACCTTTTGCCTTACGAGCCACAGTAATATAATCTCCCGGTTCTGCTTCCAGGTATTTACTGTCATCCCAATCCAGCGCCACGTCTTTGATAAATTGGAAAGCGTCCATATAACGCTCATAATTTTCGGGAAGGTCTGCCGCCATTTGCAAAGGACTGTACATCGTTACATAAAGCGCCAACTGTTTCGCTAAAGTAGTACGTACGAAACTGTGCTCGCCCGGCAGAAAAGAGATTTTGGTATCAAAAATACCAGGCGTATAATCCATCGGCCCGCCAATCTGACGGGTAAAAGGAAGCAAGGTTGTATGAAAAGGCTTGTTACCGGCAAAGGCTTCATATTCCGTACCGCGGGCAGACTCATTACCAATCAGATTCGGATAAGTACGGCACAACCCTGTCGGACGGACAGCTTCGTGTGCATTTACACAAATCTTATAATCAGCGGCCTTTTTCACAGCATATAGATAATGGTTATTCATCCACTGCCCGTAATGATGTTCACCGCGGGGGATAATATTACCTACATAACCGCTCTTCACTGCATTGTAGCCGTTGTCGGCCATAAACCGGTAAGCCTTATCCAGATGGCGTTCATAGTTACGGACAGAAGCGGAGGTTTCATGGTGCATCATCAATTTCACTCCTTTCTCCTTAGCATAGGCATTCAGCATTTTCACATCGAAATCCGGATATGGAGTGACGAAATCGAATACATAATCTTTCGATTTGCCGAACCAGTCTTCCCAACCTTCATTCCATCCTTCTACCAGCACCTGGTCAAAACCATGCTCGGAAGCGAAATCGATATAGCGTTTCACTTTTTCGTTATTAGCGGCATGACGTCCGTTCGGCTTCATTTCAGAATAATTCGTCTGCCCCAGTTGCACGGAATAAACATCATCCGTATATGCCCACGAGCTCTTTCCCGTAATCATCTCCCACCACACGCCGATATACTTCACTGGTTTAATCCATGAAACGTCCTCATACGCACAAGGTTCATTCAGATTCAACGTCAGCTTCGAGGAAAGGATGTCGCGGGCGTCATCACTGACAATGATTGTACGCCAAGGCGAACGGCAAGGTGTTTGCATATATCCTTTATTTCCCTGTGCATCAGGTGTCAGCCAAGATTCGAATACGAGTTTTTTATCATCAAGATTCAAATGCATGCAAGAATAATCCACCAAAGCCGCCTCATGAAGGTTGATATAAAGCCCGTCGGCTGTTTTCAACTGTAAAGAAGTCTGTACTCCCGTAGGCGAGAAAGAAGTCTGGGAGGCATTATCCGTAATCGCACCTTTCATTAAACTGCGGATTTCGGTCAATCTGGACTCCGTATAGTCATATTCCTGCGTATCATAATCACCGGGAATCCAAAACGCCGTATGGTCTCCCGTCATTGCAAACTGTGTATGTTCTTCCTTGATGATAAAGTAATTCAAGTTTTTTTGTTGCGGAAATTCATAACGAAACCCCAGACCGTCGTCATACAGGCGAAAGCAAATGGCAATGTTGCGGTTCTGCGCCTTTTGCTCCAATGTGACAACCATCTCATTATAATGATTACGGATAGATTTCACTTCTCCCCACACCGGTTCCCAAGTTTCGTCAAAAGCAGAAGTCCGAGTATCTGTTATGACAAAACCGTCCATCAAACCGGGGTCGTCTTTCAATTCCAATCCTAATTTTGAAGGCTTTATCACTTCTTTCCCTTTATAGGAAAGTTCATATACCGGTTCACCTTGTTCCGTCAAAGAAAAATTAAGTTTTAATTGCCCGTCAGGAGAAGCGATACCTTCGGCGCTTGCTGATGTACCTACGAAGAAAGAAAGTAGCAGGCAAGCCCATGTCACAGTCCATATTTTTACGTTTTTCATGATATAAAATGAGTTAGTTAATAATTGTACGGCAAAGATAGGCACGAAAGATAAGCACAGAATTTGTTTATAGATAAAATATAGAAGGCAGAGCTGTCAGTTTTTAGATAAACACCTAATTATAAACCGGATAACAAGATTGTCAAGAAGAAAAAATATAGTAACTTTACTTAATAAAACGACCTGGCTATATGCATATCTGCCACTTTTCTTTATCTTTGCGTATGATTATTTCTGTTTGTAAAGAAACGAATCTTTATATTATCAAGATTATGACACGATACCTTAAATTTATCATCTTATCCGTTTTTGCCGTATCAACTGCCAACATCACCTTTGCATTCAAATCGGCACTCCTTATGCCTTGCCCGTAAAAAACGGTCAAAAAAACAGGATGGCAAATAGACCGGCATGAATCCATGAGCTGTTTATTAAGAGGAGTTCTATAAATTAAAATATTGTAGTACAGTTGTTTATATGGTTC
>NZ_CAUCSQ010000070.1 GCF_958445495.1 uncultured Bacteroides sp. | reverse complement strand
GTTGCAAAGATATGAATAAAGGTCGATATTGAGAAACAAACGAGAAACAAAATTGCACCGAAAAAGAACCAATCAACTGAAAAGAAAGAAAACAACTGAAAACATTAAGCACCCTATAATTAACTGTAAATAAGCGGTTTTATTTGCACTTGTTTGGCTCTTGTTTTCATTTTAGGGCTTTACTTTATAAATCTGGTAAATCTAGATGAAGGACATGTAATGTCGATATATGATTGGTTCTCGAAAGTAGAAATAATTCCAATAGAAACGAATGAAGAGTCGGTTATGGGATATCCTATTATGAAAATGTTAGTCGATAATGAACAGTTCTATTTTTCAACTCATAAGGGTAATGCTATATGGCAATTTGATTCGAATGGACGTTTTATTAAAAAGATAAATCATTATGGTGCTGGTCCTCACGAGTATTCTGAACTTTCAGATTTTAGATTCAATCGTTTTACTGGCGACCTTGAGATTTTATGTACTTGGGGATATATTAATGTGTACGGACATTCGGGTGATGTTTTCAAAAAACGAATATCATTTGATAAGAAATACATCAATGTATTGCATAATTTTATAGAATTATCACAAGACAAGTACCTTCTGTTTTCTGCATCTAGAAAGGGAAATAAAATGTTGTGGTATGATATCGCAAACGATAGTGTGATAGCAGAAAATTATGATTTACCGGAATTTTTGTTTTTCAATACACCTTATCATCATACTTATACGCCTTTTTATGTATTTGATGATACAGTCCATTTTGTTCAGGCTGGTGATGGCGAAGTTTTTATGATAGATACTGTTGGCGGAATGAGACCAAAATATAATTTTGATTTTGGTAAATATAACTTTGATATATCTGCTCTGAAAGAAGAATCTGTGGAATTTTATGTTCGTCATAGTCATTCAATTGGTGCAAAATATGCTAATCGATTTCTTGCCTATGGAGAAAATTCTAACTATTATATAAGTCGATTTAGTTTTCAAAAGGGCATACAACACTTGTTGATGAATAAAAAGGATAATAGTGTTGTAACTTTTGGAAGAACAAAAGAAAAGTGTTTATTCATGCCTGTTTATATGGATGAAACTTTTTTGTATTTTTTTGCTAGTCCACAAGAGTTACAAGTTGCTATTAACCCTGAAATTTTATCGGATGAAGACCGAAAGATTTTTAATTCGGTGAATCCTAATGATAATCTGGTAGTGATAAAATGTAAATTCAAATAATATTTGTATGAAATGGACGTTTATAATATGTATCACCATATCAATTATTGTATTAACAAGTTTAATTGTTATTTATTATCAGATGCAGGTGATGGGGAAGCAGATGAGTAGCAGTGATAATTCTGAAAAATGGATGGAAAGAATGTATATGGAGAATAATATATATGAATCTATTCGGAATAATGATTGTGTACTCATTGTTCCAAATGTAGCTAAGGAAAGACCCTTATTAGTCTGTTATTATTCTTGTTTGTCTTGTGGTACTTGTGTTAATTTTGCTATGAATAAGATTGATGAATATTTCCTTGATTCAGAATCAAATCCTCAAATTATATTCATTGCTTCTGACTTTAATGAAAAAACTAATTTCAAAAGGCGGAATACTATGAGGTTAAGTAGCCGGAATATGGAAATACCCATAAATGAGTCAACAGCTGTTTGCTATTTCATTTTGCAGAATGATTCTGTGAGACATTTTTTTATTCCGGAGAAGGCATTTGAAAATTATACAGATATCTATTTGAAAGGGATAAAAAAGAAGTTTTTTGAGATAAAACAGATTAAATAAGAAGAGGAATAATCTTTGTTTCCGGGATATTATGTTGATTGTTCTTGTATCTTGAATTCAATCGGTAGTTATCATAGAAATGTGTAGGATATCAGAAAATATATTGAAAAGAACCAAGGCTTTGAAACCCATATTCAAGAAGTCCAGTAAAGTATTATTGGTAGTTCTCTTATTGTTCCAAGGTTACGTATTAGCACGATTGTATTTATTTGCTTCGTGTGTGATACCCACATATTCGATGGCTCCGACTTTGCTTGGAGGTGACTATATTATTACTTCTTTGCAAATCCCAGGACGTAGGATATGGGGGGAAGATGGTTCTGGAAGGTCGGTAATTCATAGGGAGAAAGGGGTACGCGGAATTCGCAAAAACGATATAGTCGTTTTTAACTTTCCTTATTCTTCTAATGCGAATAAGATGAAACTTGAATCGAAACTGTATTATTGTAAACGTTGTGTGGGTGTTCCGGGGGAGATTTATGAATGGAAACGGCATTTGAAAAAGTTTCATGTATATCTTCCCTGTTCGGGTGATGAACTATCGATTGATTCGTTGAATTATAATGATTACCGTAAATGTATAGAGTATGAGACTGGGAATCGGTTGAAATGTTTGGGGAATGTAATTTTACTCGGTGATTCGGTTATTCATACTTATCGCTTTTGCCGGAATTACTATTTTATGCGTGGTGACAATGCTACTGATTCTTACGATTCCCGTTTTTGGGGGATTTTGCCGGAAGATTTTATTTTAGGAGTCGGTCAGTTTATTTGGTTTTCTCGTGATAAGAAAAGTGGAAAACTCCGATGGAAGCGGATGTTGAGACGGATTTGAAACGGAATTATGGTGAAGAAATGAGAACGCAAGTATTCATTATTATGATAACGAGCAAATATTTATAGAGGTTATTGAAATCTTCTGTTTTTGATGGATTTCATAATTGACAAATGGATTGGAAGAAAGGAATGGATGATTACAGTTCTTAGTTCTTATTGTTTTCTGTCACAGGATGATGAATATGAATGTTTGTTATTGGATAAAGAACATAAGATTCGCCAATTTGGCAACTATCCGATTTGATTTGTTGAAGAAAGAGGAGGGTAAGGCTAATGGTTTTGTATATAATAAGTTGACTGTTTTCAAAGCCTGGCGGGGAGATGTTTGTTTCTTTTTATGTATGTATAAAAATGGTGCGAATTTATGAACGACATGGTAGATTGGCAATTTCCTGCCTGAACTATGTTTATGAACACGGTGAAAGCGAAGCGTTATGAAAATACATTTAATTATGAAATATTGTTTTTTAGGACTTTTGATATTGTTACTTACGTCCTGTAAGGGGGCTAAAAACAGGGAACAGTTAACCGTATTACTGAAAGAATGGGAGCAGAGGGAAATTTTATTTCCTTCACATGCTGTTTTTACTGTCCAGGGTAAGGATACGGTTGGTTTTCTTCGGAAAAGTCGATATAAGGTGTTGGTCTATACCGATTCTGTGGGATGTACCGGATGTAGAATGCGGCTCGCTGATTGGAAGAAGTTCATGTGTCAGGTTGATTCTACTTGTACTGATTCCGTCCAGTTCCTTTTTTTCTTTTTTCCAAAGAAGGGGACAGGGCTTTATCAGACTTTGAGAATGTCTTCGTTTGATAATCCGGTATGTATAGATGAACAGGATAGCCTTAATCTGTTGAACCGTTTTCCAAAGAGAATGGATTTCCAGACTTTTCTTTTAAATGAGGATAATAAAGTTGTTGCTGTCGGCAATCCGGTTTATAATGGTAAGGTCAGGGATTTGTATCTGCAAATTCTTTCGGATGATAAATTTTCTGGAAATAATGATGACAGGCGACAAACTTCTCTGAGAATAACTCCGCCGGTACTGGATATGGGAGTTTTTCCGTGGAAGGAGAGACAGGCAAGGAGCCTGAATATCCGGAATACGGGGAACGGTCCGTTGGTAATTAATGACGTAACTACTTCCTGTGGTTGTATTACGGCGGATTATCCTAAAGAACCGATATTACCGGGTGAGGATGGTACGTTATATATCAGTTATCAGGCAGAACAGCCGGAATATTTCGATAAAACGATTTCTGTCTATTGCAATGTGGGGATTTCTCCTGTGATTGTCAGATTGAGAGGGAATGCGGAAAATAAGATTTAACTGGTTCATGAGGATGATAAGAATACGTTTTTCGCAGATAAGAATATATGCTTCTATGGCTTTGATGTCGATAGGGGTTATCGGGTTATTAAGCACTGTTTGTGCTTATTCGTCTTATATCCCTGCCGGAGATGTATCTTATCAATGGTTATGGTGCGGATGGGCTTCCATTGGTTTTACGATATTGGGATTGTCGGCTCTTTTATTATCGACGAAAGGAGTATATTGCTTTCGTCATTCGGTAACTTGGGGACTTATTTTGATGGGAGGTGTTGAGGCTATTTGGGGGCTACGGCAGATTTACGGTTTTGCTGTTTCCAATCATTCATTATATGCAGTGACTGGTTCTTTTTTTAATCCTGGTCCGTATTCCGGTTATTTGGCATTGGTGTTTCCGGTATGTTTGTACGAATGGTTGCGGCTGAATGCCATAAAACAACGCACATGGGCGGAGTGGACAGGATATTATTTTTCTTTCGGAGTGTTTTTGTTGCTTGTTTGTGTGCTTCCGGCAGGAATGAGCCGTTCGGCGTGGTTGGCGGCTATTGTTTCGGGAATATTTGTCTGTAGTGTACATTATTCGTGGAAAGACTGGTTGGGACGGATTTGGGGAAGGCATCGTGGAAAAATGATGGCCGTTTTTATTTTGCTGTCTGTCTTTTTAATAGCGGGAAGCATAGGTGTTTATCGTTTGAAAGCGGATTCTGCCAAAGGGCGTCTGTTTATGTGGAAGATAAGTAGTTTGGCTGTGGCTAAGAGACCTTTTTCTGCGTATGGTATTGGGAATTTTGCTTATGCTTACGGACAAGAGCAGGAAGCGTATTTTGCGAAAGGCGGTTATGGTGAAGATGAAGAACGTGTGGCAGGTAGTCCGGAATATGCTTTTAATGAATATCTGCAAATAGCCATAGAGTGTGGGGTTCTTGTTCTGGCGCTTGTGCTGACGATAGTGGTAGGTTGTCTGTATTATGGAATCAGGCAGAAACGTATCGGGATTTGTGGTGGGGTTATTTCATTACTTGTTTTCTCTTTTTCCTCTTATCCGATGGAGTATCCTTGTTTTCTCGTTGCGTTTTTTCTTCTTTTAGTGGCATGTCTTTTGGAGCGTTCGCGTAAGTCGGTTCTTTTATTGGCCTTTGCAATTGGGGGGACAGGTATATGGTTGGTACGGTATAATACGTATGATGTTTGTCGGGAATGGGTACAATGTAGGATGTTGTATGGCATTCAGGCGTATAGTAAAGCGGAAGAAGAGTATGGAAAGTTATATCCGTTTTTGAAGAATCGTCCGCGTTTCCTTTTTGAATACGGGCGTTGTCTGCATAACTTAAAAAAATATGATACTTCCAACCGGATATTGAAAGAGGCGGAGAGAGTCTGTTGCGATGCGATGATTTTGAATATTATCGCTAAGAATTACCAGGCGTCAGGAGACTATGGGAAAGCCGAAGAATATTTGATTCGTTCTACTCATCGACTTCCGGGGCGGATTTATCCGTATTATTTGTTGGCGAAACTTTATGCTGAACCGGCATATAGGCAACCTGAAAAGTTGAAACGGGCGGTTGAGATAGTATTGACGAAGGAACCGAAGGTTCAATCGGCAGCAATTCGGGAGATGAGGGAGAAAGTAAAATTATTAGAAGAAAAAACAGAGAATGAGTAATATGAAAGTAGCATTGCTAGGCATTATATGTCTGTTAAGTTGTTGCCAATCGTCTTCTCGCATAGGCAGTTCAATGGCGGTAGTTTCTGATTATATTGATGTCGTTCGGGATACATCTTTATTTTCAAATCCTCGCGTTTTTATGTTAGAGCAGAAAGAGCAGTCGTTGATTACGTCTATAGACCATGTTATTGAACATGATAGCGTGTATTGTATTCTGGATAAGAGAGCTAATCAAGTTTTGTTTTATACGCATAACGGAGAGTTGATGCATACCATTAAGTCGGTAGGAAATGGTCCGGGCGAGTATATACGGCTCATGGATATGGCTTTTGATTCGACTTCTTCACAATTGGTATTATTGGCTTATCCGTCTGTTTTGCTATATTATGATTTAAGTGGAAAATATATCAGGACAATGCGTCTGGACAGTAAGGTAAGCTTTCATTCTTTAGCCATAGATGAGGAATACATTTATTTATCAAAACCGACTTTTTATAACGACAAACTGGAGGAGACTTCTATCACTGTTGTGAATAAGCGGCATCCTGATGAAATGTATGATATTCTTGAACCTCTTACTGAAATCGCTCCTTATTGCCATTTCCGGGGACGTACATTGACGGGAGGAACAACGCCTGTTTTTACTCGTAAGTTTGATAATCATATTTATGGACTGAAAGGGAAGGAGATATTCTCAAAAGCTGATATAGATTGGGGTGGTTATGAATTTCCGGGAAATATGAAAGAGCATAAATTCTCATGTGTAGAGTTATTAAGATACTGTTTGGAAAATAAATATGTATGTGCAATCTCAAATGTTGTTGAATCTGAATCTTTTATACTGTTTTCAACCAATCTTGCCGGAATATTTATTCTAAATAAAGTTAGTCAGGATATCGTTCATTATGAAACGGTTATGAATGTGGATTATGGCATTCCGATGCCAAACTATATGTTTGTGGAAAGTGGTAACAATCGGATTTTCTTTGTTTATCCCGCTTATGAACTTTTTAAGATGAAAGAGAATTTGAAAAATAATCCGGAAAAGCGCAAGAGATGTCCGGAGAAATGCCTTTCTTTATTGGAACAAATAACGGAAGAGTCTAATCCGGTGATATTTAGCTATGATTTTGGAAAGAAATGAGAAAATGGCGTAAGGGGAAACAAAACGGAGGTAATTGGGAACATATGATTTAATGGGTGTTGTTAGGGTTGGACTTTATTAAAGATTGATTGTGAAGAAATATATATACGGATATAGTATTGTTGGTGTGTTTGGAGGTTTGTTCACCGACTATTTGAATTCCCTTTTGATTATATATACTGTTAAGTGAAACCGGAATGAGAGATTGTAAGAGAGGATATATGCTGTATTTGTACGTGTTATATTACTCTTTTTAGTTGGAGATATTGGGTGAGATTGATGTATATTTGAAATATTATGATATGAGAAATGATTACATTCTTTTGCGGGTTTGGTTACTTATGGGTTGTTGTTTTGTAATAACAGCTTGCGTTGGTAAGAAAAATGATGCAGAAAAGAAAGAACAGGGAGTAACCACTGCCCTTCCTGATGCAAAAAACGAGGTGACTGTCCAAGTCCTGGAAAGGCGGAGTTTTAGCCATGAGCTGGTAAGCAATGGGAAGGTGAATGCGCGGAATAAGGCGGATTTGCGCTTTGAGACAAGCGAGGTCATTGCTCATATTTATGTGAGAAACGGCGACCGTGTACGTAAAGGGCAAAAGCTGGCGGAGCTGGATAAGTTCCGTTTGGAGCAGAAATTGTCCCAGTCGGAAGATGCGTTGTTGAAAGCCGAGTTGGAGTTGAAAGACGTGTTGATAGGGCAGGGGTATTCTGTGGATGATTTTGGTAAGGTTCCGGCGGAAATAATGAAGATTGCCAGAGTGAAAAGCGGCTATGAACAATCGAAATCCCAATATGAACTGGCTAAAAGGGAGACGGAACATGCCACGCTGGCCGCGCCTTTTGACGGGACGGTGGCTAACCTGTTCTCAAAAAACTATAATCCGGCTAATACGTCTGACGTCTTTTGCACTGTTCTCGGTACCGGGAATATGGAGGCTGAATTTACCGTACTGGAGAATGAGCTCGCTTTTATTAAGAAAGGTGATGAAGTGACGGTTGTCCCTTATGCGGGCGGAAGTTCGTTTGAAGGCAGCGTGTCCGAAATCAATCCGTTGGTGGATGCCAACGGGATGGTAAAGGTGAAGGCTGACGTAGACGGTGAAGGCAAGTTGTTCAGCGGCATGAACGTGAGGGTCAGCATCAGGCGCAACTTGGACGGACAGTTGGTGATTCCCAAGACGGCCGTAGTGTTGCGTTCCGGCAAGCAGGTGGTGTTTACGCTGAAAAAGGGCAAGGCTATGTGGAACTATGTGCATACGGGGTTGGAAAATGCTGCGGAGTATATTGTTTCCGATAAGTCCCGGAGGGGGATTGAGGAAGGGTTGCTGGAAGGGGACACGGTTATCGTAACCGGGAACCTGAATCTGGCGCATGAGGCGGAAGTCAATGTGGACATGAGGACGCTGGCCGACGGACTGTAAACGATAAAAATACATGAAGGCATGATAAAATTTTTGATTCAGCGTCCTATTGCCGTATTGATGGCTTTCACTGCCTGTTTTATTATCGGGCTGGTGACTTATTCCACGTTGCCCGTATCGCTGCTTCCCGATATCGCCATTCCGGAGATTACCATACAGGTGTCTGCCGCCAATACATCCGCCCGCGAACTGGAGAACACGATTGTGAAACCTTTGCGCGGCCAACTGATTCAGGTCTCGACATTGAAGGACATTCATAGCGAGTCGAGAGACGGGGCAGGCGTTATCCGGCTGTCTTTCGATTATGGCACGAATACGGATCTCGCCTTTATCGAGGTGAACGAGAAGATAGACGCTGCGATGAATTTCCTTCCGAAGGAAACGGAACGCCCGAAGGTGATTAAGGCGAGTGCTACGGATATTCCCGTGTTTTACCTGAACCTGACATTGAAGAGCGACAGCGTTTACAGCAGTACGCAGCAGCAGTCTTTTTTGGATTTGTGCGAGTTTGCCGAGTCGGTTATCAAACGGCGGATTGAGCAGTTGCCGGAGGTGGCTATGGTGGATGTGACCGGGATTCTGGAACGCCAGGTACAGGTAGTACCCGATGAGGACAAGTTGGCGATGATGGGTTTTTCCATCGAGGATATCGAGTCGGCCCTGTCATCCAATAATGTGGAGCCGGGCAGCATGACCGTACGTGACGGATATTATGAGTATAACATTAAGTTTTCCACTCTGTTGCGTACGGCGGAGGATGTGGAGGATATCTATCTGCACAAGGGAGACCGTATCGTGCAGTTGAAGGATTTCTGCCGGGTAAGTATCGTTCCCGTGAAGGAGAAGGGTGTGTCTTTGTCGAACGGGAAACGTGCGGTGACGCTGGCGGTTATCAAGCAGGCGGACGAGAACATGGATAAGATGAAGAATTCACTGGTGGGAACCATGAGTTATTTCCAGAGGGTGTATCCGGACATTGATTTCAGTATCAGCCGTAACCAGACGGAATTGTTGGACTATACGATTTCCAACCTCAGGCAGAATCTTTCCCTGGGATTCCTGTTTATCTGCCTGGTGGCGGTCTTGTTTCTGGGTGACGTGAAGTCTCCGCTGGTTATCGGGCTTAGCATGGTGGTTTCCATTGTAATCAGTTTCGTATTTTTCTATCTTTGCAATAGGTCTTTGAATATCATTTCTCTGGCGGGGCTGATTCTGGCTTTGGGAATGATGATTGACAGTTCGATTATCGTGACCGAGAATATCTCGCAATACCGGGAACGGGGATATTCCCTGCGCCGTGCCTGCATTGCGGGGACGGGCGAAGTGGTGACGCCCATGTTGAGTTCTTCCCTGACGACTATCGCCGTATTCGCTCCTTTGATTTTTATGAGCGGCATTGCGGGGGCAATCTTTTACGACCAGGCTTTTGCCGTTACGGTGGGGCTGATGGTGTCTTATTTTACAGGTATCATGCTGCTGCCTGTTCTTTATTTGCTGGTCTACCGCACGGGTGTCCGCACCCGAAGGTGGAGGTGGCTTTCTTTCAGGTTCGATAATCCGGTCAAAGACCATACGTTGGACCGTTTCTATGAGGCGGGAATCGGGTGCGTGTTCCGTCACAAAGCCCTTAGCGTGCTGTTCTGCACGGTTTCCATTCCGCTTTGTGTGTTTTTCTTTTTCTTCATAGATAAGCAGCGGATGCCTGATATCGAAGAGAATGAACTGATTGTCCGGATAGAGTGGAACGAGAATATTCATGTGGATGAGAATAAGGAACGTGTGGACGGGCTGTTCGAAGAACTGGACGGGCGGTCGCTGGAACAGACGGCTTCTGTCGGCAGGCAGGATTTTATCCTGAACCGGGAGAGGGAGCTTTCATCTTCTGAGGCGGAGCTTTATTTCCGGACGGAGACTTCCGGGGAGATTGCTCCTTTGGGGCAGGAGATATACCGGAGGTTGAAAGAGCGTTATCCGCTTGCCGTCGTGTCTTTCTCTCCGCCGGAAACGGTGTTTGAGAAACTGTTTGTGACGGGAGGCCCGGATGTGGTTGCCGAGTTTTATACCCGCAACAGGGCGCAGTCTCCGGAAGCGGAGACGATTCGTGAGGTGGAACGGGAACTGGCAAGGGTAACGGGTATCAATCCGACGGGTATCGCTTTTGAGAACCAGTTGAATTTGTGTATCGATAAAGAGAAGCTTTTGCTTTACCGCGTTTCTTACAATGAGCTTTACCGTGTCCTGAAAACCGCTTTCCGGGAGAACAGCGTGACTATGTTGCGTTCTTATCAGCAGTATCTCCCGATTAATATCGCGGGGAACGAGAAAACCGTGAACCGGGTTTTGCGGGAGACGTTGGTACGGACGCAGCCGGACGGCAAAGGGGAGGTGGAGCATATCCCGCTTTGGGAATTGGTAGGGGTGACTCCTTCCGAGGATTTGAAGAGCATCACTTCCGGACGCAACGGCGAGTTTGTGCCTTTTGATTTTTACGGGGTGCGGGATGCGGACAAGCTGATGCGGGAGGTGAAGCTGACGGCTGAAAATACCGGGGACTGGGATACCGGCTTTTCCGGCAGTTTCTTCTCGAACAGGGAGATGCTGGACGAGCTGGTGGTGATACTCCTGATTTCTTTGTTGCTTATGTATTTTATCCTTGCGGCACAGTTCGAGAGTTTCCTGCAGCCTTTGCTTGTGCTGGCGGAGATTCCCATTGATGTGGCGTTCGCACTGTTGCTGCTCTGGATTTGCGGGCATACTTTGAATCTGATGTCGGCTATCGGGCTTATCGTCACCTGCGGCATTGTAATCAATGACTCTATCCTGAAGCTGGATGCAATCAATGAGTTGCGGAAGGCGGGCGTGCCTTTGCTGGAAGCTATTCATGAGGCCGGGCGCAGGCGTCTGCGTCCTATTATCATGACTTCGCTGACTACGATTTTCGCGATGGTTCCGTTGCTGTTTTCTTCGGATATGGGGTCGGAGCTGCAAAAGCCGTTGTCCATTGCCATGATAGGGACGATGACGATAGGCACGGCGGTGAGCCTGTTTATCATACCGTTGCTTTATTGGTTTATTTATAAGAATGACGAGAAGCGGAGGATTACCGCGGGTTAACACAGATTATTTTTATCGGTTATGAATTATCAGTTATCAGTTAAGTATTGCTTTGTTTGGGCGGCGGTTAGCGTAACCGGCTTTTTTGCCAATGCACAGGAACGTCTGGTGTTGAATCTGGAGCGGACGATTGCTCTGGCTAATGACAGCTCGCTGGAGTCGTTCCGTACGCAGAACATGTATCTGTCCGGTTACTGGGAGTACCGGACGTACCGGGCGAACCGTTTGCCCAGCCTGACGTTGGAGCTTACTCCCGCACAGTATAACCGGGACATAACGAAGCGTTATGATTCGGGTTCCAACCTGGATGTGTATCGTACGCAGCAGTCGTATTATGCGTATGGCGGGTTGAGCGTGAAACAGAATCTTGACTTGACCGGGGGAACGTTTTATTTGGAGTCGAATCTTGCTTATATGCGTAATTTCGGCGACAATAACGTAACTCAGTTGACTAGTGTTCCCATACGAATCGGGTATTCGCAGAGTCTGGTGGGGTACAACTCTTTCAGATGGGAGCGGAAGATTGAACCGTTGAAGTATGAGCGTGTGAAAAAGGAGTTTCTTTATAATGTGGAGAAGGTTTCGGAGACGGCGACGAATTATTTCTTCTCCCTGGCTATGGCGCAGGCGGAATATAAACTGGCGAAGGATAATCTGGCTTCTACGGATACGCTTTACCGCATCGGGCAGCAGCGCCACCGGATAGCCGCTATCTCGCAAGCCGACTTGCTGACGTTGAGGCTGGACCGCGTGAATGCGCAAAACACGTTGCAGAACAAGGCGAGTGACCTGAAAAGGGCGATGTTCTCTCTGGCGTCTTTCCTGAATTTGGATAAGAACACGCAAATCGAGCTGGAGCTTCCTTCCCGTCCGGGGATGATGGAGATTCCGGCGGATGTGGCTTTGAGTTGGGGGAGGCGGAACAATCCGCAGTTGCTGGAATTGAAACAGAATGTGCTGGAAGCGGAACGGAGTGTGGACAAGACGAAGAAGGAGTCTCGTTTCAATGCGAGCGTGAACGCGAGTATCGGGTTTAATCAGGTGGCGGACAATTTCGGCGATGTGTACCATAAGCCGATGCAGCAGGATTTGGTGGCGGTCAGCGTTTCTATCCCGCTGGTAGACTGGGGAGTGCGTAAAGGGAAGTATAACATGGCGCGGAATAATCTGAATGTGGTGAAGATATCGGCGCGGCAGAATGAGATAAGCATCGAGGAGGAGGTTATCATGACCGTGAGCGATTTCAATATCCAGCAGCAGTTGATAACGAGTGCGGAGGAAGCGCTGGATTTGGCCGTGCTTGCTTATAATGAGACGAAGCTGCGTTTTATCATCGGCAAGGCGGACATCAGCAGTCTGACGCTTTCGCTGAACCGGCAGCAGCAGGCGCAGCGGAATTATATTTCCGCTTTGCAGAATTATTGGTTGAATTATTACAAGATACGCAGGCTTACTCTGTTTGATTTTGCTACGGGGCTTTCGCTCTCTGACAGGTTTGATTTCAACGGGGGTGGATTGATAAGGTAGCGGCGGCCGGTGAGGTGGCGGTTGTTTCCGGATATGGACGTATGGATATAAAGAATGGAATTTGATGATGCATGATATGAGTTCTGAGATAAAGAGGCCCGCGTTTGCTTCGGCGTTTACGCTGATTGTCGCTTTTGTTTGTGTGGCTCTGGCGGGGCTGGCGCTTGTCCCGCTGTTACCTGTCAAGCTGAATCCGTCACGGACGTTGCCGGGTTTCAGCATCGGTTTCAGTATGTCCGGGACTTCTTCCCGCGTGGTGGAAATGACTGTAACCAGTAAGCTGGAGGCGATGCTTGCCCGCGTGAAGGGGATTCGGAGCATTTCTTCCGTTTCGGGAAACGGATGGGGGAGAATTAACGTGAGCCTGGACAAGCATACGGATGCGTCGGTGGCGCGTTTCGAGGCTTCCGCGATTATCCGGCAGACGTGGCCGGAGTTGCCGGACGGGGTGAGTTATCCGTATATACAGATGCATAGCCCGGAACAGCAGAGCCGGGGGCCTTTCATGTCGTTTACGATTAATGCGCCTTCTACCCCGATTCTGATTCAGCAGTATGCGGAGGAACATATCAAGGCGCGCCTTGCGCAGCTTTCCGGCGTTTACAAGGTGAACCTCAGCGGGGCCACGCCGATGGAATGGAGGCTGGAATATGACAGCGAGCAGTTACGCACGTTGGGGGTGAGTGTCGATGAGATTCGCCAGGCGGTCCGGCTGCATTACCAGAAGGAGTTTCTGGGCACTTATGATGCGGAGCAGGGGACTTCGGGCAAGCAGTGGATACGTTTGGCTTTGGTTCCTGAACCGGATAACCGGGAGTTTGACGCCAGGCGGATACAGGTGAAGAGCAAGGATGGAAGGATTATCGGTCTGGATGAGCTGGTCAGGGTTTCCCGCATGGAGGAACAGCCGCAGAGTTATTACCGGATTAACGGGCTGAACTCGATTTATCTGTCGATAGTTGCGGACGAGACTGCCAACCAGTTGACGTTGAGCAAGGAGGTGAAAGCGTACATGGATGAAATGCGGTCGTCACTTCCGGCCGGGTATGAGATTCATGCCAGTTATGACGCTACGGAGTTTATCAAGGAGGAGTTGGGCAAGATTTACCTGCGCACGGGCGTGACGGTGGCTATCTTGCTTTTGTTTGTATTGCTGATTACGTTCAGTCCCAAATATCTGTTCCTGATTGTAGTCAGCCTGTCTGTCAACATTGCGATAGCCGTTATTTTTTATTATGCGTTCGGGCTGGAGATGCAATTGTATTCTTTGGCGGGCATCACTGTTTCGCTGAATCTCGTGATTGACAATACGATAGTGATGAGCGACCATTATTTGAGGCGCGGCAACAGGAAGGCGTTTATGTCTGTGCTGGCGGCTACGCTGACGACGATGGGGGCGTTGGTCGTTATCTTTTTCCTGGATGAGAAGATACGGCTCAACTTGCAGGATTTTGCCGCTGTGGTGATTATCAACTTGGGAGTTTCGTTATCGGTGGCTTTATTTTTTGTTCCTTCCCTGATTGATAAGTCCGGTCTGAAACGTCGGAGGGGGATTTCTCTTCCGAAGCCGGGAAGGCGGTTCGGAGGGGGACGCCTTTGTGGAGGGGCATGTTCGGGGATACGCCGGTTTCCGGTTTATTTCAGTCGTTTTTATATGTGGCTGATACGGCTGCTTTGCCGTTGGAGGGTGGCGGTCTGTCTGCTGTTGTTGCTGGCATTCGGCTTGCCGGTGTTCTTGTTGCCGGAGAAGTTGAAGGGAGAGGACAGGTGGGCGGAGGCATACAATAAGACGTTGGGAACTTCTGCTTATAAGGAGAAGGTAAAGCCGGTTGTGGACAGGGTGTTGGGCGGGAGCTTGCGGTTGTTCATACAAAAGGTGTATGAGGGAAGTTATTTCTCGCGGAATGAGGAGGTGGTGCTTCATGCCAACGCGAACTTGCCGAACGGGAGCACGCTTGAACAGATGAATGCGCTGGTGAAACGGATGGAGACTTATTTGAGCGGCTTTAAAGAAATCAAGCAGTTCCAGACGTCTGTGGAGAGCGCCCGAAGGGCGTCTATCCATGTTTATTTTACGAAGGAGCATCAGAAGAGCGGGTTTCCTTATACGTTGAAGGCTGATATGATAAGCAAGGCTCTTCAACTGGGCGGAGGGAGCTGGAGCGTTTACGGGCTGCAGGACCAGGGATTCAGCAACGACGTGCGTGAGAATGCCGGGTCTTTCAGGGTGAAAATGTACGGGTATAATTATGACGAGCTTTATGAATGGGCGGAGAAGCTGAAAGAGAAGCTGTTGTCTCACCGGCGAATCAGGGAGGTGACGATAGGTTCTGACTTTTCATGGTGGAAGGATGATTATATGGAGTTTTATTTCGATTTGGACAAGCGGCGGATGGCGGAGGAAGGAATCGGGGCGGGAGAGTTGTTTTCCGTGATTCGTCCGGTGTACGGGAGGGATATGGACATCGGCTCGGTGTTGACGGAGGAAGGGACGGAGAAGATTAAGCTTTCTTCCCGGCAGTCGGAGGAACGGGATGTGTGGGCGATGCGGTTTTTCCCTTTCCGGGCGGGCGGCAAGGAGTATAAAGTGTCGGAGCTGGCTACTGTCGAGAAGGGGCAGATGCCTCAGGAGGTGGCTAAGGAAAACCAACAGTACCGTTTGTGCCTGCAATATGAGTATATAGGTTCTTCGGAACAGGGGCATCGGTTGTTGAGGAAGGACTTGGAGGAGTTTGATGAGGTTTTGCCGATGGGATATACGGCAAAAGCGGAGGACAACAACTGGTCGTGGGGAGGAAAGGATTACAAGCAGTATCGTTTGCTGCTGATTGTAATCGGCATTATTTTCTTTATTACGAGTATCTTGTTTAACTCGTTGAGGCAACCGTTGGCGATTATCTTTGTGATTCCGGTGTCTTATATCGGAGTGTTTCTGACATTTTACTGGTTCGGGTTGAATTTCGATCAGGGTGGTTTCGCTTCTTTCGTATTGCTTTGCGGCATTACGGTGAATGCGAGTATTTATATTCTGAACGAGTATAATGCCGTACGCAAGCGTTTTCCCCGGCTTTCGGCGTTGAGGGCTTATGTGAAGGCATGGAATACGAAGGTTATACCTATTTTCCTGACGGTGGCTTCTACTATTTTAGGATTCGTGCCTTTTATGGTGGGGACGGAAAGGGAAGGGTTCTGGTTTCCGTTGGCGGCGGGGACTATCGGGGGACTGGTTATGTCCGTTATCGGGGTGTTTCTCTTTTTGCCGGTGCTGACGCTGAAAAGGAAACAGTGTTCCGCGCTCTCTAAAGCTGTGGGTTAAGGGGGCTAAAGCATAGCTTTAGATGGGGTAAAGCTATGCTTTCTGTTATCTTACCAATTGTTTCCTGCATTGCTGCTGTTGATGAGCATTTCTACTTTCTGCCTGTATAGGTTTGCTCCTTCGGCGATGTTTTTTCCCGCATCCGCAGTTCCCATGCCGTAGACTACAATCGGGGTTTGCCACGCCATTCCCGAATGAATCGCACTGGCTTGGTAAGGACGCAAAAGCTCGTCTGTGGTGAAGCGGTTCCGGCCGCCGCTGCGATAGGCGTCATATTCGGAACCGGTGGTTGTCACCACTACCAGCGGTTTGCCTGCAACTGCCGGGGTTTTAGACAGGAAGGTGAAAACTTCGTCCTGCCATTTTTTCAGCAGTGACGGTGCGGCCATCCAGTAGAAAGGAAACTGATAGATGACCGCCGAGGCGTCGGAGATGATTTTACTCCATTCGTCTACATTGAAAGCGAGGTCTTCCGCCAGTTCGTAGAGGTTGAAGACCGCCACCCCTTCAATGTCGCTGACGGCGTCGATTAATGCTTTGTTTGCTTGTGATTCTTTTATGTTGGGGTGTGCCAGCAGAATCACGACTTTTCTTAAATCTTTATTCATATTCAATCGGTTATTTAGGGTGATACAACTGTTATTGTCTTTATTAAGGTTTAAAAATAAGAAAAAGTTCTCGAAAACCGATATCTTAATTAAAAATAAAACAATCCTTTTCTTTGTTTTTGAATTTGTACTTTTGTACTCACGTCCTGTTCGCCGGACGTTGTTTATGGATAATAATATTGCGTATGATAGATTTTACCCGGTTTCCTTCTCCTTGCTATATCATGGAGGAAGAGCTTTTAAGGAAGAACTTGAGTTTGATAAAGAGTGTTGCCGACAGGGCGGGAGTGGAGATTATCCTTGCTTTCAAATCGTTTGCCATGTGGCGCTCTTTCCCCGTGTTTCGGGAGTATATATGCCATTCTACCGCAAGTTCCGTGTATGAGGCACGTCTGGCGCTTGAGGAATTCGGCAGCAAGGCGCATACTTATTCCCCTGCTTATACGGAACAGGATTTTCCGGAAATCATGCGTTGCAGCAGCCATATCACTTTTAATTCCATGACGCAGTTCGGACGTTTTTATCCGATGGTACATGCCGGAGGGGATGCGATATCTTGCGGTATCCGCGTGAATCCTGAATATTCGGAGGTGGAGACGGAGCTTTATAATCCCTGTGCTCCCGGCACACGTTTCGGGATTACGGCGGATTTGTTGCCGGAGGTTTTGCCGCAGGGCATCGAAGGGTTTCATTGCCATTGCCACTGCGAGTCGTCTTCTTTTGAACTGGAACGCACCTTGGAGCATCTGGAAGGTAAGTTCTCCCGCTGGTTTCCGCAACTGAAATGGCTGAATCTGGGGGGCGGGCATTTGATGACCCGCAAGGATTATGATACGGAACATTTGATACGGTTGTTACGGGGATTGAAAGGGCGTTATCCGCATTTGCGGATTATCCTGGAGCCCGGTTCGGCTTTTACATGGCAGACGGGCGTGTTGAGTTCCGAAGTTGTGGATATTGTGGAAAGCCGGGGGATAAAGACTGCCATTCTGAATGTCAGCTTCACTTGCCACATGCCCGATTGTCTGGAAATGCCGTACCAGCCTGCCGTGCGCGGTGCGGAAATGGGGGATGGGGGCGATTTCGTTTATCGTCTGGGAGGAAATTCCTGTCTGAGCGGTGATTATATGGGGTTGTGGAGTTTCGACCATCCTTTGCAAATCGGGGAGCGGATTGTGTTTGAAGATATGATTCATTATACGATGGTGAAGACGAATATGTTTAACGGGATTCATCATCCTGCCATTGCTTTGTGGACAAAAGAGGAAGAGGCGGTGATATATAAGCAATTTTCTTATGAGGATTATCGTGACCGAATGAGTTGATAATCAAAAAGATTATTTTCCGGAGAGGACAAAGTGAGTAGATTTCTGTGAAAAAAGTGTGCAGAATGTTTGCAGGTTTACGGAAAATCCCTACCTTTGCAACCGCAAACGGAAA
>NZ_CAUCSQ010000069.1 GCF_958445495.1 uncultured Bacteroides sp. | reverse complement strand
AATTGAATGGTGTTGAGCTGATACAGTTTGTATCGGCTTTTTTCGTTTATGTAAAATAGATGTAAATATACCCCGTTTTGGGGTAAATAAAGAGGGTATTTCTTTGAACTATCTTTGAACACGTTTCTCTATTTGCATACGTTTAGGAGAAATTAAAGCAATTTCCTATCAAATTGCCCCGATTCAAGCTGTTTAATGCGATTTTAAACCTTTAAAAAACATTAAAACAGTATGGCAACATTTAAAGCAGTCGTTTTCCAAAGTGGAAGACATATCAAGCAAGATGGAACATCAAATATAAAAATTAGAATCTATCATAATAGAGAGTCACAGTACATAGCTACCGGTTATTATATCCGCCCAGAAAGCATGGACGACTCCGGGAGAATCTTATCGAACGTGGCAAATGGAGAAATGATAGAATATGAAATAAATGCTCATATTCAGAAAATCCGGAGAGAATACTTAAAGCTAGGACAAGAAAGGACTCAATTCATGTCGTGTATGGATTTGAAGGAAGAAATAGAGAAATCCCTTGCTCCTGATGCCGAATTCATAGACTTTGTAGAGTTTGCTCAAAACATAATAATCCAAACCAAAAAGAAGAAAACAGCCGAATGGTATTATTTTTAATATCACATGGAAAATGCGTAAGTGATATTATTTCGGGTCAACGTATTTCCTTAAAATCACATATTTAAATAATATTCCTGGGTCAGGGCTATATATTCTTTGCTGTATTGATGGCGGGCCAATTCTATCAACAGTTCTTCCATCACGCATTCCTGACTGAAAAAGGAAAAAGTAATCAGGGCGCGTTTAGGAATACCGCCCGGTTTTGTGATTACATTTAACTGACGAACCGCATGCAAATTCCACATAGAGGCAATGTCTTTTACTCTATCGGCCACATCTGCCGGAATTACGACAGTAAAATATCCTGCTTCTGTCAATAATCCGGCTACTCCTTCCAGCAACTCTTCATAAGTTAGCGTTTCATTATGACGTGCCGAACTCCTCTTTTGGTCAGGACATGTCAGCGAATCTATGAAATAAGGAGGGTTAGAAACAATCACATCAAATTTATCGGGAAACCGGCATTCTTTAAAATCTCCCTGCATAACCTCTATTCTCTCCTTCCAAGGAGAACGGGCAACATTTTCTTCTGCTTGCCTGACTGCGACTTCATCTATCTCCAATGCCACGATACGGGTATCCGGCAAACTACGTTGGGCCAGCATCAAAGCAACTAATCCCGTTCCCGTTCCGACATCCAGGACCCGGCGTGCGTTTTGAACAGAAGCCCATGCCCCCAAAAGCACTCCATCCGTACCGACTTTCATGGCACACTTATCATGCCACACCGTAAACTGCTTGAATTGAAAATAAGGATTCGACATTTTACCTAACTTATCTAAAACTTGTTTTATTCCGCCATTTTACCGGGAACCGCCAAAAATAAATAATTATTATGGAATATGGCCTCAATCCCCCAATATTTTGGCATTGTTTTTGTGTTTTTATCCTGCACAGTGCTTTATTATTAGAGAGAATCAATTAACTTTGCAAACGATTTATGCATATTATGTATGACATAAACTTAATTAAAACGAAAAGATGAAAGAAAGATACTTATTGGAAGATGTAGGTGAAAATGGCTTCTCATTGATTACCGACTATGATGGTAATGACGAGCAAGCATTTGATGTGAATGTAAAATCTGGTGAAATTCTTCCGGTTCTCCCCCTTCGTAACATGGTGTTGTTTCCCGGAGTTTTTCTTCCCATAACGGTGGGGCGGAAATCTTCACTGAAACTTATACGCGATGCTGAAAAAAAACATAAAGACATTGCAGTAGTATGCCAAAGGGCAGCCCACACGGAAGACCCCAAACTGGAGGACTTGCACAATGTCGGCACCATCGGGCGGATTGTACGTGTACTGGAAATGCCCGACCAAACGACAACTGTCATTCTCCAAGGGATGAAACGCCTGAGCTTGAAAGATATTATCGAGATTTATCCATATCTAAAAGGAGAAATAGAGTTGCTTGAGGAAGAAATTCCCAATAAAGACGATAAAGAATTCCAGGCATTGGTAGAAACCTGCAAGGACTTGACAATGCGTTATATCAAATCATCGGATATAATGCACCAGGATTCCGCATTCGCAATCAAGAATATCAACAACTCAATGTTCCTGGTCAACTTTATCTGTTCGAATCTCCCGTTCAAGAAAGATGAGAAAATGGATTTGTTGACCATCAGCTCTCTGCGTGAACGTACTTACCGGTTACTGGAGATTTTAAACCGTGAAGTCCAGTTGGCTGAAATCAAGGCGTCTATCCAAATGCGTGCGCGTGAAGATATCGACCAACAACAACGCGAATATTTCCTGCAACAGCAAATTAAGACTATCCAAGATGAACTGGGCGGTAGCGGTCAAGAACAGGAAATAGAGGAAATGCGCCAAAAAGCCGAACAAATGCGTTGGAATGCAGAAGTAAAAGAAACATTCCTGAAAGAATTGGCTAAGTTGGAACGTACCCATCCGCAATCTCCGGATTATAGCGTACAGCTCAACTACCTGCAAACAATGCTCAACCTTCCGTGGGGAATTTATACGACAGATAACCTGAATCTGAAAAATGCGGAAAAGACATTGAATAAAGACCACTACGGATTGGAAAAAGTAAAAGAACGCATTCTGGAGCATCTGGCTGTATTGAAATTGAAAGGTGACATGAAATCACCGATTATCTGTCTATACGGTCCTCCGGGAGTGGGTAAGACATCGCTCGGCAAGTCCATTGCGGCCGCATTAAAAAGAAAATATGTACGTATGTCCTTGGGAGGCGTGCACGATGAAGCGGAAATCCGCGGGCATCGCAAAACTTACATCGGCGCTATGCCGGGACGAATCATTAAGAGCTTAATCAAGGCAGGCGCTTCAAATCCGGTATTTATCCTGGATGAAATAGATAAAGTCAGCGCCGACCGCCAAGGCGATCCGTCGTCCGCATTGCTGGAAGTTCTCGATCCGGAACAGAATACTTCTTTCCACGATAATTTCCTGGATGTGGATTATGACCTCTCAAAAGTGCTGTTTATCGCAACCGCCAACAATTTGAATACCATCCCCGGCCCATTGCTCGACCGTATGGAATTAATTGAAGTCAGCGGATATATCACGGAAGAGAAAATTGAGATTGCCCGGAAGCATCTGGTACCTAAAGAACTTGAAGCTAACGGATTGAAGAAAACAGATATCAAACTTCCTAAAGATACTCTGGAAGCGGTCATTGAATCATATACACGTGAAAGCGGTGTTCGCGAACTGGAGAAAAAGATTGGTAAAATCCTTCGTAAGTCCGCACGCCAATATGCCACAGACGGATATTTTGCCAAAACTGAAATCAAACCGGCGGACTTGTATGATTTCTTGGGCGCTCCGGAATATACACGTGACAAATATCAGGGCAATGATTACGCCGGTGTAGTTACGGGGTTGGCATGGACTGCCGTGGGAGGTGAAATCCTTTTTGTCGAAACCAGTTTAAGCCGGGGAAAAGGCGGACGCCTTACATTGACGGGTAATTTGGGAGACGTCATGAAAGAATCTGCCATGTTAGCACTCGAATATATCAAATCACACGCATCTCTTCTTCAATTGGACGAAGAGATATTCGAAAACTGGAACATTCATATCCATGTTCCCGAAGGTGCAATTCCCAAAGACGGCCCGTCGGCCGGTATCACAATGGCTACTTCCCTGGCTTCCGCACTGACACAAAAGAAAGTGAAAGCCAATCTTGCCATGACAGGAGAGATAACTCTTCGCGGCAAAGTGCTCCCCGTGGGAGGAATCAAGGAAAAGATACTGGCTGCCAAACGTGCCGGAATCAAAGAAATCATTATGAGCGCGGAGAATAAAAAGAATATTGACGAAATTCAGGATATCTATCTGAAAGGATTGACTTTCCATTATGTAAATGACATTAAAGAAGTCTTCGCAATAGCCCTGACAAACGAGAAAGTGGCGGACGCCATTGATTTATCCGTTAAGAAACCCAGCCAGGAATGACATTTGAGTTACAATATACAGACACTAAAAGCAATGCCCGTGCAGGTCTGATAACAACAGACCACGGGCAAATACAAACTCCCATTTTCATGCCTGTGGGTACATTGGGCAGTGTGAAAGGAGTGCATCTGACGGAACTGAAGGACGATATCCAGGCACAGATTATCTTGGGAAACACCTACCATTTATACCTTCGTCCGGGATTGGACGTAATTGAAAAGGCCGGTGGATTACATCGTTTCAATGGTTTTGACCGTCCTATGCTGACCGACAGCGGAGGATTCCAGGTATTCTCACTAGCAGGAATCCGGAAACTTCGTGAAGAAGGAGCGGAATTCCGTTCTCATATTGACGGCAGTAAGCATATTTTTACTCCGGAAAAAGTGATGGACATAGAACGTACCATCGGTGCCGATATTATGATGGCCTTCGATGAATGTCCCCCCGGAGATTCCGATTATGAATATGCCAAAAAGTCATTGGGGCTGACCCACAGATGGCTGGACCGTTGCATACGGCGCTTTAATGAGACGGAGCCCAAATATGGCTACAATCAATCCCTTTTTCCCATTGTACAAGGATGCGTTTATCCTGATTTACGTAAACAATCTGCAGAATTTATCGCTTCCAAAGGGGCTGACGGAAATGCTATCGGTGGTCTTGCGGTCGGTGAGCCCGTAGATAAGATGTATGAAATGATTGAAATCGTCAATGAAATTCTACCTAAAGACAAACCCCGTTATTTAATGGGGGTGGGCACACCCGTCAATATCCTTGAAGGGATAGAACGGGGAGTAGACATGTTTGATTGCGTCATGCCTACGAGGAACGGGCGCAACGGCATGTTGTTTACCAAAGACGGAATCATCAACATGAAAAATAAAAAGTGGGAGACAGACTTCTCTCCTATTGAAGTAGACGGTGCGTCGTATGTGGACACATTATACAGCAAGGCATATCTGCGCCATCTTTTTCATGCACAGGAATTATTGGCTATGCAGATTGCTTCCATACATAACCTTGCATTTTATTTATGGTTAGCAGGTGAAGCCAGAAAGCACATCATAGCAGGAGATTTTTCAACCTGGAAACCGATGATGGTTAAAAGAGTATCAACTAGATTATAGGAAATGAAAAGCAATCGATTCATAAAAAAGCTGGACTGGTATATCATCAAGAAATTCTTGGGGACATACGTATTTGCTATTGCATTAATCATTTCTATTGCAGTGGTATTCGATTTTAATGAGAAAATGGATAAGTTGATGGAACATGAAGCTCCGTGGAGTAAAATTATCTTTGAATACTACATGAACTTCATCCCCTATTTCTCAAATTTGTTCAGTCCGCTGTTTGTATTCATTGCCGTCATTTTCTTCACTTCCAAGCTTGCGGAGAATTCCGAAATCATCGCCATGTTCTCTACCGGTATGAGCTTTAAGAGGATGATGCGTCCTTATATGATTTCGGCAGCTATCATTGCACTGACAACATTCATGTTAAGCTCATACGTCATCCCCAAAGGAAGTGTTACACGCTTAAATTTCGAAGACAGGTATATCAAGCCCAAAAAGCAAAATACCGCACGCAACGTACAACTGGAAGTTGACAGCGGCGTCATAGCATATATCGACAACTATAATAATGCGATGAAAACGGGAAACCGTTTTTCTTTGGATAAGTTTGTAGACAAAAAGCTTGTTTCCCACTTAACCGCACGCCGCATCACTTATGACACCACTACTGTACATAAATGGACTATCCATGATTATATGGTGCGGGAACTGGACGGGTTGAAAGAAAAAATCACCAAAGGAGATAAAATCGATTCTATAATCAATATGGAGCCTTCCGATTTCCTTATTATGAAAAACCAGCAGGAAATGTTGACCAGCCCTCAATTGAGTGATTATATCGAGAAACAGAAACGGAGAGGATTTGCCAATATCAAAGAGTTTGAAATCGAATACCATAAACGAATTGCAATGTCATTCGCCTCTTTTATCTTGACAATCATCGGCGTTTCCCTTTCATCCCGGAAAACAAAAGGCGGTATGGGGCTTCATCTGGGTATCGGACTGGCATTGAGCTTCTCCTACATTCTATTCCAGACGATTACTTCTACTTTCGCCATTAATGGGAATGTCCCCCCTGTCATTGCAGTCTGGATTCCTAATATCTTATATGCAGGCATTGCATTCTTCCTGTATCAGAAAGCGCCGAAATAGAAAAGAAAACATTAAAAATAGAAGTTCCGCCTATCTTGTTTTCAGACAAGGAACAGGCGGAACTTTTTTGTTGTATTCATTTCCTCTTTTGTCTATTTCTCATTATTCACCAATTGACAGGCGAATTGAAAAACACCTCTTTCTCCTTATACTTCTTCTCTTATCGTCAACCGATTTCCTTTATATAAGCAGAAAGGTCTGCAGCAGAGATGTTTTTGGCAATAATCACACCATTTCCATCCAATAAATAGTTAGTGAATCCCCGATTCAAACGGTATTTTTTAAATAATCCGGAATCCTCGCCTTCTGTTTCCACGAAACAGGCGGGCGTAACTATTTGGTCCTTACGAACGGTTTCCTTAAAGATTGACTGATACTCATCAAACGATATGGAAACCATTTCCACACTATGGGAAGAACGAAGCACATTACTCAAACTTACGTTTTGCATCCGGGACTGCGCATCATAACTAGCCCAAAAACTTAGCAACACATAACGGCCTTTTAAATCGGCCAGCTTAAACACAGGTTGCTCTTCCGACGCAGATTCGATTTTAAAATCAGGGGCTACGTCACCCTCACTCAAACCTCCCGTAGGTTTGTCTTTCTCAATGAAAGCGGTCAAGGAACAAATCAGTAATACAACAAAAATCCATTTTACATGTCTCATGTAATTCGGTTTTGGTTAATACTATCCGGGACTGTCCTTAAACAGTGGTTTCTTCCCGAAACATTGTCTTTTCAGGCATCAGGCGAAGAGGAATCCGCTGATTATCAGAGCCTTTATTTTTGAAACCGGGTGCAAAGGTAAGTAATTATTAAATTAACTTCCAAAAAAACAAGCAAAAATCTCACTTTTTAGGTATAACTTTTTATGTTATTTAGCATAAAAATGAACTTTTTTCTCTACTTTTGCAGAGTAAAAGCCTATTTCTTATGCAACCATCAAATACTGAATTAATTCTGATTCGAGTCACCGGCGAAGACCGTCCGGGGCTGACCTCTTCCGTGACTGAAATTCTCGCTAAATATGATGCAACGATTCTTGATATCGGCCAGGCGGATATCCATAACACATTATCATTAGGAATTCTTTTCAAAAGTGAAGAGAAACATTCCGGATTCATTATGAAAGAGTTGCTTTTCAAAGCATCATCATTAGGAGTAAACATACGGTTTGAGCCCATAACCACGGAAAAGTATGAAGAATGGGTGGGCATGCAAGGAAAGAACCGTTATATCCTGACGGTATTAGGGCGCAAACTTTCTGCATTACAAATTTCTGCGGCTACCAAGATATTGGCGGAACAGGGTATGAATATCGATGCAATCAAGCGTTTGACCGGGCGTATCCCACTGGATGAGAACAAGACGGACACACATACACGAGCCTGTATCGAGTTCTCCGTAAGAGGCACGCCGAAAGACCGCGTTGCCATGCAGGAAGGATTAATGAAATTAGCCAGCGAACTGGAAATGGACTTCTCTTTCCAGCAAGATAATATGTATCGTCGCATGCGCCGCTTGATTTGTTTTGATATGGATTCCACATTGATTGAAACGGAAGTTATCGACGAATTAGCTATCCGTGCCGGTGTAGGGGATGAAGTTAAAGCCATTACCGAAAGCGCCATGAGAGGAGAAATAGATTTTACGGAAAGCTTTACACGCCGTGTAGCACTTTTGAAAGGGTTGGATGAATCGGTAATGCAGGAAATCGCAGAAAACCTGCCTATCACGGAAGGAGTAGACCGACTGATGTACGTGTTAAAAAAATACGGTTATAAGATTGCCATCCTTTCCGGAGGATTTACCTATTTCGGCCAATATTTGCAAAAGAAATACGGTATAGATTATGTGTATGCGAATGAGTTGGAAATTATCGACGGAAAATTGACCGGACGTTATTTGGGTGATGTAGTGGACGGAAAACGAAAAGCAGAACTACTCCGGCTGATAGCCCAAGTGGAAAAGGTGGATATCGCCCAGACAATCGCCGTAGGAGACGGCGCTAACGACCTGCCCATGTTAGGCATTGCAGGATTGGGAATTGCATTCCACGCCAAGCCTAAAGTGGTGGCGAATGCCAAGCAATCCATCAACACCATCGGTCTTGACGGAGTACTCTATTTCCTTGGATTCAAAGATTCTTACCTGAATATGTAATTGAGAGAAAAAAATAGTATATCTTTGCCGATAAATAAATTGAAAGAATGAAGTTTTCCGAACTACAACTTAATACAAATGTACTTGAGGCACTTGATGCCATGCGATTTGACGAATGTACGCCTATACAAGAACAAGCGATTCCAATCATACTTGAAGGTAAAGATTTGATAGCTGTAGCGCAAACCGGTACAGGAAAGACAGCGGCATTCCTACTTCCCGTGTTGAACAAATTATCCGAAGGAAATCATCCCGAAGATGCCATCAACTGTGTAATCATGTCTCCTACGCGGGAATTAGCCCAACAGATTGACCAACAGATGGAAGGTTTTTCTTATTTTATGCCAGTATCGAGTGTCGCCGTATATGGCGGAAATGACGGTATCCTGTTCGAGCAGCAAAAAAAGGGGCTTACATTAGGCGCTGATGTCGTTATTGCAACTCCCGGACGCTTAATAGCCCATTTGAGTCTCGGCTACGTAGATTTATCCAAAGTTTCCTATTTTATTTTGGACGAGGCGGATCGCATGCTCGATATGGGATTTTACGACGATATCATGCAGATAGTAAAATATTTGCCGAAAGAGCGGCAAACCATCATGTTTTCAGCAACAATGCCTGCAAAGATACAACAGTTGGCAAATACGATTTTGAATGAACCGGCAGAAATAAAACTTGCCGTCTCAAAACCGGCCGACAAAATCATTCAGGCAGCTTACATCTGTTATGAAAACCAAAAATTAGGAATCATCCGCAGCCTTTTCACTGACGAAGTTCCCGAACGGGTCATCATCTTCGCATCTTCCAAAATCAAAGTCAAAGAAGTGACGAAAGCTCTAAAATCAATGAAGCTGAATGTGGGGGAAATGCATTCAGACCTTGAGCAAATCCAACGGGAAACTGTCATGCATGACTTTAAAGCAGGACGGATTAACATCCTCGTAGCTACAGACATTGTCGCACGTGGCATCGACATTGACGATATTCGCCTGGTTATTAACTTTGATGTTCCTCATGACAGCGAAGACTACGTACACCGCATCGGCCGTACGGCACGTGCCAATAATGACGGCGTGGCACTCACATTCGTCAACGAAAAAGAACAAAGCAGTTTCAAAAGTATCGAGAATTTTCTTGAAAAAGAAATATATAAAATTCCCATTCCGGAAGAACTGGGAGAAGCGCCGGAATATAAACCGCGCTCTTTTAACAATAAAAGAAACGGCAACTATTCCAAGAAGAGAAATTTTAAAGGTAAAAAATATAATGGAGGAAAAGGAAACAACCATTCCTCTTCCAGACAAAAATAACTTAACTTTATTTGATTGAAGTAATAGTCAGATTTCCTTCTAAACTTACCTCCATATCCGCTATACTATAAATCGAACTCTCCGGAATGGCTAAAACAGCTTGATAATGAAAACCATTCCGGTCGACTTTTATAAACCTGATATCAGATAAAATTGCCTGTATCAGAAAATCTTCCGGGACGACTTTGCTGAACATCTGTTTGGTAACATCACTGGCAAATATGCTTTTCCTTCCTTCATAAACACAAATGTGCATTACATTATCGTAATACACATTGTCCATGCTAATCCCGTCTTCGGAATAAGTTGTTTTAATGACCCGCATCCGGGAAGGATTGATATACACATAAGCACGATAACGAATACCGTTATACATCACCACACTATCCCGTTTGGTTACCTCCGTATAAGTAGGAATAACCAATTCCTGACGCGCGAAAAACAAAGAATCATTCAAATCTTCCGACTTATGCAACCTGACGATATTGTCTGTTATGGAATGGAACCAGAATATATGTTCCGCTTGCTTATCTATTTTATAACAAGTGGTATCATTCCCATAAGTATAAAGAGCATCCCGTATAACCCTGAATGTAATAGGAGCACTTTGAGAATCCGCAAAATAGATGGTATCTCCTTCTACACGCATCAACGGGCTTTCTGTCTCATCATCCAGCCAAATTCCCTGCAACATTTCTTTCGCATTGTAATTCTCTTCCTCCGGTCCGGAAGTATGTAAATTCTTATTGCCGTTACATGCCACAAGAAAAATAACTGTCAATACTGCCACATATCTCATCATCTACCCCAATTTTATAGTAAGGACACTCTCTTTGATTATTCTATTTTCCAATACATGAATAAACAAATCCCAATTCTTCCATCTCCTTTTTATCGTAGATATTACGTCCGTCCAACACAACCAATTGCGCCATCGTCTTCTTAATCACAGCCCATGAAGGCAATCGGAATTCTTTCCATTCGGTCACCAACATCAGAACATCGGCATCAAGCACCGCATCATACATATCACAGGCATAATAGATGGAATCTCCAATCCGCCGTTTGCATTCTTGCATGGCAGCAGGATCATAAGCACGTATCTGACAGCCGGCTTTTAACAGTTTATCAATCAATATGAGTGCCGGAGCTTCGCGCATATCATCCGTTTCCGGCTTAAATGCCAGTCCCCATAAAGCAACGACCTTTCCCTTCAAATCTCCGTTGAACTGTTTTGAAAGCTTGTCAAACAAAACACTCTTCTGAGACTCGTTCACCTCTTCCACGGCGCGGAGCACCCGCATCGAGTATCCATTCTGTTCTGCCGTTTTAATTAAGGCCTTAACGTCTTTAGGAAAACAAGAACCGCCGTATCCGATACCCGGATATAAGAATTTGCGTCCGATACGGGTATCCGAACCGATTCCGCTACGCACCATATTCACATCCGCACCGACCAGTTCACACAGATTTGCAATATCATTCATAAAACTGATACGGGTTGCAAGCATCGAGTTGGCAGCATATTTAGTCATTTCCGCAGACGGGATATCCATAAAAATGACACGGAAATTATTCAATAAAAACGGCTTATACAACTTAGACATCAGTTTCTCGGCCCGTGCGGACTCCACTCCCACTACAACACGGTCCGGACTCATAAAGTCATTAATGGCATTTCCTTCCTTCAAAAATTCCGGATTAGAAGCCACATCAAATTCGATTGCCGCTCCTCTCTTATCCAGTTCCTCCTGAATCACTGCACGCACCTTGCTTGCCGTCCCTACCGGAACTGTACTTTTAGTCACCACCAGCTTGTATTGTTTCATGTTGCGTCCAATGGTACGGGCCACTTCCAGCACATATTTCAAGTCGGCACTTCCATCTTCATCCGGAGGAGTACCCACAGCGCTGAATATAACTTCCACATCATCCAAACAACTTTCCAACGATGTCGTAAACTTCAAACGCTTTGCTTTCATATTACGAAGCACCATTTCTTCCAATCCATTCTCATAAATCGGAATAATCCCTTTCTGCAAAGACTCTATTTTCTCATGATTCGTATCGACACAAGTTACATCCACACCGATTTCCGCAAAACATGTGCCGGATACCAAACCCACATAGCCCGTTCCTACAATTGCAATTTTCATATTTCTCTATTGTTTGTTAATTGTTCATTCGAAATATACAGCCTCTTTGAAGGTTGTTCCCTGCCTGTCTTTAGGAGACAGTATCATTTGTTCCTCTGCCAACGGCCAGTCTATTCCTAATGTCTCGTCATTAAATAAAATAGAAGCTTCTGCCTGCGGAACATATTTATTGTCTACCTTATACGTAAAAACAGCCTCTTCACTCAACACGGCAAATCCGTGGGCAAAACCGCGAGGAATAAAAAACTGCCTCTTATTTTCTTCACTAAGCAATACGCTGACGTGTTTGCCAAACGTCGGTGATGATTTACGCAAATCAACGGCAACATCCAATACTTCTCCTTTGATGACGCGAACTAATTTTGCCTGGCTATACTCCCCTTTCTGATAGTGTAAACCACGTAATACACCAAAAGAAGATTTAGACTCGTTATCTTGCACAAAATCCACGGGACCTATATTGGCTTCAAACTCTTCTTTTTTAAAAGCCTCCATAAAATAGCCACGTTCGTCGGAGAAAACCTTAGGCTCTATCAACCATACTCCGTCTATTTCCGTCTGTATATAATTCATTGTTAATAGTAGTAAATAAAACGATGCAAAAGTAGTGATTTTTTCGAAGTTTTCTGGGATATATTCAATTTATCTCTTAATTTTGCACACATGATTGAATTGGCGCAACATATAGAAACTTTACTGTTGGAAAACGATTGTGTAATCGTTCCGGGATTTGGGGGATTTGTAGCTCATTATGCTCCCGCGACTCATATAAAAGAGGAGAATCTCTTTCTTCCCCCTACCCGTACAATCGGCTTTAACCCTCAATTGAAATTAAATGACGGCGTATTGGTGCAATCCTATATGTCAGCATACGATACAAGTTTTTCCGACGCTACCCGGATTGTAGAAAAAGAGATTAAGCAATTCATAGAACTTCTTCACAAAGAAGGAAAAGCCCAATTGGAAAACATCGGTGAAATCCACTATAATATTTACGGGAATTATGAGTTTGTGCCTTATGACTACAAGATTACGACTCCTTCATTATACGGATTGGATTCTTTTGAAATCTCCGAACTTTCCACTCTCAAACAAAAGGAAAAAGTATTAATACCGGCCAGTCTGACAAAAGAAAAGAAAACCTATGAAATCAAAATCAACCGCGCCTATTTTCGCAACGCGGTAGCTATGATTGCCGCTATTATATTGTTCTTCGCATTCTCAACCCGAGTAGAAAATACCGATATCCAGAGAAATAATTACGCCCAACTATTACCGGGTGAACTCTTTGAACAAATCGAAAAGCAATCGGTTGCGGTGACTCCTGTTCCTGTACATGACAATACAGTCCGCCAGAAGGGAAAGAAGCCCGTATCAAAAATTACGGTTGATAAGGCTAAAACCTCAAAGCCCATTACAATAAAAGAAATAAAAGTAAACAAAGAGGTGGATAAACAGAAAACAACCCCCACTCCTATCGTAACCGGGCTAAAGGAGAAAAACAATCCCTTCCATATTATTGTAGCAGGTGGAATCAGCATGAAAGATGCGGAAATAATGGCAAACCAATTGAAAGAAAAAGGATTTCCGGAGGCTTGCGCTTTGAATACGGACGGTAAAGTACGTGTCAGCATACGTTCTTTCAATAATCGTAAAGAGGCAATGATACAATTGTTAGAACTGAGAAAAAACGAAACTTACAAGAATGCCTGGTTATTGGCAAAATAATTCCCCTTTTTAAAAGAAAATATGAAACGAGTTCTTTGTCCGAAATGCGAAAATTACCTTTATTTTGATGAAACCAAGTATAAGGAAGGTCAGTCGCTTGTATTTATTTGTGAATATTGTGGTAAACAATTCAGTATCCGACTTGGGAAAAGTAAAATAAGCGCCCTTAGAAAAGAAGAGAATCTGGATAAAGAAGCTGAAATGCATAAAGAAGAATTCGGATATATCACAGTCATTGAAAACATATTCGGCTTTAAGCAGATACTTCCACTACAGGAAGGCGACAATGTTATAGGTCGCCGTTGTGTAGGAACTATAATCAATACCCCTATTGAAAGCGGCGATATGAGTATGGACCGTCGCCATTGCATCATTAATGTAAAGCGCAATAAGCAAGGAAAGCTAGTTTACACATTACGAGATGCTCCTAGCCTCACAGGTACGTTCCTCATGAATGAAATTCTGGGAGATAAAGACCGTGTACGTATTGAAGATGGTGCTATTGTGACAATTGGAGCTACTACATTTATTTTGCATACGGCTGAATGAACTTATAACTTATTTTGATACTCCCGCATGAATTCGTCAGCGATATAGAGATTACCATAAAGATAAAGCCCTGTTTCCTTGTCATGCAAGTCAGCACACGTCTTGCTTTCATAAAATAATTGCAATGCTCTGACTGGAGCAATCTCCAAACGCTTTGAAAGTTCGGCAGCAATGATACCGATACGATTGCTTAATATTATCTCTTGAATTTCAGGAGACTTTACAGGGTCATTCTGCCAGTTCTGTTCCACCATAAGTAAGGTATTTATCCGTAATATTTTGGTTTAACAAACCAATCTGATTATTTGGTTGGTGTTGAGCAAGACGCTGTAAGGCCACATCAGCACTCATCAAACCAGACATATATAAATTTACCGTATCAATTACCCGGTCATTCGCGGCACCTCCCTCTATATAATCATAATTTGCCGCCGGATTCAGTCCACGACGACTGGCTACAATAAATTCCAACCATTCCGAATCGTAAACCTTGAACACCCTACAACGAGCCTTTTCCAAGACAAGTTCTCTATCAAGTTGGTAAATATTAATAATAGCTTGGGTATTGCGTCGCTTAGCCGTTGCAATAGCCCAACGACAAGCCTGCTCTTTGATGTCTGTAACATAGAATCCACGACCAAAATCAAGATTCTCCCTTCCTAAACGGCAAATAGGGACATCAACTCGTTCCGTTCCTCCATGATATACAGTTATCTTCATCGTTTTGCCTCCCAAGTTGTCAGACATTCTACCATATTATCAGTCACATGCTCGCGACTCTCAGTATGTAATACATCATAGCAAGGTAAGATGTAATTCTCAATCATGCCTACACGCTTCATGCGGGTAAAAACTTCTTGATATGATGTACCTAATCGGCGTGCAGTACTTCCAATGCAGGACGCTACAAATGCTAATGTCACTTCAGTATGTGATAATTCAATCAGATTTTCCATATTAAATCCTGTATAAAGCCAATTTGAGCTAATTACAAAGTTAATGAATATATCTGGAAACAGATAAAGTTTAATCTTCTTTTTATTGTTTCATGTTCAAGGTATAAGATGTTCCGAAGAATACAATTTATGAGTTTTCTCGTAAAGGTAATGTAATATTCATCACATTAAATTCGTTTCACACAATAATCCAAGCACTTATAAAACAGAAAAATAGAATAATAATTCATGTAGAAAGAGGCAAAATTGGTCTTTAAGGATTTGAGCCTTTTCAAACCGTGAAAACGAAGAAAAAGAAGGTTGTGGAAATAAAAAATATGAAGAATGCAAATTTAATCTTTAACAATTACTTACCGTCTCTTAATTATCTAACAGTTAAGGGCATTTTGATAGTTGTACACACTCTACCAAAACACCCTCTACTTTATCAACCTCAAGTTATATCTTATGTCTTACAGAATACCTTTCACAGTTTCAAGCATTCCTTTTTCCTGAATTGAATCCAGATTTGCTCTCACGGCATCTGCCAATCCCGGAATCTTATTCAAATCTTCACCCCAGATAAATTCTGCCCCTAAGACACCTTCCGTAACCTTTTTCGTACAGCCTGTAGCCCAAAGCTCTTTCAGCAAATTCATGATTTCCGGAGCGTCATTCGGCACAATTTCAGCACCGTCAGCACGTACACCACCTTTATAATAAGTAATGATAGCAGCCAGGCCAAGCACCAATCCTTTAGGAAGTTCACCTTTACGTTCCAGATAAGTCTTCAACCCCGGTAAATCACGAGTTTCATATTTGGGGAAAGAATTCAGCATAATGCTCGTCACCGCATGTTCTACGAACGGATTGTTGAAACGCTCCAATACATCATTTGCAAATTTCTCCAGTTCATCTTTCGGCAAGTTCAAGGTTTCCATCAACTCATCAAACATTACCTTATGAATATATTTTCCAATTATCTCATGCTGACATGCATCACGGACAATATTCACCCCAGACAAATAAGCAACCGGAGAAAGAACGGTATGAGGGCCATTCAATAAAGTTACCTTACGTTCATGATAAGGAGCTTCCGACGGCACAAACAATACATTCAGACCAGCTTTGTCAGCCGGGAATTCTTTTGCAACCTCCTGTGGAGCCTCAATAACCCACAAATGGAAAATTTCAGCCTGAACAACCAAGTTATCATCATATTGCAGCTTCTCTTTGATGGCGGCAATGTCCTTGCGCGGGAATCCCGGAACAATACGGTCTACCAATGTAGCATATACGCCGCAGGCTTCTTCAAACCAAGTTTTAAACTCATTCCCCAAATTCCACAATTCGATATATTGATAAATCGTCTCTTTCAGTTTATGCCCATTCAAGAAAATAAGTTCACAAGGGAAAATTATCAGTCCTTTTGTTTTATCGCCATTGAATGTTTTAAAACGATGATAAAGCAATTGGGTCAATTTGCCCGGATAAGACGAAGCAGGAGCATCCTCCAGTTTGCAAGTAGGGTCAAAAGCGATGCCGGCTTCCGTAGTATTCGAAATAACAAAACGCATTTCCGGTTGTTCCGCCAATTTCATAAACTCGTCATTCTGAGTATATGGATTGAGTGCACGACTGATTACATCAATCATAGTCAAGCTATTAACCACCTCACCTTTATCCAATCCTTGAAGGTTGACATGATAAAGGTCGTCTTGTGCATTCAACATGTCGACCATCCCTTTTTCAATTGGTTGAACCACTACGACACTGCTGTTGAAATCCGTTTTCTGGTTCATGTTATAAATAATCCAGTCTACAAAAGCGCGTAAAAAGTTACCTTCGCCAAATTGAATAATACGCTCCGGGCGTTGTGCTTTAGGAGCATTTTCCTTGTTTAATACTTTCATGTTAGTTGTAATTTATAAAGTTGATATTATACTAATTCAAAATAAAAATCAATATTCTCCTTAATCAGAATATCAATGGGCATGTACTTCACAGGTTCGATGTGCTTTTTGAATACCACGTAATCACACAAAGCCTTCACGCCGCAATACCCTTGCAGTCCCGGTCGTTGCCCGATTAAATAATGTACATCGCCAGATTTCAGCAATTCTACATTTGCTCTCAAAAGGTCATATCCTATCAATCCTTTCATGCTGCGTCCCGTATGGCGGAGATACTCTCCCAACTGATACACCCTGGAATTAAACACAACTCCGAGTATAGCCTTCGGGTGCGCCTGAAAAAAAACGTCCAATACTTTCCGGTTATTTTCTTGATTGGATTTACTCAATACGACCTCGTGAACCGCCAGATTGTCATATTCTTCGGCAATATACTGCATAAAACCCTTCAAACGGCGTTGCATCTGAATTTCAGCAGGACTATTCTTATTATTGCTTAAAAACAGCACCAGTTCCTGCCCTTCCCCAGCCGAATAATTGCGCATTAATATTTTAGCTGCAATATATCCACTTTTATAAGAATCCTGCCCGATGTAGGTCAACGCATCCCCCTCTTCCACGTTGAAATCGACAAAAGCATAAGCTATCTGATTCTCCCGCAAATAAGCAGTCAATGACAAAGTCTCTTCCCGGAAATTCGGAGCAATCAATACAGCATCTGCATTACTCTCTTTTATAGAACCGCAAGCCTTCCGATAACTCTCTTCGTCCCCGTGACAGTAGTACAGATATTCCACATTTACATTAAAAGGACGCAACTCTTGCCGGGCACGCTCAATCCCTCCCACTACAGAATGCCAATAATCATGTTCCACATAATAAGGAATCAAACATACGAAAGAATATTTCTTTTTAGCAGCCAGTCCGATAGCGAAAACATTAGGTTGATAATGAATCTCATCCAATACCTTCTGTACCTTAGCCTTACTTTTAGGAGATACATCCCCCCGATTATGTAACACCCTGTCTACCGTTCCGGCAGAAACACCCGCCATACGGGCTATGTCTTTAATGGTATAATTCCGGTCCTCCATAGCGGTAAAACTTAAATATTATAAATAATCGCTGCAAATATACGAATTATTTTGTTACTCCAAGTAAATTTTCTATTTTTGTGTTCGATAACGGTTAATAAAACTAAAACGTAAATTTACACCTATTAGCTTTAAAATCAATACTATATAGGTATAAATAGAAAAAGTAATAATTTTATATACTAAAAGCACAGTAATAATGAAGAATTTTATGGATGAAAACTTCTTGTTGCAGACGGAAACTGCACAAAAGTTGTATCATGAACATGCGGCAAAGATGCCGATTATCGACTACCACTGTCATTTAATTCCCCAAATGGTAGCTGACGACTACAAATTTAAATCCCTGACTGAAATCTGGCTAGGAGGCGACCATTATAAATGGCGTGCCATGCGTACAAATGGTGTCGATGAGCGTTTCTGCACAGGAAAAGACACTACAGACTGGGAAAAATTCAAGAAATGGGCGGAGACGGTACCTTATACTTTCCGCAATCCATTATACCACTGGACTCACCTGGAATTAAAGACTGCTTTTGGCATTAATAAAATATTAAATCCAAAAACAGCCCGTGAGATTTATGATGAATGTAATGAAAAGCTTGCCCAGCCCGAATATTCTGCACGTGGAATGATGCGTCGCTATCATGTAGAAACCGTTTGTACAACCGACGACCCGGTTGACTCTCTGGAATACCATATAAAAACACGGGAAAGCGGTTTTGAAATCAAAATGTTGCCAACATGGCGTCCAGACAAAGCAATGGCAGTAGAAGTACCTGCTGATTTCCGCGCATACATAGAAAAATTATCGGAAGTAAGCGGTATCACCATCTCCGGTTTTGACGACATGATTGCCGCATTGCATAAACGCCATGACTTCTTTGCAGAACAAGGTTGCCGCCTTTCCGACCACGGTATTGAAGAATTCTATGCGGAAGATTATACAGATGCGGAAATTAAGGCCATATTTAATAAGGTGTACGGCGGTACTGCACTTACCAACGAAGAAATCCTGAAATTCAAATCGGCAATGCTGGTAATTTTCGGAGAAATGGATTGGGAAAAAGGATGGACCCAACAATTCCACTACGGGGCTATCCGCAACAACAATACGAAAATGTTCAAATTATTAGGTCCTGACACCGGTTTTGATTCCATCGGTGAATTTACGACGGCTAAAGCCATGGCTAAATTCCTCGACCGTTTGAATACCAACGGTAAACTAACCAAAACAATCTTATATAACCTGAATCCTTGTGCCAATGAGGTAATCGCTACCATGCTAGGCAATTTCCAGGACGGCTCTATCCCCGGTAAAATCCAGTTCGGTTCCGGCTGGTGGTTCTTGGACCAGAAAGACGGTATGGAAAAACAAATGAATGCTTTATCCGTACTCGGACTTTTAAGCCGTTTTGTAGGAATGTTAACCGATTCCCGTTCATTCCTTTCCTATCCGCGTCATGAATATTTCCGCCGCACATTATGTAATTTAGTAGGCCGGGATGTAGAAAACGGTGAAATCCCTGTATCAGAAATGGAACGGGTAAACCAAATGATTGAAGATATCAGTTACAATAACGCTAAAAATTTCTTCAAGTTTTAATCTATATAAATAATAACGATAGATACGATTAACACCGCTGTTCGAAACCATATAAATCCGGACAGCGGTTTTTCATTCCCCTATTCCATCCCCTATTTCAGGCAACATTCAAGTCAAGTTAAAGGTACTCCCGTATTTTCGTTAATCATAACGTGTACATCTAAATTGTTCGGATGCAATTAAGCCATAAACTCCCGGTATCTGCTACATAGAGGGAACACCTACCCGTACCAGGAATGCGTAACGACTCCCGCACCCTCGAAAAGTAGTTTTTTTTCTTTTCTCAAAAAAATTCCACGGATAAGCCTGTGGTTATTTCTATATTTTGTTAGGGCTCATAAAAGAAAAAACTCCAAAAATCATTGATTTTCAGAGTTTCTCTTTGAATTACCTTTTTACTTCGTACACCCTCAGGGATTCGAACCCTGGACCCACTGATTAAGAGTCAGTTGCTCTACCAACTGAGCTAAGAGTGCAACATAAATTCTCTTATTGCAAACTCCGGATTTGTACACCCTCAGGGACTCGAACCCTGGACCCACTGATTAAGAGTCAGTTGCTCTACCAACTGAGCTAAGAG
>NZ_CAUCSQ010000068.1 GCF_958445495.1 uncultured Bacteroides sp. | reverse complement strand
GCTGTCGGCACTTGCCGAACATACAGAATTCGAAAAAAAAGAAAAAGAAAGATGAAGAAGACGAGCCGGAACCTACCAAGTTCTTGTCGGTGAATGTCAACGCGCCTTCATCGATGGAGGTGTACGGTTACATTTCCCTGACTTTTGACGAACCCATCGCCAGCTTCGACAGTACGGCAATCCATTTAAAACAGAAAGTGGATACGCTTTGGAAAGATATACCTTTCGAGTTCATGCAAGATTCCGTTAACTTGAAAAAGTTTAATTTGTATTATGACTGGGAGCCGACCTTAGAATATGAATTCTCAGTTGATTCGACGGCATTTCACGGTATATACGGGTTGTTTACCGATAAGATAAAACAGGAATTCAAGGTGCGCAGCGAGGATGAATATTTCACTCTCCATTTTAGTGTGACAGGCGCCGATTCCCTTGCATTCGTCGAGTTGCTTGACGCACAAGACAAAGTGGTCCGCAAGAGGAGGGTGGAGAAAGACGGGATGGTAGACTTTTACTTCCTGAATCCGGGAAAATACGCCGCACGGTTAATCAATGATACGAACGGAAACGGGGAATGGGATACGGGAGATTTTGAGAAAGGCATACAGCCGGAAACAGTCTACTATTATCCGGGCATATTGGAATACAAGGCATTATGGGACGTGACACAACCGTGGGATATCCACGCGACCCCTGTGGATAAACAGAAGCCGGACGAACTTAAAAAACAAAAACCAGATGAAGACAAGAAAAAGAAAGATCGAAATAACCAGAACCGTCGCCGTTAGCGTTCGGCGTAACTTTGCCATCGGATTGTTAACTTTGCTGATGGGAATTGCCGCCCTTCCCGCCGGTGCCCAGTGTGAAGCGAAGAACGATGCGTTTAAATCCGGCGAGCATGTGATGTACGACTTGTATTTCAACTGGAAGTTCGTATGGGTGAAAGCCGGACTTGCCAGCCTGACTACCAATGCGACTATATATCATTCGGAACCTGCCTACCGTATAAATCTGTTGGCGTTAGGCAGCAAGCGTGCCGACTTTTTTTTCAAGATGCGCGATACGCTGACCTGTGTTATCGGCGAGAAGCTGGAACCCCGCTATTTTCGCAAAGGTGCGGAGGAAGGAAAACGCTATACCGTGGATGAGGCATGGTTCTCTTACAAAGACGGGCTTTGTTTTGTCAATCAGAAACGTACTTACCGGGATGGAGAGATTAACGAATCCGAAGCGAGCGATAGCCGTTGCATTTATGACATGCTGAGCATCCTTGCGCAGGCACGCTCTTATGATCCGGCGGACTATAAGGTGGGGGATAAGATTAAATTCCCGATGGCTACCGGCCGTAAGGTAGAAGAGCAGACTCTTATTTATCGTGGAAAGGAAAATGTAAAGGCGGAAAACGGAGTGACTTATCGTTGCTTGGTTTTCTCACTGGTCGAGTACGATAAGAAAGGGAAGGAGAAAGAGGTCATCACTTTTTTCGTGACGGACGATTTGAATCATCTTCCTGTCCGTCTGGATATGTATCTGAATTTCGGCTCGGCGAAAGCGTTTTTAAGCAGTGTCACCGGAAACCGTCATCCGCTTACCTCTGTGGTTAAATGACCGGTAGCCGATAACCGGCAGCCGGGGAATTTATTCCATTTGCCGTTTTCCGGTTACCGGCCGTTAAGCGTCAGATATTGAAAGGGACTTTCTGCTCTTTTCTGAATACGCTGGATTCGAAAGTCGCAATCAGGTCGCCGTTCTGATTGGTTACATCGACTTGGTAGCATCCCGTACTCCTGCCGATGTAGCGTTCGCGGGCTTCGGCATAAAGAATGTCTCCCGGTCCGCTTGCACGTAAAAAAGTGATGGTCGACGAGAGTGAGAAAGCCAGTGTCCCATGTGAGTTGGCGGCAGCGGCAAGCGCCAGGTCTGCCAATGTGAAAATTGCTCCTCCCTGTGTCCGCGCCCCTGCGTTGAGATGTTCCGGTTTAATTTCCAATTGCGCTTTGCTATATCCTTCGCGTACCTCTAATAGTACTACACCTGCATTTTCTGCAAACAGGTCATTCTTGAAAAATTCTTGTGCTGTCATATTGCATATTATTGTATCTGGTAAATATTACATACTTTGCAAAGATAATCGTTTTCAATAGTATCGATGAAAATAAGCATTGAAAAAATAAACACGGAACGAAAGGACATTGAAAAAGGATGGAAGGCCGGAAAACGGCAGGAAGCCGGAAAATGATGAGAGGCTGGGAAATGACGGGAGAGATGGAAAGGGGAATGAGAGAATGGAAAGTAGCGACATTCGGGAAATGGAAATAATAGCGCCGGAGTGCCCTTCGGATGCCGGTTTGAGGTTATTGCCCGGCATTCTCTGTCGTTTTTCGTAATGACGATAGGCAGATAATTTCCCATCTCTTGCATGTCGGGAAAAGAGAGTTCCCCGTTAATCGCCGGGAAGTTTACCATAGGCTGGAACTGTCGGTTCCGGTAATTGACGGATAGCCGGACATGGGGGCCCGGAAGCATAAGAGTAAAGCTTGGATATCCGGGTGTAAAATCTCGGATATGCAGAGTATGAAATCGGATGTTCGGGAGATAAGACCGGGGCGGGCGTGGATACCGTACGGAAAGAGTAGAGAAACGGATTGTGATTGCGACTGTACGGGAAGAATGAGTGATACCGGCGGCTTAAAGGAGATAGTTGTATAAAAGTATTGTTTCTTTGAGAAATGTACCAAAATTATCCGTCATTTGGATTATTTAGGTCGGTCTGAACTGTAAGAATACGCTATTTTTGCAATCAGGAAAATTAATCACTTAACAAATAATCCATGTATTATGAAAACAATTCTTAGCGCATTAGGACTTTCCCTTCTAATCTTTACGAGTTGCGGCGGACAAAAAAAAGTTGAAAAGGATTTTATCCAGGACAACATTGACAATGCGGTGGCACAACACACCATCCAGACGGATATTATCGAGAAGTCCGGTAAAATTCTGAATCCCAGAACCATTAAGAAAGACGGCAGTATATCTTATATACCGATTGACGACTGGTGCTCCGGCTTTTTCCCCGGTAACATCTGGCTGACTTACAATCTGACCGGAGACCCGAAATGGCTGCCGTTGGCGGAGAAATATACGGAAGCCCTTGATTCGGTGAAATATTTGAAGTGGCATCACGATGTTGGTTTTATGATTGGTTGCAGCTATCTGAACGGTTACCGCATGGCAAACAAGACGGAGTATAAGGATGTGGTGGTTGAGGCTGCCAAGTCGCTTTCTACCCGTTTCCGTCCGAATGCGGGTGTTATCCAGTCGTGGGATGCCGACAGAGGTTGGCAGGGGAAACGCGGATGGAAATGTCCGGTGATTATCGATAATATGATGAACCTGGAACTGTTGTTTGAAGCGACGGCATTTTCCGGTGACTCGACTTTCTACAATATTGCCGTGAAACACGCTGATACGACAATGAAACATCATTTCCGTCCGAACAACAGTTGCTATCATGTGGTGGATTACGACCCGGAAACGGGAGAGGTGCGTAAGAGACAGACGGCACAGGGATATGCGGACGAATCTGCTTGGGCGCGCGGTCAGGCTTGGGCACTCTATGGATATACGACTTGCTACCGCTACACCAAAGATAAGAAGTATCTCGACCAGGCACAAAAAGTATATAATTTCATTTTCAACCATAAGAATTTGCCGGAAGACCTTGTTCCTTACTGGGATTACGATGCACCGAACATTCCTAATGAACCCCGTGACGCTTCGGCAGCAGCTTGTACGGCTTCAGCCCTTTATGAATTGGACGGTTATCTGCCGGGTAACCGTTATAAAGAGACTGCCGATAAGATTATGGAAAGCCTGGGTTCGCCCGCTTATCGTGCCGAGGTAGGGACAAACGGTAATTTTATTCTGATGCATTCCGTAGGAAGCATCCCTCACGGACAGGAAATCGATGTACCTCTGAATTATGCCGATTACTACTTCCTGGAAGGACTGATGCGTAAGAGGGATTTGGAAAAGAAATAAAATCGGACAATAGGCAACAGGAACAGCAAACGGTGAACATACGCTTGAGATACATGGCTTGTTCACCGTTCGTTGTTCATCGCCGTCGGTTGTTTACTACTATTCTTATCAATTAATTATAACTATCATGAATAAACCTATTAACCTCCTGATGGGAGGACTGACGTTGTTTGCGGCACAAGGCTGCAAAGCTCCGAAGCCGGTAGCTGAGCAACCGGAACATCCTAATATCATCTATGTGTTTCCCGACCAGTACCGTAACCAGGCAATGGGATTCTGGAGCCAGGAAGGATTCCGGGATAAGGTGAATTTTAAGGGTGACCCCGTGCATACTCCTAATCTGGACGCATTTGCTCGTGAGTCCGTAGTTTTGTCTTCCGCCCAGAGTAACTGCCCGTTGAGCAGCCCCCATCGCGGTATGCTGCTGACCGGCATGTATCCCAATCGTAGCGGCGTGCCTTTGAATTGCAACTCTACCCGTCCTATCAGTTCTTTGCGTGAAGATGCCGAATGTATCGGTGACGTGTTCAGCAAAGCCGGTTATGATTGCGCTTACTTCGGCAAGCTCCATGCCGATTTTCCTACTCCGAACGACCCCGAACATCCGGGACAGTATGTAGAGGCAAAGCGTCCGGTATGGGATGCTTATACGCCGAAAGAACGCCGGCATGGTTTTAATTACTGGTATTCTTACGGTACGTTTGACGAGCATAAGAATCCGCATTACTGGGATACGGACGGCAAAAAGCACGAGCCGAAAGAGTGGTCGCCCCTGCATGAATCGGGTAAGGTGGTTTCTTATCTGAAAAATGAAGGGAACGTGCGGGATACAAAGAAGCCTTTCTTCATTATGGTAGGTATGAATCCTCCCCACAGTCCGTACCGTTCGTTAGACGATTGCGAGGAGCAGGACTTTAATCTTTATAAAGACGTGCCGCTAGACAGCCTGTTGGTTCGTCCTAACGTGGACTTGAAGATGAAGAAGGCGGAGTCTGTCCGTTATTATTTTGCTTCCGTGACCGGAGTGGATCGGGCTTTCGGGCAGATTCTCGAAACTTTGAAGGAGTTGGGGCTGGATAAGAATACGGTTGTTATTTTCGCTTCCGACCATGGAGAGACAATGTGCAGCCAGCGGACGGACGACCCGAAGAATTCTCCTTATTCGGAGTCGATGAACATCCCGTTCCTGGTCCGTTTCCCAGGTAAGATAAAACCGAGGGTGGATAATCTGCTACTTTCCGCACCGGACATTATGCCTACCGTGCTCGGATTATGCGGACTGGGCGATTCTATCCCGTCGGAGGTGCAGGGACGCAACTTCGCTCCTCTTTTCTTTGATGAGAAGGCGGAAATTGTTCGTCCTACAGGTGCGTTGTATATTCAGAATCTGGACGGCGAGAAGGATGAAAACGGGTTGGTACAGACTTATTTCCCTTCTTCAAGAGGAATCAAGACTGCAAACTATACGTTGGCTTTGTATATTGACCGTGATACGAAGGAGTTGAAGAAGAGCCTTTTGTTCGATGACGCGAAAGACCCGTACCAGTTACACAATTTGCCTTTGGAAGAGAATAAGGAAATTGTGGAACAGCTTTATCGTGAAATGGGTGCGATGTTGAAAGAAATCAATGACCCCTGGTATACGGAGAAGATATTGTCAGACAGGATACCTTATTAAATGTGTGCGGAATGAAAAAGAATGTTTATTATCTGCTGTTGTTTCTGTTCGCAGCGGCTTCTCCGGCTTTCGCCCAGTTTACCGGTTTTGAGGATGAAGTGCCCGAAACATTTAAAGCGGCTGGAAAGGGAGAACTGAAAATCTCTTCTCTTTTCTATAAAGAAGGGAAAAGCAGTCTGGAATGGGATTTCCAACCCGGTTCTACCTTGGATGTCCGGGTGTCTCCTTTATCATTGAACGCGAAAAAAGAAAAACAGTTCGGCATTACTTTGTGGCTTTATAACGAGAAGCCGCAGCAGGACTCCATCCGTTTTGAATTTCTGAATAAGGAGGGTGAGGTCTCTTATTGGTTCTCTTATCATTTGCAGGCGGCGGGATGGCGTGCCTGCTGGATTTCCTTCGAGTATATGAAGGGGAACAAGAAAGACAAGAATATTGTGGCTTACAGGCTGGTTGCTCCCGAACGAAAAGGACGTGTCTTTCTGGACCGTCTGACATTCCCGGAGAAAAAGATGAATCTCCGCACTACTCCGGACCAACAGTTGCCTACCAACAACGGGTTGTCTAACCGGGACCTTTGGCATTGGTGCCTGGTCTGGAAATGGGAACAACTGTCTTATGACATTCCTCTGGCGTCTGAACTGACCGACCGGCAGAAGAAGGACCTGAAAACCGTTGAACAACGCCTGACGGATTTCCTGAAGGTGGAGAAAGCCCCTCAAGGACAGGTGAACGCCGCCTACAAAACTTTTGAAAAGGCGGCCATCAAGCCATCTGCCGCGGGAACGGGGTTTGTCGGGACTCCTATTGTGGCACCGGACGAACAGGACAAGAAGAAGGGGGAGATGTCATGGAATGATATTGAGAAGATGCTGGCCGGTTTCGCCTATGACGCCTCTTGCAATCGGAACAAGACGTCGGAGGAGAATTATTTCATGGTGTTTGACTATGCCATCGATCAGGGATTTGCATTTGGCAGTGGCATGGGAACCAATCATCATTACGGTTATCAGATACGTAAGATATATACGACCGCATGGCTGATGCGCGATGCCATTTATCGGCATCCCCATCGGGACACTTATTTGTCTGCATTGCGTTTCTGGGCGGCTTTGCAGGAAACTCGCCGCCCTTGTTCTCCGACACGTGACGAATTGTTGGATTCCTGGCATACGCTGTTGATGGCGAAATTTATTTCTGCCATGATGTTTCCCGACATGAGGGAACAAGAGCAGGCTTTGAGCGGATTGTCCCGTTGGTTGTCTTCTTCTTTGCGTTATACGCCGGGCACGATTGGCGGCATAAAAATAGACGGCACTACTTTCCATCATGGAGGGTTTTATCCGGGATATACGACGGGAGTGCTGGCAACAGTGGGGCAGTTCATTGCGTTTACCAATGGTACGGGCTTTGAATTGACGGAAGAAGCCCGTCAGCACATAAAGTCGGCTTTTGTCGCCATGCGCAATTACTGTAATCTTTACGAATGGGGGATTGGTATCAGCGGTCGTCATCCTTTTAACGGAAAGATGGGAAGTGAGGATATTGAGGCATTTGCCCATATCGCCTTATCCGGTGATTTGTCGGGCAAGGGAGATTCGTTCGACCGGGGTCTGGCGGCAGATTATTTACGGTTACTGAACGGACGGGATACGCCGAACGCCCGTTTCTTTAAGAAGGAAGGAATCGAGCCTGCCCGTGCACCGCAGGGATTTTTCGTTTATAATTACGGTTCAGCGGGAATTTTCCGTCGGGCGGACTGGATGGTGACGCTGAAAGGATATACTACTGATGTCTGGGGCGCTGAAATTTATGTGAAGGACAATCGTTACGGGCGTTACCAGAGTTATGGCTCCGTACAGATTATGGGGAAGGGGAATCCGGTGTCCCGTGCCGGAAGCGGTTTTGTACAGGAAGGCTGGGACTGGAACCGGCTGCCGGGGACGACTACGATTCATCTGCCTTTCGAGTTGCTCGACAGTCCGTTGAAAGGGACTATGATGGCGCGTTCGAAAGAGAATTTTTCCGGAAGCACCTCTCTGGACGGGCGGAACGGTATGTTTGCCATGAAGCTGATGGAACGCGACTATGAGAATTTTACGTCTGATTTTGTAGCTCGTAAGTCTGTCTTTTGTTTCGATAACCGGATGGTTTGTTTGGGGACAGGTATCACGAACAGCAATACGGATTATCCTACGGAAACGACCCTTTTCCAGGTTAAGTATAATGGAAAGGATGCCAAGGCGGGAGATGACGGTTATTGGCTGCAGGACGGTTATGACAATTATTATCATGTGGTTGACGGGACTGTCCGTTCACAAGTAGCGGAGCAGGAATCACGCCATGAAAAGACTCGTGCAGTGACGAAAGGCAAGTTCTCTTCCGCGTGGCTGGAGCATGGGAAAGCGCCTAAGGGGGCGACATACGAATATATGGTTTTGATTCAGCCTTCTGCCTCTGAGTTGGAGGATTCCCGTAAGGTTGTTCCTTATGAGGTGTTGCAGCGTGACCAGGTTGCCCACGTCGTTTATGACAGGAAAACCGGTATTACCGGGTATGCCGCTTTTGAAGATTACCGGTCTGACAGCGGCAAGGTGGTTGCCGGCATCCCTGCGGAGACTTTGGTGATGTATGCGGAGGAACCGGGCGGAGGAATCCGTATAAGTGTCTGTGACCCGAACCTGAACATAAAGGAGAAAACATATACGACCAAGGAACCCAGCCGTCCTGTCCGTAAGGATATACGTCTCAAAGGAAGTTGGACGTTGGCAGCCCCGATGGAGAATGTCCGGTTGCAGCAGCAGGGGGACGATACGGTAGTAACCGTGACTTGCCAGCATGGGCAACCCGTCGAAATGGTTTTGAAAAGTATGTAAGGGGAGGAATTTGATAAATCCCGTATTGTTGAAGAGACATTCAGTAAATTCTGCATTTTTGGAATTCGGTGAAGAGTAAGTTTACCTGTTCTATGGGAACTTACTCTTCACCTTATTTACTTGATGGACATCCCTTGATTTTCAATGTCCGGTTGGAGGTTGCCGGTTGCTTTGCGTGGTGTTCCGGCATTCCTTCGGCAAAGTGCTTTTCTCCTGTTTATGGAAAGGGAGAGTCCTTTGAATGGATTCCGATTTTACCGTATGGCAACACCGTCTTCGGCCCGATGCTGCCTGTTCCTTTTCCGATTGCTTTCTTTGACGGGGCTTTATTTGTTCAGTTTCCACTCAAAACCGTCTTTGGTGTCTTTGATTTCAAATCCAAGTGCGGTCAGTGTATTACGGATTTCGTCAGAAGTAGCCCAATCCTTATTCGCTTTCGCTTTCATTCGTTGTTCCAACAACATGTCCACTACTTTTCCATAGGCGGCTTCATGTCCGTCCGAAGAACCTTTTTCTTCTTTCAGTCCCATAATGTCGAAACAGAACAGATGGAAGGTTTCTTTCAGGTTTTGTAAGTCTTCGGCGGAGAGGGTGGCTTTTCCGGCGATTACACTATTGATGATACGGGCGCCTTCAAAGAGTTGTGCGATGACAATCGGGGTATTCAGGTCGTCGTTCATCGCTTCGTAACATTTCGCACGCAACTCGTTGATGCGGATGTCTTCCGAAGTGGCGGATGCCGGATGTATCTTTTCCAGTGCGTCGATGGCTTCCATCAAACGTTGCAGGCCTTTTTCCGATGCTTGTAACGCTTCATTGCTGAAATCGACCGTGCTGCGGTAGTGCGCCTGCAAGATGAAGAAACGGATAGTCATCGGGGTGTAAGCCTGGGCCAGCAATTTATGGGTTCCGTTGAAGAACTCGTCCAAGGTGATGAAGTTGCCCAGTGATTTTCCCATCTTTGTCCCGTTGATGGTTATCATGTTGTTATGCATCCAGTAATGCACCATGTCGTCTCCCTGTGAAGCTACGGATTGTGCGATTTCACATTCGTGGTGCGGGAAAATCAAATCCATTCCTCCTCCGTGGATATCGAAGTGCTCGCCGAGGTATTTACGTCCCATTGCGGTACATTCGGCATGCCATCCGGGAAAACCGTCACTCCACGGAGACGGCCAGCGCATGATATGTTCCGGCTGTGCTTTTTTCCAGAGGGCGAAATCGGCGGGGTTGCGTTTTTCGCTTTGCCCGTCCAGTTCGCGGGTCGTATTTAATACGTCGTCCAGATTGCGTCCGGAGAGTTTGCCGTAATGATGATCTTTATTGTATTTGGCTACGTCGAAATAGACGGAGCCTTCGCTCTCGTAAGCGTATCCGGCATCCAGTATCTTCTGCACCAGTTGGATTTGTTCGATGATGTGTCCTGAGGCGTGCGGCTCAATGCTCGGAGGAAGTACGTTAAGGGCTTCCATCGCCTTGTGGTAGCGGTTCTGGTAATATTGGACGACTTCCATCGGTTCCAGTTCTTCCAGGCGCGCTTTCTTTGCAATCTTGTCTTCTCCTTCGTCGGCGTCATGTTCCAGATGGCCTACGTCGGTTATGTTGCGCACATAGCGTACTTTATATCCTAAATGAGTGAGATAGCGGAAGAGCACGTCAAATGTAATGGCCGGACGCGCATGTCCCAGATGGGCATCGCCGTAAACGGTCGGCCCGCATACGTACATCCCTACGTGGGGAGCATGGAGCGGTACGAACAACTCTTTCTTTCTGTCTAATGTGTTGTAAATGGTAAGTTGATGTTCCATAACATTTTATATTTGTTTTATTGCCCTTGCAAAGTTAGTATAAAATCCGGATATGTAGTCTATGGTTGACATAGAAACTTGTCTACCGCTTCGGCAACGCCGTCTTCGTCATTACTCAGGGTGATATAGTCCGCCGCTTTTTTTACCGGTTCCTGCGCATTTTTCATTGCGATGCCCAGTCCTGCGAATTTAATCATGGACAGGTCGTTGTAACCGTCTCCTATGGCAATGACTTCTTCCCGCCTTATTCCTGTCTCTTGTAATAAGACGGCGAGCGACAGAGCTTTGTCGATGCCTTGCGGAACCAGTTCGAGAAAATAGGGTTCTGAACGGAAAACATTGATACGTCCTTGCAGCCGAAGACTGAGTTCCGCTTCCAGCGGGATGAGCCGGTCGGCTTCTCCTACAATCAGGCATTTGGCTACGGGGAGTGTGATATCTGTCAGGAAATCGTTTGTCTCGCGAACCGCCATTTTGTTGAGAAAGGCTTCTTTCCGTACGTATGTGTCCCGGGAATTCTCGGTTACGATTTCGTTCCCGTCATAAGTCAGGATGGTGAGCCGGTAACTGCGGGCGGATTCGTAAAGTAGGGGGATGATGTCATTGGGCAGTACATTTTCATATATCATCTCTTGTGTTTCCCAGTTGATGATTTCTCCTCCGTTGTAGGACAGGATGAACCCTCCGAATTCATTCATGCGCAATTCGTTCGCCAGCGGCGCAATGCCGTAGGTAGGCCGGCCGGAAGCCAGGACCAGGCGAACGCCCTGTTCTTGGATGCGTATCAGTGTTTCCCTGTTGCGGGGACTTATCTCTTTTTTAGAATTAGTGAGTGTGCCGTCGAGGTCGAGCACGATTAGTTTGTATTCCATGCGGTATCATTTACTTTGCAAAGATAAAGTAAAAAAGTCTGATTGCAAGGCCGGATACGGAAAAGATGGGAAGGGAAACCGTGATTTGTACGGTCCGGCAGTCGGATGTGGAGTGGCGGGTTTTATGTTGTGGCGGTTTCATTTTAACAGGTCTGCCCATTGTTCATTACTTAGTATGGGCAATTCGCTGTCGGTAACGAATGTCTCTGCCAGTTTGCGTTTTTCTTCTTGCAGGTAGAGGATTTTTTCCTCAATGCTGTTTTGGGTGATGAAACGGTAGGCGATTACCTGTTTGTTCTGTCCGATGCGGTGGGCGCGGGCGATGGCCTGCGATTCGGCGGCAGGATTCCACCAAGGGTCGATAATGAATATATAGTCGGCTTGGGTCAGATTAAGTCCTACTCCTCCCGCTTTTAGGGAAATGAGGAAGGCTTGCACGTCTTTTTGTTCGGTGAAATGGGCGATTTCGGATGAACGGTTGTTAGTTGTTCCTGTCAATAGGGCGTATCTCCATCCTCGCTCCTCAAAGACTTCGGCAAGTATCTCCAGGTATTTGGCGAATGAAGAAAAAATCAGGACTTTGTGTCCTTCGCTTCGCAACGTATCGAATGTTTCGATGATTTGTGTGTTTTTTCCGGAAACACCGTTAAAACCGGGGAAAACAAGCTGGGGGTGGCAGGCTAGTTGGCGTAACCGCAAGATGCCGTTCAGGATGCTGAATGAATGCATCTGGTCTATGGATTGAGGGTATTGGATTAATATGTTGCGCAGGCTGTTTTTCTCTTGTTCATAGAGGGCGTTCTGCTCTTCGCCCATGTCGCAATAAATCATCTCTTCAGTTAGCGGGGGGAGTTCCGGGGCGACTTCACCTTTGCTTCTGCGGAGGATAAACGGGGCTATCAGTTGTTGCAACCGGATTTCCGAACGAGTGTCTCCCTGGCGAATCGGAATCATGAATTGTTTTTGGAAGTCGCTTTCTGTTCCTAACAGGTCGGGTTGTATAAAATGGAATTGCGCCCATAAGTCTTTTAAAGAGTTCTCGATGGGAGTTCCTGTCAATACCAGCCGGTGGTTACTTTTCAGTTGGAGAACTGAACGGAAGGTGAGGGAATCGCTGTTTTTGATGTTCTGGCTTTCGTCAAGCACGATGTACTCAAATGTGTAGGAGCGGAGCGCGTCGACGTTGTTCCGCATCATGCCGTACGTAATGAATATCAGTTGAAAGTGTTTGAAGAACCTTTCCGGTTTTGGGGACAGGGCGATATTGCTGTTGTACTCAATCGCTGAAAGTATTGTAAAGCGTTTTGTCTCCCGTTGCCAGTTGTGAAGTAACGAGGTCGGTACTACAATCAGGGTCGCTGCTTTTGGAGGGGCGGAAGGTTTGTATATGTGTTGCAGCAGAGTGAGTGTCTGGAGGGTTTTGCCCAGTCCCATATCGTCTGCCAGGCAGCCGCCGAATCCTGATTTGTACAGGTACGCCATCCACGAGAAACCTTTTTGCTGGTAGGGGCGTAATGTGGCTTTAAGTTCTTTGGGGACGGGGATGTTCTTGAATTGCCGTGGGACTGAGGGCTTGGGAAATTCTTTCTTGTTTAAAGCTGCCTGTACCGCGCCTATGAATGTGCGTTTCAGGCGGATTCCTTTCTCTGTCTGGATGCCTTTTTCCAGTATATTCGCGTATTTGCTGAACCATTCTTCCGGTAGGAAAATCATGCTTCCGTCGGGTAGGAGGTATTCTCTTTTCTCTTCGAGGATGTGTCTGCGGAAGCGTGAGAAGGGAATACGCAAGTTACCGATAATGACGGTGATATGGAGTTCGAACCAGTCTACTTCATCGTCGCAGCTTTGCTCGATGCGTATTTCGTCAAGGCAATAGGGAGCGTTTCCGATGTTACCGGTGAGCTGAAAGGAGGATTGAAGCATTTCCCGGTGGTTGTCAATCCATTCGGCGAGTGTTTTCTCCGGGGCGTTATCAGGCAGCTTGAAACGGGTATTGCTGATACGTTGCAGTCCCGAATCTATTAACAGTGAAATGGCTTTCTTTTCTGCGGCGATATCCCTCCGGAAGGAGAAAGTTTGCCCGGATTCGTCCCGATAAATGATTCTTTTCATTTCTACGGTGTCATCGGGTGCGAATTTTTGAGTTCCATACCGGAAGTCTAGTTGTAATGACTGGTGTTCACGGAGTGCATCTTCAAGGGAAAGTAATGCCTCGCAGGGGCATTCTTCTTCGATTATGTCCAGTCCTTCTGTTTCAATTTCGTGGTAGCGTGCAATCGGGATGATAATGTTGTTGATATATTTCCCGATTTGCGAATCGTTCACGCTGATTACTTTCTTTTTGGTGAAAGGCAGGAGCCGGGTACTGTCTATATGCGGAAAGAAGTATAAATTCATTCCGAGTAACAGGGCGGTCGGGGCGGAGGTCAGTGTGATGACGGGTTTCTGTTCGTCTAGGGAAAACGGTTGCCCTTCGTAATAGCATTGCAGCCAGTAACGGAATGTGTTGTTGCCGGCATGGAATGTGAAGCGTACTTCGGCATCGAGGGGATGGATATGGTATGCGTGGTGGGCGTACAATGTTTTATTCCCGGCTTGTTTCTGATAAAGAGGCAAACCGTCTTTGCGTATTAAACCGAGCATTTCCTGCAATTTTTCCTCTATGAACGGACGGATGTCGTTTTTTATCAGTTCAGGCTTTTCGGCCAGTTTATGCAGAAAGCGTGACACTGTTTTCTCACGGGAATAGAGATTCATCAGGTATTTCTCCGTATATTGCGAGGCGATGCCGATAACGCGCCTTTCGGTTTCGCTCATTTGTGCGACGGCTTCCGGCGAGATGTGGAAGGCTTGCTCTATGAGCTGTAATGTGCCGTCTTCCGATTTTTCCGCAATATAGGGAATTAGCAGTGCGCCGAATACCGGATGTTCGGTGAAAACGATGATGATTTGTCCGTTAGTTGTTTTCTCTCTCATTCTCTTTGGGCTTGAATTGGCAAAGATACGGGAAAATACTTAATTTTGCAGCATGATAATAGAAAACAAACGGGTATTGTTGGGCATGAGCGGAGGAACGGACAGTTCCGTCGCCGCTATAAGGTTGCTGGAAGCCGGATACGAGGTGACCGGGGTGACTTTCCGCTTTTACGAATTAGACGGGTCGACCGAGTATCTGGAGGACGCCCGCTGCCTGGCTGAACATTTGGGAATCCGGCATATCGTTTATGATGCCCGTGAGATATTCGGAAAGAAAATTATTGAATATTTTGTCCGGGAATATATGGCGGGGCATACTCCGGTTCCTTGTACTTTGTGCAATAATTACCTGAAATGGCCGTTGCTTGCCCGATTGGCCGATGAAATGGGGATTTTTTATATTGCTACGGGGCATTACGTCCGGAAAAAAAAGTTGGACGGCGTTTATTATATAGCGTCTGCCGCCGATTCCGATAAGGATCAGACTTTCTTTTTGTGGGGACTGAAACAGGATATTCTCCGCAGGATGTTATTGCCGATGGGAGATATCACGAAAGTTGAGGCACGTGTTTGGGCCGCCGGACATGGGTTCCGGAAAATAGCGGCTAAAAAAGACAGTTTGGGCGTTTGTTTTTGCCCGATGGATTACCGGAGTTTCTTGAAGAAGTGGTTGGCCGGGTTGGAGAAAGCTTCGTATGGAAACAGGACGGCTGTGGTCCGGAACGGAGAGGTTTTGGACAGGAACGGACAGGCTTTGGTCCGAAATAGCCAGAATGGGTCCGAAATAGTCAGCCGGGGCAGGTTTGTCGATGAAAAGGGGAATTTTATAGCTTGGCATGAAGGATACCCTTTTTATACCATTGGGCAGAGGCGCGGATTGGGAGTGCATTTGAATCGTCCAGTGTTTGTGAAGGAGATTTTCCCGGAAAGAAATGAAATAGTGCTCGCTCCTCTTCAATCTTTGGAGAAAACGGAGATGTGGCTGAAAGATTGGAATATCGTAAATGAAGAGCGTTTGCTTGGAGTTTCCGACATTATCGTGAAAATACGGTATCGTAAGCAGGAGAATCGTTGTACTGTCTCTCTGACAACGGATAATTTGTTGCATGTTGCGCTTCGTGAACCGTTGACATCCGTTGCCTTGGGACAGGCTGCCGCATTTTATAAAGACGGATTGTTATTGGGAGGGGGAATTATTGCCGCATCTGGATGATTAGGCATTGTTCCGGTGGGTAGCCGGGTGATGTTTTTCCGCCTGTTACTTTTTCCCTGCTATTGTAAAGGGGAGTATGCCGGGCGCTGTGTGGAAGTGCAAATGTGAAAAACAGGGTCCTGCTTTCTCGAATGGAATAATAAACCGGTTTATAATCAATTTCTCGTTATACTATGAACCGGTTGCCGCCCTACTTATTCAGCGTTAACATCTCTTCTATATATTCCCGTGTATTGCTTAGTCTGGGAATTTTGTGCTGTCCTCCCAATTTCCCTTTCTGCGCCAGCCAGTCGTGGAATAGTCCCCGTCGTGCAACAATGACTTCCAACGGTTGCAGAGCGATGTCTTTCCAGCGTTTGGCCTCATAATCGGAGTTTACTTCTTTCAATGTGGTATCCAGTATTGTCGCGAATTTTTCTATGGAATCCGGCATCCTGGCAAATTCTATCAGCCATTGGTGGCGGCATTTGGCATGCTCGTCCATAAATACCGGCGCAGCGGAATAGTCGCTGACTTGTGCACCGGTTTCCGTACAAGCTTTTGCCAGTCCTTTTTCGGCATTGTCGACAATCAGTTCTTCGCCGAAAGCATTGATGAAATGTTTCGTACGTCCTGTAATGATAAATTTATAGGGATTCTTTCTTGTGAATTTTACCGTATCGCCAATCATATACCTCCATAAACCGCAGGAGGTGGAGATCACCATTGCATAATTCTTATTCAGTTCTACTTCTTCAAGGCAGTAAGCGCGCGGGTTCTCTTTGCCGACCTCTTCCAGCGGAATGAATTCGTAGAAGATTCCGTAGTCAATCATCAGTAGCATGGCAGGGTCGGAAAGCTCGTTCTGTGTTCCGAAATATCCTTCGGAAGCATTATAGGTTTCTACATAATGCATCTTTTCCGAATGAATCACCTGTTTGTATTGTTCGCGGTAAGGGGTGAAAGCTACCCCGCCGTGAAAGAAAACTTCCAGGTTCGGCCAGACTTCCTCCAGGGTCTGTTTTCCTGTTTTTTCGAGGATACGTTTGATAAGTACCAGCATCCAGGACGGTACGCCGGATAAGCTTGTGACGTTGACCGGAATGGTACTGTTCGCAATCGCTTCTATTTTGGTCTCCCATTCGCTCATTAATGCGATTTTTTTGCTGGGAACGCGGATAAAGTTAATGAGCGGACTGACATTTTGAATCAGGATGGCGGATAAGTCGCCTACCAGACTGTGGTTAGAATTAAGGTTCGGACTGTGGCTACCTCCCAAAATCAATCCTTTCCCTGAGAAAAAACGGCTGTCCGGATTGATACGGAAATAGAGTGCGGCAGCATCTTTCCCTCCTCTGTAATGAATGTCTTCCAGCGCTTCCTTGCTGACTGGAAGGAATTTGCTTTTGTCGTTGGTTGTTCCTGATGATTTGGCAAACCAACGGATTTCCGATGGCCAAAGCAGATTTTGTTCTCCCGCCCGTAAACGTTCCACATAAGGTTTGATTTCTTCGTACGTCTGAATTGGAACACGTTTTCTGAAATCTTCATAGTTACGGATGGAAGCATAGTCATACTTTTTTCCCCATTCTGTCCGGGCAGCCTGATGTACCAGGCGGTTTAGTACACGGTGCTGTATCTCGCCGGCTTGAGTAGCATATAGGTCTATCTGTTTTAAACGGGAATCAAAAGTCTTACTAATAATTTTTGTAATATTCATTTCTGCTTTAACATAATAATGTTTAGTCGTGCAAAAGTAACTTATTTATCTTTTTTTCCTATCTTTACGACGGAAATAATCGTTAAAAATTGACGACTTTCATGCAATCCCCGAATTTTTGACTAAAAAATGCGACAATGAGAATTGGAATCTTAACTTCCGGAGGCGACTGTCCCGGTATAAATGCTACGATTCGTGGCGTGTGTAAAACTGCCATCAATTATTATGGGATGGAAGTGACAGGTATTCACAGCGGTTTCCAGGGGCTGCTGACTAAGGATGTGGAGCCGATTACGGATAAATCCCTTTCCGGTTTGCTGAATCTTGGCGGGACCATGTTGGGAACTTCCCGTGAGAAGCCTTTTAAAAAGGGCGGCGTTGTATCGGATGTTGACAAACCGTCCCTGATTCTCCGGAATATCCGGGAACTGGGACTGGATTGTGTCGTTTGTATCGGAGGAAACGGAACGCAAAAGACGGCAGCCAAGTTTGCCGCGATGGGAGTCAATATCGTGTCTGTGCCCAAAACCATTGATAATGATATTTGGGGTACGGACATCTCTTTCGGTTTCGATTCGGCCGTAAGCATCGCTACGGACGCGATTGACCGGCTGCATTCTACGGCTAGTTCACATAAAAGGGTGATGGTGATTGAGGTCATGGGGCATAAGGCGGGCTGGATTGCCTTATACTCCGGTATGGCGGGGGGAGGTGACGTGATTCTTGTTCCTGAAATTCCTTATAATATCCGGAATGTCGGGGATACTATTTTGAAAAGGCTTAAAAAAGGAAAGCCGTATTCCATTGTTGTGGTTGCGGAAGGCATTAAAACGGACGGACGTAAGAGAGCGGCGGAGTATATTGCCCAGGAAATCGAATATGAAACAGGGATTGAAACTCGTGAAACTGTGTTAGGGTATATCCAGCGAGGTGGTTCTCCTACTCCTTTTGACCGTAATCTTTCTACCCGGATGGGCGGGCATGCGACAGAACTGATAGCCGACGGGGCATTTGGGCGCATGGTTGCATTAAAAGGGAATACGATTGTTTCTACTCCTCTGGAAGAGGTGGCGGGGAAACTGAAACTGGTGACTGAAGAACATGATTTGGTGGTTCAGGGACGCCGTATGGGGATTTGTTTCGGTTAGGTGTTTCGGCAGAGACTTCGGTGACGGAGCCCGTCGCGGTTTCGGGGGTGTATCCGCTTTCTTCCGATATGTTTTGAAGTTGTGCATTTTCTGCACAACTTGCATCTGTCTCCGGTGCAGGTTCAGCCGTTAGTGATTGTTGCATTTTGATTTCGTTGACCGTTGATATGAATAGAGGGTCCTTGACTTTTTTTATAGCCATCTGAGCTGCATTTTGCTGGGACTCCTTTTTGGAATACCCCGTTCCGGTTCCTGCCGGAAGTCCTTCGATGCGTACTTCTGTCTGGAATACGGGATTGCTGTCATGGTCGAGGAACTGTTCTATCAGTTCGAATGAAACTTCCATTTTGCTTTTCTGGCTCCATTCTATCAGCTTGGACTTGAAATTTACCTCTTTGCGGGAAATCTTGTCCAGATCGATATATCGGTTGATGATTCGCTGCTCCATGAATTGTTTGCAGCGTTCATATCCCTGGTCGAGATAAATCGCTCCGATGAATGCTTCGAAAGCATTGCCGTACATGTAACTGTTGTGGGAGGAAGAACGTGTGGAGTATTTGATAAGTTTATCCAACCCGATTTCTACGGCGAGTTTGTTTAACGTTTCCCGTTGCACAATCTTGGAACGTGTGTTTGTCAGAAAACCTTCCCGTTTCCCTTCGAAGCGATTGTAGACGATATCCCCCACGATGGCGTCGAGGATTGCGTCGCCCAGGAATTCCAGGCGTTCATTGTTTAACGGCCGTCCTTGGTCTGAACGTATGGAAGACGACTTATGCAAGAGCGCCTGTTCGTAAAGCTGGATGTTACGGGGATAGAAACCGAGTATCCGATAAAAACAAAGATAAGACTCTTTGTCCTTGCGGAACAAGAGCCTTATCTTATCTATCTGATTTCGTAACACGATTTTACTCAGCGTATTTTTTGAAGATAACGCACGCATTATGACCGCCAAATCCGAATGTGTTGGACAGGGCAACGTTAACTTCGCGTTTCTGTGCTTTATTGAACGTGAAATTAAGGTTATAGTCGATATTCTCGTCGTTGTCACCTTCTTCATGGTTGATAGTCGGAGGAACAATGCCGTCTTTGATAGCGAGGATACTTGCAATTGATTCTACCGCACCGGCGGCGCCCAGCAAGTGGCCTGTCATTGATTTTGTCGAACTGATGTTCAGTTCGAAAGCATGTTCGCCGAATACTTCTTTAATGGCTTTTGCCTCTGAAATATCACCGACCGGAGTAGATGTACCGTGTACATTAATGTAGTCTACTTCTTTCGGGTCCATTTCCGCATCTTCCAGCGCGTTCATCATCACGAGCTTGGCTCCGAGTCCTTCCGGATGGGAAGCTGTCAGGTGATGTGCGTCTGCAGACATGCCTACGCCGGCTACTTCCGCATAGATTTTCGCACCGCGGGCTTTTGCGTGTTCCAGTTCTTCCAGAATCAGGCAACCGCCGCCTTCACCCATTACGAAACCGTCACGGCTTGCGCTGAACGGGCGTGAAGCTTTACCCGGCTCGTCGTTGCGGGTCGATAGAGCATGCATTGCATTGAAACCGCCTACTCCTGCGGGGAAGATAGCCGCTTCCGAACCGCCGGACACGATTACATTCGCTTTGCCCAGACGAATCAGGTTGAAAGCGTCTGCAATGGCATTGGTTGAAGTTGCACATGCTGAACAAGTCGCGTAGTTAGGACCGTGGAAACCATACATGATGGAAATCTGTCCGGCTGCAATATCCGAAATCATCTTCGGGATGAAGAACGGATTGAATTTCGGACCCATTTCCTGACGGGTGTAGTAGTTACCTACTTCTTCCTCAAATGTATGTATGCCACCGATACCGGCGCCAAAGATTACGCCGATTCTATTTAAGTCTTCTTTTTCTACATCAAGACCGGAATCAGCTACTGCCTCTTTAGCAACGGCAATGGCGTATTGGGTATACAAATCCATTTTTCTTGCTTCCTTACGGTCGATATATTTCGTTACGTCGAAGTTTTTTACTTCACATGCGAACCGGGTCTTGAATAGCGACGCATCAAAATGAGTAATAGGCCCTGCTCCACTAACCCCGTTCACTAGGTTTTCCCAGAATTCAGGTACACCGTTGCCAACAGGAGTAATGGCGCCAAGGCCTGTTACTACCACTCTTTTTAATTCCATATTGATGA
>NZ_CAUCSQ010000067.1 GCF_958445495.1 uncultured Bacteroides sp. | reverse complement strand
TTCTGCTGTCTGATACAAGAGGATAAATTGAATTGATAGAACTCACCTTAAGTAATACAGACCCGTCCGGACCGGACTGGACTTGGACTTCAAGTACGGACGACTGCTGGTTTAATGGAGATTGGGGAGATAACTTCTACTATCAGGGACATATCAGCGGACTTCCTGCCGGCACTTACTATTATACTTTCCGCATCCGTAACGGCTCCGGTCCTTACAAATACGCAGGAACAGGCGGACTATGGAATGGAATCGACAACGTAAACGGGACATTCGAAGTAAAAGAAGCATCCGGAGGGGGTGATGACGGCGATGATGACGATGGTATAGATTACAGCAAACTGGTTATCAGTTGGGTAAATCTGCAATGGCGTCAGGACAACTCTCCCAAGAAAGGGGAAGCTTTCAATGCAGGCTCAAAGATTGAAATCAAAGGATTAACCGATCTGGAAGAAGCTGCCACTTCCGGCAATAAGCATCTGACATGCGAAATCGGCTACTCTGCCACAAGTTCCGATCCGTCAAGCGGCGAATGGATATGGACTACTTGCCCTTGGAGTGGTGACTGGGGAAATGAATGGTATTATCAAGGCTTTACCTCCGAAATACCCGAAGCGGGAACATACTATTATTCATTCCGTTACAGGATTGATGACGGTGCCTATACATACGTCGGAACAAACGGAATATGGGATGGCACCAATAATGTCTGTGGCACATTCGAGGTAGAGGAATAACACACCCGATTTGGTGGACATATAGATTCAGTACAATAGGCATATATACCCAGCATGGTGGACATATATACACAGTACAGTGAATCTATATGTCCACCAAACTATTCCTCTAAGAACCTGCCAAGCCATATTTTTCAAAGAAGAACCACCCTTGATAATTGTCTGCTCAAAATTTCTTTTTACCTTTGTTACCGGTACACATCTGCTAAGTATAATACAAATGAAATACTGCTGGATTTTTCTTTGGCTTTGTATATTGCCTTTCGCCTGTATCACTCCGGGTACAGCGCAGACTCCCGTGCAGATTACAAACTATAACTATAAAAACTACAAAGGCGGGATTCAGAACTGGGGAATTACGATCTCTTCCGAACAGATTCTTTACAGCAGCAATAACAATGGATTACTAAGGTATAACGGAAATGACTGGACGCTTCTCGAACCGGATGAGCGCAGTACCGTACGTGCAGTACGTTGTATCGGTAACAGAGTCTATACGGCTGGCGACAACAACATCGGTTATTGGGAATACGATACGAACGGAAAAATCATTTATACTTCTCTCTTGCCTCTGGTTAACAAACTGGGAATGAAAGGAGAGACTTTCTGGAGTATTGGTGAAACCGAGGGAAAAGTTTACTTTCATTCTTTTGGCAACATCATCTGTTATGACGGCAAAGTCATGGATTACCTGCTTAAGAATGACTGTTGTGTTTCTCTTTACCAAGTCAGAGAGAAACTATTTACCCAGAAGTGCGGGGGAGCCCTCATGCTGATTCATAAAGGTAAGCTCGAGACTTTTTGCGATCAGGCAGTCTTTGGGAACGGCGAAACCAAATTCATGTTTCAAATAGCCGATAACGAGTACCTGATAGGGCAATCTGACGGAAAGATATATTCATTAAAAAACAATGAAATAGGTCTGTTCATGCAATTGGAAAATGAAACTCACATTCCTGTGCGGATAGACTGCGGAAGTATCTGGAAAGATGAACTGCTTGCTGTCGGTACGATAGGTGACGGACTGTTCCTGATAGACCTGAAAACTAACCGACAGACACATTACCATTCTTCACAACTGCAAGATCTCAACATTCACGGCCTGTGTTTTGCCGATGAAAACTCCCTCTGGCTTTCACTCGACAACGGTATTTCATCCATTATCCTCGAACCGGCAACCTACCTCTGGAAAACCAATACCGACATAGGAACTTTCTTTGATGCAGCTCATTTTAATGGAAAAACGTATGTTGCCTCCAATCAGGGCATCTATCTTTATGAGGAAGACGGAAAGAAAATACCGACTTCCATATATCCTCTGCAATTTTGCAATCTGAAAAACGAACTATTGTGCGGCACTACGACACAACTGTTTAAAATGACTCCGCAACGTTCCAGTTTCGAACCGTTCTGCAACATAAACGGAGTACGGCAATTTGAATACGTAGCCGACCACGGGGACGAATACATCTTCCTACGTTCTTATTCCGGAATCGCACTACTCGAATACAAAGACAATACTTGGAAATACCGTTCTTTGCTCATGAATACTGGAGATTATGCGAGTATCATGCCGGAGAATCTCCATACTGTATGGGCTATTCATCCCGAAAAAGGTATTTATCGTTTGCGCATCAACCGTGAATTGACCGAAGTTACGGAATTTGATAACTTCTCCGAGATTGACGGATATGCCAATTACAACAGAATCAGCTTATTTAAAGTTGAAGATAAAATTCTGTTTGCCACCCCGAAAGGAATCTATCAGTTCGATATTTCAGGGAAGAATTTCAACAGGCTGGAAAACATAAGCAAAGAGATATTGTATCTGGACAAGCTCCAGTCTGTCAAAACTGCATACAAGAACGATATCTGGGTGGCAACAGATGAAGAGTTATTTCTGTATCATATAGCAGACTTATCTGCTGAACCGGTTATGCACTGGCCTTTTGTAGATAACGAACTGATGCTTTATGACAAGCACTACAATCTTAAATCTATCAATGATTCCATCACGTTTGTTTCCACTTGTGAAGGGACGGTCGTTATAAATAATAAGATGGTCAGCCGCTGCACGGCCAATCCGGCTCCTCTGGAGATGGAAATATTTTGCTTTACCGACAATAATAACATCGTTCATTATGCAGATTTCCACCAGCAAGAAATAGAACTTCCCAATACAGCCACCAATATCACCATTCAGGTAACTACAGGATTGAGTACACACACTACTTCCATCTCTTACCGGCTACCCGGAGTAACCAATGAATGGAGCTCGTGGCAGACTTCGGGAACCATTTATTTCACTAATCTGCCCTCCGGTTCTTATCAGCTTGAAATAAAAGACAGTAATCAGAATTCACTGATTATTCCGATAGTCGTCTCTCCACCTCTCTATAAACGGACATGGATGATTGCACTGTATGTTCTCACACTGCTGGTTATCACAGCCGGTATAGTAATGTTTATCAGTGAACGCAAACGGAAGAGACTTCTCCGGAAATACGAGGAAGAGCAGAAAAAACATGCAGAAGAATTGCAGCAACAGGCTTATGAGCAATTACAGGAAAAGGTAAGAAATCAGGAAAGCGAACTGAAAAACCGTATGCGTTTCCTTACGCAGAAGCAAGAACTATTGGATGCCATCTCTACGGAAGTGGAAACACAAAAGAATGAATTGGGAGAACGTTATCCCAACAAACTCTACCGCCGGCTTATGAAAATCATTCAGGAAGGAGCCACAGAGAAAGATAAGTTATTGTCCTTCGAGAATTATTTCGTAGAAGTACACTATGAATTTATGCTGCGTATGCAAAAGGCATATCCCGATTTGTCTCCCTCGGAATTAAAATTCTGTTGTCTGATACGGGCAAATTTGTCTACCAAAGAAATATCTGTTATTATGGGAATTGCTCTACGGTCTGTTGAACTGAAGAAATACCGGTTGAAACGGAAACTGAATCTGGAGCAGGAAAGCAGTCTGACTTCTTATATACTTACTATTTAGGTCGCCGGGTAAACTGTATGATTAAACACTCATACCCACATTTTAAAGAAATAGTCTTTTGATTATTAATCACTTAGAAGAAGATGATGTATGATTGTATCATCTTCTTTTCTGTTAAAACAAACAAGTGACGTATGTTTGATGTAATGATTCAGAGAAATAGTATTCATGGATTGTCTTACATTTGCTTCCGAACTCTAAAACGGAATCCATGAAAAACAACAGACTACCTTATCCATTCAATCCAACCGGTAGACGAAAAATGAACCGCTTGCTCCTATACTTGGGAGTATGGAGCTGCACGTTTCTGCCGTTAACAGCACAAAATACAGTATTCGATCCTTTATTGGATGCATCGTGTAAAATTCTTCCCGTAGAAGAAGCCACAAGCTGGAATAGCAGTTATATGTGGTATCCGGGACAATTAAGCGCACATCTTCAGCGAATACAAAAAGAAAAGTCGGCCGAACGTTGTGTAAACGTAGGCTATCCCGGCAATTTTACGAAAGACGCATACCGGACGTTTTTCCGGAAAGAACTGACGCTCTCTGAAGAAACGGAAATCTGTTGGAATGCAACAGGAAATGTAACTTTTTCCATCAATGGGAAAAACAAAATACAACCGGAAAAAGGGCAGACAGTAGGAACCGGAACATTTAAACTGATGCCTGGAAAACACTTGCTGCTTTTTGATGTGACAACAGATAAACAACTTCCCGCACTGATCGTAAAAGGAGAAAATGCAGAAAATATAGAAAAATGGCAAGTAAGCCTGGACGGCCAGCACTGGAAGCTGCCCGAAACAGATGCAAGATACAATAAACCGGGAAAATCTCCTGATGACGAACAGGAACTGACAGTATCTATCCCGGCAAAACAATTCATCATAGTACGAAATGCGACTCATAAAAATGGTATATTAGAAATAGGTAAAAATGGTTGTTTACTGGTAGATTTTCACCACTTGGAAGTAGGAAGTGTCATTTTACAGGCTTCCGGTAGTGGCAAAATCTCTTTCAGTGTAGGAGAATCGCCGGAAGAGGCTCTGAATGAGGATGTAGGAAGTTTTGAACAGAAAGCTGTTAAAACTTATGTTCTGACTGATAAGATACAGGAAATCAAATTGCCCGAACGTGCATTGAGGTATTTGAAAATTTCCTGCGATCATCCTTGTACAGTGGCTTCTATCCGCTGCGATGCCAAAGTGTGGCCGGTTGAATTCCGGATGCAATTTGAAAGTGACAACGAAGCTCTCAACAATCTTTGGAGAGCGGGTATAGCTACTTTACACACATCCATGCACAACTTTTATCTGGATGGAGTGAAACGCGATTATCTGCCGTGGTCAATGGATGCTATAATCAGCGCATTGGGTGGTGATTATGTATTTGGCGACCGGCAAGTAGCCCGCAATGGAATCTCCATTGCCCTGATGCCCTTCAATCCGAAAGTTTCCGATTGGGGAATCGTAGACTATCCTTTACACGCTCTTATCGGACTTAAACAGGATTATCTACATTATGGAGACCTTAGTACTTCACTGATGTTTAAAGACCGTATTCTCCAACAGCTAGCACTTTATGAATCCATTCAGGATGAGAACGGATTTTTAGCGGCTGCACCTCCCACCACAGGTTTTATCCCAGGGTGGTCCCGTAAAATGGGACCGGATGATTTCGGAATAGCCGCATACGGACAAATGATGTTATATCAGAATTTTAAAATTGCTGCCTACTTTGCCCGTCTCTGGAAAGAACATTCCCTTGCCCGCCACTATGAACGGAAAGCCGGACAACTGGGCAAAAACATTATAACTTACTTCTGGGATAATGAACGGAAGGCTTTCATCAACGGCTACCGGACAGATGGGAGCAAAGACGACCGTATCTCGCACCATGCACAATATTGGGGAGTGCTGACAGGACTTTACCCGGAAGAGAATTACCCGTATTTATTCGACAAAGTAATCCCGTCTATCCCATTCTATAAAGAAAACATCAGTTATGAGAAAGGATATGAGTGCCTGGCATACATAAAAGCCGGACGTATCAAAGAGATGTTTGCTCTATTGGATGATGTCTGGGGCGATTGGCTACGCCAGGGAAATACCCGGTTTCCTGAAAACTTCTCATTGAATAGTCCATTGGAAAAACAACTGACATTCTATGAACGCCCGTTCGGACTAAGCCTCTGCCACGGGGCAAACGGTGTACCTCCGATCATTGCCATACTGCACGGTATTTATGGCTTTTCACAATCCGATCAGCAAATTTCAGAATACACCTTACGACCGGATTTACTCGAATTGAATTGGGCAAAAGGACGTATATCAGTGAAAGAGGGATATATTAATCTTAACCTGACCAAACAAGGAAACTGTTCAATCGAGATACCCGATAATTGTATCGTACGACTTTATCCCGGCAAACAGTCTAAAGCAATTGTATGGAAAAAAGGAGGAACATATTCATTCACGATTCAATAATAATTGACGATTCTTATTCAAACTAATTTAATTCCTTGAAAATATGAACAGAAGAACACTTTGGAATGTAAGCCTGATATTACTAAGTTCATTCATGTTGGTGCAATGTACCCCCAAAGGAAATGACAAGTTCATTGACGACCTGATGAGCCAAATGACTTTACAAGAAAAAATAGGGCAGTTGAATCTATTGCCAACCGGTCCTATCACAACAGCAAGTGGCCAGAATACAGATATTTTGGATGATATCCGCCGTGGAGAGGTAGGTGGAATCTTCAACTTGAAAGGAGTACGGGATATCAGGATAGCGCAAGATATTGCCGTCAAAGAAACCCGCCTGGGCATACCGATCTTGTTTGCCATGGACGTAATCCATGGATATGAAACCATCTTCCCCATACCTTTGGCCTTATCTTGCTCTTGGGATATGGCAGCTATCGAGAAATCGGCACGCATAGCAGCATGTGAAGCAAGTGCTGACGGTATTGCATGGACATTCAGTCCAATGGTAGATATCTGTAAGGATGCCCGCTGGGGGCGTGTTGCAGAAGGTGCAGGCGAGGATCCGTTTTTAGGGACAGCCATAGCAAAAGCAATGATTAAAGGTTATCAGGGAGAAGGCTTGAAAAACAACAATGAAATCATGGCTTGTGTAAAGCACTTTGCCCTTTACGGCGCATCTGAATCCGGACGGGATTATAACATGGTAGACATGAGTCCGAACCGCATGTATAACGAATATTTTCTACCTTATCAGGCAGCTATTGAGGCAGGAGCAGGAAGTGTTATGAGTTCTTTCAACGATATTAACGGGATTCCGGCAACTGCAAACAAATGGTTACTGACCGATGTATTACGTAAACAATGGGGATTTAACGGGCTTGTTACAACTGACCATTCTGCAATAGTAGAATTGACCAACCATAGCATAGGTGACTTGGAATCTGTCTCTGCCCGTGCATTACAAGCCGGTACTGATATGGATATGGGGTCACGTGCCTTTGTAGCACAACTGGAAAAAGCACTGAAAGACGGAAAAATTACAGAAAACGATATTGATATTGCTTGCCGCAGAGTTCTGGAAGCCAAACAAAAGTTAGGATTATTTGAAGATCCTTACCGCTTTCTATCCGACGAACGGGCAGAAAGCGAGATTTACACAGAGAGTAACCGGGCGGAAGCACGCAAAATCGCAACTGAAACATTTGTACTTCTAAAGAACGAAAATCAACTATTACCATTGCAACGCAAAGGCAAAATCGCATTAATTGGCCCCTTAGGCAATACCAGAACTCAAATGCAGGGAACCTGGGCAGTAGCTGCTGTACCTAGTAAGTACAGCACAATCCTTGAAGCGATGCAACGTAATGTAGGTGAGCGTGCCACAATACGTTATGCCAAAGGGAGTAATTTCATGTATGACGAGAAATTTGAGGAACGCACTTGGGTAAACAAAGGGGAACTGCCACATCTGGACGATGAACAATTGCTTAAAGAGGCACTGGAAATCGCCAACTGGTCGGATATCATTATAGCTGCTTTAGGCGAACCGGCAGAGTTGAGCGGAGAAAGCAGTTGCCGTACTAATCTGGAAATGCCCGATGCACAACATGATTTATTGCAAGCATTGGTAAAAACAGGAAAGCCGGTGGTTTTACTGCACTTTTCCGGTCGCCCCACTGTGATGAACTGGGAACAAAAGAATGTTCCGGCTATTATGAATGTATGGTTTGCAGGAAGTGAAACGGGAGATGCGATCTGTGATGTTATTTTCGGCGATGTTTCACCTAGCGGCAAATTAACCACCACTTTTCCACAGACAGTAGGGCAGTTGCCGATGTATTATAATCACAGAAATACAAGTCGTCCACAGGACAAAGATAAATGGTTCGAGAAATTCCGGAGTAACTATATTGACGTAACGAATGATCCTCTTTATCCGTTTGGTTACGGATTGAGTTATACCACTTTTGATTATTCACCCATGAAATTGAGCGCAAACGAATTGAATATAAAAAATGACTCATTGATTGCTAGTATCACCATTAGCAATAAAGGTGAATATGATGCCGATGAAATCATTCAAATGTATATCCGTGATATAGCAGGCAGTATCACCCGCCCTGTCCAGGAGCTGAAAGGTTTCCAACGTATTCACTTAAAAAAAGGGGAAAGCCGTGAGATTACTTTTACTATCACACCGGAACTGCTTAAATTTTATAATAATGACTTGGACTTCGTATGTGAACCGGGTGAATTTGAGTTGATGATCGGTCCGAATAGCCGTGATGTGGAACGTTGTAAGTTTATTCTGACCGAATGATAGTATGAGGATAGTAAGCAACAAAATAAAATGTATATCATTCATTTGGTTACTGCTCTTTCCTACTACCGTATGGGGAGCAACTTCTTTAGTCAATCTGAAAGTACAAAATACAACAGAGCCGTTAACCATTGAAGACAAGCATCCATTATTCAGTTGGCAAATGCAATCGGACATTACAGGGCAAAAGCAAACTGCTTACCAAATAACGGTTGTCCGCGAAAGTGACGGACATACCGTATGGAACAGTTACAAGGTAGAATCCGGCCTTTCTCATAACATCAAATATATGGGTGTTGCCTTACAACCTGAAACAAGTTATCATTGGGATTTAAAAGTCTGGGATGCTACAGGAAAAATCTATCAGGCTTCTTCCCGTTTTGAAACCGGACTGATGAATTCTAAAATATCTGCTTGGAATAGTGCCCAATGGATCGGCTCAAAAAGTCTGAATCTGGATGCTGCTTCAAATAATTATTTTGAGTTATCCACCAACTTCCAGTTACTTAAAGGCTACAAGATTTCTTTCATACTGGGAGCTAATGATTTCCGTTTGACAGATGATTTTCAAAACCCGGATAATTTATCCGGCCAAAACTATATCCGTATAGAGATTGATTTATCCGGAGTAGGGGCGGAAAACGGAGCTATCTTGAATATCTATCGTATAGGGTACGCAAAAAACGATTCAGAAGATGTTCCATTTCTCACAATCTCGAAAAAGCACTTCCTACAAACAAATATTAACGAACTGTTCACAAAGAGAAATATCAAACAGCCCCATACAATTACCGTCCATGTAGAAAACAGCAATCTGTCTTTTTTCATTGATAAAAAGAATCTGTTTGCTTTAACAGATAATGAAATGAATTCGGCCATAAATTCTGCTACATCTTTCAACATCGGTCCCTGGGGAAATACACACGATTTTAACACACTACCTCATCTTTGTTCTATCGGTTTTGCAGCCATGCCTAAGTGTGAGGTGCTCTACACTGACTATCATATAAAGAACTGTGGACATAGTGAGAATAATGTAACATTCGATTATAGGAACTATTCTATATTTGAAGGTCTGCCTAATGTCATAATAGAAAACAAGAAAATTCTGGTACAAAATAAATCGGAAGTAATGACTATCGGATATAGTGATCCTAGTCATTCTTCACTCACCATGCTACGTACAGTAATTTCGACAAATACAAACAAAAATATAAGGAAAGCGAAAATATACGTAACTGCCATGGGTGCTTATGAGATGTTTATTAACGATAAACGAATAGGTAAAGATTGGTTTGCACCCGGTAATAGCCAATATCGTAAGATTCTGGGTTATCACGCTTACGACATAACAGATATGCTGAATAATGGTAACAATTGCATGGCTGCCTTACTGAATCCGGGTTGGTATACAGGATTCATGACTTACACCACGTCTAATTTCAATTTCTTCGGTGATAACGAAGCCTTGCTGACAAAACTAGTGGTTATGTATGAAGACGGTAGCAAAGAGATTTTCGTTACTAACCGAAACACATGGAAAGTTTATAAAGACGGACCCATACGTTTCGGTAGCTTCTTCCATGGAGAACGTTATGATGCAAACAAAGAAGCTTTAACCGAAAATTGGACAAAGCCTGAATACAATGATAGTCACTGGCAATCCCCAGATATCATCAGCCAACGTGATTGGATCGATTTCGATATTGTAGCACGGCACGATGAGCCTGTTCGGGTACGTGAAACATTAACCGCCAAACAGGTGATGCCCGTACACAGTGCTGATAAACATACATACATTTATGATATGGGCGTTAACATGGTCGGAGTGCCGTCCGTTACGATCCCTGCAGGATGGTTACAGAAAGGGGATAAGGTTATAATCCGCTATGCCGAACAACTATATCCGGACCTTTGTGGAGATAAACAACATTACGTAGATACTTATGGGAAAAAAGGCAGGAATATAGCAGGGCGTCCTCTCTATGAGACCATGCGTGCCGCACTGGTTTCAGATTTCTATATAGCCAAGGATGAAAATGCCGTAATTATTCAACCGACGACTACCTATCGCGGCTATCAATACGTACAAATAACAATTCCCGGTCATAAAGGTCCGTTACCTCTTTCTCACGTGAAAGGCCTTGTCCTCTCTTCCGATCATTTGCCTACAGGAAATTATGAAGCTACAACAACCGACGGAAAAACCGGAAAACTGGTTAATCAACTATTTAAGAATATACAACGAAGCCAACTTGGCAATTTTTTCACGATTCCTACCGACTGTCCACAAAGAAATGAACGTATGGGATGGACAGGTGATGCACAAGCCTACGTAAGAACAGCAACCTACAACTCCGACGTATTAAACTTTTTCCGTCAATGGATGGTCACTCTCCGAGCCGACCAAGGAGTGGGAAGCACAACGGAAGTACCGGGCGGGATAGGCGTAACAGTCCCTGCTTACTATAAATCGGATGACCTTACTTTCCCCGATGGAACCACGTGGGCGGCCGCTATATGTATGGTTCCCTGGCAATTATATGTGCAATACGGTAATATACAAATAATAGAAGATAATATAGAAGCAATGATGGCATGGCTGAACGGTATGGATTTCTATGATTTCAGCAAGAATTACCCTCATTTGTCGAGCAAAACCGGAGGATTGGCAGACTGGTTGGCAATGGATGACCGGACACCATCAGATATGCTCAATAACGCCATTTATATTTATATGATGGAAGTTACAGCATATATGGCAGAAGCAATCGGACACACCGACTACGCAAAAATATTACGGAAGCGTCATACACTTGCCAAAGCAGAATGGAACAAAGCATATGTAGACCCTGCTACCGGTAAAACCAAAACTGTAGACGGAAAAATAATTCATTCACAGTCTTCTTATGCCACTCCATTAAATTTCAATTGTTTCAACGATGAATACAAGGCTAAAGCCGAATCTTATTTGGCAGAACTTACCATACATCCCTCTCACAGTGGTGAAGGAGAGCTACCGTTCCTTCCATATACCATTACTACCGGATTCTCGGGAACACCTAATATACTACCAGCTTTGAGCCGTTCCGGACATCATAAAGAGGCCTATCGTATGTTTACCTGCACCAATCTTACTTCTTGGCTTTATCCGGTGACAAAAGGGGCAACTTCCATTTGGGAACGATGGAACGGTTATGAAGTCGCTTTCGGAAAGAAAAATGAAAACCACATGAATTCGTTCAATCATTTTGCTTTAGGGGCTGTGGGGCAATGGATGTTTGAATATCAACTAGGTATCACAAACGATCATCTAAACGGTAAGTGCGGATATAAACATTTTATCCTACAACCTTCAATTGGCAATAATTATCTGTCACTATCGGGGAACTATCATTCAAATTACGGAGAAATAAAAAGCATATGGACAGCTGACGGAAAAGGAACTATGACAAGTTATCAGACAACAGTTCCGGCTAATACAACAGCAACTCTTTATTTACCCATTCCTGAAAAGATTGAAGAATTCAATAATATCCCCGGAGTAAGGTTTATACAAAAAACATTTCATCTCTCTACTTCAGTAGCAGAATATGAACTGGAATCCGGTACATTCAGATTTATAATCAATAATCACCGGGTTGTTGTTCATTAAGTAAACAGATAGAGGATAAGCCTTTTTTAAAAAAGACACATCCTCTATCACGCCAAACTAAAAGTCTTGTCAAACCTCTAAAATATTTTAGAATTGATGCATCCGCAATTCCTTATCCACCAGCATCCCGTCTTTCAAAACCAATTCAAACTTCACATTGCGTTTCGCCTTCAATTTCAGGATAAAGAGCTCTTCCGAACCTTCCAACGATTCCTGCTTGCCTATATTGACAAAAGTCGGATAGAGGGACTTCACTCCACTCGTATGCAGACGGTCGTAAGTCAAATTCTCCATCTTTTTCATGTTCAACGGCTCTATGCCTACGAACTCATAGTCGTTTTGGTCGTAAGGCAATGCGAAGCTAAGCGCATTCACTGCTTTCAGCTCATTGCCCTTTACACGGATTTCTACGGTTTCGCCTTTTTGATACAGACGTTTCGGAGTACTGATGGACAATGAACCGGACACTTTCACCGTATCTTTCCTGCCGATACCGCCTTCAAGCTGTGTAGCCACGACGGAAATGTCATAAGCGTCTATCAGGTCATTCATATTGATGTCGCCCTTACTGATATAACCTTCATAGTCCGAATCGCCACGACGCAGTCCCGTATAATTCATATAAGAAGTCAAATCATTGCGGTCAATCTTACCGTCGTTGTTAATGTCGCCCTGCAGATAGCCGGCTGTTCCGGGCACTTTGAATACGTAAAGTTCACGACCGGAAGCATAGTTGCCTACGCCTGCCGTTATATGGAGCCTGATATAACGTGCGGTAGGACGATTGGCGAATTCGAAGATTTTCACTTCACCGTTCCGTTTCCAATCGAATGTTCCGGCTTCCGTCCAATGCTCTTTATCCATGCTGTAAGATACGGAACCTTTCAGTATCGTACCGTTGCCGGCATCCGTACGCGGCAGGTAATGGAACTTATCCAATTGGTTAACGGTCTTGAGGTCGATAGTCAAATCCAACGGAATGGCGTTGGCACGGTATTTCGTATGCCAGTTGTCACCCGATTCGGCAAAGTCGAACAAACGGTTGACACCGAATCCGGCCTGTGCGGGAGCAGTGGATTCTCCCTCAATATCATGGATGGCAAATTCCAGCGGGTTCGCTTTCGTCATTACCCGGATTTCAGCCCACTCGGAAACACCGTCTTTATTGACTGCACGTACCTTGAAAGAATAAGAAGTTTCGGCTTCCAGTCCTTCAAACAGCAGGTAAGTGTCGCGGATAGTCGTATAGAGCATCCCGTCAAACTCAATTTCATAGAAATCGGCATTAGCCACTTTATCCCAGGTCGGTTTCAAAGTATATGCTTCCCTGTTTTCTTCGGTCACTTGTGCGTTTTGCGGCGCTGCCAAAGTCCCGGTACTTATGCGGTAACGGTCGGCAGGCTCAAAGCGGAAGCCCTCTACATTCACTACGGTCTGACAGGCAGTGACATCGGTAGCGGCCAGTTTGACACGTACCTGCGGATTCTTTGTGATAGCTACTTTCTCAAAATCACTGCCTTCCGTGGCAAACTTATTCAGGTCGGGAGCCTTCTCGTACCAAAAAACATTTTCGCCTTTCCGGAAATCATCGGCCGTGCTTACTTCTTTCAGTTTCACCGTCTTCCCGTTTATCTTGGCGGACAGTTTTTTCGGCTTTTCGGTAACGTTGATACGCAGTTCCGTCTTTTTATCTTTTACAAAGCCGTCAAATTGTCCCATTGCCGGGTGGATGGTGATAGTCAAGCGACCTTTCCCGTTCACATCCGATTCTATCAGGGTAGACGTCAATTCGTTACGGCGATAGGCTTCCGTCACACCGTCATCATCATATTCCACAACCGAGCTGTGACGTTCCGGATAGAATTCGTAAATACGGAGAGCTTTATCCATCTCGTTCACGTTGTTGTGAGGATGTGTCATCGGAATGATAGAACCGCTTCTTACAAATACGGGTAACTTCCATACGGGAGCCTCAAAGTTGTTAAGTATGCGGTTACCTTCGTATTTCTCTCCGCTGAAATAGTCAATCCAGAAACCCTCAGGCAGATAGATGCCGTTACGGATATCGTTCCCTTTCTCGTCAGACCGGGTATTCTGGTAAATAGGAGCCACCAGAAAATCCGTTCCGTACATGAACTGATATTGCGTAGCCGTCCCGTAGGTATAAGCATTCGGATAATCCAGGAACATGGCGCGGATGAGCGGCATGCCGTCCACCGCTTCTCTGGCGAAACTATATGCATAAGGCATCAGTTCGGATTTCAGTTTCAAATACATCCGGTTGATGGATGTGGCCGGTTCGCCTAAAGCATGGGGGTACTTCTCGTTGGCTCCCCAGCCATCCATATTCAACTGCATGGGGGTAAATGTTTTCCACTGGAAATCGCGGATATTGACTGTTTCGTTTTTTCCGCCGAAGATTCCGTCCATATCCGAACAGATATTCGGCTGGCCCGAAAGCCCGGAACCGATGTAGGTGGGTATATGGAAACGGATGTATTCCCATACGCCTCCCGTCTGGTCGCCCGACCAGATTCCGGCATACCGTTGCGTTCCCGCCCAACCGTCCAAAGAGATGATGAAAGGACGGGCGTCGTTCCCATAATAGGGCATGATACGGCCTACATCCGACACGCCATTCAAGCCGAAAGAATATCCGGCGCCCACCCAGGCTACGTCTGTTTTCAGCACACGGACGCCCGCATCACGCACTTCTTTCACGATGTCACGCTGCAACAGGGCGCTCACACCTTCTTTGGGGTATAAGTCCGACTGTGTCCAGAGCCCGATTTCGACGCCATTCTTACGGGCATACTCACCCAGGCTTTTCAGATTGGCAATATTGCCGTCCAGCGTTTCGGTCTGTCCGTAACCGGCTCCGTAACCGTCATTGGGAAGTAACCAGCCGAGAGGCATGTCTTGTCTCTTGTAACGGTCGATAACGGCACGCGCCGAGAACTGGTAATTGTCCTTTTCACCGTTCAGAGACTCTTTAATGCCCCCATTGTCTTTCTGGCTTTCCTTGTAACGTTTCCCGTCTTCAAAGAGGATTCCTTTTTCATCTTCTTTCCAATAGTCGCGGTTATAGGCATTGAGATGGCCTTCGTAAAAGCCGAATTTAGGCAGCAACACGGGGTTTCCCGTCAGTTGGTAAAAGTCATTCAACAGAGCGACAGCCCCGTCGTTAACCATATAAAAAATATCAAGGTAAGAAGAATCGTGAGAAATTTTCACTACGTTTTTTTCTGTTGCGCCAAAATCATACTGTCCTTTTTTAAAGGTGTACCACATTATTCCATAACCTTTTGTCGACCAGTAGAACGGGGTAGGGGAAGCCACTCCGCCATCCGTCCAGCTATTCTGGTTCTCAATGGCTATCACCTTTCCTTTATGAGAGAAACGTCCGTTTTGCACGCCTCCCCCGTAGAAATATTCGTCCGGTTGTTCTTTCAAGGTTACAGTCACCTTTTTCGGGGTAAACTCGACCGGTGCAGCCTGTTCGACCACACATGCCCCCGTCTTGAGGTTAAAGACCTTCATCAGGCCGGTCTGTTTGTCCAGCTCAATCCGGATTTTTCCGGTAACCAAAGCGATACGCCCGTCTTTCTCATCTACCGCCAGGCCGGAAATCCCACGGCGCGGCTGGTCGGCAAGTATCTCCGCCGCCGGTTTCGCTTCGGGTTCGCGAACCACACCGCCGGAATTATCATGGAAGACACGGAATATATTTTCTCCGTAGAAATCGACGGTCATCCGCTGGTTGTTTGCAAACAACACATCGACTGCGGTCGGATTGAGCCTTTCTACACGAAGAATTCCAGACATTCCGGATGCTTGCACGGAAAGAAAAGAAATGGGATGTAATAACAATAATAGCAATGCGATAAGTCTGAAATACCGCGAAAAAAGAAAATAACCATTTTTCATGTTTTTATTTATTTTAGAATTAGACATAAGATTACTTGTCACAATACAATGATAAATACACGCAAAACTCCTACTACCCTAATTTCACACCTGTTTTTTTAATTATTCTTTGCTCTTATTACTTTTTTTCACTATTCGTTTAACGGAAAAGTAACTCATGGAATATTCCAGATTTCTGCTTTTTACGCAATTCTCAATAACTCTTGGACTATTTTTCATTATTTCAATTATTTTTTCTATTTTTGAAAACCATTTATAAATCTGATAAACTGATGAAATATAAACACTTTATAGCATGTGAGTATGGAATTTAAGGAAAAAGGCCTTACAGCAAAGGCTTTTCACGAGAAAAAGGCCGAACGTCTAAAGGTGTTGGAATCTTCGTATAAAAAGTATTATAATCTGTTGTACAATTACGGACTTAAATTAACTAACGACTCGACACAAGTCCAGGATTTTATCCAGGAAATATTCATTAAACTTTGTAAACGTGAGAATATCGACGACATTTCAGATTTAAAAGTTTACCTGCTCCGTGCTATGCGTAATATTATATATGACTATTACGCAGCTCAAAAAAATATTGTCAACATTGATGATATGGAATTTTCAATTCCCGAAGATGACGAGATATTTAAAATCTTTTTTTCTAAAAACGACGAAGAACTGCAAAAATACCAAACGCTATTACAGACTATCAATTCTTTGCCTAACCAACAGAAGCAGATTCTTTACTTATTCTATATAAAAGACTTATCTCATAAAGAAATTGCTGAAATACTCGATATCAATCCTCAATCATCCATGAATTCCCTTTCCAAGTCCATCCATAAATTACGTATGCGGTTTAAACAAATATCTCCCAAATAGAAAAGCCTGCATTCACATATACCTCATGCCAGATACGGTTAATGCAAGCTTTTCCAAATAACCGATAAACGGACAGCCGTATCAGCGAACCGGTACTTCTATACGCACTCCATCCGCTTGAACAGCATAAAGTTTCGCATCAGTCAAATCAATTTTTCCGGGAATATCATACCCATACATATTAAAGAAATAGAGTAATTCACCGTCTGCCGCCCCTCGACGTAACTCGAATGCCACAGCATTCTCACCGTTTTTCACCGAATACCTGCGACCGTTAACCGTACAGGACACTTCACTGCTAACCGGTTTTACATTACCTTTGAACTGCGTATAATAACCGACATCCGAAGGAGTATTATCCAAACCTATATCTCCGGCTTTACGGTCTTCAATGTATTGAAATGCATGTTTTGGTTTGGGATATGCAGACATTCCAGCTTTTGCCTCTTCAATCATTTCTTCCGTCACAAGATAATCGTAAGTCCCATATTGCTCGATTGTACCTTCTCCCGGTATGAAGAACCCCCACAATTCGAAAAAGTCACTCAAATCTTCACGGGCTGCCTGCGAAGCCTTCACCGCAAATTTCAATTGGGCAGCCCCCGGTTTATTCTCGTCAATGCGGTCTTCTCTCAATAACCGGAAAAGCGTCGGCCAAAATCTTTCATTATAACCACAACGATGATAATAGTTCCACAACTGCCAATACATGCGCATGTGAATTTCAGTATCCTCATTCATGTGATGCGGATTTCCCATATCAAACCAAGCCTGTCCTTCCACAAAACGCGCATCAGCCAAATGGTAGAGTTCACTCCCGCGGGAACAGTATTTTCCTAATTTATAAAGGACATAATTAGAAAACAAATTGTTAGAAGATTCGGTACATCCGGGCCAATTAATCGCTTTCTGATGAATATGCCCGATTTCGTGCGCAGGCCCCCAAGCATTATCTTTAGCAGCCATTACATTGCTCTTCAATAAGATGTTGTCAAGGTAAGTATAAACAAAAGCCACACGGTAATCCGACGCCCACATATAACCATACTCCGGCGAAATGGCAAAAATATGATTATTCATTTGCGAAGGCCACACATCTTCAATACCCATCAATTCCTGTTCCCAACCTACAATGTCATCCCACAAACCAATGGCGGAAAGTATCTCATCGGGAACAAAGCTCCGTAATTTATCAGTATGGAAATAAAACATTATTTTATTCCCGCGAATACAAAAATACTTATGACTTGCCGCAGCCAACAATTGTGCATACTTCCGATCTGTCTCATGGGTTTTCAAATCGAAAAATCCGGTCACTTTTCCACTGCCTAAAGGAATATGGATGTTTACGGGCTTAGCTCTGCCGTCATTAAGCATAGCTGTGTACATCACGAATAATTGTCCGTCTTCCTTCATCGTCAATTTATTGATACCCGGAGAAAGGAAATAAACAGACCCGCTCGAATTAACCATCCATCCTTTGTCTTCTCCGTCATCTGTATAAGTCTCTCCTATCACTTGCAAAGAGAGTTGCTGCCCGTATGTATCTCCCACCAAAACATAAATTTCTTCATCTTTCTCTACCGATATACCGGTAGGATTATCAAGATTACTGTATTTTTTAGTCATCAACTTATCCGCCCATTCGGCAACATCACTATACGGAGCATATTCCCGGATACGAAATTCTTTCTCGTACGCATCGTATGTGCCATTATACAAAGCTAAAGCCAGACGGGCAAAATATCCCGGTAACTCATTGATAACCTTTTCAGTGACACCTTCATTCAAAGCGGTGCATGAAAGGTCTGTGAAGACTGTCAGCAATTGTTCATTCACCGTATTTTCTTTGTTGTAACGGAAAAATTCCATCTCATCACAACTTACAAAATCGTTATAGCCCGAATACACCACAAATTTAATACCGCTTACACGCATTGTCTTGTCAAACAAAATTCGCGATGACATATCCTGTTCATGAAAATCGTAATCTCCATATTTCACCCAATCAGCATGTCCGGTATCAGCGGCCGTATAAACTTCCACCCTGCCAAAGTTACCGTTACCGGCACGAGTATGATAAATCACATAATCAATCTCCGTATCCGGTTCAAAATAATACTCAAGCGACACGGGAAAATCCGCAGGCTGCCCGAACAACGAATGATAACCGTCAGCTTCAGGAGTAAATTTTCCATCAAAAGAGCATTCAATGCCCCGGCCGCTTTGATGCTCCGAATCTTTACCTCCAATGACCTTTACCTGAATATCCTCAGGCACTTCAAAAGCAGAGAACTGCAATACCGTAATCATATAATCATGAACGGCAGATGTAACAGACACTACAGCAGTCCTATTATCGCGAGTATCATTGGCTTCCGCCTTCATTACTATCATCTGTCCTTTTTCCGGATTTGCCTCTTTATAAACTTTAAGCCAGCTTGCATTGCTTTTTACCTCCCAGTCCGATATGGAAAGCGTAGTCTTCACCTGAACAGACACAGTGGAGGCACTCCCGTCCAAATTCTGCAGCAAAGCTGTTTCTTCAATTTCAAATCTTGAATCCAATTGCTCTTCATCTTTACAAGACTGCTGCAGAAATAATCCAAATCCGATAAATCCGACTAATTTTATAATATTATATATTCTCATATTTTCCTCCTTCTTATTCAAGTTCGAATATTGTCAATACAGCGGCATGGTCGCCAGGCCATACATCATCTATCTCAGGCATTGTACGGACAATCTTTGAAGTAACGGTTTTTATTCCATTCCCTTTGCTATAAATAAAATCGACACGAGAAGTCTGTGACTGTCCGAAAATGACTGCATACGTTCCCTCGCCCCTTTCCAATTCATCCGGATTCACTTCTCTGAAAGTATCTTTGAATCCTTTATCAAGCATATAGCGTGATACGGGCAGTTCCTCAGCTACATATCCGAAATGAATAGGAGCTGCTTTATGAGTCCAGTCCAAATGACTGCACGAATTAAAGTCCCCGCCGATAATGACCGGCATGGAAACATCCGCATAAGGAATAAGGTCATTTTCCAGCAGACGTTTCATATCGGCCAAAGCCAATGTGCTATCTTCCACAGCCCACCTATGGGTATTCATACCATAATTGGCATAATAACAGGTATATTCCGGCCGGTACGCATAACGTAACCAACAAGCGTTCACATATACCTTTTTCCCGTGAGGAAGCGTGATAATGGCGGGATTTGAATAAAAAGGATTCTTCGTGCTTATCTTCTGTATAGGATAACGGCTAAACAGGCATAAATTATCATCCGGAGAAGGAGTCTGTAAATTAAATCCGACGGCTTTCGCTATCATTTCTTGCGAACCGTATCCTTCCTGCATAGTAACGACATCAGCACCGGACTTTTTTATCAAATCAATAATACGTTCACGCCCGTCTTTTCCTAAATGCCTGCCTCCGTGCCAAATATTCCACTGGAGCACCTTCAGATATTTTTTATTGTTCCGGCTATCAGGTGTAATCATTACCGGAAGACAGTCGCCTGACGATACCGGAACAATAGAGCGACGGCCAATCTTCACCGAACGGGCACTCACTCCCAAATAATTGCCTAATGTAGCCCTGTCATTGACGTCAACCGTGATTAACAAATAGTTAGTGCCATGTTTCAACTGTGTAGATTCACTCTCAGGAAGGCGTATTTTCATCTTTCCCGGTTGAGGGGCCAAACCGTCTTTTATCAACTCGACCCGTACACTTGACCGAGGTTTTGAACCGGTATTATAAATAACGTGAGTTCGATGAATTCAGAACAATGCAAGCTGTGTGTCAATCGTT
>NZ_CAUCSQ010000066.1 GCF_958445495.1 uncultured Bacteroides sp. | reverse complement strand
GGAAATACGGTTATTACTACGGTTACGGTAAATACGGTAAATACTATGGTTATGGTAAACGTTACGGCTATGGTTACGGTTATGGAGAGAATCATAGAAGTAAAGAATAAACTTTAAGTAGTAAGCGTTCAATTTTGACGCAGAATCTTTCCGATACTACTGTAACCAAAACTTGTAAAATTTACGTATAGCAATAATAATTTCGAAAGGGTGTGTTGAAGTATTTACTATCTTAAACTTCTAAATGTTTGTATTAAAGACATGTTAGAAATGATATATAATGTTCATTTATCAAAGTGCAAATAAAGAAGTAAATAGGAAATATGAAGATATAGAAGTGAGGTTGTCATTGGATAAATGTATAATATCGAGTTAGAAATAATCACCCGCAAATATTTTCAAAAGTTCAAAGCATAGCAATTATACAAAAAGGTATTAGCCCTATTATGTTTGGAGCTATGTACAAAGGAAGCAATATACACATTATAATAGAGAAAATATATAATGTTTGACAAATAGTAGATGAAGCTTGACAAAAAACTTTTTGACCAAATCGCTAAGCAAGCGGTTAAAAGTTCACGCTTACGTATGCATTATGACTTGCGTGATTCAGAGACAGAAAACGGTCAACGGATGTTGAATGTCTTACTCCCTGGTACCAAGTCAGCCATTCATAGGCACGTAGATACTTCTGAAGTCGTAGTTTGTATTTTCGGTTCGGCTATTGAGCGATTTTATGACAACGAAGGTAAAGAAGTGGAAATGGTAGTGATGAAAGCAGGAAGTGATATCCCCGGTGTATGGATAGAACAAGGTCGATATCATTCGTTGGAGGCTACAGATGAAATGGGAGTTATATTTGAGGCGAAAGCACATAAATACAATCCGCTTGCAACTGAACAAAAACTATAGAATTCGTAAAATCATAATATAATTATGGCATACAAACATTTAAAATTTTCCGAGAACTCTTTGTTCTTGGTGACTGGTGCTGCCGGATTCATTGGTAGTAACCTTTGTGAAGCAATCCTCGATATGGGTTATCGGGTACGTGCACTCGATGACCTTTCTACAGGAAAGCAGAAAAATGTGGATATGTTTCTTGATAATCCTAATTATGAGTTTGTCAAGGGAGATATCAAAAATCTAGACACCTGCATGCAGGCATGTGAAGGTGTTGATTATGTTCTTAATCAGGCAGCTTGGGGCTCTGTTCCCCGTTCTATCGAGATGCCGCTTTTCTATTCGCTCAACAACATTCAGGGGACACTGAACATGCTGGAAGCTTCACGTCAGAAAGGTGTGAAAAAATTTGTCTATGCTTCTTCAAGTTCAGTATACGGTGATGAACCTAACCTTCCAAAGAAAGAAGGTATTGAAGGTAATCTCCTTTCCCCGTATGCAGTGAGCAAACGTTGTGATGAGGAATGGGCAAAACAATACACTCGTCATTATGGACTGGACACATATGGTATGCGCTATTTCAATGTGTTCGGTCGTCGTCAAGACCCAGACGGGGCATATGCAGCAGTAATACCAAAGTTCATCAAGCAGTTAATCAATGGTCAGAAGTGTCGTATCAATGGTGATGGCAAACAGTCGCGTGACTTTACATACATTGAAAATGTTATTGAAGCAAATCTTAAAGCGTGCCTTGCTCCTCACGAAGCAGCAGGTCAGGTATTCAACATTGCTTTTGGCGGTCGTGAGTTCCTGATTGACATCTACTATGATTTGACCAAAGCTCTTGGTGTAGATATAGAACCAGAATTTGGTCCAGACCGTGCAGGCGATATCAAGCATTCGAATGCTGATATTACAAAAGCAAAAGAACTTCTGGGTTACGACCCGGAGTGGAGCTTCCAAAAAGGAATAGCTACCGCTATTGATTGGTATAAAAACAATTTGTAAAACGAATAGAACTGAACTTTTTATTAGAATCGAAACGATGAAAGAAACAAAAATCTGTGTGATAGGCCTTGGTTACGTTGGCCTTCCGCTTGCCCGTCTTTTTTCAACGAGGTATAAGACCGTGGGTTTTGACATGAATGCCAAGCGTTGCGAGGCTTTGATGGCAGGTCATGACGCAACTCTTGAAGTGAACGATGAACTTCTTCAGGATGCAATCAACAATCATGGTCTAGTTTGTACATCCGACATGGATGCAATCCGTGACTGTAATTTCTATGTAGTTGCTGTTCCTACTCCTGTTGACGAGAATAACAATCCCGACTTGACACCGCTTTATGGAGCTTCAACTACTGTCGGTAAGGTCATCAGCAAAGGTGACGTTGTCGTTTACGAATCAACTGTTTATCCTGGTGTAACAGAAGATGAATGTATCCCAGTTGTAGAGAAAGTAAGTGGTATGAAAATGAACGTGGATTTTTTTGCTGGTTATTCTCCAGAGCGTATCAATCCAGGTGATAAGCAGCATACCGTTGAGCATATCAAGAAAGTAACTTCGGGATCAACCTTAGAAATCGGTAAGTATGTAAATGAGGTGTATGCTTCTGTCATTACTGCTGGTACCCATCTCGCTCCGACAATCAAAGTGGCAGAGGCAGCCAAAGTTATTGAGAACTCGCAACGTGACATCAACATCGCTTTTGTTAATGAACTTTCTCACATCTTCACCAAGATGGGTATTGATACGCTTGATGTGTTGGAAGCAGCTGGTACAAAATGGAATTTTCTTCCTTTTCGTCCGGGTTTGGTCGGCGGTCATTGCATCGGTGTCGACCCCTACTATTTAGCACAGTGTGCACAGCGTCATGGACATAACCCAGAGATTATCCTTGCAGGTCGTCGTATGAATGATGGCATGAGTGAGTATGTAGCTACAGAGACTGTGAAACACATGCTGAAGAAAGGTATTCAGGTACTTAACTCCGAAATTTTAATTCTTGGTTTCACATTTAAGGAAAACTGTCCTGATGTCCGCAACACCAAAGTAATTGACATCTATCGTACTCTCAAAGAGTATAATGTAAACGTAACAGTTTATGATCCATGGGCGAATCCAACCATTACCAAGCATGAATATGGTATTGATGTTGTCAATGAGCTTCCTAATCAGATGTTTGATGCCGCTATTGCAGCTGTAGCTCATAAAAAATTTGAAGGTCTTGACATACCTTCCCTTTTGAAGGAAAAGCATGTTATTTTTGATGTGAAGTGCACACTGCCCCGTGACATTATTGATGCACGTTTGTAATGAATAAGGTGAGCCGTTGTACAGGTAGTTCTTTTATGGGATGTGGTTCAATACCACCAACGGCTACATATAAGGATGAAATCGCAACGTATAGTATTGAATGGTAATGATTATAGGGGTATATTGTAGCATATATCATTTTTATGTTTAGCAAAGAATATCTAACAGTATTGGAATATTCTTCCTTTGTAGGAAAGTTATTACGAGTTATTGGTATGAAATTATGTACATAATATATAGCGGAATAGGATTATTTGCGCTTTATTTTGCTGTTAATTACTTTCTTAAACGTTTTCCTGATTGGAAATACCCAATATGGCTTACTTATCTCAACTCCTTATGCTTTGGAATTTACATTTATCAACAATTTGTGCTGAAGTTTATATACTATTCAACGCCACTTCCACTATTGACAGGTACCTATGCTTTACCATGGGTAGGATGCGTTGTAACAATAATAGCTTCTATTATCCTTGCAGGGTTGACGAATAAAATGAAATTAGGAAAGTATCTCATAAGTTAGGTATGTCTGATTTAAATGCCAAAGTGGCGAATGCCACAAAGTGGTCTGCTTTTGCTGAAATTATAGGAAAATTAATAGGGCCGATAACTACAATGGTGTTAGCTCGTGTGCTGACTCCGGAAGCTTTTGGTGTAGTCACGACTCTTACAATGATTATTGCATTTGCAGAAATATTTACTGATGCAGGTTTTCAGCGATACATTATCCAGCATGAATTTGTTGATGATGATGACAGGGATAAATCTACTAATGTCGCATTTTGGTCGAATTTTACAATGAGTTTTTTGTTATGGGGAGTAATAGCAATCTTTTCCGAACCATTGGCAAAACTTGTAGGGAACCCAGGACTTGGAATAGTATTAGTTGTGGCTTGCTCGGCAATTCCACTTGAAGCATTTTCCAGTATTCAGATGGCAGTATTCCGACGCTCTTTGGATTTTAAATCTCTTTTTTACCGTCGTTTGGTTGCCGTTGTCATCCCTCTATTTATCACAGTTCCATTAGCACTATGGTTGCGTTCCTATTGGGCATTGGTGTTTGGAACTATAGCGGTAAACTTGTCGAATGCAATTATTTTGACCATACAATCGCCATGGAGACCTCAATTGTATTATAGTTTTTCACGATTGAAAGACATGCTCTCGTTCAGTGTCTGGTCCATGTTTGATGCCGTACTGATCTGGGCTACCAGTTATATAGAGATATTCTTTATAGGTTGTATGCTGAGTTCATATTATTTGGGCATATATAAAACATCCATGACAACGGTAGTACAGTTTACTTCCATAATAACATCTGCAATATTACCAGTTGTCATGCCCGCATTGTCGAGAACCCAGCATGACTATTCTGCAATGCGACAAATGCTACTTAAAATACAGAAATATTTGGGAATGTTATTACTGCCCATAGGTTTTGGTATTTTTATGTTTAGTCAATTTATAACGGATGTACTTTTGGGAAGCCAATGGCAGGAAGCTGTCCCTTTTATCGGGATATGGGGATTGATGGAGGTTGTAACCGTAGTATTTCAAAGAATTTGCAGCAATATATTTCCTGCTATTGGCAAGCCTAGAATTTCTGTGACTGTGCAATTACTGCATTTGGTTGTACTCATTCCCGCTGTGTACATTTCAATTGGATACGGTTTTTCGGTTTTGTTTTACACACGAGCTTTTGTAAGATTGGAGGGGGTTGTAGTAAGTATGATATTTGCGTATTATGCAATAAGGTTATCTGCCGTTTCAATGATTCGTAATTTGATACCAGAGTTTTTTGCGTGTATAGTTATGAGTATATTGGCAAGTTACTTACTTACCATTAGTAACAATATGATAGTATCACTTTGTTGGATTATATTATGTGCTTGTACCTATTGTAGCATATTGTATCTTATACCTCAAGAACGTTTGTTATTGATAGAGCTGAAAAAGAAGATATTGAAACATTAAGATTGTTTACTTGTAGATGATAAGAGATTTTAATCTAAGTGGGAAAAGAATGATATGTTTTTAAGAAAGTATCTGAATTCATGTAATATATACATTTTCTTGTGGCTGGTAGGCTATTTACAGAATATATATTTGAATAATAGCGTATTGTCTCTTGTTTTCTACATACCGCTAACATTGATGACAATGTACTACATTGCTCAAGTGATGACGAAGTATAGAGTAAAAGGTGTAGTAAAGGTCTTGTTACTGTTTTTTTTTGTTTTATGTGTATATGGTGTAGGTTTGTTGATACTTAAAGATGCTGTAGGGCAAGATCCAAAATCATTTCTAATGATGCTATTTTCATCCCTAGGACCAATCTTCCCTTTTTATGTTTTTGCTCGACAAGGAAAGTTGTCTGAGAAAAAATTGAAGATATCTTTCTCAATATTCTTAATTGTTGCAATTATGGAATATTTTGCCTATGAGCAGAAAGCTCTATTACTTTTGGCATTGAATAGTTCTTATGGTGAAGTAACAAACAATTCCACATATTATTTTGTGGCGTTATTTCCATTTGTGTTTCTTTTTAATAAAAGGCCAGTATTACAATATATTTTTATTGCCTGTATTTTCGGGTTTGTTTTGTCTGGTATGAAAAGAGGGGCAATATTAGTAAGTACGCTACTTTTAATATGGTTTGTTTTTAGAACAATGAAAAATGCCACATGGAAAAAGAAATTTTTGATCACATGTATATTGGTTGTATTTGTGTTGGTAGGAGTTGTATTTGTCGAAAATCTATATAATACAAGTGACTATTTTCAACGAAGGGTTGAAGATACTTTTGAAGGCCAGTCTAGCGGGCGTAGTAGATTATATGCTACCTATTGGAATCATTATATCAACAACGACAATCTATTTCAGTTGCTGTTTGGAGAAGGTGCTTATCATACGGAAAATATATTACATTATAAGGCTCATAATGATTGGTTAGAATTATTAATTGATTGTGGATTATTCGGAACAATTCTTTACAGTTTATATTGGTGCAAATATATTAAAATGTGGTTAAGGAATCGGTCGAAGCCTATTATGTATTCCATAATAGGAGCATGCTTTATTTTCACTTTCATAAGGACTTTTTTTTCAATGTCTTTTAGCGATATGCCTTTTTCAATGTGTATGATTATGGGATATTGTTTTGGGACAATTAACAAAACATATCAATTAGAACACAAAATATGAAAATTTTTGTTTTTGGCGGAGACCACCATAATACAATAGGTGTAATACGTTGTATTGCAGAAGCAAATCCTCGAGTAGAGATATATGCAATAGTTAGAGTAAAACGGGAAAATAGTATAACTCTAAAATGTAGATACATAACAAAAGTTTATGCTGTTTCTACACAACAAGAAGGTTTGGACATTCTGCTGAAAGAGCGTTCTGATAAAGAGAAACATGTGCTGATTTGCTGTAGTGATGGTTCGGCAGAAATTATAGATAAACATCTCAATGAGTTACTTCCCTATTATTACCTTCAAAATGCAAAAGAAAAAACTGGGCGAATTATCCATTATATGGATAAGGGAAACATCTCTGATTTAGCAGAAAGATGCGGGTTTACGATACCAGTTTCTTATGTAATGAACGTAGAGGATGAAATTCCTGTAGATTTGCCTTATCCGTGTTTAACGAAACCGCTTGTACCAATTGGAGGACATAAAAGTGATATTATAACTTGCCAAGATAAAGCAGCTTTAGAAAAGGCTTTGGATACAATACGAGAAGATGGTTGTACAGATATTCAGATTCAGCAATATATAGATAAAGAATATGAGTTGAGCATAGTTGGATGTTCATTAAATGGAGGTGACAAACTTGTGCTTCCTGGCATAATACGGAAAATACGTGAGTATCCTGTAAAGAGGGGGTCAAGTTCATTTGCTGTGATGTTACCGTGGTCTGATTACAAATTCAACTTGAAACCAGTTTATAAGATAATGCAAGAATTAGGGTATACAGGTCTGTTTAGTATAGAATTTTTGCATAGCAAAGGAAAAGATTATTTTCTTGAGGTCAATTTACGGAATGATGGGAATGGAGCTGTTTCAAGTGCAGGAGGAATTAATCTTCCAGATATGTTGGTAAAATCATTTCTTGGAGAAGGTTATAATTGGGAAAATGAAAATATTGAATGTCCGATCTATTTTATGAGAGATGAATTTGATTATGTTCATGTGTTGGAACATCGCTTGTCTTTATCAGAGTGGATTAAAGATTTTAAACGAACAAATTTTTTCCTTTTATATGACAAAAAAGATAAAGGGCCATTTAACAAACGGCGTATGTTTATAATCAAGAATGTAGTCAAACATGTTATCGGTCGGAAAAAATAGGATTATGAAATTATTGAACTTATTTGATAATATAGGTAATCGCATTTATGATAAGTGTTGTTCTCATATATATAACAAGTTAGATAAATGTACCACTCGGCATATAGTTGTAATTGAGTCTGATGATTGGGGAAGTATTCGTGTTCCTTCTAAGAAAGTTTGGAATGCATTAATGTCAGAAGGATATGCTATGGATACTCGCCCTTATGAGCGTTATGATTGCTTGGAAAGTGATGAAGATGTTGAGGCTTTAACAGAAGTACTATTGAAGTATAAGGATTTTATGGGTAACCATCCTATATTTACATTAAATTATTTATCTGCCAATCCTGATTTTAAACAAATAAAGAAAGATTCTTATAAGAAATATTCTTTCGTTACAATAGAAGATACCTATCAGGAAAGCATATCTTCATCAAACGTGCTAAATCTAATTAGAAATGGCATTAATGAAGGAATCTTCAAACCACAATGTCATGGACGAGAACATTTCAATGTTTTGGAATGGTTAGCTGCTTTGCAGCATGGAGATAAAGATGTTCTTATCGCTTTTCAATATGGCATGTGTGGTATATTTCCCAAGAGTAATCCTATAAGGGGAAATAAATATATGGTTGCATTAAAGTCTGTAGATAAAAAGAGTCAGCAATACGTTTGTGACATAGTAGCTCAATCGTTAGAAATGTTCAATAACGTGTGGGGATACCGTTCACGAACATTTATAGCACCTTGTTATACATGGAATGATAAAATTGAAAAAGTTTTACGGGATAATGGAGTGGAGTTATTGCAAAGTGGTCGTATAAAGCGTTCGTCCGATGGCTCTTCTAAAACATATGTATATGCAGGAAAAAAGAAGAATGGCATTATTTATGGAGTTAGAAATTGTTCGTTTGAACCAGCAACAAACCAGAATTATTCTACCAAAACATTAATGAATGAAATAGACCATGCTTTTCGCAAAAATCATATTGCAGTCATTTCTTCTCATCGAATAAATTATGTCGGTGGAATAGATAGTAAAAACAGGATAAAGAATCTTAGGTTACTTGACGAGTTCTTGTCAACTTTGTTGATGAAATATCAGGATGTGGAATTTATGTCAAGTGATAAATTAGTTGAAGTATTAAAATGAAAGTAGCTATTCATAATCGTCCTGGCAGTTTCAGTGATAAATGGATTGAATACTGCAAGAGTAAGGGTATTGACTATAAAATCGTAAATGCATACGATAATGACATAGTCGAGCAAGTGAAGGATTGTAATGTTTTTATGTGGCATCATCATCATGCAGAGTATAGAGATTACTTGTTCGCCAAACAGTTACTGTATTCATTGCAGATGGCTGGACTTAAAGTATTCCCGAATTTTAATACGGGTTGGTATTTTGACGACAAAGTAGGGCAAAAATACCTCCTTGAATCAATCGGTGCCCCCATGGTTAAATCCTTTGTTTTCTATACAAAGGAAGAAGTACTGAGATGGATAGAAAGTACAACATTTCCAAAAGTTTTCAAACTGCGTGGAGGGGCAGGTAGTCATAACGTAATGTTAGCATATAATAAAGGTAAAGCTATTAAATATGTAAATAGAGCTTTTGGAAAAGGGTTTTCTCAAAAAAACTTGCGTCATTTGCTTTCTGATGACATACGAAAGTACAATGCTGGAAAAGTTTCTTTATTTTATGTACTTAAAGATGTTGTAGCCTTTTATTTGAAATCGGATTCATACCGTAAAATGCATAGTAGGGAGAAAGGATATGCTTATTTTCAAGATTTTGTACCGGATAATACATTTGATATTCGTGTTTGTGTAATAGGTAATAAAGCTTTTGCTATAAAACGCATGGTTAGAGAGCATGATTTTCGTGCTTCAGGTAGTGGAAACATCATTTATGCAAAAGAAGAAATAGATGAAAGATGTGTAAAGATAGCGTTTGAAGTAAGCAGACGATTGCAACTTCAATGTGTAGGTATGGATTTTGTGTTCGATAAAAATCATACCCCTTTAATTGTAGAAATGGGATATGGTTTTACTGCTGCATGTTATGCACAATGTGAAGGATTCTGGACTTCAGATATGAAATGGCATGAAGGTAAGGATTTTGATTTTTGTGGTTGGATGATAGAGAATTTAATAAATGCATGACAAGATGAAGATACTTTTCTATGGTGCTTTGTCGTGTGGTGGAGCTGAGCATCAGATGGTGATTGTTGCCAAACAATTATCAGAAAAAGGATTTGAGGTATTATTCGTAACACAAGATAAAAATGGATTTTATAGTGAGGAGCTTAAAAACTCCAGTGTTAAGATAATAGAGATTCCTCAAAAAACAATAGTTTCAAAATTAAAGCTTACCATTCCTTATTGTGCATTATATCTGTTCCGACTTGTAAAGAAAGAGAATATAAATGTAGGTATTTCATTTTTAGGGGAAAATAATTTTGCAAACTGCATAGTAGCTATGTTAATGCGTGGAAAATACAAGGTCATCACAGGACTTCGGAATGCACGGGAAAGTTTGTTGCTATCAAGGCGCGAGTTATTCTATACACAATTCGAGCGTTATGCATCAGTCAAAGTCTGTAATTCTGATAATGCAAAGAAAATGTATGCAAAGCATTTTCCAAGGTTTGCAAATCAGTTGACAACTATTTACAATATTGTCAACCTTCCGCAGATTTCTTCTAGTTATTCAATTAGGAAAAATGGGAAAGTACACTTTATTGTTCCTGCTTCTTATCGTGAGGTGAAAAATCCATTTGGTCTTTTGGAGGCATTGAAAAATATGTCAAAAAATGAACTTGAACTATTTGACATCACTTGGTATGGAGAAACTTACAAAGGTACACTTCCTTATTATGTAAAATTGAAGAAAGAAATAGAGCAACAGAACTTACAGGATGTGTTTATCTTGAAAGATGCTACAATGGATATTGCTAACAGAATGAATGAAGCAGATGTGGTGGCTTTGTTCAGTTCGTCTGAAGGATTGCCGAATGCAATTTGTGAGGGTATGATGTTAGGTAAACCCATAGTTATGACAAAGGTGTCTGATTATAATGTATTGGTAGGAGAAAAGAATGGTTACCTATGCAATTGGGACAATATTCAAAGTATAAAAGATGCTATTCTCAAGATAGTAATGTCAAAAGATGATTTATTTATAGACATGGGCGCTTTATCACGAAGCAAAGCTATGCATTTGTTTTCAGAAGAAGGAAATGTTATTAAATGGATCAATGTGATAAAACATGTTGTAAATGTAAATAATAAGCAGTTATGATAGGAAAATTGAAGACATTATATTGGAGGTTTTTTAAGTCACCAGAAAAACAGGCAAAACATCTTGGTGTTAGAATTGGAAAGAATTGCTTGATTGATACAAGGGGGTGGTCAACAGAACCATATTTAATTACAATTGGTAATAATGTGCAAGTGACAAAAAATGTCTGTTTCCATACACATGGAGGAGGTAATTGTATCCGCAAAATATGTCCGGATTTTGATGTGTTTGGAAAGATAGAAGTGAAAGATTGGGCATATATCGGAGCTGGTTCGCAAATTATGCCGGGTGTAACTATTGGCGAAGGCGCTTTAGTGGCTGCGGGTTCGATTGTTACAAAATCGGTACCCGATCATATGGTTGTAGGAGGAAATCCTGCACAGATTATTTGCTCTACAGAAGATTACTTGAAAAAGAATATGCAGTTCAATATAGGTTCCAAAGGGATGTCGACAACTAAAAAGAGAGAACTGTTACTAAGCCTTCCAGATACGTCTTTTGTAAAGAAATAGAACGAATAACAATTTCGTATGTCAATTGTATGAAACAAAACGAACGAGTATTACTGATTACGGAAAATCTTGGATCTGGTGGAGCTGAGAGACAACTTACATTGTTGGCTGTTTTATTGAAAAGTCGGGGGTATGATGTAAAGGTTCTTACTTATGGCGAAGTTCTATTCTATTTGCCGTATTTACAGGCAAATAATGTGGAGCATATATTCTTGAAGCAAGCAAGGAATAAATGGATCAGAGTATTCAGTTTTGTCAAGGCTTTCCACAAATATAAACCCACTGCAATCATTTCTTTCTTACCGTCAACAAACATGGCCTGTTGTTTGGCAAGATTATTCTATAAAGCAAAGTTTATTGTTTCTGAACGTTCACATACCATAAAGTCAGCTAAGTCGATGTTTATGTTAAAATTGTATAAGCTGGCAGATTTGGTTGTAACCAATTCATATTCAGAAGCTGAGAATCTTGCAGGTTTAGCGCCGGGGTTATCAAACAAGTTGAGGACTATTGTAAACGCTGTAGACAATGAGAAATTCAGACCAGCTTTAACTCTTTCTGATAATAATCCCAAGAGAATCATTTGTGTTGGACGTGTCATCCCCTACAAGAATATTCTCAATTTTATTGAAGCTATAAATATCGTGCGAAATGAAGGCTTGAGTTTTCAAGTAGATTGGTTTGGAAAACAATATGATAAAGTGTATGTCCAGAAAGTATTGGATAAAATAAAAGATTTAGATTGTGGTGATATATTCAGTTTACATGAACCGAGTGAGGTCATTCAAAAAGAATACCAACAGTCTGACATCTTTTGTCTACCGTCATATTTAGAAGGATATCCAAATGTTATAGTAGAGGCTATGAGCTGCGGACTTCCAGTTATATGCAGTAATATTTGTGACAATTCTCATATAGTGAAAGATAAGGAAAACGGATTTCTTTTTAATCCGAATGATGTGTCATCTATTGTGATAGCATTGAAAAAAATCCTGCAACTTGAAGTTTCTGAATTACACAGTATCGGTCAGAAAAATCGAGATAAAGTCATAAAAGAAAATTCTGAAGAAAACTTTGTAAGAAAATATATAGACTTGCTATGAAGAATATACTATTACTGTTGTATTATGGTTTTGTTCAACATCTTCCGGCAACCGATAATTCGATGTCTATTTTTAGAATTATCAGACGATTGAGAGGCTCGGTTGGAAGGGGGATTTTGGAGAAATGTGGCAAGAATGTGAATATAGAGAAAGGTGCTAATTTCGGAACAGGGGGTGGTATATCCATTGGTAATAATTCAGGTTTGGGGATTAACTGTAAAGTTCGCGGTCCGTTGGAGATTGGCAATAATGTGATGATGGGACCAGATGTGATGATTTTAACATCTAATCATAAACATGACAGGCTAGATGTGCCTATGAACCAACAAGGATTCCTTGCTCCGCAAAAAGTGATGATTGGAAATGATGTTTGGATTGGTGCAAGAGTGATGATACTTCCTGGTGTGAGAATAGGCGACGGAGTAATAATCGGTGCAGGTGCAATAGTAACAAAGGATGTTCCGGATTATGCTATTGTAGGTGGTGTACCGGCTAAAATATTAAAATATAGGAAATGAGAATATATGTATTGGGGGCTTTTGGCTTTAGGACAACATTATATGATGGGCAAACAATAAAAACACGTAATTTACTTGAGTTGCTGAAAGGACATGGGGTTGATGTTGACTATTATGATACTCAAGAATTTAAATATAACCGATGGTCGATTTTTGCCATGTTTGCTAGAATCTTGCGATGTGATAAGTTATTTTATTTGCCTGCGCACAATAATTTGCGATTTATTTTTCCTATTATATTTATTATATCAAAATTGTGTAGGGTTGACATCCATTATTTTGTTGTTGGAGGATGGCTTCAGGAATTTATAGAAAAAAAGCCGTTGATAAAATACTTTTTATCTCAGATAAAAGGAATACATAGTGAAACTGCTTTAATGAAGAATGGACTTGAGAAAAACTATGGATTTAAAAATGTTGATATATTCCCAAATTTTAGAATCAATAATTTTGTTCCAACAATAAATCACGAAGAGGGAAAATTGAAAGTCGTATTTATGGCGAGAATTCTTAAACAGAAAGGGTTGGATACAATATTTGCTATGGGAAAGCTCATAGAAAAAAATAACTTGACAGATAAAATAAGTGTTGATTTCTATGGACCATTAGCAGAAACAAGCGAAGATAAGAACTTTTTTGAAGAGAATATTGCAAAGTTTGAGTTTATGAATTATCATGGGCCTATTCCCCCAGAAGATATTTATTCGACATTAGAGAATTATGATGTGATGATTCTGCCAACGCATTTCTATACAGAAGGGCTTCCCGGTTCTATATTGGATGCCTACATCTCTGGCATACCTGTGATTGTAACAAGATGGAAGCATGCAACAGAATTTGTTGATGATGGAAAGTGTGGATTTATAATTCCATTTGATGATAATGGAAATGTTTTATATGGAAAGGTCTGTTATCTGTTTGACAATCCTTACAGATTATCTGAAATGAAAAAATCGGCAAGAAATAGGTGGCATGAATTTTCTTCAGAATATGCATGGAAATTAATGATGACGTATTTGAATTAGAAGATATGATTAAACAAATGAAAATATGACCATTGCCTAAAGATATAGGAACTGTAGTTATTTTAAAAGCTTAATGTGAAAACTGGTAATCCCCATAAGATGTTCACACAGTATTATTTCTATTAAATTTAATGTCTGTGTATTGGCAAGGGAGATAAAGTAATAACGATAAAAATTCAATCATGCTATCTGTAATTTGTCCGATATATAATGAAGAAAAATATATAGCAAAGTGTATCGACTCCATTCTTGAACAGGATTACCCTAAAGATGATTTAGAAATCTTGTTCGTAGATGGAATGAGTACAGATCGAACAAGGGAAATAGTAAAAAGATATATAGAGAAATATTCGTTCATCCGCTTGTTTGACAATCCAAAGAAAATTGTGCCACCTGCATTGAATATAGCAATTAGAGCGTCAAAAGGAAATGTAATAATACGGTTGGATGCACATGCTTTTTATCCTCAAAATTATTTCTCTTTGTTGGTTAAGAAATTGAATGAGCTTCAAGCTGATAATGTTGGAGGGGTCTGTCGGACATTACCAATAAACAATACTCCCAAGTGTGTGGCTATTGCAAAAGCTTTAAGCAGTAGTTTTGGTATGGGAAACTCTTATTTTAGAATAGGTGTCGAAAAGGAGATGCAAGTGGATACGGTTCCATTTGGTTGTTTTAGGAGATATATTTTTGATAAAATTGGGATGTTTGATGAGGAGCTTATTAGAAATCAGGATGATGAATTTAATGGTCGCATAATCAAAAATGGTGGTAAAATATTTCTTATTCCCTCTTTGGTAATAGACTATTTTGCTCGTGACAAGATACAAAAAGTGTGGAAAATGTTTTATCAATATGGATTATTCAAACCATTGGTGAATAAAAAATTGGGAAGCCCTGCAAGTGTAAGGCAATTTTTTCCATTGGTCTTTGTTGTGGGGTTGATACTTGGAATGCTTATTTGTTGGATTCATCCTATCTTAGTATGGTTATATTTTGGATGTATAGCTCTTTATTTGTTGTTAGCTATTGTTTTTGCTAGTAAAGACTCGAATAGCGTAAAAGTTGTATTTTGGATAATTATCTCTTACATTACGGTTCATGTAGGATACGGTTATGGATATTTAAGAGGTATCTTCAAACTCTTGTTTCATCAAAATTTCGTAGTAAAAGCAAATCGTTAGAACCTGCTTGTCTAGTAATAAATCTTAATCAATCTTATGGCTTTAAGATTGTTATAAGAATCATTTTCATGTAGAGATGATAGTCGGATTTAGTGATGGAATGATTCAATTGGCAGTTAATTTGTAAAATAAGAAAACAATATTTCTTCGAAGATTTCATTCTGCGAGATTTTCTATCATACTCAGAATTCAAAAAAATCAATCAACTAAAATACATACATATTATGACAATGAAATTGCGTAATGTGCCTTTTTCTCCGCCAGACATGACGGAAGCAGAGGCTAATGAAGTAAGAGATGCTATACTCTCTGGTTGGATAACAACTGGACCACGTACCAAGAAATTGGAAAAAGAAATAGCCGAGTTCATAGGCGTAGAGAAAGCAGTATGTTTGAACTCGCAGACAGCATGTGCTGAGATGGCTCTTCATTTGTTGGGAGTGGGTGAGGGTGACGAGGTGATTGTTCCAGCTTATACTTATACGGCAAGCGCATCAGTGGTTAAGCATGTTGGAGCAACACTTGTGTTTGTTGATGTGCAGAAAGATTGTCTTGAAATGGATTATGAGGCAGTTGAAGCTGCTATCACAGAACGTACTAAAGTTATTATGCCTGTTGACTTGGCTGGTATTCCTTGCGACTACGGGCGGTTGTTTACAATCGTTGAGAATAAGAAAATATTCTTTACTCCAAAGACGGATTTGCAGAAAAAAATGGGTCGCATAGCTATATGTTGCGATGCCGCTCATGCATTCGGTGCTTCACGTAAGGGTAAGATGGTCGGTTCAATCGCAGATTTCTCATCTTTCTCTTTCCATGCTGTGAAAAACTTTACCACGGCAGAAGGGGGAGCTTTGGCTTGGAACCTGCCATTTGGCAATGAAGTGGTTGTGAGAGAACTTGACCGGAATGCGGATAATATCTTTAGCGGTGTGCCAGTGATTGAGGGAGAAACTTGGAATGAGAATCTTTATCGCAAAGCGCAATTGCTCAGTCTGCATGGACAGAACAAAGACGCATTGGCAAAAACAAAGCTCGGTGCTTGGGAATATGACATTATCGGCACTTGGTACAAATGTAACATGACTGATGTCGTAGCTGCTATCGGATTGGTACAAATACAACGTTATAAAAGTATGCTTGAACGCCGCCGTAAGATAATAGAACGTTATGACGAAGCTTTCAAGGACTTGAATGTGGCTGTTTTGAATCATTATGATGAAGAGCGTACTTCTTCTGGACACCTTTATCTGGTTCGTTTGTTGGGCAAAACTCGTGAAGAGACAAATAAAGTAATTGAACAGATGGCTGAAAGAGGAATTGCTACCAATGTCCATTATAAACCGCTGCCTATGATGACAGCATACAAGGCTTTAGGTTTCGATATCAAGGATTATCCGAATGCGTATGCTGCATTTGAGAACGAATTGACTTTGCCGCTCAATACTTGCATGACAGACGAGGATGTAGACTATGTAATTGCTAATTTTATCGACATCGTAAAGAATGCTTAAACGGTTGTTTGATATCGTAGCATCGGGTTGCGGACTCATTATCCTTAGCCCTTTGCTTGTAATTGTGGCTATCTGGATAAAGCTGGATAGTAAAGGTCCCGTGTTTTATCGGCAGGTACGTGTCGGAAAGAACAACAGAGACTTCCGTATCTTCAAATTTCGTTCTATGCGGGTCGGAGCTGATAAAGGGAGTTTAGTCACTATTGGTGGACGTGACCCCCGCATAACAAAATCGGGTTATTTTATCCGTAAGTATAAGCTTGATGAGCTTCCTCAGTTGATTAATGTATTTATGGGTGATATGAGTTTAGTGGGGCCTCGTCCTGAAGTACGACACTATGTCGATTACTGGACACCTGAACAAATGCATGTCTTAGATGTCCGTCCGGGTATTACTGACCCAGCCAGTATCAAATTCCGCAATGAAAATGAACTGATGGAAAAGGCGGAAGACCCAGAGAATTATTACATCAATGTGATTATGCAGGAGAAAATCAAGCTCTATCTGGAATATGTGCAGAATGTTTCATTCTGGTTTGATATTAAACTTATCTTTCAAACCTTTAAAGTCATTGTTACAGAAAGGTAATTGTAGAAAAATCAAGCCTGAAAGACTAATTTCCCGGATATAGGAAGGCTATGGCTGGTGGGATTATGGAGGAGAGTTGATTGAATTGTAAGAGGACATGTTAATATGCAAATATAGAGGAGTGCTCGAACTTATCCTTCAATGGAATGCCATTAAAAGTTCTGGAAGAAAATTTATGGAAAGGATATTTTCATGGATTGAGAGTCCTAGAGGATGAGTAAGATTAGTAAAGGCTATATTGTCAGAAACATGGAGCTTATAAAATAAAGATGGAAGAAGTTGTCTCAGACTAGTGAAATATCCTTACTGATAGTTTGTAAACTGTAACATAAAAATCCCTCCTATTGCAGCCTTCGTTCATCATAATGTAAGGCAAAAATAGGGGGGATTTTCTTTTTGAAATTTCGGTCTATAAGTCCTTTGAAGTTTCAATCTGTAGAATTTTCAACTTTCAATTCTTATTTTTTAAGATAACCTCTTTTTCTGCATGTATATTGTCTACACCAACCTATACTCCCTCACACAATCAAAGCACGGACACCCCTTCATCGGATTCAAATCATGATGCCCCACAATCAACGCTTTCGGAAACCGAGCTCTTAACTCCCTCAATAAAGCAAGCAAAGCTCCCCGTTGTTCCAGAGTGCGTGTATCCTTCGGCTTTCCTTCTGCATTCAGCCCGCCTTCGTAACAAATCCCTATTGAATGAGCGTTATGATTCCGGCAGTGTGCCCCTACCGCTTCAATCGGACGTCCGGGATGAATCTCTCCGTCGCGAGTGATATAGAAGTGATAACCGATGTCACGGAAACCTCGATGGTGGATGTGGTCCAGTCGGCAGGCTTCCGCCGAAAGAGATTTCCCTTCCGGCGTGGCGCTGCAATGAATGATGAACAATGTGATAGTCCTCATAAGCCTACATGCAACTCTGTACTCCAAGCAGACCACCGATGGCGGTGGCAACGGTGATGATTACTTTGATAATGAAGCTCCATACGGAGCGGGACGATGAAGAATTACTCATAAAGTTTGATTTAAAATGAATTAATAATCGTTTCCTTTCACCACGGAATGTGCAGAGCCGTGCAGGCAGATAATAAGCTGTCGTAAAGAATATCCGGTTATCCGTAAACAGCGGTAATCCTTGCCTTTTACCGGGTTTTCAGCCATTCTTGAGGCTTTCTGCCATCCGCCGGTTTCCCCGCCATCCGCTTGACACCCAGCTTTCCATTTTGAGACCCTATTTCCCGTTCTGACGCCCTGCCTTCCGTGGCATGCCTTTTAAGCAGCCGGGTCGGGAGCTTCCCCGCCTTCATCCGGATTGCCCGGAACCGGGTCAGGCTTGTTACCCGCATCCGGACCGTTGCCGCCGGAACCGGCAGGCTTCTGATACTCCGCCTGCTGCTTCAACTGGCTGTCTAGTTTCAGATTATTAGTCGACAGATTACCGGTGGCACGTGCTTTCAGGCGCATACCGGTGATATTCTTCTCCAATGAAAAATTCTCCAGCAGGTCTGCCGCCTTGCTGCGGATGCCTACCCCGAAAATAGCCAGGTCGTCGATTTTCACGCTTTTCCCGTCAAGCAACAATTCCTTGATGCAATCTACCATGTCCGAAAGCACGCCTTTGATGACACCACCGGAATACGGTGAATTGTGCTTCGACATGTGTTCGGCAAGCTTTGCCAAATCAATCGTCTCGTCGCTTACCGCACGGGCGAACCACTTGCCCGCATTCAGACCTTTCTTCTGCTGGTTCTGATAAATTTTGTAACGAATCATAAAACAATAAATTGAAGGGTTAAACATATTGTCCGGGGCTTCTTTTCCCTTTCGACGATACAAAAATAATACTCCGGATTTCCCAGAAATCAGCTTTGCACGGTTGTGTATGGTAGCGGTCGGTTATTTGTCATAATAGTCGGTTATTCAATGTAAAAACGTTGGTTATATGGTCTTTCTTTGTTATTTTTGTAACAGTAAATCAGAAATATATCCATCATGAGCGAATTTAAAATACGTGCTTACGGGCGCATGGAACTGGCGCAACTTTATTCTCCGCATCTGACTGACATTGCTGCCTATCGAAAGATGAAGAAATGGATTTCTTTGTGTCCCGGCCTTCTGCAACGCCTGTATGATTTGGGCTACGAGTCAAAGCGCCGTTCGTTCACACCGTTAGAAGTGAGAGTGATTGTGGATGCCTTGGGAGAGCCTTAAATAGAGCGGCGCTTTAGACACCGTAAAGCGCCATTTACGGATATATAAAGCACCGCTTTATGATGTCTAAAGTATCGTTTTACACTTCCTAAAGCGATGCTTTACGCAGGAAAAGCAGATGTGGTAGTCAAAGCAGGTACAGTAGGTACACTTTTTCCGGTTCACTCATACACACACGCACGCGCATACAACCCTTTACCGTCCATATTGACTAATTTTCCGTGTTTAGTGAGTCGTTTCAGCCAAGTGAGGGCTGTGTTTTCCTTAATTCCCATAACAACAGCCTCTTCCAGTAATTGTGTGCGGGTAAATTCCTTACCCAGTTTCTGGAAGAGATAGTCACGATCGGCATTAGGACGATGGTTGATTTCTGTATTGGGGAGGAACGATAGAATGTGCGTGGCATGGCAGTAGAGAGGTTCCGCAAGACTAAGCACAGCATGAAAGTCTTCCTGTGAAATGCATACATCCCAGCGGGTGATGATGCCATCCTTGCGGTTGTCCGCAGGAATCTCCTTGTCCGGTGTGAAAGGAGAGGAGGGAGAGGCCTTGAAGTTGTAGGGTTGAGGGCTTTCAAGGGCACGCAAGACGGCTGTTTCCGACATGATTCTACATAGATTGACAGCCAGACGTGCCACAAAACTATACATTTCCCTTCCATTAGCTACACTGGAGCGTTCGAACAAAACGGAAAAGACGGTGTCGAATTCTTCTTTTTGTTCATCCGTGAGTTGCAGGGTATGAATGCCGTGCATTTTTATCACGTTCAACTTTTCTTTCCATTCCAGTCCCATAACGGTGAATATCTCCTCCCAATCTATCTCGTTGTCTATAAACTGGCTGATCCATTTACTGATTCCGCACATATAATAATACAATTGACGGGAGTATGAACCGTCTTCTGTCGTCGGAATGAAGGTTTGCACTTGCGACGGCGTACCCGAAATCAGAACGGAAAGGTAACTTTTCTTCACTTCCCGGTATTCCTGGTCGGTGCGGCGGTTGTAGGACAAGCGGTCGTGGTCGAACGCTTTGCGCAGGGTGTCGCTCCAATGACCGTGTTCTGATCCGATAGCGGTGGAAAGAGTGTCTGCTTCCGCTTCGCAGATAAGTCCGGTTCCGTCGGAGTCCATGATATTTTGCAGGATACCCGTACCGGTGTTGTTGCCCGAAATGAGGAACATCCTGTTAGGGGGCATTTGTGGAGCCTCCTTTTTGGTTCGCTCTTTCCCCATTGCATCGTACTCGGCTTTCGCTTTTTTGTATGCTTTCATCTGTGTGGTCACTTCTTTGCGAATCTCGTCGTGGATAGGCTCCACGAGCAAGCGGATGTAAGAAAGAATACCTTTGCCGGAAGCCGAAGGAGCTACAACGAAACATTGGAGGCTGGGGTGGTGGTATTTGCCGCCATACAGGCATCGTACGTGGCGCGACATACAAGCACCTAAAGCAGTGAGCGCTCCCAATAGCATGATGTCATGTTGTATTGGGTTGCTCCCGGCTTTGATGATACGTTGCAGGAATTCCGGCCAGTCGTTTTCCGGAAAAGTGG
>NZ_CAUCSQ010000065.1 GCF_958445495.1 uncultured Bacteroides sp. | reverse complement strand
AGTAATAAAGTAATAAAGTAATAAAGTAATAAAGTAATAAAGTAATAAAGTAATAAAGTAATATTATGGCTAAGAAGATTTTAATCATTTCATCCAGTCCGCGAAAAGGCGGCAATTCGGATTTGCTTTGCGATGAGTTTATGAAAGGCGCCCTTGAGGCGGGCAATGACGTTGAAAAGATTTTCCTGAAAGATAAAACGGTTCATCCTTGCACCGGATGCAGCGTTTGCAGCATGTATGGCAAGCCTTGTCCGCAGAAAGATGATGCGGCGGAAATCGTAGAAAAGATGATTGCGGCGGATGTGATTGTGATGGCGACTCCTGTTTATTTTTATACCATGTGCGGACAGATGAAAATAATGATTGACCGTTGTTGTGCGCGATATACGGAGATATCCGGTAAAGAATTTTACTTCATTATTGCCGCGGCGGAAAATGACAAGGCGATGATGGAACGTACCGTCGATGGTTTCCGCGGTTTCCTCGACTGCCTGGACGGGGCGGAAGAGAAAGGCGTGGTTTACGGAATAGGGGCTTGGAAGGTCGGGGAGATTAAAAATACTCCGTATATGCGGGAAGCCTGTGAGATGGGCAGGCGGGTATGAGCGCCGGCGTAAAAAAATAAGTCATTTTTAGTAGATAATTATCCTGTTTGTTTGTTCTGCTGCGGAATTGTTCTAATTTTGTAGCAGAACTTTTTGTCTTTGTACGATATCTGTTTAAAAGAAAAGAATGGCATGGGCTATCAAATAACGACTCTCGTGGAGAATTGCGTTTACGGACGCAAGCTGCAAGCGGAACATGGACTTTCCCTTTACATTGAGACACCGGAATCTAAACTGCTTTTCGATACGGGAGCGTCAGACCTGTTAGTCCGCAATGCCCGTCTGCTGCATATCGACCTGCAGGCGGTGGACTACCTGATTCTGTCTCACGGACATAGCGACCATACCGGCGGATTACGCCATTTCCTAGACCTCAACAGCCGGGCGACGGTAATATGCAAACCCGGTATTTTCTCTCCTAAATTTAAAGACGACCGTGAAAACGGGGTGAAACATGCGGAGAATCTCGATTGGTCCCGTTTCCGTTTCATCGAAAAGCGGACGGAACCGGTTCCAGGCGTGGTCCTGTTTCCGGAAATCGCAATCGTAAATCAGGAAGATACCCATTTCGAGCGTTTTTTTGTCCGGGAAGAGAACGGGTGCATTCCCGATACTTTTCAAGACGAACTGGCGTTGGCGTTAGTCGGTCCGGAAGGAGTCTCCATACTTAGCGTCTGTTCCCACCGGGGAATCACGAATATTTTGCATGCCGTCCGGAATGCATTTCCCGGCCTTCCCTGCAATCTGTTGTTGGGAGGTTTCCATATCCATCGGGCGGAAGAGCGGAAATACCGTGCGATTGCAGATTATCTGCGTGAATATCCGCCTCGCCGGATAGGTGTCTGTCATTGTACGGGAGTAGATAAATATGCCCTTTTCTGTAAGGATTTTGGCGATAGAATGTTCTATAATCATACGGGAAAAGTCATTCGGACTGATTTTACGGAATAAATATATATACTAATTGATATGAAAAAACTGATAACTTGTCTGGCGGTAGCTTTTACGGCATTATCCGCTTATGCTGTGACTCCTCTGTGGATGCGTGACGCACGTATCTCACCTGACGGAACCGAGATTGTCTTTTGTTATAAAGGAGATATCTATAAGGTCCCTGCGCGAGGGGGAACGGCTATCCAACTCACGACGCAAGCCTCTTATGAAGCCAGTCCGGTATGGTCTCCCGACGGAAAACAGATTGCGTTCGCCAGTGACCGGAATGGTAATTTCGACCTTTTCGTCATGCCTGCCGACGGAGGAAGCGCCCGGAGGCTGACCTGCCATTCGGTATCCGAAATCCCGTCGGCGTTTACGCCGGACGGAAAATATGTCCTGTTCTCCGCTTCCATCCAGGACCCGGCAAGCAGCGCCCTGTTTCCTACGGGAGCGATGACGGAGTTATACAAAGTGCCCGTGAACGGTGGACGCACCGAACAAGTGTTGGCTACTCCCGCCGAGCTGGTCTGCTTCGATAAAACGGGAAAGAACTTTCTCTATCAGGACCGTAAGGGGTTTGAAGACGAGTGGAGAAAACACCACACTTCATCCGTTACACGGGATATTTGGCTGTACGATACCCGAACCGGAAAACACACGAACCTGACGGACCGGGGAGGGGAAGACCGTAATCCGGTGTATGCGCCTGACGGGAATACGGTCTATTTCCTGAGCGAGCGTAACGGGGGGGCTTTCAATGTCTATGCTTTTCCGTTGGACACGCCCCAGGAAGTAAAAGCCGTAACCGCTTTTAAAACTCATCCGGTACGTTTTCTGTCTGTCAGTGACGAAGGCACATTGTGTTATACCTATGACGGGGAACTTTACACGCAGAAAACCGGTGCGCGTCCGGAAAAGGTGAAGGTGGAACTGGTCCGTGACGACGAAGAACAACTTGCCGCATTTAAATTCTCACAAGGGGCGACTTCCGCTTCCGTGTCTCCGGATGGCAAGCAGGTCGCTTTTATCGTGCGCGGGGATGTGTTTGTGACTTCGACCGACTATGCTACGACCAGGCAAATAACGGATACACCGGCGAAAGAGGCGGCTGTCTCTTTCGCGCCGGACAACCGGACGCTGGTTTATGCCAGTGAACGGACCGGTAACTGGCAGCTTTATACCGCAAAAATCACCCGTAAGGAAGACCCGAATTTTCCTAACGCCACTCTGGTCGAAGAAGAAGTGTTGCTACCTTCCAAAACCGTGGAACGCGCCTATCCGCAGTATTCGCCGGATGGAAAAGAGCTGGCATTCATTGAAGACCGCTGCCGCTTGATGGTGCTCGATTTGAAAACGAAAAAAGTGCGTCAGGTGACGGACGGCTCCACATGGTACAGCACCGGAGGAGGATTTGACTACGAATGGTCGCCCGACGGCAAATGGTTCACCCTCGAATTTATCGGTAACCGCCATGACCCGTATTCGGATATAGGCATTGTCAGCGCGCAGGGAGGAACGATAACCAACCTGACTAACAGCGGGTATATCAGCGGCTCTCCGCGTTGGGTGCTCGATGGAAATGCGATTCTTTTCCAGACTGAACGTTACGGCATGCGCGCACACGCTTCCTGGGGGTCGCAACAGGATGTAATGTTGGTATTCCTCAATCAGGACGCCTATGACCGTTACCGTTTGAGCAAAGAAGATTTCGAATTGCTCAAGGAGTTTGAGAAAGAGCAGAAAAAAGCTAAGGAGAAAGAAGTAAAGAAGGACGACGGTAAAGGAAAGAAAGAAAAGGATGGAAAAGAAACCGGCAAAGATAAGGCGGAAGAAAAACAGCCGGACAGGAAAGATATCGCAGTTGAGCTTGAGGGAATCGAGGACCGTATTGTCCGTCTCACTCCCAACTCCTCCGACTTGGGCAGCGCCATACTTTCGAAAGACGGGGAGAACCTCTATTATTTCTCAGCTTTTGAAGGCGGATATGACCTTTGGAAAATGAATCTTCGCGAAAAAGACACGAAACGCCTGCACAAGCTCAATACGGGGTGGACGTCATTGATGCTGGACAAGAAAGGGGATATCTTCTTATTGGGCGGCAGGAATATGCAGAAGATGGACGCCAAGTCGGATGCTCTGAAACCAATCAGTTACCAGGCAGAGATGAAAATGGATTTGGCGGCCGAACGGGAAGCGATGTTCAACCATGTATATAAACAACACCAAAAGCGTTTCTATAATGTCAATATGCACGGAGTGGACTGGGACGCCATGACCGCTGCCTATCGCAAGTTCTTGCCTCATATTAATAACAATTATGATTTTGCGGAATTGCTGAGCGAATGGTTGGGCGAGTTGAATGTTTCGCATACCGGAGGACGCTATTCTCCCAGAGGTAAAGGAGAGGCCACTTCCAGTCTGGGACTTTTGTTCGATTGGGATTATCAGGGAAAAGGCATGCAAATTGCAGAAGTGGTGGAAAAAGGCCCGTTCGACCATTCGCGTACGAAAGTAAAAGCGGGATGTATCATTGAAAAGATTAACGGAGAAGAGATAACACCTGATAATGACATAACCTGCCTGTTGAATAATAAAGCGGGGAAGAAAACGCTGGTTTCGGTCTATAACCCGCAAAGCAAGGAACGTTGGGAAGAAGTGGTGATGCCGGTCACGAGCGGGCGGCTGAACGGGTTGTTATACAAGCGCTGGGTAAAACAGCGGGCGGCGGACGTTGAGAAATGGTCGAAAGGACGTTTGGGATATGTCCATATCCAATCTATGGGAGATGACAGTTTCCGTACCGTCTATTCGGATATTCTGGGAAAATACAACAACTGCGAAGGAATTGTGATTGATACCCGTTTCAATGGGGGTGGGCGCCTGCACGAGGATATTGAAATCCTGTTCAGCGGCAAGAAATACTTTACACAGGTAATACGCGGACGCGAAGCGTGTGATATGCCGAGCCGCCGTTGGAACAAACCTTCCATTATGCTGCAATGTGAAGCCAATTATTCGAATGCGCACGGGACTCCGTGGGTGTACAAGCATCGGAACATAGGCAAGCTCGTCGGTATGCCCGTTCCGGGAACGATGACAAGCGTGTCTTGGGAAACTCTGCAAGACCCCTCACTGATATTCGGTATTCCGGTCATCGGTTACCGTTTGCCGGACGGCAGCTATCTGGAGAATACGCAGTTGGAGCCGGATGTCAAAGTGGCTAACAGTCCGGAGACTGTAGTCAAAGGAGAAGATACGCAACTGAAAGCGGCGGTGGATGAACTTCTGAAAGAGATAGAGGGCCGGAAAAAGTAAACGGTTCCGGGCCCTTTCATGGCAAAGGTGAATATTTATGATTCCGGATGTCGCAGAAAGTGATTTAATTCCTGTTGTCATAAATATTCATCTGTATAAAGACCGCATTCCCGATAAACATTTAAAGCGATATGCCTATGTTTCCTGTTTCCGAAAAAATAAAGCAGGCCGATGCAATCGTCGTTGCGGACAAAGTGCATCAACCTGCATTTATTCATGAGAGCGGACGGGATTCTAACCGATAAGCGCTAAGATATCTTCCGTAATCTGTTCATCCGTCAGATGGTTGGCGCGCAGAAACTCTTGTATGTCATACCGGTCTGCAAATTCCTTCTTGGCCCCGTAGTTCATCACTTTCATATCGCTGGTCCCGTAGTAACGGGCAATCTTTTCACCGAAGCCGCCGTCCAGCACACCGTCTTCCAGGGTTATCACTAATTCGTGGTTCGCTTTCAGTTCATCCATCAATTCGCTGTCCACGCCAGTGATGTAGCGCGGATTGACAAGTGTGGCGTCAATGCCGGCTTTCTCTTTCAGCAGTGACGCTACCGATTGTCCCAGTCCGAAGAACGAACCCAATGCGAGAATAGCCACTTTCGAGCCGCGGCGGGCGACCTTGTAACGGTTGAGAATGCTGTAATCGGACTCCACCGGCTCACCGCAACTGATTACGTCCGTTGCCGGCACGCGGATAGCGACCGGATGTTCATTCTGGCGGATGCTCCATTCCAACATGGCGATATACTCTTCCTTGCAAGTCGGTGCCAGATAAACCATATTGGGAATGTTGCTGATGAGCGGAATATCGAAGAAACAAAGATGGGTGACATCGTTCATTCCGGACAGCGTACCCCAGAAAACCAGCAGTACGGCAGGATTGTTGTTGATGCAGAGGTCTTGCGAAAGTTGGTCGTACGAGCGTTGGATAAATGTGCTGTACACTCCATAGACGGGTTTTCCGCCGTTGGCGGCAATACCCGAAGCAAGGGCTACCGCATGTTCTTCGGCAATGCCGACATCTACAAACTGCTTGCCCGCTTCCCGACGACGGTCCGGAGTGAATCCCAGGACTGCGGGAGTGCCTGAAGTGATTGCCACTACGCGCGGGTCTTTTTTCATCTTTTTCAGCAAGTACCGGGCGGTAACCTCACTGTAGTCTTCTTCATAACCCGCCTTTGCTTCTCCGGTTTCCGCATCGAACGGAGTGCGCCAGTGATAAGTCTCCTTATCCTGCTCGGCGCGTTCATAACCTTTGCCCTTCAATGTGTTGATGTGCACTACTATCGGATGCCGGATGTCTTTCACTTTAGAGAAGGCCTCAATCAATGCCTGCACGTCGTTGCCTTCATTTACGTACAGGTAATCCAGTCCCATGGCTTTGAAGAAATTGCATTCGCATCGGCCGTTGCTGTCGCGCAGTTCTTTCAGGTTCTTGTATAACCCGCCGTGGTTCTCGGCAATGGACATCTGGTTATCGTTGACGATGATAATCATGTTCGTGCCGAGTTCCGCCGCATAGTCCAGGCCTTCAAACGCTTCCCCTCCGCTCAGAGAACCGTCGCCTATGACAGCTATGATGTTTTCATTGCCTCCTGTGAGGTCGCGTCCTTTTGCCAGTCCGCTTGCCAGGCTGACGGAAGTAGAGGTATGCCCGATTGTGAAGAAGTCATGTTCGCTTTCCTGCGGTTCGGTATAGCCCGATACTTTGTCGTATTCCTCCGGATGAAGGAACGCATCTTTACGGCCGGTCAGCATTTTGTGTACATAACTCTGGTGCGATACGTCGAACACGATTTTGTCTTTGGGCGAATCAAATACGTAGTGAAGGGCGATTGTAGCTTCCACCATTCCGAAATTAGGCCCGAAGTGCCCGCCGTGCTCGCTTAGTTTTCGCAAGAGCGCCACACGGATTTCACTGCTTAGCTCGTTTAACTCTTTTACCTGCAGCTTCTTGACATCTGCGGGTGAATAAATATTTTCCAAATACATATCAAACGTTTTTTGTGAATAACATTTTTACTTTTTTCTTTATGACCCTGCAAAGATACGGCAGGATTTGAAATCTGTTTGTATATGGATTACAGATTATTTTACCCGTATTACAGTTCCCGCCTTTTGAAGAGTGCGTACCGCCTTCATCAGCAGCCGGTTTGACGCCCTGCGGGCAAAAAAGTTAAAGATAATTTGGTAGTTATAAAAACAAACCCCATATTTGCACCCCGAAAACAGGGACAGGCATAAAAATCCTCATCGGAGGGTGCTATAATAAGAAGATTATGGTGCTGGATAAGATGAATGGTGTAAATCATTCGCTTGTCCGGCATTTTTTTATTGTAACCGAAATTGAAGATAAAGAGGATAAAAATATCGACGGGAAAACTATGAAAGAGTTAGATTTGACACAAGGAAGCGTACCGAAAGTACTGTTACGGTTTGCAGTACCTTTCCTGATTGCCAACGTGCTCCAGGCACTTTACGGCGGGGCCGACCTTTTCGTTGTCGGCCAGTATGACGATTCGGCCAATGTGGCTGCCGTGGCTATCGGCAGCCAGGTGATGCAGACAATCACGGGTATCATTCTCGGCATTACCACGGGGACGACGGTGTTGATTGCCATCGCTACCGGAGCCAGGGACGACCGGAAAGTAGCTTTCACTATCGGTTCGTCCGTATGGTTGTTTTCAATTATGGGAGTGTTGCTGACTTTGTTCATGGTGCTTTTTCACGGTCAGATAGCCGAATGGATGCATACTCCCGCCGAGGCTATGTCCGAGACGAAAAGCTATATCCTGGTCTGCTCGACGGGCATCCTGTTCATTGTGGGATATAATGTCGTGTGCGGTATTCTGCGCGGGCTGGGCGACTCCAAAACGCCGCTTTATTTTGTCGGGCTGGCGTGTATGATAAACATAGTCCTCGATTTCATACTGGTAGGCTATTTTCATCTGGGAGCTACGGGAGCGGCTGTGGCTACCATAACCGCGCAAGGTGTCAGTTTCGGAATAGCGCTTTGGTTTTTGTACCGGCACGGGTTCCATTTCGATTTTTCCCGGAAAGATATCCGGTTAAACCGGAACTTATCCAAGAAAATCATGGTACTGGGAGCGCCTATCGCATTACAGGACGCTTTAGTCAATGTCTCATTCCTGATTATCACCGTCATTGTGAATCAGATGGGAGTGATTGCATCCGCTTCTTTGGGCGTGGTTGAGAAACTCATCGTGTTCGCCATGTTGCCGCCGATGGCTATTTCGTCGGCTGTGGCTACCATGACTGCACAGAACTACGGGGCGGGGCTTATTAAGCGGATGAACAAGTGTCTCGCTTCGGGAATAGGGCTTGCGCTTGTATTCGGCATGTCGGTTTGTATCTATTCGCAGTTCCTTCCGGAGACGCTGACCGCATTCTTCACCAAAGACCCTGCGGTGGTGGCTATGGCGGCGGATTATCTGCGCGGATACAGTATCGACTGCATTATCGTAAGTTTCGTGTTCTGTATCAACTCTTATTTCAGCGGACAGGGAAATTCGTTGTTCCCGATGATACACAGCCTGATAGCGACCTTTTTGTTCCGCATACCGCTGTCGTACTGGTTCAGCCGGATAGATAGCTCTTCGCTGTTTGTCATGGGATTTGCCCCTCCTTTATCGACAATGGTGTCCTTGTTGATTTGCATCTGGTATTTGCGGTACACCCGGAAAAGGATTGGTTTGAAAGGCGGGATGATGCCTGCCGCATCTAACTGAGCGGATAGCGGAATATCTGTAATTCGGGTAATGCCTGTTTTATTTTTTACTTGTATTTTTGCGATTGCAGATATCTGCATGAACTTGTAAAAACAATCGGTATGAAACGAATGGCATTATTTGTTGTGGCGGTGTTGGCGGTGTGTATCGCCGTCTGCGCTCAGAAATCTGGGAACTCCGGAGGAAAAAAGGTGTTGGTGGCTTATTTCTCGGCGACGGGAACCACCGAAAAGGTTGCCCGGCAGCTTGCGGAAGCGACCGGAGGCGTTCTCTGTGAAATCCGTCCTGTGAAAGAGTACACTTCGGCGGATTTGGACTGGCGGAATAAATCCTCGCGCAGCAGTGTGGAAATGGCCGATTCGAAGTCGCGTCCGGCTTTTTCCGCAGATTTGGACAATCCGGCCGGTTATGACACTGTTTATATCGGTTTCCCTATCTGGTGGAATCTGGCTCCGAGGATTATCAACACTTTTATGGAGAGTTATGATTTTACCGGCAAGACGCTTATCCCTTTTGCTACGTCGGGCGGAAGCGGTATTTCCAATGCAGGGAAAGATTTGCGGAAGACTTATCCGGACATGAAGTGGCAGGAAGGGAAATTGCTGAATGGCGCTACTGAAGAAGAAATTAAGGAATGGATTAAAAATAAATAAGTTATGAGAAAGAATTTCGGCGCAAAGCCCCTGACTTATCCGCAACCGGTGTTTATCATTGCCACTTATGGCGAGGATGGCACTCCGGATGCCATGAATGCGGCGTGGGGCGGTATTAGTGAAATGAATGAAATCAGCATGTGTCTCAATGCGGACCATAAGACCGTTAAGAACGTTCTGAAACGGGGAGCGTTTACGGTGAGCATGGCGGAAGCCGGTTATGTCGCGGCTTGCGATTACGTAGGTATCGTATCCGGCAATAAAGTCGCCGACAAGTTCGCCAAAGCCGGATTCCATGCCGTTAAGTCGGAGTTTGTGGACGCTCCGTTGATTGACGAGCTGTCTGTGGCAGTGGAATGCAGGTTGAAGGATTACAATGCGGACACCTGCATTCTTCGCGGCGAGATTGTGAATGTGAGTGTAGACGAGCGTGTGCTCGACGAAAACGGTAAGGTAGATGCGGCTAAAGTCTCTCCCATCATTTTTGACCCTTTTAACAATGATTACCTGAAAATCGGAGAGAAGGTGGGGAATGCTTTTTCAGACGGAAAGTCATTGAAGTGATTGCCGGCCGAAAGACTGGTAATCCTTCGGAGAGACGCCTGTTATCTTCTTGAAGATGAGGCTGAAATATTGTACGCTGGGATAGCCTAGCTGCCGGGCGATGGCGGTGGGTGTGCAGTCGGTTTGAAGCAACATCTTTTGAGCTGTTTCCAGCCGTTTGAGCTGGAAATACTCTTCCGGTGTCTTGCCTGTTTCGAATTTCAGCAAATCGTTGAAATAGGCTGCGGAGATGCCCAGCTTTTCCGAGCAATAGCCGGAAGCCGGCAATTTGCCGTTTTGCAGCCTGCCGGATGAGATGTAGTCGTCGAGCAATTTATCCGTCTTTTTCAGGATTGCCCTGTTTTTGTTCTCGCGGGTTATGAACTGGCGTTCATAATAGCGTGTGCAATAATCCAGCAACAGCTCGATGTGCCGTGACAGGATGGTGCTGCTGTGTGTGTCGATGGGATGGTGCAGCTCATCCTCGATATTTTCAAGGCAGCATGTAATTTGGGATGTTTCGCGTTGTGACAGGTGCAACGCTTCTTCTTTGCGGTAGGAGAAAAAGGTGTAGTTCTTGATGTGGTTTTTCAAGGAAGTCCGGAACAACAGGTCGGGATGGAACGCCAGGAGGAATCCTTTGCCGGGCAGCGTGTTGTCCTCGCTCATGCGGAAGATTTCGCCGGGAGTGAGGAATACCATGGTGGCGTTGGAATAATCGTAATATTTCCGTCCGCAACAACAGCAGCCGTCGGGACATTCTTCAATCAGCAGGATGGCGTAGAACTCGAACTTCACGGCGTCTTGTTCCAGATTCGGGTGTTCCAGATTGATGATGCTCACTTGCGGATGCAATGTCTTGCATCCCAGGCACCGGTTACATTCATGTACGGTTTTGAAGTCTAACATTTTCTCTTCCATCACCTGTCCGGTTGTTCTTATAGGTTGTTTTGCATGCGGTACTCGTTGGGAGTGCAGCCTACACGTTTCTTGAATAGGCGGCAAAAGTGTTGCGGGTATTGGAATCCCAGCGAATAAGCTATCCGGCTGACGGTTTCTTTCGTATCCGAGATGCGTTCTTTTGCCAGCTCGATGACCTTTTCCTGAATATACTCCTGCGGCGCCTTACCCGTTTCTTTTTTAAACATATCCCCGAAATAGTTGGGTGAAAGGCAAAGCTTGTCGGCGAAATATTTTACTGTGGGCAATCCGTCTTCTTCGGTGAGCGCTCCTTCGAAATATTCGTCCAGCAATCGTTCGAAACGTGTCAGTACGTCGCGGTTCGCCTTGCTGCGGGTGGCGAACTGGCGCTCGTAAAAACGCATGCAGTAATTGAGAAGTAACTCGATGTGGTTTACAAGCAGGGTCTTGCTGTGTTTGTCCACGCCGTGTTCCAGCTCCATGCGGATGATTCTCAGGCAATCCGTTACAATGCTTCGCTCCTCTTCCGAGAGATGCAGCGCTTCGCTCACCTCATAAGAGAAAAAGGTGTATTTCTTGATATTTTTTCCGAGTGACGTCCCCCGCAACAAATCGGGATGGAAGAGGATGCCGAGTACGTTGACTTGTATCCGGTCGGTAGTCAGGGTGGTCTCCGTAGTCTGTCCGGGAGCGAAACAGACGACCGTACCTTCCTGGTAGTCGTAGGTCTGGCGGCCGTACTTGATGTCACAGGCTTTCTCAAGTTTCAGGTATAGGGCGTAAACGCCGTAATTCCAATGCACATAGTCCATCTGCCGGGTGGCTTTGTTCAAGTCGATGACGCTAATCAACGGGTTTAGCGTTTCAAGGCCATACAGTTGGTTGTACTGGTCTACACTGTTTAAGTGGAGTATCTTTTCCATGGTCGTAACTGTTTAATTTTTATTAAAAATACAGGTCTTCCGGTCATTCAGGAGTTTTCCGGTTACAAAAATAGGGGATAATTCGGATAGTCTTATAACCATAATTACAGATTGTATGACCTTAGTTACGGATTTTATAAGACGAAGTGTTCCGGAATGGCAGGAATCGTGCCGGGCGGCGTGGAGATTCGTTGTCTTGGCCTGCCGGTTTCATCCGGTTGTCCCGGCGAAATTTTTGTAAATCTGTAATTAAGGTTATAACATCCGTAATTTGTCTACATGAAATTTGGCTGATATCCGGTATTTTTGCAGCATGGTACTGAAACAATAAATATGAAATAATATGGATAAACCTAAAAAAAAATGGTTGGCGGGGGTAGTCCTGCTTACAGTATTTCAAGCGCAGGCACAAGTGGGTGATACGATTTCTGCGGACAAGAATTATTCTATTGGCGAGATAGTTGTCACGGGGACACGTAATGAAACCGATATGCGTCATTTGCCGATGACGCTTTCCGTCATAAACCGTGCGCAGATAGAACGCCGTTACGAACCGTCGCTGTTGCCTGTGCTCAACGAGCAGGTGCCGGGTGTATTTGCCACTTCGCGCGGGGTGATGGGATATGGCGTATCGACCGGTGCGGCAGGGGGCATCAATATACGGGGTGTCGGAAACGGGGCGCAAATGATGGTGCTTATCGACGGGCATCCGCAATATATGGGGTTGTTCGGGCATCCTGTTCCGGATGTTTATCAGACCATGCTTGCCGAACGTGTGGAGGTGTTGCGCGGACCTGCTTCCGTGCTTTACGGCTCCAATGCGATGGGCGGTGTCATCAATATCGTGACCCGCAAGCAGAAGGAGGATGATGTGAATACGGCTGTCAATATCGGCGCCGGTTCTTACGGGACGTTACAGGCGGAAGTCACCAACCGGGTGCGGAAAGGACGTTTTAACAGCATTGTTTCCGGTTCGTATAACCGTACTGACGGGCATCGTGCCGATATGGGGTTCGAACAGTACGGAGGGTATGCCAAGTTGGGGTATGATATCACGGACAACTGGAATGTGTACGGTGATGTGAATGTCACTCATTTTAACGCTTCCAATCCGGGGACGGTATCCGCACCGCTGTTTGATAATGATTCCCGCATTACGAGGGGGATGGCTTCGTTTGCCTTGCAAAACAATTATGAAAAGACATCGGGGTCTGTCAGCTTCTTTTATAATTGGGGGCGTCATAAGATTGACGACGGTTATTATGCAGGAGGGACTCCGCAAACTTCCTTGTTCAATTCTAAAGATTTGATGATGGGAGTGTCCTGGTATCAGAGCGCGACGCTTTTTGCCGGTAACCGGTTGACGTTCGGTTTCGATTACCAGCATTTTGGCGGCGAATCGTGGAACAAGGTGATAGCTACCGGAGAGAAAAAGGCGGGAGTGGACAAAAAGCAGGACGAGTTTGCGGGATATGTGGATTTTCGCCAGGATTTCGGCACGTGGCTTTCGTTGAATGCCGGGCTCCGCATAGACCGTCATTCTCACGTGGGGACGGAATTTGTGCCGCAGGGAGGCTTGGCGTTTCACCTTCCGAAAAACGCTGAGTTGAAGGCAATGGTGAGCAAAGGTTTCCGCAATCCTACCATCCGCGAGATGTATATGTTTTCACCGCAGAACCCGGATTTGAAGCCTGAACGGCTGATGAATTATGAGCTGTCTTTTACCCAACATTTGCTGGACGGCGCTTTGCGCTATGGAGCGAACCTCTATTATATCAACGGGGATAACATCATTGTTTTGAACCCGGCTGTTCCCCGTTATTTCAATTCGGGCGGGATAGAGAATTGGGGCGTCGAGGCGAACATCGGTTATCGTATCGATTCTCATTGGAGCGCTAATGCTAATTATAGCTGGTTACGTATGGAAAATCCCGTGCTTGCCGCTCCGGAACACAAGCTTTATGCTGGGGTGGACTTCACGCGGAAACGTTGGGACGTGTCCACCGGAGTGCAGTATGTCAAAGGTCTTTATACTTCGGTAAAGACGGATGGACGTGGAACGGAGGCGACGGAAGATTTCGTCCTTTGGAATGTCCGGGGCAGTTACCGTTTGTGCAAGTATGTTTCGTTTTATATGAAGGCTGAGAATTTACTGGCGCAGCGTTACGAAATCATGGCGGGGTATCCCATGCCGAAAGCTACTTTTATGGGAGGAATGAGTATTAACTTTTAAAATCAACAGGGTATGAAACGAATGAATTGTATGCGTGCGGCTTTATGTTTGCTGGCTGTATTGGCGGGGACGGCTTACGTGCTCGCGCAGGGGCGTACGGCGGGGGAGGAAGGTAAGGATGTCGTTCTTCCGAAAGTGTATTTGTTTAAGGAGATTTCCTCCGAGAATCTTGTGAAAATCTATAGGGCTTTGGGACGTGAGGCGAAAGGACGGGTGGCTGTGAAACTTTCTACGGGCGAACCGGGTGGGCATAATTTCCTGCAACCGGAACTTATCAGGAATCTGGTGCAAACCGTGAACGGTACGATTGTGGAATGCAATACGGCTTACGGTGGCGGCAGAGCTGATACGGAAAGCCATCTGAAAGCGGCTGAGGAGCACGGTTTCACGAAGATAGCCAAGGTGGATATCATGGATGCCGACGGCGAAGTGGCTCTTCCGGTCAAGGGCGGCAAACATCTGAAAGAGGATTTTGTGGGGAAGAATTACCTGAATTATGATTTTACTGTCGTATTGTCTCATTTCAAGGGGCATGCGATGGGGGGATTCGGCGGTGCGATTAAAAATATCTCAATAGGTATCGCTTCTTCTAAGGGCAAAGCATGGATTCATTCTGCCGGAAAATCGAAAAACCAAGCCGAGGTGTGGAGCAATCTTCCGCCGCAAGATGATTTCCTGGAATCCATGACGGAAGCCGCTAAGGCTATTGTCGACCATTGCGGAGAGAATATCCTTTATATCAATGTGGCTAACAATCTGTCTGTCGATTGTGACTGCGACTCGTCTCCCGAAGAGCCGAAAATGGGGGATATAGGTATTCTTGCTTCGCTCGACCCCGTTGCATTGGACCGGGCTTGTACGGATTTGGTACGTTCTTCCAAGGAGCATGGCAAGATACATTTGATTGAGCGCATTGATTCTCGCCACGGCATGCATACGCTGGAATATGCCGAACAGCTCGGCATGGGAAGCCAGAAATACGAGTTGGTCGAGCTCGACTAGCCATTTCCGAGTGGGAATGTCCGATGCCGGAAGGTGGCAGGGATTAGCATAGTAAACTGACGGAACACACGGATTGATTCCTGCCTATGGGCTGGTTCCTTGCAATCATGTGTTGACAAGGAAAGGCAGGAATATCCCGTTGTTCTTGGAAACAAATTTTATTCATTCGGTTTTTGAATCGCAGTGTGATGTGCCATTTATTAAAAGTAAGGAGCGTTTTCGTTATCTTGTTCCATTCTTCTTTCTATGATTAATCAATTGCATTGCAGGAATTAATTCGTTCCACAGATGTTGTCGTTGCGTTCCACATCTGTTTCCCTTCCGTTCCACAATTGTTATCCTTTCGTTCCATATCTGTGGAACGAACCGCACACCGCAATCAAATTATCTGTTTGTTACTGCCGGGGGATATGACAATAAGGCAGCCTGTTAGCTTCCAGCCTGTAAATTTCAGGGCAACTGTATTTGGGGAAGTTATAAGGAACGGTTCAAGAGTGCCGGTTTCATAGTAACCGTGAAGAATAATCTGTCATAGCATAAAAGGAAATTCCGTTTATGTATCGGCGGGATTCCGATTTTTGAATGGTTCCAGGATGAAATTTTGGGAGTTCAGAGGAAAAAACAGGATGTAGGATGTATTCTGAAAGGAGAGGAGGACAAATCTGGCCGATTCCGCTATCGAAGATGCCGGGTGGGTTTTGTTCGCCTTTAACCATATATGTCCCGTTTTTTATGGAGTGATAAAATAAAAGGGGCATATTTAACATAGAAATGCAGAGAGTTTTTTACTTTTGCAATATGTTATATTATAGAAAAAATATTATCGGAACTTTTTATCTATCTAAGGAGTTTCAATTAAGAGTTTCTTTTTGAAATATGTCCGAAAGTATTCCACAATTTTATAAAAGAATCCGGCGTTGTGACCCTCAACTGGGTACAACTTACTCTAAGGAGAAACCCTATTTCAATGTTCTCTCCCGGCAATGTAATTTCGGGACAGTACAATTCAGCTACAGAGATTTTTATAAAGTCACATTGATTATGGGTGTGGGAAAACTATATTATGCGGATAAATGGATTTTAGTAAATCGCCCTGCTATGTTATTTTCCAATCCTTTAGTTCCTTATGCTTGGGAATCAATCAGTGAAGAACAGAAAGGGATGTTTTGTATATTTAATGAGCAATTTGTACAGTCAGAAGAAAAAACAGTTCTTTAGCCAATAGTCCATTATTCAAAGTAACGGGAGATAAAGTTTTCTTCTTGGATGATACGCAAACTACCAAAGTGTTGGATATATATGCCAAAATGCAGGAAGAATACCAGTCAGGCTATGTAAACAAATATGATGTTTTACGTTGTTATCTTCATTTATTGATACATACGGCTTTGAAAATGCAGGGGTCGAACAAATATGAATCACATCCGAATGCTTCGCAACGTATTACCGAATTATTCATAGAATTATTGGATAGACAATTTCCTGTTGATTATCCGCATTCAGTATTGAGTTTGCGTACTCCTGCCGATTATGCAAACCGTTTGTCTATACACGTTAATCATTTAAATAAAGTGGTAAAAGATACTACTGGAAAAACTACCTCTACAATGATTGCGGAAAGGATAATCAAAGAATGTACTCAGTATTTATTACATAGTAATCTTTCTATTTCAGAAATTGCTTATTGTTTGGGATTTGAAAACATTGCCTATTTCAGTAAATTCTATCGTAAGCACATAGGAAAATCGCCAAGCGAAATTAGAGAGCAACAATTATTTGATTTGTGCAAATGATGCTTTGAATTGTGTTAATCAGCCATATTTCCATTACCTAATTTTGTACTGACTAAAGAATATGAATAATGAAGTACAGAAAATTAGGCAAAACAGAAGTAAACCTTTCCGCTATCGGATTGGGTTGTATGGGAATGAGTGCTGCGTATGGAGTAGCCGATGAAAAAGAAAGTATTAAGACATTGCATCGTGCTTTAGAACTTGGTATTAATTTTTGGGATACTGCGGATGTGTATGGAAATGGTGCAAATGAGGAATTGCTATCTAAAGCATTAATAGAAAAAAGAAATCAGATTTTTATTGCAACAAAATTTGGTTTTCGCTTACGCAATAGCCGGGGTAGTGTGTTCGCTGGCGGTGAAAGTTATGTGGATGCTTCTCCAAGATATGTAAAACAAGCTGTAGAGAACAGTTTGAGAAGATTAAATATCGAAACTATAGACTTGTATTATGCGCATCGGATTGACCCCACAATACCAATCGAAGAAACAGTTGAAACTATGGCAGAGTTGGTAAAAGAGGGCAAGGTACGCTATTTGGGACTAAGTGAATGTTCTCCCGAATCATTGAAAAGAGCTTGTACGGTTCATCCTATATCTGCAGTTGAAAGTGAATATTCTTTATTAACGCATGATGTCGAAAAAGAAATTTTGCCATTGACAAAAGAATTAGGGGTAACTTTAGTTCCATTTTCACCGTTAGGCAGAGGTTTAGTAACAAATACTATCAACGTAGATGCATTGGGAGAACATGATTTCCGCAAGCATTTGCCACGTTATAACGGTCAGCATTGGGAAAATAATCAAAAACTGGCTATTGAAATTGCGGAAATAGCAGAAAGTAAAGGAATAACTCCAGCTCAACTTGCTTTAGCTTGGATATTGGCACAAGGGGAAAATATAATTCCTATTCCGGGAACTAAACGGATTAAATATTTAGAGGAAAATGCAAAAGCGGTAGATGTAAATCTATCAACGGAAGATATTTCTAATATAGAACTTCTTTTAAAGAAATATCCTGATATTGGTAACAGATACAATGAATATGATTTTCAGTTTGTGAATAAATAGCTTATTAAAACAAGGAAGTTCTACCACATTGGTAGGACTTCTTTCTATAATTCCCATAATGGATAATTTGTTGGAACAGAGATTCTTCCGATTGTTATCGGAATACTCGTAACATAAAGTTTCTGCATCCGATTTACAGAAGCTATTGAAGAACAACTGGCTACCCATTTAGCCGGTTTCAGTATTAATGAACAGGATGACAGCGTTTTATTACGTTATTTTTCTTCGGCTTGTATCGTCTTAAATCGGCAACCGTAGAGAGGAACCCACAGGAGAAAGGAAAATTCAGGCTGTACATTAACGGAATACCCATACTCGGATGGTTCAGGATGAAATTCAAAGAGCTCAAAGAAAAGCTGGGTGTAAGCCACATACCAAAAAGAGGAAAATATTCCAAAGAGGGGGTTAAGAATGTAATTCTGTGGCAGAAATAGAATGAACAAGTATATAGCTTTAAAGAGTTAAAGATTTCTCTTTATTTGCTATATACCATTACTTTACATAAATTTATAGCGGTTAAACAAATTCTAATTAGTCATGAACCCTAAATTAATTCTGCTTTCACTGATTTGGTTAGGCATATGTAGCTGTAATAGTAGTCAAGTCATAACAAATCAGTCTTCCGTTAAAACAGTAGAAGAGTATGTTGAAAGCAACGAGTTTATTGATGTCATTCCTGAAGAAATGACATAAGCGACCTTTCATTCTAAACAAGATGAAATTTACTTTGCCAACTGATTAAATGTTTAATAAATATACTCAATAAGGATGTATCGTATGAAAATGGATATTTTGTTATGTATATTGACATTTTGCACATTTGTTATTAGCTGCACAAATAAGCCTAAACAAGAAGAGGCTTCACAAGCTCCTATAAACAATGCGGTTGGAATAAATGATACACTGGGACTTTCTTTACACCCTGAATCCCCAGTCTATTCCACAAAACAGAAACAAGTCACTTTCGTATTGCACAATAATAGTGGTACTGATATTGGCTTTGGAGGATATTACAGCTACACTTATGAGGATGAAAAAGGAATATGGAGGGATGTTCCTATGCAGCTTGTTGTATTTGATGAAGAAATTGTACTATGGCAAGGCAATAAATATTATTACAATGCAGAATTGTTCAGGCATACTCCTGGTCGTTATCGTTTTTTCCTAACAGTAAGAAGATATAGCAAAGAATATACTTTAATGACTGAATTTCAATTACAAGATAATATGGTTGAACTTTTCAAAAGATATCCCTATAGTCAGTTGAATGATACTTTATTGCCGCCGGAAGAAGAAGCCGTTTACCCACCAATCTATAATGTAATCGACCAAATGCCCGAATTTCCCGGTGGTGTGGATAAATTGTTACAATTCATCAATGATAATATGAAATATCCAACCAAAGCACAAACGGAAGGAATACAAGGAAGGGTTATAGTTCAGTTTATTGTAGATGAAAACGGTTACATAATAGAACCTAACATAGTGAAAAGTGTTGAGCCTTCTTTAGATAATGAGGCACTACGTCTGATAAAAATGTTTCCTCAATGGAAGCCCGGCACACTAAAAGGGAAAGCAGTAAAGGTGAAATATACAGTTCCAGTAGCTTTTGAACTCAAATAATAGCAATTATGAAATATTTATTACTCATATCATTAATGCTGCTTTATTCTTACCGTTCCGTTACTTCAAAAAAAACATCACTGTTTTTTATATTGTTTATACTTGACTTCTATCCTTCCATTACTTTAAAAGGACAAGAAAACAAAACAGACAGTATTTCTTTGCGTAAGAATATGGAAATGCGCTTAGACAGTATTTGGCGTAAAGAGAACATCTGGAATCTTGGTGTAGCTAAAATAACGGGAGAACCTATTAAAGATTTATCAACTATAGAAGCCCCCAAATGGGCAAAATGGAATTATAATTTAGAAGAATATTTTGTTTCTCAGATGAAGTACCCGGTACATTTGTTGAGAAAGAACCAAGCTGGATATTCTGTAGCCATGTTCTCTCTTGATACATTAGGTTTGCCACGTACAATTAATATTTTAGTGACAGTCCATAAAAATTTTGATAAGGAAGTTATTAGGCTTATCCGAGAACTTCTCCACTGTTTACCATGTCGGGATAACAATGGCAAGCGAATGGAATGTCTTTACACGGTATATGTTCCATTTTTACCACAGCGATATAAAGATAGAGTAATAACCGATAGTATAGCGGAAAAAGAGTTAAAGCATTGCTTTGTGGAATGGGAAGAACAAGCGAGTTTTCAAGACGGGAAACTATGGTCGGCTCAAAACTATATTTACCAAAACCTTACGTATGATACCAGTTTGTTAGGAGAGCAACAAAAAGCCAAAGGAGTGTATAAAGTACATATTGATTCATACGGGGAGATAAAAGAAGCGAAAACGCTAAGAAGGGATATATTCAGTAAGAGCCTGTTTAAATTTTCTCTTTTAAGCTAAAGAGAGTGTTTCTTCTTTCCTTGAAAATGCTTATTTTTAGTTACCACACTATTCAACGGATTTAGAAGAAACACAATGGGAAGTTATCAAGAAAATCTTGAATTTGCAAGACCGGAAGCGAAAATATGATTTACGCGAAATATGGAATGCTATTTTCTATGTAGTGAAAACAGGCTGCCAGTGGCGTATGCTCCCCTCTGGCTTTGCTCCTTGGGAGTTGGTTTATTACTATTTTAGCAAATGGTCTTCTTTAGGTGAATTTGACTTGTTATTGAATAACTTACGAGAAAAAGTACGTATAAAAATGGGGCAAAAAGCAGAAGCTAGCCTAGGTATCATGGATAGTCAAAGTGTACGTTGGGGTGATAACCGTTTTCTTAACCGTATTGACGGCAATAAGAAAGTGAAAGGCATTAAACGTCATGTGGTAGTAGATAAAAATGGTTTCCTACTTGCCGTTATGGTGACAACGGCTTGTGTACATGACAGCAAGGCTGCTTATCTGTTGGCAAGATGCCTCAAGGAACTTTGTTGTAATATCAAACTAATATTGGCAGATGCCGGATATTGGGGAGAAATAGCCGAAAAGATTAAAAATGCTTTTGGATATATTCTTAAAGTCATCGCCAGTGGTGATAAAGTAAAAGGCTTTAAACCAATAGGTAAAAGGTGGATTGTAGAAAGAAGCTTTTCATGATTTGACAATTATAGAAAACTCTGCCGAAACTATGAATTAACATTTGATTCGGCAGAGGAAATGGGCACTGTCCACAATTTTGTGTAAATGTAAACGGGATTCAGTTATAAGTTTTCTTATATCTGAATTCTGTTTTCAAAAATAAGCATAAATTGATTCATAATTAATCCCCAATTAGTAATCGGCATCGTCCATTTTTTCTCAATCTCCATCAGAGAAAGGTATCCCATTTTCTTCACAGCATCATCTGAAGGGAATGAAAGCTTTGATTTAGTGTACTTTCTTATTTTCCCATTCAGATTTTCAATGAGGTTTGTTGTGTAGATTATTTTCCTGATTTCCAATGGGAACTGGAAGAAAA
>NZ_CAUCSQ010000064.1 GCF_958445495.1 uncultured Bacteroides sp. | reverse complement strand
TTTCTATTACGGGATAATGTTTAACATGTCCAACTTTTTGGGGTCACTTCATTTTTTCTATTCCGGGACAGCTTCTTTTCATTCCATACCCCATCCGTGCCGGATACTCATGAATCCAAGCCTCATTTCCTGTCTTTCACTTCCGACCGGCGGGCTTTAACCGAGTACCTCAATGATTTTTCGATAGTCATGTCCTTACCCAAGCCGAACGTATGCATCCTCTCCTTCTCGATGCCCACACGCACCAGCCACTTCTTCAAAGCCTCGGCCCGCTTCAAGGTAATCTTTTTGTTAATCGCCTCACCGCCGGTGTGGTCGGCATAACCGTAAATATCAATCTCCACGTCCGGATTTTCTTTCAACGCCTTAGCTATGGTGAAAAGCTCACGGGCATACTTGTCCGTATCCAGTTTCCATTTGCCCCGTTCGAAATATACGGCAGGCAATTCTTTCGGGAATCCTTTCACAACCACAACCTCCGGCGACTTCTCAATCACCTTCTTTTCTATATAGACTGTATCGCGGATAACCTTCGTCACAGTTCTCGTCGCACGCTTCCACATCGGCAGATAACCCGGCGCATACATCAAATTGTCTTTCTTGCGTCCCTTTCCGTTTCCTATCTTCCACACAAGGCCGGCTTGTACGGTTACCATGCTGTTATGTTTAGTGGTGTTGGCAGAACTGATACCGTCGAAATCCCGGTTGTCAATCCAAATCATACCCCCTTTCAACTGTACGTCAAAATGAGGGTTGATACGATAACGCACGGAAAGGTCGCCGCCCAGCCCTATATTAGGCTTATTGCCGAGCTTATCGGCAAACTGCCGGTCGTCAGCCCTACTCTTGACGGTCGATGAGAATTTCTGCAAATAAATGCCCGGCGCTAAGATTACCCCCCAACGACGGTCGCCGTCACTGCGCCGGAAGAGATTGAGCAAATTCACCTCGGCATTCAGTCCGATATTCCAAGAATGAACCGAAGCGTACAAATCCCTGTAATAAGCGGCCCCGGCAGGAAAGTCCACATTGTAATAACTGCTGCCGTCGGGCAACAGCACAAAATTATCCTCATGCCGTTGCGAACCGGCGCGGTTCGTGCCGTAATCAACGGAAAGCCGCGCACCGAAAATAGGGTTGAACTGATAGCCGCCTTGCAATCCGAACGTGAAACCCGTCCAATTATCATTTCCCCGGCTCACAGAGCGGAAGTCACCCGCGTAAAACGGCATTCCGATATTCATGCCGACACTCCACCGCGAATAATCGTTGTATAATGTTTGTTTGTCGGGATAATCTTTCCACGGATCATCCACCTTGACAATCTCCTGCGCCGTGATTTCCATGCCCGACAGGAATACCAGGCATGAACCGGCGATAATATATTTCAATGACTTCATATAACGCGCGAATTTAGATGTTGTTACCGGTTTTATTTTGCAACTCTACACAGATATAAGCAGGAAGCCCGAAATCAATCCCGTCTTTACGGGCTTGCAGCTTTATAACCACCTTATAGCCTTCCAGGCTTGAAGTAGTCACCTGCGGAGTCAGGTCAGCCTTCATGGAAAGCGCGCCCGTGTATGCGTCCACCTGTATATAGTTCACCAAATCCAACTTGGAGTTTCCCTGCAAATCATAGATAGCCGCCAAACTGTAAAACACCGGAATCTCCTTATTCTCCCCGATTTCGTTCGAAGTCCCCACTACAACCTCCTCAAAAACAGGAGCGCTGCCTATAATCTGGACAACCTTGCTCCCATTATTATTCACCTCGCCCAGAACGGCACGTTCATAAATATCCTCTTCCGAAAAGCCGCTCAAGCCCAAATCATCTCTCGTTTTCAAAACTTCTCCGCCGGCACTGAACTCATACCTGCTCTGGTCCTCGCTCGTTGCCGGAACAAAACGTACTCCCACGTAATCCGTCGAACGGTCGTTGTCGCTATTGCTGAACTCGACAGCCACCGTAAACGGCAATATCTGTGTATCCGGGTCAGTTTGCAGCAACCGGCAAGTAGCCTTAACTGTGAATATGCCCTGTTGTGCATCTTTCAAGAACGCCTCCTTCACGGTAAATACCGGTCCGGCGTCACCCGCCGCACGGGTAGGAATCGCTTCCCTCGAATCAATGCGGATGTAATTCTTCAAATTGAGGATATCCCCTACCGTACCGGCAGGATTGACCTTCACATTTACCGCCAACAGATATTCATTGCCGGTCACCGGCCTTAACGCCACTTCCCCGCTGGAGCTGTATTCCGGAATAATCACCATACTCTGTATCCGGTTGAACAGCCGGTCTACCTTCTCTTCCAATGCGGTACACCTCTCCTGCAATGCCGTTATATCCTGCTGCATCGCCTCCAGTTCCTTCCTGAGCTCTCCGGTCGCCGTTTCAACCAGCTTCTCCATCTCATCTCTGTTCGGCACGTCGTTCAGTTTCCCATACACTTCACCGAACATCGCATTTATCTGCTCCTTATCATAATATTCATCCAGCATTGCCTCTGTTTCCTCGATTGTGACAAAACCGTCCATCTCACCGCTCAGTTCCTTAATCCTGTTCTGCAAATCGAAGATATTTTTCTTGTTCTCCAGGACAGCCTCCTGCAACGGGCCCAAATCAGGAATCTTCGACAAGGCATCCTGCACCATATCGTATATCTCATCTACACGTCCCGTCAGTATCCTGTAATTTTCATTCAACGAAAGGAAATAAGTGCTGACCTTATCCTCAAGCTCACTCAATAACTTCGCCTGTTGTTCCTGATTGTCCTTGAGAGCGAGAATATCATTGATGCTTCCGTCCACCTTCTCCTGCAGCTCTTTCAACATCCGCTTCATCTCACTCAAATCCGCAGGCGGCACACCGCCGGATTCAAGAGCCTCAAGCCGGTCTTGGATATCGTCGATAAGAGCGTCATAAACACTCTTCATGTCCTTTATCTGATTTTCCAGATTGCTTACCAGCAGACCGAGCTCCGCCAATTCTTCTTCCAGGCTACGAATGCGTTGCGTATGCTCGGCAACAATCTCCTCGATGTTTTCCACCCTGCCATACAACGCTTCCATATTCAGATACTTCTCATTAAGCTCGTTCACCTTCCCCTGCAATTCATTCAAATCATTCCGCAGCGTCTCCACCAGCCGAAACAACTCCTCTGAACCGTCTCCTTCTCCAATGGCATCCCAGATTTCTTCAAGCTGCCTGTCATAGCTTTTAATCAGATTGTCGAGGCGCTCATCCAACCGGTCATAGCGGGTATTCAGGTTCCTGACGGTCTCCTGTAACTCCCTTACCGAAACCGACAGCCCTTCCAGCTCCGCATTAATGCTTACAATCCGGCTGTCCACCTCTTCCTTCAAATCCGTAATCCGGCGGGCCGTCTCTTCACGCAACTCGTCGAGATTGGCTGCGTTTTCCTTGGCAGCCTGTTCCAGCGCGTCAATCTGCGTCTGAATGCCCTCAATGCTGTTTGTCAGCTTCACATCCAACGTCTCCAACTCCTTCAGCGCATTTTCCAGCTTCTCTTTCTCTTCCTGTTGCGACCCTTCCAGGCGGGCAATCTCTTCCTTCAAACCGCTGATAGCCTGGGCAGTCGCCTCCTGCTTCTCCTGCAACGATTCAAATTGCTCCTCTAATTTCCTGATACGGCCGTCCAGTTCATTGTACTTCGCGGAAATCTCCGTGTCGATACGCCCTGACAGCTCCGCCAATTTGATATCGAACTCTTGCTTCGCCTCCTCTATCAGCTCCCTGACAGCCAAATCATTCTCATTCATAGCCTTCTGCAATTCGGCTATCCTGCCTTCCAGTTCTGTTTTAGTCGCCGACAAGTCCTCGACCAGCCCGTCGATTTTCTCATTCAACTCCGCATGTTCCTGCGCCGCTTCCTGAAGAGTCTCAATCTGTTTCTCAATCAGCGCCACTTTCTCCAGCAGATTGTCTAAATTAATGTTACCGCTCTCAATCTGATTCCGCAGAATTTCAATCTGCCCATCATAATCCTTTTGGCAGCTCGTCATCAAGACCTGGCTGCTCCCGGCTAAAAAGATAGCCATAATCAAATAAATCTTCCTATACCCCATAATTTCCAAGGTTTTGTAAAAAATTTCCCACTATAAATAACGTTTTGTTTTAAATAATATTTCCCATTACAACGGGCAAATGTAGTTATATTCTCTGTATTTATTAATATTTATTGTTCACTTTTTTCATATAAATATCTAGTTATTTTTTTCTAACGTACGCTTAAATATTCTTTATTGTTCCAAATGCCGGCACGACAATCCGACAAAAAGAGAAAAAACGGGCAGCCTTCATCCGACATTCCGGACGCACAGGGATTTTCGTGAAAAGTTTTAGACGGCAAGAAAGCATATTCTTTCATTTTATTCTCTACCTTTGTCATACGATTATAAAAATATCACAGTACAATGAAAAATTTTATCAAGGGATTCCGGTTTACCCCCTCCAATTATCCGGCCGAAGTAGAAGAAAAAATACAGAAATACAGGAAACAAGGTTATAAGCTGCCGCCACGTAAAGTACTCCGTACCCCCGAACAACTGGAAGGAATCCGTGAAAGCGCCAAAATCAACACCGCATTGCTGGACTACATCTCGGAGAATATCCGTGAAGGCATGTCCACCGAAGAGATTGACGTACTGGTCTATGACTTCACAACCGCCCACGGAGCTATCCCCGCCCCGCTCAACTACGAAGGATTCCCCAAAAGCGTATGTACGAGCATCAATGACGTAGTGTGCCACGGGATACCGAACAAAAACGAGATTCTTAAAAGCGGAGACATCATCAATGTAGACGTCTCCACCATTTATAAAGGATATTTCTCCGATGCCTCCCGCATGTTCATGATAGGGGACGTAAGCCCGGAAATGCGCAGGCTGGTGCAAGTCACCAAAGAATGCATGGAAATCGGCATTGCCGCCGCACAGCCCTGGAAACAACTGGGAGACGTAGGCGCGGCCATCCAGGAACACGCCGAAAAGAACGGATACAGTGTCGTACGCGACCTTTGCGGACACGGCGTAGGCATGAAATTCCATGAAGCGCCGGATGTAGAGCATTTCGGGCGCAGAGGCACAGGCATGGTGATTGTGCCGGGAATGACTTTCACCATCGAACCGATGATTAACATGGGAACCTATGAAGTATTCGTTGACGAAGCCGACGGATGGACGGTCTGCACCGACGACGGGCTTCCTTCCGCCCAATGGGAAAACATGATTCTGATTACCGAAACCGGAAATGAAATTCTGACCTATTGATGGAACTGATTTTACTTGTTATCATCGCCGCGGCAGTAACCGTCTTGATTGCACTGTCACTAATGAAAGGCAACAGCCGGACACAGGCGGAACAGTTGCAGGACGCCCTGCGCCGGCAGATGCAGGAGAACCGGGAAGAGCTGAACAGCAGCATCCGTGAACTCCGCATGGAAATTACCCAGACGCTCAACCAGAACATAAGACAACTCCAGGACGCCCTGCATAAGAACATGATGACTACCGGAGAGCTGCAACGCGAGAAATTCGACATGATGGCACGTCAGCAGGAGTTATTGGTGAAATCGACGGAAAAACGGCTGGACGATATGCGGAACATGGTAGAGGAAAAGCTGCAAAAGACACTCAACGAGCGCATCGGCCAATCGTTTGAAATTGTCCGTTCACAACTGGAAAACGTGCAGAAAGGCCTGGGAGAGATGAAATCGCTCGCACAAGACGTAGGCGGACTGAAAAAAGTATTGAGCAACGTAAAAATGCGCGGTACGTTCGGAGAAGTCCAACTGGGTGCGTTGCTGGAACAGATGATGAGCCCGGAACAATACGACGCCAACGTCAAGACCAAGAAAAGCGGAACGGAATTCGTCGAGTTCGCCATCAAGCTTCCGGGCAAGGATGATGCGAACAGCACCGTCTACCTGCCCATCGATGCCAAATTCCCCAAAGACGTCTACGAACAATACTATGACGCCTTTGAAGCTGGAGACGCCGCGTTGGTGGAATCTTCTGGAAAACAACTGGAAACCACCGTCAAAAGAATGGCGAAAGACATCCATGACAAATACGTAGACCCTCCTTTTACCACCGATTTCGCCATCATGTTTCTCCCTTTCGAAAACATCTACGCCGAAATCATACGAAGGACCAGCCTGATAGAAACCTTGCAAAGAGACTACAAAATCGTCGTCACGGGACCTACCACGCTGGGTGCCATCCTGAACAGCCTTCAAATGGGATTCCGTACGCTGGCAATCCAGAAACGGACGGGAGAAGTATGGACAGTCCTGGGCGCCGTAAAAACAGAATTCGGCAAATTCGGAGGACTGCTTGAGAAAGTGCAGAAAAACCTGCAAAGCGCCGGCGACCAACTCGAAGAGGTAATGGGAAAACGGACACGGGCCATCGAACGCAAACTCAGACAAGTGGAACAGTTGCCGCATGAGGAAAGCCGGAAAATCTTACCGATTGACGGAATAGATGACGAGCCATAAGAAAAAGGAGACTGTAAAAAGGCTGTCTTAAAACAAAAAACGAGACAGCCTGCCTTTACCCCTCACCGGCATAACTCCTCAAGGCCAGACTCTTCACCCAAAGCACAAAAACACCTGTCAAAATCAGGTTCAAGACCAAAGTAAGCACCGAGATAACCAGCGCAGGCCCTCCCAAGTTATATCCCAACGCAATGAAAATAATCCCGGCCCCTACCTCACCCCTGGTAAACATACCGATAGAAAGCGCCAGACGCTCGCTCAACTTCCGGTCACGGTAAAAAAACACCGGGCAGAGCTTTCCCGCATTCGACAATAAAGAGACAACCGCCACATGGAACAGAATCGTCCCCCACGGCATCATCTCCTGCGAACCGGTCACAGAATGCGCCCCCATAGACGTCTCCGCAAAACCGGCGCCAATAAAATGAGGCATGCTCATCCCCACCAGAAACATGAACAAAAAAGAGACACCGGTGGAAACCCTGCGTTCCACAGGCGTATCGTGCTCCTTATGCTTCATAACCATGCCCAAGACAAACGCCGGCAACAACACCTCGATATGAATGCTTCCCTCCTCCCCGTACAACTCCCTGCTGCCGAGATAAAGCATCTGCGTCACCAGAAATATGACTGCCGAATAGAAAAGGACAGCCTTCCAGTCCTGACGCCAATCATACCTGCCCAACTGCCGCCAGCCGACAGACAACAACATGAACACAATCACCGCCACGATAACCAACTGCCAGTGCAGCCCAATCATCAGAACCTGGAGAGGAATCATCAGGAGAATCGTATCCAAATCGTCAAAAATAGCCAATACCTGGATTTTCCTATAAAACCAACTGGACTTCAAACCGATGGCAGCCAGCATGGTAAACAAGATGCCCGCCGATGTAGGGGCGGCAAAACGGCTCAACAGCAGATTCTCTTTCCACGCCTCCCAGCTATCCCAGCAATCAGGCGGAAGCAATACGAACACATAATAGACAGCTACCATGAACCAGGGCAAAGCGGCGGTAGCCATAGCGATAAAATAATCCTCGGCATAACTCCTCCACCGGGACTTGTCAAGCACAAACTCCCGTCCCACATTAATCATGACAAATCCGAGACAGATATAAAGCAACACATTTGATACGGCCCTGACAGCTCCGTAACCTTCTCCCACCACCACCGGCAAAAACTGTGACACGACAAGCCCCAACATAAGGAAACCCGAAAAAGAGAGCACTTTTCTCATATCTACAAATGTTTGTTTAAAAAAGAAATTGCCAAGGAAAGCCCTGCAGACAGAAGACAGTCACCCGGTATATAAAAAACTAGCCGCAAGTCAATTTGTTCAGAACTCTTTTCCGAAAAATTGCTTGCGGCAATATCTTAATCCAGCTTCAATACAGCAAGGAAGGCCTTTTGCGGAACCTCCACATTGCCGATTTGCTTCATTCGCTTCTTACCTCTCTTTTGTTTCTCAAGCAGCTTGCGCTTACGGCTCACGTCACCCCCGTAACATTTCGCCGTCACATCCTTGCGCACCGCCTTAATCGTTTCACGGGCGATAATCTTAGCTCCGATGGCGGCTTGAATGGCAATTTCAAACTGCTGCCTGGGAATCAGCTCCTTCAACTTCTCGCACATCCGGCGCCCCATATCATACGCATTGTCAAAATGAATCAACGTAGAAAGAGCATCCACAGGTTCACCGTTCAGCATGATATCCAACTTGACCAGTTTGGAAGGCCTGAAACCGTTCGGATGGTAATCGAACGACGCATACCCCTTCGAGATACTTTTCAAACGGTCATAAAAGTCAATCACGATTTCCCCCAACGGCATATTGTAATATATCTCCACCCGGTTGCCGGAAATATACTCCTGCTTGATAAGCTCCCCGCGCTTGCCCAGGCAAAGCGTCATAATCGGGCCGATATAATCCGTCGTCGTGATAATGGACGCCTTGATATACGGCTCCTCGATATGGTCTATCAAAGTCGGGTCAGGCATTCCGCCCGGATTATGCACCTCCCTCACATTCCCCTGCTTGTCATACACATTGTATGAAACATTAGGCACTGTGGTAATCACATTCATGTCAAACTCACGGTCCAGGCGTTCCTGCACAATCTCCATGTGGAGCAAGCCGAGAAAACCGCAACGGAAACCGAATCCCAAAGCCAATGACGATTCCGGCTGGAAAGTCAGAGAAGCATCATTCAACTGCAACTTCTCCAAAGACGCGCGCAAATCTTCGAAATCCTCCGCTTCAATCGGGTAGACACCGGCAAATACCATCGGCTTCACCTCCTCAAACCCCGCAATCGCCCTGTCGCACGGCCGGGCGACATGCGTAATGGTATCCCCCACCTTCACCTCTTTCGAAGTCTTGATGCCGGAAATGATGTAACCCACATCCCCCGTCCGCAGCTCATCCCTGGGCACGAGTTCCATTTTCAGCACTCCCACCTCGTCCGCGTCATACTCTTTCCCGGTATTGAAAAACTTCACCTTGTCACCCTTGCGGATTACCCCGTTCTCAATCTTGAAATAAGCGATAATCCCCCGGAAAGAATTGAACACGGAATCGAAAATCAAAGCCTGCAAAGGCGCTTCCTCATCCCCTTCCGGATGTGGGATACGCTCGATGACAGCCGCCAGAATCTCTTCCACACCCATACCTGTCTTGCCCGACGCCCGGATAATTTCCTCCCGCTTGCAACCCAGCAATTCTATAATCTCGTCCTCCACTTCTTCCGGCATGGCGCTCGCCATATCGCATTTGTTGATGACGGGAATTATTTCAAGGTCGTGCTCGATAGCCATATACAAGTTGGAAATAGTCTGCGCCTGTACCCCCTGTGATGCATCCACAATCAGCAACGCCCCTTCACAGGCGGCGATGGAACGGGACACCTCATACGAAAAGTCCACATGCCCCGGAGTATCAATCAAGTTGAGGATATACTTCTCCCCCTTGTAATTATACTCCATCTGTATGGCATGGCTCTTAATCGTAATTCCCCTCTCCTTCTCCAAATCCATATCGTCGAGCATCTGCCCCTCAGTCACCTGGATTGTATTGGTAAACTCCAGCAAACGGTCGGCTAAAGTAGACTTACCGTGGTCAATATGGGCAATGATGCAAAAGTTCCGTATATTTTTCATGCTGAATTCTTATAATTTTATTTTCCAGTTTGCAAAGATACGCAAATGACGGAATATAAAAAAATGCGTTGATAACATTATAACCATGTACCAACGCATTTTTTTATTGCTTAAGTGATTTCTCGCTTAGACCAATTTGATGAAGAGTTCACCTTCAACTTCTTCCACAGAGACCTTGTCTTCTCTTAACAACCAGCCAAGTCCGAGGAACAGATCTTTGTCAACCAATTTAGCTGCTTTCTTCAATTGCTTGGCAGTCATTCCTTCTGTTTCATTCAGTGTATTCCAGATAGTACCTGCAATTACACCAGCTTTTTCTTTCAACATTTGCTTTGAAATTTTAGTTAGACATGCTTTAAACCCTCAAGCCCGCAGACTTTCAGATTTTATTTCAGGCGCAAAGATAGTTATTTTTATGTTATATAACACTTTATTGCCTCTTTTTTTACCGATTTTGTAATAAAAAAAGCATTTTTTCCTTCATTTAGGATGTTTTTCGAGATATTCCGCCCAGATTCTCGCCGCCTCTTCCACCATTTTCGCACAAGGGCGCTTGCTATAATACTGTGCGGTACGCTCTTCGGGAACCGCCGAAATAGGGTCTTTCTTCCTCAGTCCCAACAGTTCGCCGCATACCAGCGAGCCGTTCCGCCTTTTAAATTCAGCAGCCAATTCCTGCACCACCGCATAGTTGGCCGCCTTTCCTTCCCGGTCCGCCGCTTCCGTAGCCCCCGTCTCCAGGCCGGCTACCAGAAACATCCCGCAGGCGGCGCCGCACGTCTCCCGCATACGCCCTATCCCTCCTCCGAAAGAGGCGGCCATGCGCAAAGCCTGTTCCTGCGTAAATCCGTACATATCGGCAAATGCAGCCACCACGGACTGCGAACAATTATACCCGCTTTTGAAAAGCTCCACCGCCTTTTGTATCCTGTCTTCCATACTGATTTTAATTTTTTAAACTTTGCAAAGTTATAAAAAAACTATCTTTGCAAAATTATTAATCAAAGAAAGTTATGGCTACAACATTCGATATCCAGCTCCCCCACTACCCGCGCGGTTTCCATCTCATTACGCGCGACATCGTTTCCAAACTGCCCGCACTGCCTGAAAGCGGGTTATTGACCGTCTTCATCAAACACACCTCCGCCGGACTCACCATCAACGAAAACGCCGACCCCGACGTACGGCATGACTTCCAGACCTTCTTCAATAAACTGGTTCCCGACGGCGCCCCCTATTTCATCCACACCCTCGAAGGCCCGGACGACATGAGCGCACATATCAAAGCCTCCCTGACAGGCAGCTCCGTCACCATTCCCATCAAAAACCACCGCCTGAACCTGGGAACATGGCAGGGCATCTACCTCTGCGAGTTCCGCGACGGGGGAGACACCCGTACGCTAAGCATCACCATCCTGTAAAAGGAGAAATGCCTCCCGCATAGAGAAGCGCCTTCCCGTATAAAAAAACAACCGTTCATACGGGAAATCCATACAGGGAAGTATCCCCCCGCAGAGGAAACCCATACAAAAGACCACCTCCGCGCAGAAAAACATCTTCCCCGACAGGATACTCCCTACACGGGGAAACCTTCTCCCTTATATGAACATCCCCGGAAAGGAATCGGCATGCTACCTCCAGAATCATCCCCCCGACAGAAAAATAGGCAGGTAAAAAATCAGGAAAAACTCAGCGGCCTATCTCCAGAACCATCGGGCAATGGTCGGAATGTACGGCGCCGTTCAGGATACATGCGCTTTTCAGCAACGGACGCACCGGCTCGCTCACCATACAATAGTCGATTCTCCAGCCCTTGTTTTTGGCACGCGAGTTAAAGCGGTAACTCCACCAGGTATATTCCTGCTTCTCCGGATACAGCAGACGGAAAGAATCAATAAAACCCACCGACAGGAAACGGGTCATCCACTCGCGTTCTTCAGGAAGAAACCCGCTGTTCTTGGCATTCCGGACAGGGTCATGAATATCAATCGGTTCATGACAGATATTATAGTCTCCGCAAAGAATCAGATTCGGACGAGACTGCCGCAAATCAGTCACATACCTCTGGAAATCCTCCAGCCACACCATCTTAAACGCCTGCCGTTCATCCCCGCTCGTGCCCGAAGGATGATAAACACTGACAACGGACAAATCACCGAAATCCGCACGTATAAAACGGCCCTCATTATCATAAGCCTCTATCCCCATCCCATACTCCACATGGTCCGGTTCCCTCCTGGACAATATAGCCACCCCGCTGTATCCCTTCTTTTGCGCGGAATACAGGTAAGACTTGTAGCCCAATGCCTCAAACACCTCCTGCGGATACTGGTCCGGCTGTAATTTCGTTTCCTGCAAGCAAAGCACATCGGGATTCTCCTGTGCCAGCCATTCCGGAAACCCTTTGGATATGGCGGCGCGAAGCCCGTTTACGTTATAAGTAATAATCTTCATCATCGCATTATGTATATTGATTCATGTTTTATTTCAAGAGAACAGCAGCATAATGTTCAGCACCGATACTATCGCTGCAATCGTGTACAACACAAACGTACTCCACCGGCTGTTGACATAATTCCCCATCACCTTTCGCGAGGAAGTCAGCCCCACTTGCAGAAACACCGTAAAAGGCAACTGGATACTAAGTATCATCTGCGAAACAAGCAACCCCTTAAACGGGTCCCCGATAAAGAAAATCAGCAACAAGGCGACTCCCAAAGAGAGAAGTACGCCCACCTGGGAATGACTGTCTCTGATGTGGTAAGACTCCCCGAAAATACCGGCAAAGATAGACCCCGCCGCCATTCCGCTCGTGATAGTGGACGAAATGCCCGCCATCAACAAAGCCAGCGCGAATACCACCGCCGCATTGCTCCCCAGCAACGGTTCAAGCAGAGACTTAGCCTGTTGCAGCTCCTCCACCTGAATGCCGCTTTTGAAAAAAGTGGCGGCAGCCAGCAAAATCATCGCACTATTGATTGCCCAGCCCACAATCATAGAAAAAAGCGTATCAAACAGCTCGTATTTCAACACCCTCTTGATAGAAGCATCGTCCTGTTTGTTATACTCATGGCTCTGTATCACCTCCGAGTGCAGGAACAAGTTGTGAGGCATCACCACCGCCCCCAGCACGCTCATGACAATCAGCATGCTGCCCTGCGGAAAAGAAGGAGTCACCCACCCCGCCGTTGCAGCCGGCCAGTCGATATCCACCAGGAACAACTCATAAATGAACGAAAGCCCGATAACGGACACAAAGGCAATAATGGAACGCTCTATCTTCTTATAAGAATTGGTAAAAAGCATGACGGACACGAACACTGTAGTCAGTACGGCGCCCCACACGATAGGAATGTCGAACAACATTTCCAATGCGATGGCGCCTCCCAGTATCTCCGCCAGCGAAGTAGAAATGGAAGCCAGCACAGCCGTGCCGAGCACAGGACGGGATATCCACTTGGGAGTATATTTCGTTGCCGCCTCCGAAAGACAAAGCCCCGTCACAATTCCCAAATGGGCGACATTGTGTTGAAGTATAATCAGCATGACAGTAGACAGGGTAACTACCCAAAGCAACGAATACCCGAATTCGGAACCGGCAGCAAAATTGGAAGCCCAGTTACCGGGGTCGATAAATCCCACAGTAACCAACAGCCCCGGCCCGATATATTTAAAAACATCCAGCCCCCCCAAATACCTCTTATGATCTTTTCGTTTTAAGTCTTGAAAAAGATTCTTCATTTCCGCATAATAGTTTTAATCTTACAAAGATACTTATAAATAACGATTGGAAAACCATTTTAGTTCAAAATACCAACAAATAGGGAAAACCGTTGCAAGGGGAAACTGCATCCGACGGAAAAGCCGTCTTAACGAAAGAAATAACCTCAAAAAGAAGCCACATCCTAATAAAAACACATTAACGGAAAAAACAGACACAACAAAAAACAAACCTGATAGAAAAGCCGCCCGAACGAAAGAAATAACCCCCAAAAGGAACCACACCCTAATAAAAAACACATTAACGGAAAACAAACACGACAAAAACAGCCCGATGAAAAAACCGCCTCCTTCTCGCCAAAGACAAAAAATGCCCCCGGCATCATGATTTACCGGAGGCAGATACATAATTATTGAATAAAAGGAGAACTTCGACTGTCAATATCCCATCTCATGCAACGCATGACACAATTGGTCGGGACAAGAAGTAGCCCTAGCACCACAACGCACCCCTTCGAGCTTTCTGATGACCTCTTCCACCCTCATGCCCTTTACCAGGCGGGAAAGTCCTTGAAGATTACCGTTACATCCTCCCCAAAAGGCAACTTCCTTTACCACACCGTCCTCTACTTCTACTTCGATATTCGTGCTGCAAGTGCCTTTCGTCTTATAAACATATTCCATAATCCGATATTCCTCAGTTTCCGATTATTCCTCGCCTTCCGGCTTCATATTCGTATAAACGGTCTGCACATCGTCAAATTCCTCCAGACGTTCTACCATCTTGTCCAAAGTCTCGCGCTGTTCGGGAGTGACATCTTTCAAATCGTTCGGGATGTAAGTAAAGTCACCGCCCACATCCTCAAAACCGCACTCCTCCAGATGTTTCTGGATAGCGGCATAACTCTTCGGATTACCGTAAATAGTGATTGTCCCCTCTTCCTCATCCTCGTCATATTCATCCTCCACGTCATAATCGATAAGGTCCAGAATAAGTTCCTCCATATCTATGCCGTCCTTCTTCTTGAAAGTAAACATACACTTGTGGTCGAAAAGAAACGCCAGAGACCCCATCGTTCCGAGATTACCGCCGAATTTGTTGAACACGGAACGCACATCAGCCACCGTGCGGGTAGGATTGTCCGTCAACGTATCCACGAACACGGCAACCCCGTGAGGACCGTATCCTTCATAAGTCATCCCTTTATAATCGCTCTGGTCCTTACCCATCGCGTTCTTGATAGCACGTTCAATATTTTCCTTCGGCATGTTCTCACGCTTACAAGTAGCGATAACCGAACGCAACGTCGGGTTATTCTCCGGTTCCGGACCGCCCGCCTTTACGGCAATGGCAATCTGTTTACCCAGTCTTGTAAAAGTCTTAGCCATGTGGCCCCACCTTTTCAACTTAGCGGCCTTTCTATATTCAAATGCTCTTCCCATTGGTTTTTTATTATTTTGAATTACAAATTATAATTACGAACGAATACACACGGCAAACTGTCCTATCTCAGTTTCGCCCCCAGCTTATCCTCCAGATTCCTTACCAGTTTCGACATGATTTTGTCAATCATCTTATCGTTCAAAGTCTGGTTCTCATCCTGGAGCAGGAAACTGACCGCATACGACTTCTTGCCCGCCTCCAGATTCTTTCCTTCATACACATCGAAAAGTTCCACCTCCTTCAGCAATTTTTTCTCCGTCTCATAAGCAATCTTTTCAATCTCGGCAAACTGCACATCCTTATCGAGCAGCAAAGCAAGGTCGCGTTTCACGGCGGGGAACTTGGATATTTCCCGATAGCTGATTTTCACCGAACGCACCGCCTTCATAAGCTCTTTCCAGTTCAGGTCGGCATAATAAACCTCATTGTCGATATCAAATGCCTTCAACAGCTTTTTCGTCACCACGCCGAACGACGCCAGACGTTTACCTCCTTTGGTATTTACGGAAAGCGCCGCCGCAAAAATATCATCCGACAAATTGCCCGTAACCAACTGATGCAAATCCAGCCCCAAACGTTTCAATATATTCTCCACATAAGCCTTGAGCTCATATACCGAACTGCTCTCGTCCGGATGTGCCCACGAATTAACCACCTTCTTGCCGGTCACCCACAACCCCAGATGATAATCCTCCGAGTAAGGAGCCAGCACCTTCTCCGGATTCTTTCTGTCCGCATCGAAATAATAACAGTTGCCGAACTCGAAGAACTTCAAATCGGCATTCTTGCGGTTCGCGTTATGGGCGATACTCTCCAGCCCCCCGAACAACAATGTCTGACGCATACAGTTCAAGTCCGCGCTCAACGGATTCAGCAACATCACCAGACGGCGGGAAGGATAAGCCTCCAACCCGTCATAATAGGCCGCCCGCGTCAGCGAATTATTCAAAATCTCGTTAAACCCGCAGCCTACCAACTGCTCAGCGACCAGATTCTGCAACTTGTTCGATTTATCATGCTCACCCTTGGTCGTCAGGCTGGAATTCAGCGTTGCCGGTATCTCCACATTATTATATCCGTAAATACGGAGAATATCCTCAATCACATCGCAATCACGCTGCACATCCACCCGGTAAGGAGGAACAGCCAGCGTCAGCCCCTCGGCAGTCTCGTTAAGAATTTTCATCTCCAGGCTAGTCACAATGCTCTTCACCGTCTCCGCCGGAATCTCTTTGCCTACCAACGAATGCACCTTCCCGTAAGCCAATTCCACAATGAAATCCTGTGCGGGAACCGTAAACACATCCTTAATCTCGGAAGAAATCGTCCCCCCCGCCAGCTCTTTCACCATCAAAGCAGCCAGCTTCAAACAGTAAATCACCCCGTTCGGGTCGATACCCCGTTCAAAACGGAAAGAAGCGTCCGTATTCAATCCGTGGCGACGGGCCGTCTTGCGCACCCACGTCGGATGGAAATAAGCGCTTTCGATAAACACATCCGTCGTAGCCTCGGTAGAGCCGGAATCCAGCCCGCCGAACACCCCGGCGATACACATGCCCTCTTCCTTATTGCAAATCATCAGGTCGCGGTCGCTCAACTTGCGTTCCACCCCGTCCAGCGTGACAAACGGCGTCCCTTCGGGCATCGTCTTCACAATCACCTCATTGCCTTTTATCTTTCCCGCATCGAAACAATGCAACGGCTGCCCGAAAGCATGTACGATATAATTGGTGACATCCACCACGTTATTGATAGGGCGCACCCCTATCAGGCGCAACTTATTCTGTAACCATTCCGGGCTCTCCTTTACAGTCACCCCCTTCACCGTAACACCGGCATAATGAGGGCACGCCTCGTCATTCTCAACCCTCACCTCGATGTCCAGGTCATGGTTTTCAACCCTGAACTCCTCCACCGACGGACGCTGTAAAACAGCCTGCCGGCCGTTCTGGACAAGGTAAGCATATAAGTCGCGCGCCACGCCGTAGTGCGAGCACGCATCGGCACGGTTGGGCGTGATATCCACCTCAAGCACATAATCGCTCTTGATATTGTAATAATCCTTGGCAAGCGTCCCCGGCACGGCATCCGCCGGCAACACGATAATCCCCTCATGAGACGTGCTGATACCGATTTCATCTTCGGCGCAAATCATACCGGTAGACTCCACCCCGCGGATTTTAGATTTCTTGATAGTAAAACATTCGTCACCGTCATAAAGTTTCGTACCCAAAGTAGCCACCACCACCTTCTGTCCGGCAGCCACATTCGGAGCCCCGCAAACAATCTGCACCGGTTCGCCGTCTCCCAGATTGACGGTAGTAATGTGCAAATGGTCTGAATTAGGATGTTCAAGGCATGTCAGCACCTCGCCGATTACAAGCCCCTCCAAACCGCCTTTAACGGTTTGCACTTCTTCCACACCACCTGTTTCCAAGCCGATAGATGTCAGCGCAGCCGCCGTTTCCTCAGGCGTCAAATCAAAATTGACATACTCCTTCAGCCAGTTATAAGAAATATTCATAGATATATTTTTTTATTGTTTCTCAAAAAGATTTGCAAAGTTAATAAGATTTTTCGGTTGACAGAGAAGGATTTGATAGAAAAATGCAAAAGGAGAGTCAGAACGGCAACGGTCCGTCTCCCGGCACACCGAAAGGATTCTCCGCCGGCGGTGCAAAATCAGGCGCCGGAGGAGGAACGGCGGCAGCCCCGGCAACTCCGCTGTTCACCTTAGAGCCCAGCATGGCACCGACAGATTCCCCCGGCATCGGGATAACCATGTCGTCCTCCGGATTGGAGAAACGGGTGAACTCGCCCTTGAAACGGAGCAACACCTCCCCCACCGCACCGTTACGGTGCTTGGCAATCACAATCTCGGCCATCCCCCGCAAGTCATTCCCTCTCTCATCCTGGTAAATCTTGTAATACTCCGGACGATGGATGAAACAAACCATATCGGCATCCTGCTCGATGGCCCCCGACTCACGCAAGTCGCTCAACTGAGGACGCTTGCCGTCAATCCCCTCACGGCTTTCCACCCCACGGTTCAACTGCGACAAAGCGACAATCGGAATATTCAGCTCCTTCGCCAGCCCTTTCAGCGAACGGGAAATCGTGCTGACCTCCTCCTGGCGGCTGCCGAACGCCATACCGCTCGCATTCATCAACTGGAGGTAGTCGATGATGATGATTCTCACCCCATGCTCACGCACCAGGCGGCGTGCCTTGGTACGAAGTTCGAATACAGACAGAGAAGGCGTATCGTCCACATAAAGCGGGGCATCCAGCAAATCTTTTAGCTTATAGTCCAACTGCTGCCACTCATAATTAGCCAACTGCCCGCTCTTAATCTTCTCGCTGGGAATTTCACAAACATTGGCAATCAAACGGTTCACCAACTGTACATTACTCATTTCAAGAGAGAACAACGCCACGGGATTCCGGTAATTGACAGCAATATTCTTAGCCATCGAAAGCACAAAAGCAGTCTTTCCCATGGCAGGACGGGCGGCGATGATAATCAAGTCCGAATTCTGCCAGCCGGAAGTCATCTTGTCCAGCTTGGTAAACCCGCTCTCAAGGCCGCTCAACCCGTCTGTCCGCGCCGCCGCCTTCTGAATCAGCTTATAAGCCTCATCAATCACCGGATTGATTTGCGTATAATCCTTCTTCATATTCTGCTGCGAGATTTCAAACAGCTTCCCCTCTGCCTCCTGCATCAGGTCGTCCACGTCCAACGTCTCGTCGAAAGCCTTGCTCTGGATATTGCTCGTGAAAGTAATCAACTCACGCGCCAAAGCCTTTTGTGCGATGATGCGCGCATGATACTCGATGTGGGCCGAAGAAGCGACCTTACTGCTCAACTGGGTGATATAGAAAGGGCCTCCCACCTCTTCCAGCTCCCCCCGCTTGCTAAGCTGCTCCTTCACTGTCAGAATATCCACCGGTTTCTGGTTCACAGCCAAGTCGGTGATTGCGGCATAAATCAACTGATGCCGGTGTTCATAAAAAGATTCGGGACGAAGAATTTCGCTCACCAACGAGTAAGCATCCTTCTCAATCATCAGAGCGCCCAGTACAGCCTCCTCCAGTTCAGGTGCCTGCGGCTGGATACGACCATAGTCATTCACAGGTTGCACCTTGGCGTTTTTCGTGTTGCGGGTATTTCTTTTTTGTTCGGCCATGAAGATATCTACAAATTACGATTTATTGTTTCCTAAATAATTAAAACCGGATACCCCCTCAGACATTCGTCCGTACAAAAGGCATTCCGTCCCAAGCTTTTTCCGGTTGGGACGACAAAGATAAAATATAATAATGAAGAATGGATAAGGAAAAATGAAGATTTTAGTACCTTTGCGGAGTAAATGCAAAATCACAGCGATTATTACCGTTTGCCACAGCATTATCAATTTTATGTAAGCCATGCCATGATTACGTTTCCAAATGTAAAAATCAATTTAGGGCTTTCCATCACGGAAAAACGCCCGGACGGATACCACAACCTCGAAACAGTCTTCTATCCCGTCGCCCTGGAAGACGCACTGGAAATCCGTACCGACAACGCTCCCCAGACAGAGAGAAAATTCACGCTTCGCCAGTACGGAATAAAAATAGCCGGCAATCCGGAAGAAAACCTGGTGGTGAAAGCCTACCGGTTGCTGGACAAAGAATTTCACCTGCCCCCCGTTGAAATCCACCTGTACAAACACATCCCTTCGGGAGCCGGATTGGGAGGAGGTTCCTCAGACGCCGCCTTCATGTTAAAACTGCTAAACGAATACTACGCCCTGCAACTGTCTGAAGACCGGCTGGAGACATACGCCGCCATGCTGGGAGCCGACTGCGCCTTTTTCATCAGAAACCGGCCCGTCTTTGCCGAAGGAATCGGCAACCTCTTTTCCCCCGTCGGGCTCTCCCTGGAAGGATACGGGATTATGATTGTCAAACCGGATGTTTTCGTATCCACACGGGAAGCCTTTTCAAACATCCGTCCGCACCGTCCCGAACACCCCGTCAGGGAAGTGATAAAACGACCTGTCGGCGAATGGAAAGAACTATTGGTGAATGATTTCGAGACAAGCGTCTTCCCCCTGTATCCGGTCATCGGGGAAATCAAGGAAAAAATGTACGAAGCGGGAGCAATCTACGCCTCGATGAGCGGTTCCGGCTCCTCCGTATTCGGGTTGTTCGCGCCCGGCGCCCCTTTGCCGGAAAAGGCAGACTGGGGAAACAACGCCTTCTGTTTTAAAGGGACATTATAAGAAACATGACAGGCAGAAATAAGGCCTCAAAATGAGTTCATTGCTAAAAAAAATACACCTATATGTGATTATATTAATACAGCAAATGTAAATGTTCCCTTTTTCATAGCCGCTCCATAACCACTTCATAACCACAAACAAGTTTTCCCTTTACATTTTTGCTCCATGAACATCCCGCTATCTCCAGGGGTAAAAATAGAATGCGGTACCACGACTCACGTCGTAGTACCGCCACAACACAAACACAAAATAAAACACGACAAAACTACTATGCAATCATCCTGTCTATACCGGAGAGGTACAAGTACCGTCCACACATATTCCCATATCCGTAAACGGTTTCAGGGTGATGCACTAGATAAACAAATCACAAATCGGATTTGTTTAAACTTTTATGTTAATTACAACAAAATTCCTTTTTACTGTTTTACAACAGAATCCTCTTTACTGAATGCCTCTCTCGCGAAGTTTCAGTTGCCAGTTCCATGCCGAGCGTAAAGTATCTTCCAAAGTCTCTACAGCTTTCCAGCCCAATTCGGAATTGGCGAAATCAGGGTTTGCCCATACTTTCTCGATGTCCCCCGCACGGCGTCCTACAATCTGATAATTCAGTTTGACACCCGTAGCTTTTTCAAATCCCTGTATCAATTCCAGGACAGACACCCCACGTCCCGTACCGATATTGAACACTTCCACTTTCTCTTTCTGCTTCTTCTCCAGAATACGGCGGATAGCAATCACATGCGCCTTGGCCAAATCCACCACATTGATAAAGTCACGGATACAAGAACCGTCGGGAGTATCGTAATCATCGCCAAACACGCTCAATTTCTCACGGATACCGATAGCGGTCTGGGTAAGATAAGGAACCAGGTTTTGCGGAACCCCGTTCGGAAGTTCGCCCAGCAATGCGGTAGGATGTGCGCCAATCGGATTGAAATAACGCAGCATGATGGCATTGACAGGAGCGCCGGAAGCTACCGTATCGCGAATAATCTCTTCATTAATCTGTTTCGTATTGCCGTAAGGAGATTCCGCCTTCTTAATCGGAGCCTGTTCCGTTACGGGCAACTCGTCCGGCTGGCCGTACACCGTGCAGGAAGAAGAGAACACGATGCCTTCCACCCCGTGCTTCGGCATCAGTTCGAGGAGGTTAATCAGCGAAACCAGGTTGTTGCGATAATAAAGCAACGGTTTCTCTACCGACTCCCCTACAGCCTTGCTGGCTGCGAAATGAATGATAGCCTTGATTCCTTTATATTTGGCAAATACGGCATCCAATCCTTCTAAATCCAGGCAATCCAGTTTTTCAAAAGCCGGACGAATACCGGACACCTTTTCTATATTGTCAACCACATCGGCGCTTGAATTAGACAAGTTATCGATGATGATTACTTCATATCCGCTGTTCTGCAGTTCTACAACGGTATGCGAACCGATATATCCTGTTCCTCCCGTCACTAAAATTCTTTCTTTCATATTCTTTAATTAATGGTTAGTTTCTCGGCTTATTATTGTTTGAGCTACAAATGTATGGAAATAAAACGGAAATACAATATATATCCCTGTTTTATTTATTAAAAGGCAATTATTAATACGAATCAGGAGTGGGCTTCTTGATTCAAAGATTAAAAATTGACAGAGACCGGCAAAACAACAGCCCCCTACCAAAGGATGTACCAACAACCCTTTGATAACTCTAACCCTTTGATGTTCTTCGAATTTCTGTCCACCCGCACATAGCGGAACCACCCTGCAACACCACATAGACAGAACGGCTATGCAGTGCCACGCCCCGGCACAGAATTGCCCGTTCATCATGCGAAAAAGTCCTCATTTTCTACTATGAATTCCTGTCTTTTATGGAAGAACGGACAGAGAACCGATTCCGGATGTGCCCGACATTTTTCCTGTAACTCCTTATTAATGAACCATATCTGAGTAAAAGCAGAGAGAGACTCTCTTGATAAGAGA
>NZ_CAUCSQ010000063.1 GCF_958445495.1 uncultured Bacteroides sp. | reverse complement strand
GGAACCATATAAACAACTGTACTACAATATTTTAATTTATAGAACTCCTCTAAATCTTATTCTATTCCGCCAATGGGTCGAATGTTCCGTTTGCACCTCCGTTCATGTAGTCTCCCCATCCGATGGTCTGTTTCAACGTCGGATTGGCGGATTGTGCACCTTGATACAATCCAAGCAGGTAATATTTAGGATAGAAATGCATATACTTCAAGGATTGGTCCGTATTATAAGCATCCCCTTTCTTATCCTTACGTACCAGATACGTTTCATAGAATGCTTTCAAGGCATCTTGCTGGCTCGACAAGTCTGTTCTTAAATCCATCGCATCCGGACGTTGTTCTTTATAATCTTTCAACGGGTCGGGATCTTCATCATCATTGACCGCCCAGCTTTTACCGCCCAGACCATCATTATATTCAGACTTGCTCTGTACGCGGAATTCCAGATTATCACGACGCTGGCCGTTGAGAGGCGTAAAGCCCAAATAGGTGCAAGTATTTCCATCCCATCCTGTCAATGTCCATGAATCGGGAGCTCCGTCCACCTTTCCGGTTCCACCGTCGAAGAGCATCCAACGGCGCAAATCATCGAAACGTTTTCCTTCATAAGCCAATTCTATCTGGCGTTCATATAAAATAGCCGCCATACAGGCTCTGGGGTCGCTTGACAGGTTGGATTGCAAACCGTAATTATTTTCCGCCGTATATCCGACTCTGGCACGTATTTTCTTTAACTGATCTACGGCTACATCCAGGTGTCCCGCTCCGCAAGCCGCTTCTGCATAATTCAACAGGACTTCCGCATAACGGATTTCCATATAGGGGCTGGCGCTGTATCTAAATCCGTTGGATACGTCAAATACATATCTGGGACTTGAACTTACGTCCAAATCATCCGTGCGTTTACGAATATAGAAACCTTTGGCATTCGACAGCAGATTGTCTGCTCCATATACATTACTGCTTTCCGGATTATCTCTGTCGGTGCTGGAAGTATACCATACATAATTCCACAGCTCGTATTCCGTCCCGTTATATTGGTTCCTGCTCTTTTCGCTTCTCGGGTCTCCGTTAAATGTCCAACGTACGCCGGGAAAAGCGAATGTCCGATAGAAACGGGGGTCACGATTCATGAACGGATATTTGTATTCATCATCCGTATAGGAGGATTCCTCCAGTGTCGTGTAGGTTGTGCAACCTTGCGGTTTTCTACCGTCTGCCATAGGAAACATGTCTACCAACATCGCGGAAGGGGTCTTTCCTCCACCGCCTAATGCGGTAGAAGGCCTGATGCCATGTTCCCAAGTATTATTTTTACTGAAATCAGCCTGGCTGCTGGATGTGTTAGTATTATAAAGCGTTACGAACACCGCTTCCTTATTATCCTGGACTTGTGCGAACATACCCGCCCATCCTGAAGCGTTAGTGCCCGGATTACTTTCATTAAGCAGGCCGTGACCGCAGGCATTCAACCTGCTGATTGAATTGGAGATGTCTTCATAAGCCTGTTTCCAACGTTCGATATCGTTTTTGCGGTTAAATATCGGACTTGCGTACAACAAGCGGACACGTCCCAACAATGCCAGGGCTGTACCGGATGTCACCCGTCCGAATTCGGTTGCAGGCCATCCTCCGTTTTCGGTGAACGGAGCAAGCAGTGAGGCGGATGTATTCAGGTCTTCACAAATGAATTCGATGCATTCTTTGGTGGATGAACGGGGAACTACGGATTCGGCAACGATGTCCTGTACTTCCTTGATGATGGGCACACCGCCATACCACTTCACTAAATTATAATAACACCACGCACGGAAAAAATAAACTTGTCCCAACAGTTCGTTTTTCTCTTCCTGTGAAAGCGTGCTGCCTTCTATTCCGGCTATCACGTCATTGCAGTTACGAATGCGTCCCCATGCCATCTGCTGGATATTACCGGTCTGCCCCTGGAAATAATCAGGTACGGGATTATTCCCCGACTGGTAGGTCATTTCCGCATCCGGGTCTACAAAATCCCCAAAACCGCTGTATTCTTCTGTCGATTGAGACTGAAGGTCTGCCAGTCCCGTACTGTTGTATTTCCAGCTCGGCGATGCGGTTGCATCAGGCAAACACCAGGAATAGATATCCGCTACACGTGCCAGCGCACCGCTGTAATAATTGTATGAATCGGCGCTAGCGCTGTCATAGTTCTTTTTATCCTGCAAGAATTGGTCGCTGCAAGATGTGAAAGCAACGGTTGCCATCAAGGCAATGCTCCATTTTTTTATATTTTTTCTTTTCATCATCGTTTTCATTTAGAATGTTACGTTTACACCGATAGTAAACTTACGCAAAGTAGGATAACTGCCGTATGAAGTCATAGGGTCGATGAAATTATCCGGATAGGGATTGTAGAAACTTAACAGATTCTGACCGGTAATATTGAAACGGCAACTCTCTATACCGACCATTTTGGTATATTTTGACGGTATACGGTATGCTATTGTCAAGCGGTTGAGTCTGACACGTGTACCGCTTACTCTCCAGAAAGAAGAGGTTACGCTATTTACGCTACTCCATCTCAGGTTCGGATATTTGGCATCCCGGTTTGCCTTTACAACCACATTCCCGGAAGCATCGAGCACATCATTGTAAACGAACATGTTGTCCGTATTCCAGAAGGAAGGCATGCTGGTATATTCCAGGTCGGTATATGAACCGGAGCCGGAACCGACCATATTGCCGATTTTCAAGGCAGAGGTAGGTATGAAGCTATAGCCTCCCCAACTGGCGCTAATCTGTGCCGACAGTGAGATTCCTTTCCATTCGGCGCTCAAATTAGTAGTCAGTCCGTAAGGATTGTTGCGGTTGGACAATCTTACCTGGTCGTTCTCTTTATCTACTATCCCGTCAGGTCCGGCATAAGTCCCGTCAGTTTGCAAAGCTCCACGGACATCTTTGTATATCAGCATACCCGGTTTTACATTATCCTTATTCAACCCCATATAGGAGGTGATATTATATTTCTCAAAATATTCATCAATATCCTGGTAACTGCGGAACATGCCTATGCACTGCATACCCCATGTACCGATATCCAACCGGTCTCCTCTGCGTATGCTCTTGAAGGTCATCGGGTTATCCCAGTCTTTTACCAATACTTTATTATCCGAATATCCGGTGTTTACCGATATTTTATATTTGAAGTCTTTCCCGATTTTGTCTCTCCATGTCATGGACAGTTCGAGCCCGTATGTATCCAGTTCTCCATAATTCATATAAGCGGACTGCGTACCTACGGTACCGGGTATGGAAGTGATGTAAGGCAACAACATTTCACGGTTCCATTCGTAATATCCGTCGATATTGAATGTCAGCCGGTTGTTCAGGACATTGAAGTCGATTCCGAAATTTGCTTTATACGATTTGTCCCAGTGTGCATCCGGATTGACGGCTGAGTTGTTTTTATTGAGTGTAATATGGCTGCCTGCGTTCACTGTGGTTCCGGTCCCGAAAATAGGACCTTTGTCTTTGTCCGTCGCGTAGTTCTGCATCCATTGCCATGCTACGGTATTGTCACGTCCCGTCAGACCAAAGGAAGCGCGTACTTTCAAATAGTCTACCCATGTCACGTGTTTCTTGAACCAGTCTTCCTGCGAGATGACCCAACCGGCAGAAACCGACGGGAAGAATCCCCAGTAATTTTCCGGTGCGAATTTGGTAGAAGCATCCGAACGGAGCAGGAACTCAAACAAGTATTTGTCCGCGTATGCATAATTCACACGACCGATATAGGACAATGTACCGGATTCCGCACGTGTAAATACCGTACCCGCCGTACTGTTGGCACCTACGGAATTGGATTGCCCGGTAGTGAACTCGTACGGGTCTGTTACGCTTCCATTCAGATATTCACTTTCCGCTTCCGATCTTTCGATAGAGAACAAAGCGCCTACATTGTGAGCGCCGAAAGCTCTGTTGTAAGTAGCCATAAAGTTCATCTGATAGTTATCGGTACGGTTCATGTCACGAGACAGGTAGGACGTATCGCCGTTATAGATTGCGGCTCCATTGTTGGCTAACAAGAAATTATTGTCATCCATCAAAGCATTATAGGCATCTTCTTCACCGGCAATAGGAGTGTACAGGTGTTGTCCGCTACCGGAACGCTTAGCCAGGTAATACAATTTATACGAAGAACCATACTGATTGTTTTTCGAACTATTGATACTCTTCGAATAAGTAAATTTCAACTTTAACCCTTTCAACCATTTACTCCAGCCAAAATCGTATTCTATTCCGGCATTGACATTCATATTGGATGTCATAGTCTTGTTATAATCGCCCAGGTTTTGAAGAGTAGCGAAAGAATAATTCTGCGAATCGCTGATTTCCTTATTGCTGATACCGTAGCTGGCAATGGGATTTCCATTCACTTCTTCCGGTATGTAACGCGGATGGGTCAATAAAAGGTTGTAATCCATTTCACTGTTGGAACCGCCTACTTTCAGGTTAGGCGTATTTTTCTTTCCGTAATCTCCGGAAACCTGCAAATTGGCCTTGAACCATTTGCTAATCTTGACATCAACGCCTGCACGGTAATTCCAACGGTCGTAATCCAGATTTCCCAAGTTACCGTCCTGGTCAAAATAAGAAATGCCTGCAAAATAACTTGCCTTTTCAGTCGCACCGGTTATATTTACACTGTGTTGTTGGGTCAGCGCTGTTTTCCAGTATTTATCCAGCAAGTCATAGTTCAATCCTTTCATTGCGGCCAACTCGTCAGCCTGAAACAAGTCTGTCTGCGAATTGATGGAGATATCAGTCGGGTCTGCCGCCCGTACGGCATTCCAAAGCTGGCCGTACTGGTATGCATTCAACATTTTAGGGCGTGAAACTTCATTGGCAATACCGAATGTTCCGCTATATGAAATTTTCGGCGCTCCCAGTTTACCTTTCTTGGTAGTAACCAATATAACACCGTTAGCGGCACGGGCTCCATATACTGCGGCAGCGGCATCTTTCAATACGGAAATGCTTTCTATTACGGAAGGGTCCAGATTATTGAAAGCTGTTGCTCCGAGGTTCTCCGTCGTACTGCCTACCTTTACTTCCGTCGGGTAAATGTATCCGTCGATAACATACAAGGGTTCCACATTCGTTGCTTTCATTGAAGTCAGGACATCATTCTGGCGGATGCTGATTCGTGCTGTCTCTCCCGGACGGGAATCACCGCCACTGACACTGACGCCATTCACAAGACCGCTTAATGTGTTGGCAAGACTACCACTGGAGATGTCTTGAATTTCATCGACCGGCACTGTTGCGATAGCGGCAGTCAGATGTGCTTTTTTCTGTGTACCATAACCGACTACCACGACTTCATCCAACTGTTTGGAATCCTCTTTTAAAACAATCTTTGTTTGTTTAAAATCTGATAATACTTGTGTAATATATCCTATATAAGACACTTCAACTTGTTTTCCCGACGGTACGACTACTTGGAACTTTCCATCCAAATCCGTAATGGTTCCGGTTGTTGTACCCGACACTTTTACGGAAGCGCCGATGACAGGTTCGCCATTCTCATCTACAACAACACCTTTGTATGTGATATTCTGGGCCAGAGCCGGCAAAGCCATCATTATAGCCAGAAACATACTTAGACATATTTTGAGTGTATTCTTATGTTTCATTTTCATAAATATTATATTTTCATTATTCATACCAACGCGGATCACCGGATTTATTTTCAACGGCAATACTGCCACGAGGAGTAAAATTAACGCCGCCATTCACTTTAGTGAAGTCAAACTCCGAGTCTATCGGACCTTCAAAATTGGGGTCTTCAAGAGTCGCTATAGGCCTGCCATTGGAATCTGTACGATCCGTATCATTTTCATGTGTTTCTTTGGTAACTCCGAAAACGGTATTGCCAACAGTCGTTCTCGCTGCATTGGTAATCACTGCCTGATACATTTGATAGACATCATAGAATATATTGTAACTGAAATTCACAGTCATGATATCGGCATTCGGAACTCGGTCTGCAAACTTATATGAAGCCATTGTACGGCTGAAAGTGTTATTAGTCAAAGTTATGCTTCCGGTACGGTCGCTGTCTCCCCAAATCTTTTTCGGCTGGGTATTGCTATACTTTATAAAAGGAGCAGAGCCTTTGACTGGCAAGTTATAGAAAGTGCTGTTCTTTATAGTCATGTCTTTTATGCCTCCGCCGCCGGCTACGTTAATTACAGCTTTCGAACCTTCGTTATTTAATTGTACGATGCAATCCATGATACGGAAATCCCTTACTCCCCATTTCTTATTGCTGTCATAAACAATGCTATTCTTTACATTTTTCAAATTACATCCTTGGAGTATGATGGGATTATTTATAACATAACAGTTTTTATCAAGGCTTTCTCCCTGATATCCCAGCGAACCTACGTTGACTGATGCATCCTGTGTTTCACTGAGGGTAACAACTCCCAGTTGTGTCATGTCCGTGCAATCGATGTCGATATTCTTCATCTTCAATCCTCCCTGTGTAACCAATCCTCCACTGGCGCCTACTTTGATGACCGGATGGTTTTCTTCATCTCCGCGCAGTGTAACCGTGTTAAGCCTGAAATCTGCGACATCATCCAGATTATATGTCACACCCGGTTCCAATACAATACACTGTTCCTGATTTTGAGGGAAATCCTGCATTTCATTATTGACATAATCAGCAAGACTTTCATTGGCATGTATAGTAGCCACCGCTTCAAAAGCTTTATAATCTTTTTCCGTAGCAGTCTGGGCGCTTGTATTATTCAACTTCTCATTGCCAATCGTCAAGATGCTTGCACGATAATTGGTGTCTTCCATTTTGGCGAACGACATGGAAGAACCGTCAATAATGCTGTCTGTCACCACTGCTACCGGATTCACAGGATCATTCATATTAAAGACATTCACTTTATAACCTCCGGCTCCCATAACCACCGACCAAGTCAACTTCAGATTCTCCGAACCGTCGGCATTTGTCGTTGTTGTGAAGCTAATATCCTTCGGTGACTCTAATTGCGTATTCGTTACACCTCCGGAAAAGGTTTCGCTGTCGTCGAAACCCTTTGCGCAAGAGACAACGAAAAAAGCCATTACCAAAAGCCATAAGCTTTCGACAATTTTGATTTTAATCTTCATCTTACTCTCCATAGATTAAATTTTAATTTATACAAAAATATACTATATTTTCTAACTCTAAAAATATTTTAAATTAAAGACGTGTGAACCGAAAACATGTAATCACTTTAAAAGGATAGAATTTGAAAAATCTCTCTCATCTACATTTTATTATGCCATAATCTCCCTCCTATCGTTATTGGAATATCTCTTTTAAATAGTTGATATTTGTCCCGTAATTTTTTCTCACGTTCCGTACGTCATCCTTATCACGCGAACGTTCCACGACCAGCCATCCGCTCCACCCCATCCCGTCAAGCGTTTTTTTCACCTTGTTCATGTCCAACCGTTTGTTAAAGGGTAAAGTTACCCCGTCCGTATCCGTACAATGAATCTGGCAGATTCTCTCTTTCCCCAGAATCGTGAGTTCCTGGCATAAATCCCTTCCATTCTCTAACGCATTCTGGAATTTAAAATAAATCTTGATACCCGGAGAGTCTATTTCTTTCAATAGCTTTACATCTCCTTTTGCATCCAGTTGCGTTTCAATGCCGATAACAAGATTTTCAGAGGCGGCCATATCTCCTACTTCTTTCAAACGCTTGACGACTTTCTCCCGGATTACGGAATCGTTCTCCCATCCGGCCTTGATTCCTCCTAAAGGGAGAAATGCGACTTTAGCATCCATTACTTTCATCGCATCCAAGCAATCCCGTACGAGTTCCTTATAATTTGCCCGCTCTAGAAATGACTGGCCGTAGAATCCGGACATGGCAATGGAAGGGACTTCCAACCGGAACTGACGAGCGGTTTCACGAAATAGCTGTTGAAAATGAGGGTCGCGCAATTTATTATCAAACATCTCCCTTTTACCGAGGCTGCCCATATCCAACTCCACGCCATCGCCATTTAATTCATGTACCAATTGGAACGAGCCTATTTTCTGGCGTTTTAAAATCATCCAGTCACACACGGCAATCTTATAACGCTGCTCTTCCTGCCGTGATGCAGCAACCGCCAATAGAGGAAAACATTCCGCCAATATCCATATCCAAAAGATATGCCTGATTAAATTCTTTTTCATCTCAGTTTCATTATACATCGTTCGTATAAAAGACGGATGAAAGAGACTTTTGTAATCGCTTATGTTATGGAAAACAAATAAAAAGAATAAGAAAAAGATAGACTAGACAACAAGACGGTGATGTTGTCTCAAACGGATAATGACGCTATCCAACCTGAATGCCACCACTATTCAAAGCATATAGCGCTTACTTTTTACAAAATAAACAATAAAAACAGATGTGAAAAAAATGGGCTGCCGAACTTATAAAAAGTTCAACAGCCCTGTCAACCCAAAAACGATACCTATGAAACACTGTGTGTTATTTCAAATCAAATAATATGTGTTGACCATGAACAAGTTCATTATGTGTGATACGATATTTATTGAACTTCTTCCCGTTCAATAATACCTTATTGATATACATGGTTCCCGGCTGGGTACGGTTGCTTTCAATCACCAACTCTTTTTCCTTATACCATTTCGGGTCCAGACGAATCGTCACTTTATTGAACACCGGAGTCGTCAACGTATATTCCGGCAATCCCGGGCAATCCGGATAAAAACCTATCATATTGAAAATAGCCCATGCAGACATGGTTCCCGTATCATCATTTCCGGGGATGCCGTCCGGCTTCGTCGTAAAATATTTGTCCAGCAAACGCTGTGTCTCTTTCTGGGTACGCCACTCTTCACCTTTGAAATAAGAGAACAGATGGGCATAAGCGATATCCGGTTCGTTGGCCGGATCATAGAGTCCTTTGTCGAAAACCATTTGCAGCTTGTCGACAAACGGCTTCTTTCCTCCCATCAATTTGGCAAGCCCATATACATCATGCGGCACATAGAACGAATAATTCCATGCACTGCCCTCGTGGAAACCGGGATTCGGTTCAAAATTCTCTCCCTGCCTCGGATTAAACGGACTGTAAAAAGTCCCGTCCGGAAGAATCGGGCGGAAAGTGCCGAACTCCTTGCTATAATAGTGTTTGTAACCTAAGGAGCGTTTATGGAACATCTCCGCATCTTTTTTCTTTCCCAAAGCTTCCGCCAGGTTGGCAAGTGCAAAATCCGCAATATAGTATTCCAATGCATGGGATACCGAATTATCATATTGCTCGCGGAGGGGCACATATCCTTTCGACATATAATCATCATTATCCGGTCGCATCAGGTTTTCCGCTCCCGGCAATGTTGCAGACTTATACATCGCTTCATAAGCCAAATCGATGTCAAAATCACGCAATCCTTTCATCCACGTATCCACAATCACCGGAATGCTCGGATCACCTTCCATTGTCAGTGTCTCTCTGCCATACAGTTCCCACTTCGGCAACCACCCGTGTTCCCGATACATATCCAGCATGGTACGCACCATTTGTATCTGACGCTCCGGGTAAACCAGCGTCAACAACTGATGAACATTACGATATGTATCCCAAAGAGAAAATACGGTATAGCGGTCTCCTTTTGCCGTCATAATCTTATCGCTTTCCATTGCCGGATATTCCCCGTTGACATCCTGCAGAATATTCGGATGAATCAACAAATGATAAAGTGCCGTATAAAAAACAGTTTTCTGGGCATCAGTTCCTCCTTCCACGCTAATCCTCGACAAATCATCATTCCATTTTGCACGGGTTTCCGCATGTATCTGTCCAAAATCTTTTCCGTCTTGTTCACGGTCCAGGTTTAACCGGGCATTTTCTATACTGACAAACGAAACTCCCATCTGGACTTCCACCTGCTCGCCTTCCTCCGTATCAAAAGAGAAATAAGCGCCGATATCGTCTCCCGCTATTTCTTTTCCATAACGGGTATATAATTTGTATTTTCCCTGATTCGGGTCCCATTCGGCTTCCACGCCCGTCATCGGACGCTGTTTTTTCCAATATCCCGTCGATGCAGGCGCTTTCTTTACCCGCATCACAAAATAAATCGGAAATACAGCCTGAGGATTATAACAGAAAGTGCCGAGCAACTTCATGCCTTCCACTTCACAATCATTAACACGGCGGAGCATCGCACCGCTTTCATTAGTCAACCCCTCTCCCAGGTTCAACAAAATATGGCTTTTCCCTTTCGGGAAAGTAAAACGGGCAATACCTGTACGCGGAGTAGCGGAGACCTCGGTCTTTATATTATACTTTGTCAAGAAATTAGAGTAATAACCCGGTGAAGCCTGTTCATCCCTGTATTTACTTCCATACTCTTTATAATCGACATTCAGTTCTCCGGTAGTAGGCATCAACAACAAAGAGCCCAATTCCGGACAGCCTACCCCACTCAAATTGACATGGGCATACCCCGTAAAGAAACAGTTCGTATATTCATAAGGCGTCGACCACCACCGGGCATCTTTGTCATAAGTATTTTCAGAAGACCCCATTACATTGAAAGGGACTACAGACATCATCCCATTCGGACAAATCGCCCCGGGGTTAGTGGTTCCAAAATTCGTAGTCCCGATGAAAGGGTCCACATAATCTATCAAAAGACTCTTTTCCGTGCCCGTTGCAGGGGGGCTTCCTCCCTCTCCCCCATACACGGGGAGAAGGGCGAAAGCAAGTGTGTAAGTTAATAGAATACGTTTCATATTTCTCTTTAGATAATACTTGTCCGTTTAGTGAAATCAATAATCTCCCGGATATATCCGAAAGCCATACCTACTACGGTATCTGCCGCACCGTAATATACTGCGACACGTTCGCCGTCCTGCAAAGCCGCACAAGGGAATACCACATTGGGCACATCCCCCTGAAGCTCGTATGGAGCAGCAGGACCCAGCAGATACTCACGGGTACGGTAAAGAACTTTCTCCGGATGTTCTTTATCAAGAATGGCAGCCCCCATCGCATAACGGAACCCGTTACAGGTCGTGATGACGCCATGATAGAAAAGCAACCATCCTTCATCTGTCAAAAACGGTACCGAACCTGCGCCAATCTTCGTACACTGCCAGGCACTTTCCGGGAAAGGAGTCACTTTCATCACACAACGATGTTCTCCCCAATACTTCATATCCGGACTGAAACTTATGTATATGTCACCGAACGGTGTATGCCCATTGTCACTGGGACGGCTCAACATAGCATATTTACCGCCTATTTTTTGCGGGAAAAGCACCCCGTTGCGGTTGAAAGGCAGGAAAGCATTCTCACATTGAAAAAATTCCTCGAAATCAAAAGTATAGGCAATGCCAATCGTAGGCCCGTGATAACCGTTACACCATGTCACCCAATAACGGTCCTCAATCCAAGTAACACGGGGGTCATACTTATATTCCGATTCAATCATCTCCGTATTTCCAGGCTTGAACTTTATAGGTTCATGGCTGATATCCCAATGAATGCCGTCTTTACTGAATCCCGTAAAGATATTCATCTGTACGGCTTTATTGTCACAGCGGAACACACCTGCAAATCCATCCTTGAAAGGAACGACTGCACTATTGAAAATACTGTTGGATGAAGGAATGTGATAACGTCCGATAACCGGGTTTTGCGAATAGCGCCACATCACGTCGGTACACCCGGCAGGACGGTCTTCCCAAGGCATTTGAATTTTACTCATAATTTTTGATTTTTATATTATTTATTTTTTCGAATCGTCATAAGTGAACGGAATAAAATAAGTTATCAGGAAAGCCGGAATAGTCGCAATCAAAACATAAATAAAGAAATTCCGGTATCCCAATAAATCACTGAGATAACCGCTAATCATTCCGGGAAGCATCACCCCCAGATTCATGATTCCGGATGCGAAAGCATAATGAGACATCTGGTGTTTGCCCGGAGCTATCTGCTGCATCATGAACAGGGTCAGACCGACAAATCCGAAACCGTAACCGAAATATTCCATCGTTATGCAAGTTCCTATCAGATAAACATTGGCAGGTTGGGTAACGGCCAGAAAAGTATATGCCACAAACGGCAAGTTAAAGATGCAACAAAGCGTGAAAAGCGTTTTTTTCAATCCGAACTTGGAAACATAAATTCCTGCCAGTAAAGAGCCGAGCACAAAAGCAGCGGAACCGAAAATCCCATTCAGCGTACCAATCTCTTTCAAAGACAATCCCAACCCTCCCGCATCTCTCGATGCACGCAAGAAAAGGGGGGCAATCTTCATAATAAACCCTTCCGCCAAACGATACAATATAATGAAGCAGATATAATAGAAAATATGTTTTTTAGTGAAGAAATCAGCAATTACCGCTATCAGCTCGCGCCCCACCTCCGAAGCCGTTTTTTTCTTTGTAGACGGGACCTGGGTAGACGGCAATATCCTGATATGATAAAGTCCGATTAATACCATTATAGCTGCAATCACAGCAAAAATAATCATCCATGCGTATGAATACGCGCCCTTATTCGCTTCAATAGAAGCCCCTTCTATCGCCCCAAAAGACTCGGCCAGCGCACCTGCCATCGCAACCAAACCGCCATTCGCCACCAGCTTGGCAACATTGTAGAAAGCTCCCTGCACTCCAATATATTTCGCCTGGTCTTCCTTATTCAGTTCAGCCATATATACGCCGTCACAAGCGATGTCATGTGTTGCTCCGCTGAATGCAATCACCGCCATCGTAGAAATACTAATGGCAAAGAAATAATCGAAAAACAGCGAAAAGGCTACCACTCCGAACAATACCCCGCTCAACAATTCCGTCACCAACACGAAAAACTTTTTCGTCCGGTACATTTCAAGGAAAGGACTCCATAAAAACTTAAGCGTCCAAGGCATCATGATAAGAGAAGTCCAGAATGCGATTTGCGTATCCGAGATTCCCAAATCCTTAAACATGAACACGGAAACCAGATTAATGGCAATAAAGGGAAGCCCCATTGCAAAGTAAGCGGTAGGAACCCAGTAGGCCGGGCTGACAGTTTTCTGTTGAGAAGCAGTTTTAGTCTGTTGCATAAATCATAGTATATAGATGAAAAAACTTATTTTTCTAACCCATCTATATATAATACAACTAAAAGGGGAAAACTACTAACGTTTCCCCCTCACTTTTTTTATTTTATTATCACTTCGTCTATAAAGAACCATGACGGATGTCCCACACCATAATGCCAAGTCGGACACTCTTTTGTACCGGTAACCTCCACTTTCACATAACGAGCCTTCAACGGCCGGGCGGATTCAGCCCTGACTCCTCGAAATTTCACTTCTCCCGTACGCTCCTCCGGTAAATCGATTGTCTCCCAAAGCTTATAATGTTCGCCATCTCCGGAATAAGAATAAACCACCTTCAAAGGAAAAAGAATCCATGCGCCTATCTGATGCAGGAAGTCAGTCTCGACACAACGTATTTCTTTCTCTTCACCCAAATCGATGATGAATGCTCCGTCCGTTCCTTCCCAACCGACCCAACTGTCCACAAAAGTAGCGCCTCCGAACAAACCGTCAACTAGTGCAGTCTTTCCTAACTCCGCATACTTTCCGGTAGGAGGAATCAGATAAGTGATTTCCGCTCCCTGAGCCAGGCTTTTTTCCGTTCGCGGCATATAACGTTCCCTGTACAACTTACAGTATTCCACCGGCGAATTGGAACGCTCATTCAATGTAGGCACATTGAACTCCTTCACACGTTCTTCAAAAAGAACCAGTTTCCGCTCTATGTCAGCCAAATCTTTTTCCGTTTCCGTCCGCGCTATCTCCAGTTCGGAATATTGGAGCGGCAAACGTGCCCGCCGAACTCGTTTCAAATAGACATCATCCGATGCCACCGCCTTCTCCGCACAGTCGAATAAATGATTATAACGGCGCATCAATGCAGGCTTCAACATTCCATACTTATGAGAAACCGGCGAGTCGTAAATCCACAATCTCTGTCCGCTACCTATCAATGCGCCTTCCATCACCTTGATATACCGATAAAGATAGGGAGCGGCTTCTCCATAATATCCATGCAGAAAACGTTGCATCAAAGAATCGACGTCAACTTCAGGGTTCCACATTAACTTAGATACCAGATAAGCCCGTAACTCGGCAAAGTCTCCTCCTCTGCTCCCTGCTATTTGAGAAAAATGCATGGTAGCATGGTTCCTCTTGAAAAGACGGATATTATCCTGCAAAATATGAAAATTCGGGAAAGGAGCGAGATAATTATCAAAGTTAATGCCATAGTCCCATACGAATATGTTATCGGTTATAGCAGACCAGCCTTCTATCGCCTTCACAAACTCCTTGCCCGATGCATTCTCCGGCAAAGTCACCTCACGGTCACAATCAATATCACAAAGCATGATATTCACATTCGATAAAGGTTTTACATGCTTCGGAGGATTCATCGTATATAAATAAGCCAGTGTGGAAAACTCCTTATCAGGAAAACGGGCAGCCAATTTATTCAGGAAAGTAATCACACTTCCCGATAACGCCCCCTCATAATCGTCAATTGCTTTACAGGCATCACAAGTACAATTCGTATAATTGCCGTCATTCTGGCTTACAGATATGATATGCTTGTCAGGATTCGCCTTGAAAATGGAATCAATGCGTTGCGCCACAATTTCAAAAACCTCCGGATTACTCAAACACCACTGACTGGCTTTTCCCGGATGACGTTTTCCTTTAAAATAAGAATAATATTCGGGATGTTCCTTTCCGTAAACGGAAGAAGGCAACAGCTTATCAAAAGTGTGCACCCAATAACCGGCGGCAAACACTTCATCCGGTTCCTCCAACCGGTTCCACCACTTATAAACAGAATCTGTACGAATCGCATAACATTGAGTCTGACGATAACGGAAAGCCGGATTATCAACTTTATCGATAAGAGGGAGCATCACCGTCTCCCGGGGAGTGAAGGAATACTCGTTTTCACCCCAATAATCCACTCCCAGATATTGTTCCAGTAAAGAGACAACTCCATACACAACCCCTTTGTCTCTTCCCGAAATTTTTAAAATTCCATCTCTCGTAGAAATAGAAAATCCGTCTTCCGTCACTCCATCGCCCGGCTGGCCGCCAAGCAAGATGTCCCCCTTCTGCGGTTGCCGGCTTTCCAATACCGGCAATGTGCAACCAGAAACTTTCTGAAAGAACATCTGAAATAAATTTGCCGATATCCGGGTTATTTCTTCATTATCCGCCAATATAATCCTGGATTCGGTTTTCTTATTACAGACAAGAGAAACCTGTGCTTTCATGGGCATACACATCCAAAATCCCGATAAAAAAGCAAAGAAGATAAAAAATCGATTCATGTTTTTCATTGCATTCTCAAATTTCGTTTTATTAAAATACAATCAATAAATAACCACCTGCTAACAGACAATCCTATATATAAGTTTTATTAACGAAATACATCTGCCGCATAAAATGAAAAGCTGTCCCTTGAGACAGCTTTTCCAGATATTAACAAACAATTATCATCCTATACCATGACTGATTTATTGTTCGTCAGAGCGGATGCCGTCCTTCCAGCGAACCGTTCCGTCAGCTTTCAGATTATTTCCGTGACCGGTAAAGTCTTCAAACTCATTACCTTCGCCCTCATTCATCTTCCAATAAGCTTCCAGACCCTCCGTCTGCGGATTGATGGCAAACATATTATTCTGAATCTGCGACTGGGAAATAGCCTTCGTCCAGAAACGGAACTCGCTCAACATACAATCAGCCCAGAAATAAGTCGCCCCCGAACCGATTAAGGTGATGTTGTCTTTCGCAATGTTCCATGAAGCGCTTCCACTTAACGCCAGCGTACAATCCAGCGTTCCGTTCACATACAACTTCAAAGAAGAAGGTTCGCCGACAATGGCAATGTGATACCATTTATTGACATCGAAACGTGTATTGGAATCTATCTGCGAACTCTGAGTCTTTATCTGCAACATATTATAATCTTTTCCCGCATCACCAAAACGCACATAAATCTCATCCGGATACATTCCGATGATAGCCTGATTATTCACGTCAAACGAACTCATGTTGATTCTAAACTCAAGCGACCACTCATTCAAATTATAGTCCTGACGCATTGCCGGATTAGGAGTTACCTTATTGCTGGAATCCAAAACAGGCACAGAAGTAATGATTACTTGATCTAACAGCAAAATATACGATGAAATGCTGGAGACACTGGAAACAGCCGAAGATACCGGTTCCACCGTGACAGGTATCGCATATTTATCACCGCTTGTACTCTGCTCGTCCGTTAAAGGATTGATATTCACCTCCAACATTGAAGACAACACTTCACCGGCTGATATAGTGATTTCACTTTCCGAAAATGAAAACCCCGTAGACGGCAACATCTTGTAGTCAGTCTCATGAGTCCGGTTGTAATTATCCAACACCGACTGCGAAGTACCAAGCTTTATAGTCACATCCTGCTCCATCTTATCACTTACACTGACAGTAAAAGAAGCGGAACCTCCATTCTCCGAGTCCACCATCACCGTTTCAGACTCATTCGACAATGCTTGAGTGATGTACACTTTATTATTCACAACATCATACTTTGCATCATCACATGCACCCACACTGCCCCAAATAACGGCCAGCCCGAATGCCATTTTACTCAATACCCAATATTTTTTCATAATACATTAACGTTTAATAGTTGGAATCGCTTCCAAAGCACGCATAGCACGCATGCCGGAGCGTAGCCAAGGATAAGACAAATCATCTTCACTCAACCAATAATATTTTTCATAAGTAGCATCATCCAATGATAATTTATACTCATATTCCATGTGATAAGTACCGATACCGCCTTTCATAATGGAATCACCGTCGATAACAGGAACCCAACGCGCCATTCCTTCCAGAGAATTAAACCGGTTCCTTTTAGAGTCATAATAACTACTTGTTCCACCCGTAGCCGCATAACTTTCAAAATTCTCCGTCACAATATATTTACGCGCCACCTGTTCGGCAGTAAGCACACCCTCATAATTATTTATAGTACTTTGCAAACGGGAATTCAAATCACTGTCTCCATGACTGCTGTAAGCCTGAACAATAAAATAATCCAATAAAGTACCCGCCTCTTTCGGCATACTCTGCGGCTCACCGTCCACTACCAACATCTTCCCCTCTCCCATGTGATTCCGCATGGACTGGCAAAATTGCAACATACGTGAAGGATAGCTCGCCAAATTACCGGGCGCACCGAAATTCGGCTCATAGTCAATGTCAAAACCGTCGTAATTATATTTATGGATGGTGTCGCAAAGAGCCTGCGCATAACGGTCAATGGCAGCAGCCACTACATTCTCATCGTCACTGGTCCATCCCCAATAGTTGTTAACAGCTTCCTGTTCACTGCCAAAAGAGTTCTCACTCCAGTTTTCACGCACTTCATCCGGCGTAACCTGGTCACCGATATTAGCGATGATAAAACAAAGCAAAGCCTTCGTGCCTTTCACTTCCTGCACATATTTCAAATCCTCTTTCTGAGCATTTGTCAGATTACGCCAGGCTCCCCAGATAGAGACAAAATCCACACTGTCCGGCAAACTGCGCAAACTATGTTCCAAATTGGCACCTACTCCCGTCCAGTTTCCATACCATCCGAAAGTAATCTGATGGTCTTTCCTTGCCTTCCATTCCCGCAAACCTGCATAATACTCACTGGAAGTCGTATTGGAGAGGAAGGAATCCTGATGAATGGATTCCATTTCCGTCCAATCCGAGCAAGAAGAGAAAGAGACCAATCCACCGACTAAAAAGGGGAAAAATAATTTTCCTATATTTTTTTTCATATCAGTCATTATTATTTAAAAATCAATACTTATTTTTTTGCCCAATACAACGCCACCGAGTAGTCATCTTTACCACCCAAAGCCTGGACAGCAGCCCTCACATTCGCCTCATTATTATTATACTCATCCGGATTGAATGGAATACGGTTGGCAACCGTAGTCAATGTACTGTAGTTAGTAGGCACAGGCAAAGCGAAGAACTTAGGATAACCCGTACGGCGGTATTCCGTCCAAGCTTCCTGTCCCAACGGGAACATGGCAATCCACTTCTGAGTGATGATACGCTCAAAGTTACGTTCCGTATTGCCATTCTCCCATTTAATAGTTATATCGCTTACGGCAGTGGTGCTATATTGTTTCCCTGGGTCCGTATAATCAGCCGGTTTGTCCGTCTCATTTTCCGCATACGTAGCAGCACCGTTAGCGCCATGCTGTTCAAATGACAGGCTGATACCTTCCTTATACAACGTTTCAGCATCCTTACCGCCCATATTCCATCCGTAAAGCGCCCCCTCAGCCTTCAAGAAAGCCACTTCCGCCGCAGTTATCCAATAATAGACATCACTCTGCGTAGCAACAGGACATGAATACTGCACAGCCCACTCCTTGTTGGAAGGTTGACCTCCCGAACGGAAACCGGCATAAACGCCATCATTCCCCGTAAATGTCACCGGACTGAAATAAAGCGACAAACGCGGGTCATTGTAACCGACCATATAAGACACGATATCAGCCGCCGCACGTGAGTCACCCCAGTTCACACACATCTTCCACAAGCCGGGTTGCCCGTAAGGATGAGCCGTATTATCCGCATTGGACGTGATAACACCGATAGAATGATTCACAGCATCCTCCGCATTCTGTTGCGCATAAGCCGATTCCGATTCCACCATACGAAGACGCATAGCCAAACGCAGTTTCAGCGAATTGGCAAACTTCACCCATTTAGTCATATCACCCTTGTAAACCACATCAGCATCCGGCAAAATCGCATCCGTACTGGAAGACAATGAAGACGTAATCACATCCACGGCATTCGTCAAGTCATCAATCATCTTATGATACAACGTCTGCAAATCATCATAAGGAGTCGCGATATCTTCCGAATTCACTTGCGAATAAGGAAGCGCCCCGTACATATCCCCCAAACGATGCATGGCTGCTACGCGCAAAATAGTAGCCCATGCCCAGACCGCTCCGGTTTCGTTCGTAGCCTCTTTCACCTGAAACCACGGAGAAGTGAACTTCTGCAAGACATCATTGAAAGGATATTTTATCCAGTTGCTCGGTGCGTTATAAGTTGAGAAATCCTGCATATTCCAGTTTGACTGCGTAGTCATAAGATAACGGCCATACACGTCACCTATCAGATTCTCATTCATCTGGAATGAGTTTTCCTGCTGTGATATCACGTTATCAATCATTTGTTCGAAATAAGACTGTAACTTAAAATTATCACGATTCAATTCCCCGTCCGTAATCTTCTCACCGGGAGCATTCAAATCCTCAAACCCGGCGGTACAAGAACCCAACATCAAGAATCCCGTACAGAAAGATACCGACAATATACTTTTTAATATTCTTTTACCCATAACAATTTAGAATTGGAATTTAACACTAAAGCCGAAATTTCTAAGACTCGGTTGCATAAAATAATCAAAACCTTGATAGAATGTTCCCGTAGAGGCCGTTGCTTCCGGATCGAAAGGAGCTTTACAATAAATCATCCACAAATTGCGTCCAACCAATGACAAACTCATCCTCATCTTATCGTTGAACCACTTACCGGGGAGAGTATAACCTAAAGAAACCTCCTGCAGGCGAACATTGGTAGCACTATACACATAATTCTCCAGAACACCGTTTATCCCGCCTACTACAGAATAATAAGATTCCGTGCTAACCGTACCATTATTTACAGGAACACCACCCATGTCACGATAATCGGCAGATGTCTTAGATACGCCGAACTGGTCCATCACAGCTTGCGTCGCAGACAAGGCTACGCCACCAAAACGGGCAGCCAGCATGAAAGACGCATTAATACCCTTATAACTGAAACTGTTTCTGAATCCCAAATTCCCTTTCGGCAAAACAGAACCTATCTTTTTAGGATTCGTAAGAGTCTCTTTCACCACGTTATCATTCTCAATCAAGACATCCCCCTGCTGGTCTCTTTTCAATGCCGTAGTCACATAAAGGTCACCCATTGTTCCCCCCTCTGTCAGCATAATCTTAGAGTTGCCATAACCACCTTTATCGATAGCCTTTCCATCTCTGTAATATTCGTGTAAAGAAACAATCTTGTTCTTGTTGAAACTGTAGGTAACAGTAGAATTCCAGTTAAAATCTCCCCACGTATTGTTAAACCCGACAGCCAACTCCATACCCGTATTCTGCACATTACCCGATTGGACATACATTTGCGTATAACCGCCGCTGGCGGAAATCGGAATCAACATTGTCTGATTCTTAGTATTTGATTTATACCAGGTCAAATCCAGAGAGAAACGATTTCCCCAGAATTTGGCAGTCAAACCGGCTTCCCACGAATCAGTACGTTCCGGTTTTAATTCACCGACCGGACGATAATCATTCGTCACCCAACTCTGAGTCGCATCATCAAACTTTATGTTGGCAGCAGAAGAAACCCCTCTTGGAATAGGACTGCCGACAGAAGCGAACGAACCGCGGACTTTCAGATAATTAATCCATTCAGGCAATGCCACCATCTCAGAAACGAGAGCCGACAAGCCGACCGAAGGATAGAAAAATGAAGTAGTATTCGTATTAGCCAAAGCCGAATCCCAGTCATTACGTCCGGTCAACGTCATATACAACATACTCTTCCACCCTATTTCCGCACTGGCAAAAATAGCATTGGTACGTTGTTTGTAAGAAGAATAGATAGGATGAGTATCCGAAGAAGTAGTATTTACTATATTATTGGGAATAAACACGTTAGACATATCAGCCAAACCTCCCTGATAACCATTCTGGTCGTAATACAATTGAGAAATGCTGACACCCACATTGGCGGCGATAGAGAAATCGCCAATGTTCTTATTGATATTCGCTATCAAATCGGCATATACCTGACGATCATCCTCTTTATACCATTTGTAAAAACCTTTTTCCGAAGTAGCAGTCCAGATAGTATTGGTGGAAGCATAACGTTCGTCTTCGAATTTCCCGATAGAGTTATCAATACGTACACGCCCAGTCACATCCAACCAGTCCAATACCTTATATTTCAAACTGGCATTAGCCATGTAACGCTGTTTCTTCGTCCCGTAATTATTTTTTTGAGACAACCAATAAGGATTCTGCATGCTGACTCCCTGCGTGTCCCATTTCCAGTTCTGCACATAGATATTACGATTTGAATCCCATGTCTCATACATCCGGACAGCCTCAAAATCCTCTCCACGCGGAAACAGGTAAACGGCAGGAAGAGGATTGAAATACTCGCCCTGCGCCATCAGATTCTTATCATTCTGAATAATATAACTAAAACCAGCATCCAAAGTCATCTTATCATTCAAGAAAGAAGTCGTATTCCGTACCGTAAAATTATAACGGTTATACTCATTATTTTTAATGATACCGTCAGCATTTGTCGTAGCGACAGAGATATAAGTCTGCTGTTTCTCATTACCTACAGACAAAGAGACAGAGTTCTGTATATTTGTTCCCGTTTGAAAGAAATCGTCCGGTTCATAATTCCCATAAGGCGAAGCAGTCTTAATTCCCCATGATTTAAATTCTCCCGACCGATTGATATAAGAGTTCTGGAACTCCGGCATAGTAAACGGTTTAGAGAAAGTCGTATTGTTAGAGATTGTTATCTGCGGTTTTCCCGCTTTTCCTTTTTTAGTCGTAATCAGGATAACGCCCGACGCAGCATTGGAACCATACAATGCGGCGGCAGCCGGACCACTCAACACAGACATACTTTCTATGTCATCCGGATTTAAATCCGAAATACCTTCACCACGGGGCTGAGAAGAATAAATACCCTCCGTAGAGCCGTTATTCGTATTATAAATAGGCACACCGTCAATCACATACAAAGCATTGTTACTTTGAGTTATCGACTTCACGCCACGCATTACGACACGTGTAGCACCACCCACACCGGAAGACGAAGTATTGATATTAACACCCGCTACCTTACCGGCCAATGAATTCATGAAATTGGCATCCTTTACTGTCGTAATCTCATCACTTTTTACTTCTTGTACATTATAACTCAATGCTTTTGTAGCACGTTTGATACCCAAAGCCGTCACCACGACTTCGTCCAAAACCTCCGTCGCTTCCCCTAACGTAACTTTCAAAGGCTGATTATCGGCTAGCGTGATTGCTTGGGAG
>NZ_CAUCSQ010000062.1 GCF_958445495.1 uncultured Bacteroides sp. | reverse complement strand
TACTTCATAAAAAACACCCCAAAAGTTTTTTGTCTAACTTTTGGGGTGCACTTCATTTTGAGACAGCCTCTTATATCTTTTGATATTTCCTATAATGATGGAGATGTGTGAATGTATGAGCCGTATCGCATGTATTTGAAAGTATGCTTCTGCTCTTCTGTTGTTTTTTTTATTTCTTCAAGTCAAACAGATAAGTGAATTTTACGGAAATTGTACCGTGTGCGGCACGGGCGAAATAGTCTTTTTTCGTTGTACTGTAAAAGTCGGATAGGGCGAAATAATAGCGGCCTTCCAAGATGAAGCTGCCTGCTCTTTTTGTCCGCAACTCGATTCCGCCTCCACCGGTGATACCATAATCGAATTTGTTTTGAATCTTGACTCCGTATATTGCTTTTTGAGTATCATTCAGTGAATTCATGTCTATACCGTCTATCGTTTCCGACTCACTAATCAGGAAACCTATCTGAGGACCGGCATGAATGAAAAACTGTAGTCCTCTTTCACGTCCGAAAGCCAGGTGGGCAAGGAAAGGTATGTCGATATAAGTCATTTTGCGGGTATATAACTTCGTAGGGTCCTTTGAAGTCACTTCATATCCGTTGGCATCTGTCGAAACAATCTCAAATAGCTGGTCCCATCCTCGTTGAGAGAAATTCAGCTCTACTTGCGCACCGCAAATCATGGCAAAATATTTCTCGGAAATGTAACGTGCTGTTAACCCTCCGGTAATTCCCATCAGACTGTTTTGCTTGATAGTAGGAGTGAAAGAAACACTGTTCAGGTTAACTCCTCCGTTAAAGCCGACAGAGAGATTATTTCTGGGCTCCCCAATCTGTGCAGCGGCAGGTAGAGAAAAACCTGCAAGTAGAAGAGCTGTAATTACAAATGGTTTTATTTTTATCATTTTTTGTTATTCGAAATCAAGTTTTACTAATTCAAAGTTCTTGGTGAAACGGATGAAGAATACTTTTTTATTGATAAATCCTCCCCAGTTGTTTACACGCTGGAATTTGAAACCCGTCTGGATGGGAGTTAAATGCATTTTTGATAAATTGTTTTCCAGTTCCGAACCATATCGTGACAATCCTTTTAAGAAGAAATAGCCTGTATCAAAACCTAACATCGCATAGTTGGGATATTTGCTTGACAGGTCTTTGCTATACCATTTATGATATGAGTTGGTGAATTGCACCGCAGCCGGAAACAGCGTATTTGTGTAGAATGAAGAATAGAAGTACACATCTAGTTCAAAGAAACTTTCCAAATGGTCCCACGTGTAGGTTTGCCATTCCGGATAACCGAACAGGTGGATGTTTTGTTCCGGGTTTTCCCTGACCAAGAGAGTCAATTGCGGGAGTATTTTAATCAGCATTACTTTTTCACCTGACGTCGGGATAAAAATGTTTTCTTTATCATTGTGCAGGGTTGCTTTCAGCATATCTTTGGTTGCTCCTTCGTCTACGGTCTGCATGGAAATTCCTTTACTTTTCAATTCCTGTTTTAATCCGCGGATAAATTCGGCTTTATCTTTATCCGGGGTTGCCGGTTCGATAAAGATGACATGGGGATTCGGGAACTGGCGGGTAAAATGCTCGTACACTTCTGAATACAGGTAAGACTGGGGAGTGTTGATTTGGTAAACGGAAGGGTTATTGAAGACCTCTTCCCCTTTTTGTGAAAAAGGAATGACCAGGCGTATGTCATTCGCTTTCGCGAAATCAGATAATGGCTTGATTTGCTTCTGATGCATCGGACCGAAGATAATGTCCATTTTCTTCATTTCACTTTTTGTCAGGATTGTATTCAATGTGGCAATGTCTTTGCCGCAATCGTACACGTATAAATCGAGAGAAGTTCCTGTACGTTTCAAACTGTCCACAGCCATAAGGAAACCTTCATAATATTCTATCATACGCTTGTCTTCCTGGAAAGGCAGTAAGAGGGCGGCCTTGATGGTCGAAATGTTCTTCGGGGTCTCCTTGCTCTTGCGGAAGAGTTCATTGTTGCTTGGGGGAATTACATACGTGTCTTCCTTTGGAGCGGGCTGTACAGGTATTGTAACAGGGTAAGGGATGCAAAGAAGTTGTCCTTTTTTCATTCCTTTTTTTAATTCGGGATTGGCGTTGATCAGTTCCTGCTCGCTAATTCCGTACTTGCGGCTTACGCTGAAAACAGTTTCTTTGCGTTTTACTTTGTGCATTTCCTTGCATCTGGGCACTACCGGCCCCTGAATGGCGGACTGCTCTGCCGGAGTTTGCTGCGTGGCAGCAGCTTCCTGTTCTTCTTTTTTTAATGGAATAAGGATAACTTGTCCGATACGGAAATTCTCGGCGCTTAATCCGGGATTTGCCTCGCAGATAGCTTTAGCCGATACATTGTAGATTGTTGTCAGTTTGTATAGCGTTTCTCCAGCCTGAATCGTATGGAATGTTTCTCCTTTCTGGCTCTCTTCGCCTTTGGGAATTTTAATGGTCTGTCCGGCATAAATCTTTTCGTCACAGCCGGGATTCAAGCGGATGATGTCTGATGTAGCGACATTGTACATCTTGGAGATAGAATATAAACTTTGTCCTTTTTCAATGGTATGCAAGAAATAGGATTGGTTTTCTTGTGCATAGCTGGTTACGTATGAAATGCTTATAACAAGCAAAAGCAGGAATATTCGTATCGGTTTCATCAATTTATAACTATTGGTTATTGAAATCAAGGAACAAAGGTACAAATAATGCCCTATATCTTCATAAGATTTGAGTTAAGAAAATAATATTGTGCTTTTTTAGGAGCATATTTCGGGCGGAAACATTAATTTTGCACACATTTATGAAGGATATGAATATGCAGGAAAAAGAATATATTAATGTGTACGGTGCCCGTGTACACAATTTGAAGAATATTGATGCCGAAATTCCACGCAACAGCCTGACGGTGATAACCGGGTTGAGCGGCAGTGGAAAATCTTCTTTGGCGTTTGATACGATATTCGCCGAGGGACAACGCCGCTATATTGAAACCTTCTCGGCTTATGCCCGTAATTTCCTGGGTAACCTGGAACGTCCGGATGTGGACAAGATTACCGGATTGAGCCCGGTTATTTCCATCGAACAGAAAACAACCAATAAAAATCCCCGTTCTACGGTCGGGACTACGACTGAGATATACGATTATCTGCGTTTGCTTTATGCGCGTGCGGGAGTGGCTTATTCGTATCTGTCCGGAGAGAAAATGGTGAAATATACCGAAGAGCAGATTCTGGATCTGATTCTGAAGAATTATAAAGGGAAGAAAATATATCTGCTGGCTCCTTTGGTACGTACACGTAAAGGGCATTATAGAGAACTCTTTGAGCAAGTACGTAAAAAAGGATATTTATATGTACGGGTAGACGGTGAAGTGCGCGAGGTGACTCACGGTATGAAACTGGACCGTTATAAAAATCATGATATTGAAGTTGTCATTGACAAGTTGGTAGTTACTGAAAAAGACGATAAGCGGTTGAAACAGAGTGTTGCGACGGCAATGCGGCAGGGAGACGGTTTATTAATGATTCTGGATGCCCAGACGGAAAGCATACGTCATTACAGTAAACGGTTGATGTGTCCTGTCACCGGATTGTCCTACCGCGAACCGGCCCCGCATAATTTCTCGTTTAATTCTCCGCAAGGCGCGTGCCCGAAATGCAAAGGATTGGGAGTCGTCAGCCAGATTGATGTGGATAAGGTGATTCCTGAACGTGACTTGTCTATTTATGAAGGAGCAATCGCTCCTTTGGGAAAATATAAGAACTCCATGATTTTTTGGCAAATCGGTGCTTTGCTTGAAAAATATGAAGCAACGTTGAAAACTCCCGTCAGGGAATTGCCGGACGATGCGATTGAAGAAGTGCTGTATGGCGCTGATGACCGTATTAAAATTAAGAGTTCTCTGATTGGTACTTCTTCTGACTATTTCGTCACTTATGAGGGCATTGTGAAATATATACAGATGTTGCAGGAAAAAGATGCGTCGGCGACAGCTCAAAAATGGGCGGAACAGTTTGCCAAGACCACCGTTTGCCCGGAATGTAAGGGCGCGCGGTTGAACAAAGAAGCTTTGCATTTCCGTATTCATGATAAAAATATCAATGAACTGGCGAATCTGGACATTTGCGAGCTATATGCTTGGTTGATGAATGTGGATGGTTTTCTTTCTGATAAGCAGAAGAAAATATCTGTAGAGATTTTAAAGGAAATCCGTACACGTCTGAAGTTTCTATTGGATGTCGGATTGGACTATCTTTCTTTGAATCGCAGCTCGGTAAGCCTTTCCGGAGGAGAAAGCCAACGTATCCGTCTGGCTACGCAGATTGGGTCTCAACTGGTAAATGTGCTTTATATTCTGGACGAACCGAGTATCGGTTTGCACCAGCGTGATAATCTGCGTCTTATCAATTCATTAAAAGAGCTCCGTGACATGGGAAATTCCGTAATCGTGGTGGAACATGATAAAGACATGATGCTGGCCGCCGATTATGTTATTGACATGGGGCCGAAAGCCGGACGTCTCGGCGGAGAAGTTGTTTTTGCAGGGACTCCTCAAGACATGCTGAGGACAGATACGATGACCTCACAATATTTGACCGGGAAGATGAAGATAGAAATTCCCGCTGAACGCCGGAAGGGAAATGGCAAGTCTGTCTGGTTGAAGGGAGCGAAAGGCAACAATCTGAAAAATGTGGATGTCGAATTTCCTTTGGGTAAACTGATTTGTGTAACAGGAGTATCGGGGAGCGGAAAATCGACGTTGATAAATGAAACATTGCAGCCGATTCTTTCACAGAAATTCTATCGCTCTTTACAAGAACCTTTGGCGTATGATTCCATTGAAGGATTAGAGAATATAGATAAAGTAGTCAATGTAGACCAGTCACCGTTGGGGCGTACACCCCGTTCTAATCCCGCCACATATACGGGAGTATTTTCCGATATCCGTAATTTGTTTGTCAGCTTGCCGGAAGCCAAGATTCGCGGATACAAGCCGGGACGTTTCTCTTTTAATGTATCGGGTGGACGTTGCGAGGCATGTCTCGGAAACGGTTATAAAACGATTGAGATGAATTTCCTTCCGGATGTGTATGTCCCTTGTGAGGTTTGTCATGGCAAACGTTATAACCGGGAAACGTTGGAGGTGCGTTTCAAAGGGAAGTCTATTGCTGACGTACTTGATATGACGATAAACCGTGCTGTTGAATTTTTTGAGAATGTTCCTCAAATCCTGAATAAGATTAAAGTCTTGCAGGATGTGGGATTGGGATATATCAAGCTGGGACAATCGTCTACAACTCTTTCCGGAGGAGAGAGCCAGCGCGTGAAACTAGCTACGGAACTTTCCAAAAGGGATACCGGTAAAACTCTTTATATTCTTGACGAACCTACTACCGGACTCCATTTCGAAGATATCCGGGTATTGATGGGAGTACTGAATAAACTTGTCGATAAAGGAAATACGGTTATTGTCATCGAACACAACCTGGATGTGATTAAGATGGCGGATTATATTATAGATATGGGTCCTGAAGGTGGCAAGGGCGGGGGAGAACTTCTTAGTTTCGGAACCCCGGAAGAGGTTGCGAAGAGCTTTAAAGGATATACTCCGAAGTTTCTTCGCGAAGAACTGGGACTCTGACTATTTTGTTGTGTGCCAGTTGTATAAACGTTTATTGATGCCTAAAAGCGGAGTGTAACCTGAAATAAAATACGATAGATATGAAAATCAATAAAACCAATGCAGCCCGTCTGTTGGATAAAGCCGGAATTACTTACGAACTTATCCCTTATGAAGTCGATGAGAAAGATTTAAGCGCCGTACATGTGGCGGCAAGTCTGGGAGAAAATGTAGAGCAGGTGTTTAAAACCCTTGTTCTGCACGGTGATAAGAATGGGTATTTTGTCTGCATTATCCCAGGAGAACATGAGGTCGATTTGAAATTGGCGGCCAAAGCTTCCGGCAATAAGAAATGTGATTTGATACCGGTAAAAGAACTTCTTCCATTGACAGGATATATTCGGGGAGGTTGTTCGCCGATTGGCATGAAAAAACATTTCCCCACCTATATCCATGAGACGTGCCGGAATTTTCCATATATCTATGTGAGTGCGGGCGTACGGGGACTTCAAATAAAAATAGCTCCGGAAGATTTGATTCGTGAATCAAAAGCGGAAATATGCCATCTATTTGAAGAGTAGTTTAACAAATAATTATGCGGAAAATCAAGAAAAAGTATATATTTGCAAACTATATGTGATAACGACAGAAAATCATTAATTTAATAACTTATTATCTATGTTTAACAAACACCCAAAAGGACTGATAGCAGCCGCCCTGGCTAATCTTGGTGAACGTTTCGGCTTCTATACTATGATGGCAATCCTCGTACTTTTTTTGCAAGCCAAATTTGGAATGAATGGAAAAGAGGCAGGATTTATTTACTCAACGTTTTATTTTTCAATCTACATTCTTGCTCTGGTCGGAGGTATTATTGCCGATAAGACCAGAAACTATAAGGGAACTATTTTCACGGGAATCGTGTTGATGGCCGTTGGTTACCTGTTGCTAGCCATTCCGTCCAAGACCCCGGTGGATAACCGGATGCTATACTTGGTGATTACCTGTGTCAGTTTGTTTGTTATCGCATTCGGTAACGGGTTGTTTAAAGGAAATCTGCAGGCACTGGTGGGGCAGATGTATGATAATCCCCAATATGCCAGCATGCGCGATTCCGGCTTCTCGTTATTTTATATGTTTATTAATATCGGCGCTATTTTTGCTCCGTTCGCCGCAGTAGGAGTGCGCAACTGGTGGTTGTCCACTTTCGGGTATAATTACGATGCTGATCTTCCCGCCTTGTGTCATGGGCAGTTGGCAGGTACTTTATCGCCGGAGGCCACCGAGACATACCATACCTTGGTGGAAAAAGCTTCTACGGCTCCCGTACAGGATTATACAGCGTTTGCTTCAGACTATCTGAATGTTTTCACAACCGGGTTTCATTATGCGTTTGGAGTAGCGATTATCGCTATGGCAGTCTCTTTAATCATTTATTTATTGAACAAGAAGAACTTCCCGGATCCGAGTAAAAAGTCGAATGCAGCTTCGGCATCGGCTACTGTCGTAGAAATGAGCGTTCAAGAGATAAAGCAGCGCATGTATGCTTTATTTGCCGTATTCGGAGTGGTTATTTTCTTCTGGTTTTCGTTTCACCAGAACGGGTTGACTTTGACTTATTTCGCAAAAGAATATACCGATTTGAATTTATTTGGAATGCCCATTTCCGCAGAGCTTTTCCAATCGCTGAACCCATTTTTTGTCGTGTTCCTGACACCTGTGATTATGGCAGTCTTTGCCAGTCAGCGCAGACGTGGCAAAGAACCTTCCACTCCTAAAAAGATTGCTATTGGTATGGGAATCGCTGCGTTGGCTTTCATCGTGATGGCTGTAGGTTCATATTTTGCCCATTTGCCGTTGCATAAAGATATCCTTGCCGTGGGGACTTCACCGGTAAAGGTTACTCCGTTCCTGCTGATGCTGACTTATCTGATTTTGACAGTTGCGGAATTGTATATTTCCCCGTTGGGAATTTCATTCGTATCCAAGGTAGCTCCTCCCAAATACCAAGGTATCATGCAAGGAGGTTGGTTAGGAGCGACTGCTTTAGGCAATCAACTATTGGTGATTGGAGCCATCCTGTATGAATCAATCCCTGTCTGGATGACGTGGACGGTATTTGTTGTCGCTTGTACGATTTCCATGTTTACAATGATTTTCATGCTGAAATGGTTGGAACGTGTAGCGAAATAACAGATTCTCTTTTGCAGTAGGGAAAAGAAGTTCAAAATAAGTTTGAGAAGAGTGATATTCAGAAAAACTGCATTTGAAGGAAGATTCATAAACTAAAAATATAAGGCAACTGACCCTTACGAGTTAGTTGCCTTTTGTATTCTTAAAACAGGAATATTCGGTAAATTCCTTATTTTTAAGATTGGGTGAAGAGTAAATTTGCCTTTTTCATGGAAATTTGCCCTTCATTTTTTGTTTAATGAATATTCTGGGAATAAACTATTGTAGTCCTCCTCCTCTTTATAAAACACAATTCCCTTGTTTCAATCCCGATTCATAATAATGTAAAAGTCAAACAAGGGGATTATTGCCTACGAGTAAAACTGTGAGTTTTTTATTTCGAGATATTTTTATATATTCAGTCCCATGATGTAATCATTCATATAATATCCGTTTCCAATCGGGAAATCCCCTTCCCGCAGTTTCCTCATTCCCATGTGCCGGTAAAATTCCAATGCCTTGTTATTCCGGTTTACGTTGAGTTCCATCAGGCAAGGGCCCGGATGTACTTCCTTGATATGCCTGATAGCTGCTTTAAATAAGAAGCTGCCGCAGTGCATGTTCTGAAAATGAGGAAGGACGTAAATTTTCTGGAGGTGGAAGATATCCTCTTCCTGTTGTTGCACGGAAACATATCCGCAAGGCTTATCTTCCTTATAAGCGATAAAATATACATGCCCCTCCTCATCCATCTGCTTACGGATATTTTCGGGAGCATACATCCAATCCATCATATAGTCCAATTGTTCGGGAGATAAGATTTCTTTGTAAGTAGCAGGGAAAACCTCCTTTGCCATCATGTTGATAAGCCCGCAATCGGCTGTTGTTGCTTTTCGAATGGTAAACATATATGTTTTTCTATTTATGGTTTTACAAACTGCAAATATAGCTATTATTTCCCTTTATAATAAGGTAAATACATCTTAATAGATTAATTATTATTAATTTATAGTACTTTGTAATGCAAGGTACTAAAGTAATGCATATATTTGTGACATCTAAAAGAAGAAGATACAATGAAGGTAGACAATGTAAAATCACAGATGAGAAAGGGCATGCTTGAATATTGCATAATGCTTTTACTGCATAAAGAGCCGGCCTATGCCTCGGATATTATCCAAAGATTGAAGGAAGCCCGTCTGATTGTAGTGGAAGGGACTCTGTATCCATTGCTGACACGTCTGAAAAATGATGAACTGTTAAGCTATGAATGGGTGGAATCCACACAGGGACCACCTCGTAAATATTATAAACTTACGGAAAAAGGAGAAATCTTTTTGGGTGAACTGGAACTTTCCTGGAAAGAGTTGAACGAAACCGTGAGCCATATTGCAAATAGATAATTCGAATATAAAAAGAAAAATAAGAATGAAGAAAACATTAACCATAAATTTAGGCGGAACCGTTTATCATATAGATGATGACGCATACCGGTTGTTAGACAATTATTTGTCCAACTTGAAACACTACTTTCGCAAACAGGAAAGTGCGGAAGAGATTGTGGATGATATTGAAATGCGTATTGCAGAGTTGTTTGCCGAAAAAGTAGCTATAGGAAAACAAGTCATAACAATACAGGATGTAGAAGAAATCATAGCCCGCGTGGGTAAGCCGGAAGATTTCGGAATAGCGGATGATGATGCGGAGTCGTATAAGAAAACCGAACAGGCAAATTCGGCGGGCCAGGCCGGAATGCAGGCTGCCGGACCTCGTCGCTGGTTTCGTGACCCGGATAATAAATTGCTGGGTGGTGTAGCGGCAGGATTGGCCGCATATCTTGGTTGGGATATAACATTGGTACGTATTCTGATGATAATCTTAGTGTTTGTCCCCTATTGCCCAATGGTTATATTTTACATAGTCGGGTGGCTTGTAATTCCGGAAGCCCGTACGGCTGCCGAAAAATTGAGTATGCGCGGAGAAGCCATTACTATTGAAAATATAGGAAAGACAGTCACAGATGGGTTTGAACGGGTAGCCGACGGAGTCAATAACTATGTAAATTCCGGTAAGCCGCGCACATTTTTACAGAAAGTCGGAGATGTATTCGTATCTATCGCAGCCGTTTTTTTCAAAATATTCCTGGTAGCTCTTGTCATTATCTGTTGTCCGGTGTTGTTTTTGCTTGCCGTCGTGTTGGTTGCTCTAGTATTTGCAGCGATTGCCGTGGCGATTAGTGGAGGAGCTTTGCTTTATGAAATGCTTCCTGCCGTTGACTGGATGTCCATAACTTCTGTATCTCCCATGATGACATTGCTTGCTACGATTGCTGGAGTTGCTTTTATCGGCATCCCGTTAGGAGCTTTTCTTTATACGGTTTTACGTCAGTTATTTCATTGGTCGCCAATGGGAACTGGCTTAAAATGGTCCCTGTTGATTTTGTGGATATTGGGTGCTGTCATTCTGACTGTCAACCTTTCCGCATCAGGTTGGCAATTACCTATGTTGCACGGTTTACACTGCTTTTAACTAAATATATTCTATTAAAGAAGGATAATATCTGTTCTTTTGTATGTAAATGTACCCCGATTGTGTGTCCGGGGTACATTTTTTGTATATTCATGTTTGTCATAAATCGAGATTTTTCCGTAAGTTTGTAGAAACATATTTGAGAAATAAAAATGGGTGAGCATATCTGTTTCAGGAGAAATGAACGTTTAACCACTGTCAACCCTTATTGGCGGGGAAATCCGATGGTACGCGGGCGTTTTTTTAATCGGCAGCACCGTTTTCGTCCGGGCATGGGAAGCGTACTAAAATGGCGTTTGTCTCCTAATCCTCAGCGTAAGGAAAAAAAGTCCGTGAAGTGGAACCCGAAAGTTTGTTACCTTCGCTCGTTGGATGCCGTAGTGGGAGATTCCTTGATCTGGTTGGGGCATAATTCTTTTTTCCTTCAGTTGGCCGGTAAAAGAATTATGTTCGACCCGGTATTTGGAAATATACCTTTTGTAAAGAGGCAAAGTGAATTTCCCGCCAATCCGGACATTTTTACGGGGATTGACTACCTGCTGATTAGTCACGACCATTTTGACCATTTGGATAAACCGAGCATAACTCATTTATTGAAGAATAATCCGCGAATGAAATTGTTTTGCGGTTTAGGGACCGGAGAATTAATTCAGAGTTGGTTTCCGGCAATGGAAGTGATAGAAGCAGGGTGGTATCAGCAAATGGAAGATGGCGGGTTGAAGATAACCTTTCTGCCGGCACAGCATTGGAGCAAACGTTCCGTAAGGGATGGAGGACAACGGTTATGGGGAGCTTTTATGCTGCAGGGCAACGGCATTTCCCTATACTATAGTGGTGATACGGGCTACTCCAGCCATTTTCGTGAAATACCTGAGCTGTTTGGTGCTCCGGATTACGCCCTGTTAGGTATCGGTGCATACAAACCTCGTTGGTTTATGCGTCCCAACCATATTTCTCCTTACGAATCTCTGACTGCCGCGGAGGAAATGCATGCGGGGCTTGCCATTCCGATGCACTATGGAACTTTTGATTTGTCAGATGAACCATTGCACGACCCTCCTAAAGTTTTTGCCGCTGAAGCAAAGCAAAGGGGGATTCCGGTAGAAATTCCCAGTTTGGGGGAAATTGTGAAATTGAATAGAAAGAGATAACGGTTTAAATATATAAGAAATGGAAAAACTGGAAGTGAAAGACTTGAAAGACAACTTTTTCGAAGCTATCGGGAAAGAATGGATGCTGGTAACAGCAGGTACAAAAGAGAATTTCAATACGATGACGGCGAGCTGGGGCGGTATCGGATGGTTGTGGAATAAACCGGTGGCGTTTGTTTTTGTCCGTCCCGAAAGATATACATACGGGTTTATTGAGAATAGCGATTATCTGACACTTTCCTTTTTAGGAGAAGAGAATAAGAAGATTCATGCTGTCTGCGGTTCCAAATCCGGCCGGGATACGGATAAAGTAAAAGAAACCGGGTTAAAACCGGTCTTTACGGAAGAAGGAAACGTGCTGTTCGAACAGGCGCGCCTAGGCCTGGAATGCAGGAAACTTTATGCGGACGACATTAACCCCGATAATTTTCTGGATACAGAATCTTTAGAGAAATGGTATGGAGGCACTCACGGAGGATTCCATAAAATGTACATTGTAGAAATTAAAAATATCTATTCAAAATAGATTAAGCATATGGGGATAAATGCAATGCGGAAAGGAAAGGTATTCAGTAAATTCCGCATTTGGGGAATTCTATGAAGAGTAAGTTTACCTTTCTCACGGGTATTTACTCTTTAGTTTTTTATGAATACTTCTGCTTGAAGATATAAGAAGGGAGTGTGTTGAAACAAAGATGAACACTCGGAACAGCTATAGATTCTAATTGATAAACATAAAAAACGTATCATTACTCAAAAATAGAGTTGATACGTTTTTTTATTACCGATAAAGAGTGTCAGGTTTCAGATGAAAAGTTCATTTCTTCTAAAATAGAATTTTGACACGTTTACATTGGCAGTATTAAATATCCCAATAAAAATATAAGTGTAGAAGAGTTGCAGTGAACTAACTTTGACATTAGTCTTAAATGATTATAGGCTGAATCAGACTGCAACTCACCCCTTAATTTTTATTGAATGAATCACCCTATTTAGAGGGAGCTTTCTTTACCCATTTATCCAGCCACTCAAAGAATGTGCGTTGCCATAAAACACCGTTTTGCGGTTTCAGTACCCAATGATTCTCGTCCGGATAAATCAACAACTCTGCAGGGACACCGCGCATTACGGCAGCATCAAAAGCAGCCATTGCCTGATTGGCGAGGATACGATAATCCTTTTCACCGTGAATACAGAGGATAGGAGTATCCCATTTATCCACAAAGAGGTGAGGAGAGTTGGCAAAAGTACGTTGCGCCACCGGGTTTTGTTTTTCCCAATATGCGCCGCCCATATCCCAATTGGCAAACCATTTCTCTTCCGTTTCCAAATATTGCATTTCCATGTTGAATATGCCGTCATGTGCGATGAACGCCTTGAAACGCTTATCGTGATGTCCGGCTAACCAATAAACGGAAAATCCGCCGAAACTTGCGCCTACACATCCCAGGCGCTCCTTATCTACATACGGTTCTTTAGCCATTTCATCAATCGCTGTAAAATAATCCTTCATACATTGTCCGCCGTAATCACCGCTAATCTGCTCATTCCATTCTACGCCGAATCCCGGTAACCCGCGACGGTTGGGAGCCACAATGATGTAATCGTTGGCCGCCATAATCTGGAAATTCCAACGGTAAGACCAGAATTGACTGACAGGGCTCTGCGGTCCTCCTTCACAGAATAACAAGGTCGGATACTTCTTGTCCGGATCAAACTGAGGAGGATAGATGACCCATGTCAACATCTGTTTTCCATCAGTCGTTTTCATCCATCGTCCTTCCACTTTCCCCATCTCCAGTTGTTCATAAATATGCTTGTTCTCCTGTGTCAGTTGAGTGGCGGAACCATCCAATTCCACAGCATATATTTCATCCCCCATGCTCATGGAATGGCGTTTGGCAATCAATCGGTCGCCGAAAAGAGCCACCCCTTCGTAATCATACATTCCGGAAGTGATTGCCTTGACGGAATCATTAGCCAAGTCAAGCGCATAGATTTGCGATTCCCCATGCCATACCCCCGTGAAATAAATCATCTTTGCGTCAGCGCTCCATATAAACGCATCTACGTTTGATTCAAAAGCCTTGCTGACGAAACGTTTCTCGCCGGTTTCCAGATTCATTATGAACAAACGGTTCAAGTCAGCCTCATAACCGTCACGTTCCATGCTCTGCCAGGCAATGTACTTGCCGTCCGGCGAATATTGCGGGTTAGTGTCATATCCTTTATTCTCTTCCGTGATATTCTTCGTAACCTTAGTCTTCAAGTCATAAATGTAAATATCCGAATTGGTAGAGATGGCATATTCCAGTCCGGTCTTCTTGCGGCAAGTATAAGCCACTTTATCAGAAGTCGTGTTCCATGCCAGTTGCTCGATACCGCCCCAAGGTTTCATCGGACTTTCATAAGGTTCGCCTTCCAGGATATCCACAATGTTGGAAATGCCGTTGCCGTCGAAATCGGCGATGAAAGGATGAGGGGCAGTCGTCACCCATTCATCCCAATGCTTATACATCAAATCAGTCACGATGATACCGGTTGCCTGAGGCAAATCCGGATGTTTCTCAACTGTACTCTCTTTAGTCTTCACTTGCGAAATAAACAATAACTTTTTGCCGTCTGGAGAGATTGAATACCCTTCAATATCCCCGTCATAATCAGTCAACTGCTTACGTTCGCTACCATCGGGATTCATCTCGTAAAGCTGGCTGCTCCCGTTGTCATTGCTCAAGAATGCAAGCTTGGTCCCTCCCTTAATCCATGTGACCTCATTTTCCTGATAGGGCGTACGGGTGATTTGCCGGTTGTCACTGCCATCCGCATTCATTACGAAAACCTCACGGTTGCTTTTGTTCTCCGGTACACTGTAATAGGCTACCGTGTATGCGATTTTCTTTCCGTCGGGCGATACTGCGAACCCGCCGATACGCCCCATGGCCCAAAGTGCTTCGGGAGTCATACGCTTCCCGTCAATTTTAATGTTCGATTTCTCGATAAGCACCTGCTCCGTTTTGCCCGCGTCTTTCGTTCCTCCGCAGGCAGCTAACAACATTGCTGCCGACATCATAAATAGATTTGCTTGTCTCATATATTTTATAAAATGTTTATTTTCTTGCGAAGATAATGAAAAAAGGATTTAAATCTTCTTTTTCTGCCAGTTTCCTTTTTTCATGTACCAGTAACAGAATGACAGTGTAAAAAGACCGTACACGATTTCCGTTGTCCAGGCAAACGCTATATCCATCCGCAAAAACAAGATAAAATATGTGGAGTATGCCACATAGATAACCAGTACGCAAAGTTCCATAGCCAGAGCCGTACGTGTATTCCCGGTACCTGATACGGACTGGAAATATACGTTGGCGGGTACTAACACCAGATAAGCCGAACACAATACCCATAAAGAACAGACAGACGCCTCCCTCAATTCCGGCATGTCCGTGTAAATACGTAAAATCAGGTCGGGAAACAGACAGAAGAAAATCAGTATCGGCGTTACAAATAAGTATGCGATACGGATATGCTGCCTGATAGTCCCGCGTACGCAATCCTGTTCGCCCGCACCGATAAGGTTACTGACCAGTGAACCGCAAGTTGCGGCGAAAGCCATTGCAATCATGAACGGGATTCCTGATACGTTGCGGATAATATTGGCGATTGCCAGAGACCGTTCTCCGAGATGCTCTACAAAAAGGAAAAACATAAACCAGGTAGACAAAGAAACGAAATTCTGAATCATAGTCCAGACAGATACGTTAAGAATCCGCTTTAACGTCTGGCTCTGGAATCTGGGCAGAATATTCAACGCATATTTCTTGCAGTCAACCCGTTTCCACGTGTAGAGGATGAAGAAAACCACCGATACCATCTCCGACAAAGAAGAGCCGATAGCGGCTCCGGCAATCCCCAGTTGCGGGAAACCGAACTTTCCGAAAATCAAGATATAGTTAAATACCACATTCGAGAGTACCATTACAATTGAATTCAGCGTCAGTGTCTTAGTCTGCGTCGTACCGACAAAAAACGCACGGAACATCACCATGACGAAAGAAAAGAAAAATCCGTAAATCCGCCAGTGGATATAACTCTCAGCCGCATTGTAGATGTGAGGGGATGAGATGATATTCTTCAGAATGTAAGGCGAAAATACCAGAGAAAGAGTGAACAGAATCACGGCGAATACCAATAAAAAGTAAACACCCTGATAGAAAATCGGTCCGATTTCCTTATAATTCCCTTCTCCGTTGCGGCGGGCTATCAAAATCTGCGCACCGATGCTAAATCCGAATGCCATCATAAAAATCGCCAGATAGTAAACTCCGGCGATAGCGGAAGCACCCAACTCTATCTCGCCCACACGTCCTAAAAAAGCTGTGTCCGTCATGCCAATCATCTGCTCCATAATCAGACTGATTAGGATAGGGTAGGCGATTGTCCAGATTTGTTTATAAGTATATTTAGTTTTCATAATTAAAATATTAGAGAAAGAAAGCCGGGCATCCAAAATGGCGTCCGGCTTTCACAGAATATGATATTGAGAAACTCTCCTTATTTCTTTTTATTCTGTCTTTGCTGCTGCAATAATTCTTGTTGCTTTTGCATTGCCTCCAGGCGTGCGGCAAATCCGGTCTTTTTCATTTGTTTCGGGTCTTTCTTCTTCGCTTCGAGGATAGCTAGCAGTTTGGTTTCATCCGTCGTTTTGCGAAGTAAAATCATAGTCCCCACACTAATCAGCGTTGAAACGAAATAATAATAATTCAAACCTGACGGGTAATCGTTCAATACGAACAAGAACATAATCGGCATCAGGTACATCATCCACTTCATCGCTGCCATTTGCGGTTGTGCTCCGTTATCCTGCATAGACATCGTATATTTTGTATTCAGGATGTTAGTCAATGTCATCAACAAGCAGAACAAGCTGAGATGGTTGCCCAAGAATGGAATATGGAACGGGAAAGTGATGAACGCATCATAAGTAGAAAGGTCGTCCGCCCATAAAAAACTCTCGTGGCGCAACTCAATGGCACTCGGCACAAACATGAACAAAGCTATCAGGATTGGAAATTGCAACAACATCGGCAGACAGCCGCCCATCGGGCTTACGCCATACTGACTGTAAAGGCTCATCACCTCCTGCTGTTTCTTCATGGCATCTTCCTGCTTGGGATATTTCTTGCTGATTTCGTCGATTTTCGGTTTTAATACGCGCATCTTGGCAGATGACATATAAGTTTTCCAGGTAGCCGGATAAACCACGATTTTCACCATAATCGTCAGAATCAATAACACAATACCCATACTCAGTCCCCATCCGGACAGCCAGTCGAATACGTTGATTGTGATAAACTGGTTAATCCAGCGGATTAGAGGCCATCCCAGATATACCAGCCTGTTGAGTTCCCATTTCTCGTCACGGCCTTTATCCAATGCTTTCAATGTCTTGAAATGGTTCGGGCCGAAATAGAAATACATCACCGTCGGCTCTTTCCCCGTCGGGTCGAAGAACGTCTGCATCTCGGCAGAATAATCCTTGATATACCCGCTTCCTTGCTGTTCCATCTTCGATTTCACAGAAACCTTGTCGAAATCCTGTTCGGCAATAAATACGGAAGAGAAAAACTGGTTCTTGAAAGCTATCCAGTCAATACGCCCCGGCAAATCCTTGCTGTCGTCTTTGGCCGCCGAGAGATTATCAACATCATCCCCCGTCACCTTGTAAGTCAGCTCAGACAAACGGTTCTCGTAAGTGAATCCTTTTTCCAGTTGACGGGCACGTTGAGACCAATCGATATCTATATAATCAGTGCTTGCCAGCTTGCCAGCCATACCCGTAGTCCTGATTTCAAAGTCCATCAGATAACTGTTCGGCTTCAAAGTATAGATGAAGTCAATATAACTCGCACTGTCTGCAGCCAGACGCATCGTCACGCTACTGTCCGTCTTATTCACCGTTTCGAAAAAATAATCCTTCGTCTGTATAGCGCCTTCTTTATTATAGAAGTTAAAGTTCATCCCGGCATCCTCTCCGTCAAACAAGATCACCGGCGTTTTTTTGTCTTGCGCCATATACTCCTTTAACATAGCCGAGTAGACACGTCCACCTTTAGTCGTGAAAGTAATCTCCGCTACGTCATTCTGTATGCTGACTTTAGAGTCCGTTCCCTGCGTCGCTTTAAAAAACAGGGCGGAAGAATCGGTTGCCGCCGCATTCTCTTTCTGGCTGTTAGCCAGTGCAGCTTCCGTTTTCGCCTTCAAGGCTTCTTCCTGTTGCTGTACCAGGGCAATCGAATCATAATATCTCTTTTGCGCAGCAATCTGCTCTTCGCTAGGACGGCTTAAAAAACTGAATCCTACCAATAATATACCTATTAAAACGAGACCTGTGATGGTATTTTTATCCATTCTTATCTTAATTATAAATTACACACTATCGGTTGTTTGCCAATCATCCTTGGCCGGTTTGCACAACCCTCATCCTTGACCGTTCGCCATTATCCTCTCATTCTCGATAGCCGCTTTCACAAACGCTACGAACAACGGATGAGGATTCAATACCGTACTACTGTATTCCGGATGGAATTGAGTACCCACAAACCATCTCAAAGCCGGAATTTCTACAATCTCCACCAAATCCGATTCCGGATTGATTCCTACGCATTTCATTCCCGCAGCCTCATATTGAGCTTTATAGTCATTGTTGAATTCATACCGGTGACGGTGGCGTTCCTGAATATGTTCCTTCCCGTAAGCGAGGAAAGCTTTTGAGCCTTCTTGCAACACACATTCGTAAGCTCCCAGACGCATTGTACCACCCATGTTGGTAATCGCCTTCTGTTCCTCCATGATATCAATCACATTATGCGGAGTCTTTTCGTCCATCTCTCGTGAATTGGCATCGGCATACCCTAATACATTACGGGCAAATTCAATAGCGATGCATTGCATACCCAAGCAAATACCGAAAGTCGGAATATCATGCGTGCGCGTGTACTTAATAGCTACAAACTTGCCGTCGATACCGCGTTGGCCGAATCCCGGACCAATCATCACACCGGCCATGCCCTTCAATGCCTCCTCCACATTCTCGTCAGTCAGCTTTTCACTGTTTACGAAATGCACTTCAACTTTACGGTCGTTATAAGTCCCCGCTTGAGATAATGCCTCACGGATAGACTTGTAAGCATCCTGCAAATCATATTTACCCACTAAAGCAATATTAATCGGTTCTTTAGCCTCTGCAGCATGACGGCGCTCCAGGAAATTACGCCAAGGCCCAAGTCCCGGAGTTTCTCCTACAGGAAGCCCCATCTTTTCGAGGATAGTGCTGTCCAAACCCTGTGCTTGCATTAAAATAGGCACTTCGTAAATCGTTTCCGCGTCAATGGATTGAACAACCGCCTTATCGTCTACATTGCAGAACTGGGCCACTTTCTTGCGCAGACCGTCGCTTAGCGGATGCTCAGCGCGTAATACCAACACGTCCGGCTGGATACCTACACTTTGCAGTTCCTTTACCGAATGTTGTGTCGGCTTGGTTTTCAGTTCCCCGGCAGCGGCAAGGTAAGGAACATAAGTCAAGTGTACGCAAAGAGCGTTCTTTCCAAGCTCCCATTTCAACTGGCGGATACTTTCGAGGTAGGGGAGTGACTCAATGTCACCTACCGTACCGCCGATTTCAGTGATAACAAAGTCAAATTTATATTTATTGCCGAGTAACTTGACATTCCGTTTAATTTCATCCGTAATATGAGGAATCACTTGTATTGTCTTGCCCAGATAGTCTCCGCGGCGTTCCTTGTCGATGACGCTCTTGTAAATACGTCCCGTAGTAATGTTATTCGCCTTTGTCGTCTGTATACCCAGGAATCTTTCGTAATGTCCCAGGTCGAGGTCGGCCTCATGTCCGTCTACGGTCACATAACATTCCCCGTGCTCATAAGGATTCAATGTTCCCGGGTCAATGTTAATGTACGGATCAAACTTCTGAATGGTTACATTATAACCTCTTGCTTGCAGCAATTTACCGATGGATGAGGAAATAATCCCCTTTCCCAATGAAGAGGCAACGCCACCGGTGACGAAAATATACTTTGTTTCTCCCACAGCTATAACTGTTTTAATAATTGTTTACTTAGTAGTTTCTTACGAACTTAAAAAGCGCAAAATTATAAAAAAATGGAGAAGAATACAGACTTTCCTCCCTACAATTTTATTAAAAAATGCAATTTTAAAGGAATCCTATGATTTCTGAACAAAATAATGTAGCTTTGTACCCCAAACCATAAACAAATATGAAGAAAGCAACTATTTTATTTTCAACTGTTATCCTACTGCTGCAGTTCGCCCAACCGCTATCTGCACAGGAATCTTTCCAGGCATCTTCTCCGCCTCCTGATTCCGTGCAAACTGTTCCTGTGCAGAAGGCGGCCAAGCCCGCCAGGAAAAAGAAACCCTCGAAAGTTGTGGCAAAAGCCAGAATCGTAAAAGCGGATACACTCTCGGCAGAACTTCAAAAATACTTGATGTTAAAGCTCAATATGTCGGGAATAATCCCCAAATTGGATACGGTTTCCTATTTGTATAATAAGCATATCGCTCAATTAGAGTATTTGAATGACCCTTCCGTGCCGGCGCGTTATATACAGTCCGACCCAAACTATTTTCGTCTGTTTACTCCATTGGCATATTATTATGCTCCGATAAAGCAATACTCAACGATAGACTGGAAGCCGGCGCAGTGGGATACAGTACCCAAACTGACAGCAGAACTACTGCCGTATGACACGCTGGCATTTACCAAAACCAAACGTGCCAACACACTAGTCAATGCAGCATTGATGGACCTTTATCTGAAAAAGCCGGAACTAGTCGTCACTACGGAAGACAAGATTATGAGCCGTCATATATTCCGTAAAGACGTGAAGCCGAAAATATCTCCGAAAGCCACCGTTGTGCATTTGTTCCAACGTGAAGAGATGGACGACAACGTAGGCAAGGCAAATATGAAAATCAGCAGGCCCAATTGGTGGGTTACCGGCGGTAACGGTTCGTTACAAATCAGCCAGAACCATCTTTCAGACAATTGGTATAAAGGAGGAGAAAGCAATTTCTCCGGATTAGCGACTTTTCAGATTTATGCGAATTACAACGATAACGAGAAAGTCTTGTTCGAAAACCAGTTAGAAGCTAAGCTAGGCATGACATCCACCCCCTCGGACGAGTACCATAAATACCTGTTCAACACCGATCAGTTACGCCTGTATAACAAACTGGGACTGCGAGCTTTTAAAAACTGGTACTACACCATTTCCTCCGAGTTTAAAACCCAGTTCTGCAACGGTTATAAAGCCAATAGCGAAGAACTGGTCTCAGCTTTCATGTCTCCGGCAGATTTGGCGGTCAGTATCGGTATGGATTATAAGCTGAACAAGAAAAAGTTTAACCTTTCGGTATTCATGGCACCATTAACCTACAATCTGCGTTATATCGGTAGTCCGGAAGTAAACGAAACAAGTTTCGGTCTGGAAGAAGGCAAATGCTCGAAGAATGATTTCGGTTCCCAACTGCAAACAACCTTCAACTGGACCATCATCTCCGCCGTTACGTTAGAATCCCGTCTCAATTACCTGACTAATTATCACTGGTCCCGTGTAGAATGGGAAAATACTTTTAACTTTGTCTTAAACCGCTACCTCTCCACCAAGTTGTATATACATACCCGTTTTGACGACAGTTCTAAACCGACCGAAGGCGACAGCTTTTTCCAGTTAAAAGAACTGCTCAGCTTCGGTATTAATTATGCATGGTAAATCCAAGAGCGAATTGTACAGAACACAGATATTTTTATTCGATGAAATATTTATGCAATCTGTACAATTCGTATTGAAAAAGCCCATGTCTTACACTCTGCTTGAGAATATGCAGCCGAACGTACCAAGCAATGAGAATCATGTCCATGCTCTATTTGTGAAAAAAAATATCCTTTTATTATTTTATCCGATATATTATATTTATATTTGCACCGAATTTTATTACTTTTAATTGGGAAGTAGTAAAAAATAAGGGGTAAAAATACATGATCATTAGTAAAAATGACGATCAAAATCTTCTGCCAACAGATGTGATTGGCAGAAGCGTAGCGTGCTCAAAACGTTGGTTAGTAGCGATTGTGCGCATTTATCACGAGAAAAAAACGAGCGAGCGACTCAAAAAAATGGGGATTGAAAACTTCCTCCCGATTCAGCAAGAGATTCATCAATGGAGTGATCGTCGGAAAGTCATCGATCGGGTATTGCTTCCGATGATGATTTTTGTTCATGTCGATTCACAAGAACAAAAGGAAGTCTTAACTTTATCTTCTATCAGCCGGTATATGGTATTACGTGGTGAGAGTACACCGGCTGTTATTCCCGATCAACAAATGTTGCGATTTAAATTCATGCTCGACTATTCGGAGGAAACGATTAGCATGAATACGTCGCCGTTAGCGCCGGGAGAGAAAATACGAGTCATAAAAGGACCGCTGGCAGGCTTGGAAGGGGAGTTGGTGAATGTAAACGGAAAGTCTAAAGTCGCAGTGCGGTTGACAATGTTGGGCTGTGCATGCGTAGATATACCGGTGGGATGTGTGGAACCGGTATTGGAAAATGGGGAATTACACGATTAAACTATACTAAAATGGGGGTATTGGGGAATTTTTATCTACTTCACGTCGGCAATAACAATCAACGACCTATTCTATGCCGATAACTTTCCTCGAATAAATAAAAATCCATGTAAGTATTAAAAAATGAAGATATTCAGAGCGGTTATAAAGCCAGTTGTGAAATCTTGAGTGTATCCTTTATCACTGATAATTAAAAATCAGATTAAATTATTTCCGAGATATAATTTTTCTTATATACTGTAATGGAAAAAACATTAAGGGGTATCGTCCAATA
>NZ_CAUCSQ010000061.1 GCF_958445495.1 uncultured Bacteroides sp. | reverse complement strand
TGCAAAGAAAGCATTCTGTTTATCGCAAGGGAGGTATTCCGTTGATTGCAAAGAAGGCATTCTGTTTATCACGATGGATTATTCCATTATTTACAACTCCAGTCTCCTATATCCGTTTACTGGAAGCATCCGGTTATCCGAAACGCCTCTACCGCTATTTGTAACTTCACGCTTCACCTTCTTTTTTTACTGGAAACACCTGCCATTTACAACACCTGTTCTACCCTTCATCACGTCCCGTTCTTCCGGTAACCGTCCTGTCCTACTATGATAAAGCCTTTCCGCTTTTCCCGTCACAGTCTTTTCAAAGCCAATTTGATAACTTTTTCTACCGGAGCATCCGGTTCTTCTTTCAAAATAGCCAGAACAACTTTTTGCGAAGGCGCCGCAGCAAACCCCAGCATCGTTAAAGCGGCAACCGCCTCTTCCTGCACCTCGGCATTGGCAGGTCGCAGCAACATTCCGGCAGAAGCTCCTCCTCCCACGGCAACCGCCCCCATCGTTTTTATCTTATCCTTCAACTCCACAATAATACGTTGCGCCGTCTTCAATCCGATTCCTTTTACCGTCTTCAACAGATTCGCATTTTCAGCACTGATAACATTAACCAATTCCGCCGGAGAAAGAGCGGAAAGAATCATACGCGCCGTATTTCCCCCGATACCCGAAACAGAAATAAGCAGTAAAAATATTTCCCGTTCCTGCTTGTCGGCAAACCCGTACAAGACATAAGCATCTTCACGAATAGCCTCATAAATGTATAATTTGCAGACTTTCTTTCCCTGAATAGCCGAGTAAGTATTCAAAGATATATTGGCCGCATACCCTACGCCATTACAATCAATTACCGCGGTTGCCGGACTGAGTTCGGCAAGCTCGCCTCTAACATATTCTATCATAACGAGAACAAAGATAAAACAAATCCCGCATAGTTCGGAAAGATTTGCATGGATTCTGTACACAAAGAAGCAGGATAACGGTACAATATGAAAAAACATGGTTGGAGGATTTATGGCTGAAAGATAAACCTTACAACGGAAGGACAAACTTTACGAATGAAAGATAAACCTTGCAACAGGAAGACAGACTTTACGACTGGAAGATAAACCTTTAACGGGTGGAGGACGGCAACCAATCTCCCGCTACATCAGTCATTGCATCTGTTTCCATCCCCGCTACCCCTTGCAACCCGTCATATAAAAGCAAACTTTTCCATAGCCCTCCCCCTTATCTGGTGAAAAAATTAAAAAATAATAAAGGAATCGAACCAAAGTTAGTAGTAAAATGTTTACTTTTGCAGGCAAAATAAAGAAATTTGTTCACTAAAAACCAATAAAAGATGAAAAAAGTAAGAGCCGCCATCGTTGGTTATGGCAACATCGGTCATTATGTACTTGATGCGCTTCAAGCTGCACCGGATTTTGAGATAGCCGGAGTTGTCCGTCGTGCAGGAGCAGAGAACAAGCCGGAAGAATTGGCAAAATACGCAGTCGTAAAGGATATAAAAGAACTGGAAGGGGTAGAGGTCGCCATACTTTGCACTCCTACCCGCAGTGTTGAGAAATATGCAAAAGAATATCTGGCTATGGGAATCAATACGGTAGACAGTTTCGATATTCATACAGGTATCGTAGACTTACGCCGCACGCTGGATGCAACCGCCAAAGAACACAAGGCCGTATCCATCATTTCCGCAGGCTGGGACCCAGGAAGCGATTCCATCGTCCGCACCCTGCTTGAAGCCATCGCCCCGAAAGGAATCACTTACACCAACTTCGGTCCGGGAATGAGTATGGGACATACGGTAGCCGTGAAAGCTGTTGACGGAGTGAAAGCCGCCCTGTCTATGACTATCCCGACAGGAACAGGCATTCACCGCCGCATGGTATATATCGAACTGAAAGACGGATACAAATTTGAAGAAGTAGCCGCCGCCATCAAAGCAGACCCCTATTTCGTGAATGACGAAACACACGTGAAACTTGTTCCGAGCGTGGACGCACTGCTTGACATGGGACACGGCGTAAACCTGACCCGCAAAGGCGTATCGGGCAAAACCCAAAACCAACTGTTCGAATTCAACATGAAGATTAACAACCCCGCGCTGACTGCACAAGTCCTCGTTTGTGTGGCTCGCGCTGCTATGAAACAGCAACCGGGTTGCTACACGATGGTAGAAATTCCGGTAATCGACCTCCTTCCGGGTGAGCGTGAAGAATGGATAGGACATCTGGTATAAGCCATCAATAATTACCGGCATACCATTATATATAAACCGGTATAACATAGGAAAAAGGGCTGACGGGAAAGTCAGGATTATCATCGTTGATGATGTATCCCGATAACTTTCCGGTCAGCCTTTATTTTATACTTTCCATACCTTTCCAATTATTTCGGGCACTTTTTTTCCCAACTGTTCCGACAAACGAGTATTCTCAACCGTACCGATAAACGGGGCATTCTTCAACCACACCCATAAACGAATATTCTCAACCATTCCCATAAACGAGCATTCTTCAACCGTACAAATAAACAAACATTCTTCAAACATACCAATAAACGGGGCATTCTTCAACCGTACAAATAAACGGGCATTCTCCAACCATACAAATAAACAAGCATTCTTCAAACATACCAATAAACGAACATTCTCAACCATACCAATAAACAGGCATTCTTCAACCGTACCCATAAACAAGCATTCTTCAAACATATCTGCCTGAAAACACAAAAATTACATTACCTTTGCACGCATTACAAACCATAAAAAAGAGATTTTGAGAAATAAACGATATAGCAACGGAGAAGAACGGGCAAATACATTCAGCCACGGAGCGGGAATCCTGCTTGGAATCGTCGCAGGATATTTTTTGTTGAAGGAAGCCTCCACAAATACCGAGCCGCAGTGGGCAACCATCAGCGTGTCCGTCTACCTGGCAGGCATGCTTTCCTCCTATATCAGTTCCACATGGTATCACGGCAGCCGTCCGGGAAAATTGAAAGAACTGTTGCGGAAATTCGACCACGGAGCCATCTACCTCCACATTGCAGGAACCTACACACCTTTCACGCTGCTCGTCCTGAGAAACGCCGGCGGATGGGGATGGGGGATTTTCACCTTCGTCTGGCTATCCGCCCTCACAGGTTTCATCCTCAGCTTCAAAAAACTGAAAGAACACAGCCATCTCGAAACCTGCTGCTACGTAGCGATGGGAGCCAGCATCCTGATTGCCATGAAACCCCTAATGAGCCATCTGGCGTCAATACACGCCACGCCCGCTTTCTGGTGGCTGGTGGGAGGAGGAATCTCCTACATCGCAGGCGCAATATTCTATTCGCTGAGAAAACCCTACATGCATGCCGTTTTCCACCTGTTCTGCCTGGGAGGAAGCATCGGACATATCGTCGCTATCCGGATGATTCTGTAACGACAGAGACAGATACAAAAAAAGGCTATCTATCCCAGACAGCCAATCTTCTATTAACCTTAAATCTAATACTATGAAAAACACAGTGCAAAGATACGGAGTTTCCGCATTTCTCCAAATTTCCGAGGCAAACCGAAGCAATTTATAACACGGTTTAATAGAACAGACCAGTTTGTTAACATTCAGATTTGTTAGGTTAAAAATTAACGAAGCCTTATTTGAAAAGGCAATAAAGGAAAAACCGCAGGAACCACAGCAAACATGCCTTTTACCAATCATGACATCGAAACCAGCACGAAAGAATAAGAACCTGGCCCGGAAAAGCAAGTCCCCTCCCATAAAACCGTCCCGTCTATTTTTTAACATTTCACACTTCCTTACACATTCCCTACTTTTGTCTCCCGATTTAAGGAATAGACTATTCTATGCGTGTTCATTCCCGCTACTATCTTCTTTTCTTTATTTCAAATGACATATTGTATAAAAAAACAAGATAGTATGAAAACAACTGATTCGCCGTTGCATTCCTGCAACATGCAATTTTCTTTTTCTTTTTTCAACAACCTATGGAGCAAAGACTCCACCGTCATCACCCTTCATGAGCTTTACCAGCAGGAGACAAGCTCTCTATGGAAGTCCAAAACCGAATCGTACCGAAAGCTGAAAGGCTGTCCCGGCCGGGAGAACGATGCCAAAAAGACCAAAGGGTCGATGCCCGCCGTCGTCATCGAAGGTATCTGCCGCCCCCATTGCAGCCATGCAGCCGCCAACCTGGAAAAGATGAACGGTCTCGCCATGTACGACCTGGACCATTGCGACCAGCGGACTTCCGAAATCAAAACCCTTCTCTGCCGCCTCCCCTACGTCACCTACATGCATAAAAGCATTTCCGGCGAAGGGTTGAAAGTCATCGTCTATCTGGACGTCAACACCCCCGGAGAATATCCCCTGGCCTATGCCATCTGCCGGCAAACACTGGAACGTATCGCCGGACATCCCTGTGACGGCCAGTGCGCCCGCATCACCCAACCCTGCTCCTGCGTATGGGACCCCGATGCCTATTACAATCCCGCTCCCGAACTGTACCCCTGGCGAGAAGAGCTGGCAACAGACCCTTCTCTAAGACAACTCGTCAATGCCCCCTTCAATGCAGGCAATGCTGCTGTCAACACAGATAGCATTCCTTTCGACGCTGATAACGCTCCTTTCAATGAAGGCAATACAACCGCCAACACTGGTGATGTTTCCTCCAACGCCAATAATGCCTCCTTCCAAAAAGACAATACGGCCGCTAATGCCGGTAATGCTTCCTCCAACACCGGTAATGCTCCTTTCAACACCGGCAATGCTCCCTCCAACACCGGTAACGGCAGATTCTCCCCCATTCCGCCCCCTACCGAAGCCTACGGATACATCGAAACATTCATCCACACCTTTTTCCAGTACCACCCTTGGCAAAAAGGAAACCGGCACGAGTCCATGCTCGCCCTGGGAAGAAGCGCACGCCGTAAAGGATTTTCCAAAGAAGAACTAGAAAAATTAACATCTGTTATGTCAGCCCAAATCGTGGGAAACGGCTACACCCTCCAGGAACTTCAAAAAGATTTATCTGCTGGTTATCAATACGTTAACCTATCATACAACCTGCAGAACGCAGCCAATCCGCTGACACGGCTGACAACTGACACTTCTGCGCCCGTTTCCAGGGAAAATCTCCCGGAAGAAGAAGAGGATTTGTCCATAAAAAATGAAGAGATACGCGGCTCCTCTCCCTACATTCCCGAAGGAATCTTCTCCCATCTGCCCAACTTCCTGACAGAGGCTTTACGCCCCGCCCGCAACAAGCGCGAACAAGACATCCTGCTCCTGGGCATACTCATCAACCTGAGCGGTTGCCTGCCGAAGGTACGCATCATCTTCGACCAGCGTCCTTTCAGCCCGCACCTCTATCTGCTGGTGATTGCCCCGCCCGCTTCGGGGAAAGGACTTCTCAGCCTGGCGGGAATGCTGCCGGAAGGTATCAACAACTATCTAAAAGAAGAAAACAAACGTAAAAAAGAAGCTTATGAACACGAACTAAGAATCTGGGAAGAAAATCATCGCCAATATTCGGGAAAAGGATATTCGAGAAAAGGACAATATCCCCCGAAAAGACAATCTTCCGGGAAAGAGCAACATTCGGAAAACGGGCAATATCTCGGAAACGAGCAATATACGGAGAAAGACCAATACACAGGAAACGAACAGCAACCGGGCAAAGACCAATATTCAGGAAACGAACAGCAACCGGACAAAGACCAATACACAGGAAACGAACGGCAACCGGACAAAGACCAATACTCACGAAACGGGCAGCAACCGGGCAAAGACCGGTATTCAGGAAACAGATGGCAACCAGCCCAAGGAGAACAACCCGTGAATCCGTCATCCGACTCCATGCCCGAAGAGCCTGAATACCATTACCTCTGCGGCGCTCCCAACACCTCGAAAAACCAGATTATCAACCGCTTGAAAATCAATGCCGACCTTGGGCTCATCATCAACGCCACCGAACTGGATATGATTTCCGGCGCGATGAAGCAGGATTACGGAAAACACGACGACGTATTCCGGGCCGCCTTCCAACACGAACCGGCAGCCACGGACTACAAGACCGACAGGCAAATCATCTGCGCCGAGACTCCCCGCCTGGCACTTTGCCTGTCCGGCACTCCCAACCAGCTTCCGGCTTTCATCCGTTCCACGGACAACGGGCTTTACGGCCGTTTCCTCATCTATACGTGTGCGGCACAGTGGAAATACCGTTCGGCAGCCCCTATCAAAGGGCAGGAAGATTACATCACCCTCTACAAAAGGCTGAACCGGCAGGTACTGGACATGTTCCTATTTTTCCGCGAGTCACCCACAGAAGTCAAGCTGACCGACCGCCAATGGAAAGAGCATACGTCCTACTTCGACCTCCTGCTCAACGAAGTCACCAGCGAACAGGCCAACGCTCCAGGCGACATCGTACTCCGCGCCTCACTGATGGCTGTCCGCATAGCCGCCATCCTCACATCCGTACGCAAGTTCGAAAGCGGCATACAGATGAATGAATACACCTGTACGGACGAAGATTTCCACACGGCGATGCAGATAGTACATGCCACCGTCACCCACAGCCTGCTGCTCTCCTCTTCGCTACTGAAAGACGAGATAAAGCCCAAACCGTTAAAACTATATTTCCAGATTCGCTCCGTCATCAACGAGCTGCCCGCCACTTTTACTTACAAAGAGGTCAAGGACAAAGCACTGACAAAAGGGATTTGCGAAAGAAGCACATGCAGATATCTGAAAAGATTCACAGAGCTTAATTACCTTGAAAATCAAGGAGGTGTGTATAAGAAGATAAAAAAAATCACTGATAAACAAGCGTAAAGTGTCAGTTGGCAGCAATGACAGCGGAATATACCGGTGAGAACAGTATAAATATCGAACAAAAAATGAAATGAAAATATCGTCTGTGGAACGAAAGGAATATCGGTAAAACAGATAGAATACCATCTGCAGAACGAAAAGAATATCTATAAAACAGAAAACAAGTACCTGACTTATAGCAGTCAAGTAGTAGAACCAGTAAAGTGAAGTACGGCAACCGGACCAACCAAGTACAGACTCAAGCCAAAAGATGTACTGAAAGACGAAGGGAGAAGTACTTCATTTTTTACTTCCCGTTATTTCCCGTTTTCCTCAAGGCTCCCCCAGATACCTGACTATCTGTTCCACCTCCTGACGCAGGAAACGATGCCGGCGCAAATTGTATCCGACAGCCGCCAATGCCTGTACCAACGGGCTGCACTGATTAATCCACCGCGTCAGCGTTTTCATCGCCGTCTCTTCCGAACGGCCGGGGCAGTAGAGCAATGCCAGTTCAACCTTGTCATAAGCCCTTAATTCAAAATTTTTCTCTTCTTTCATTATATCCATTACTGTTATTTATCGGCATTATACAATGATATAAAGATAGTTATTTTCTGTCTAACTGTCAAATAAAGAGATAGAATATTCAAATAAATAAAAACAAATATGGAAATTAATGCCATATCCCCGATAATTATCAGTATCTTTACAGAAACAAAACAAAAATAATGGAAATCCAAAACGAAAAATTCAGTTACGCCACTCTACTTCAACAAGTCAAATCAAGAGTACTGCTCGCCCAAAAAAAGGCTATTTATACAGCTAACGAAGAAATGCTCCTTATGTATTGGGACATCGGCAAACTGCTATCCGAAAGCCAGAAGCAAATAGGTTGGGGAAATAATGCGTTGGAACAGCTAGCCAATGATTTGAAGAATGATTATCCCAAAATGAAAGGTTTCTCCGTGAGAAACTGCCAATTCATGATACAGTTCTATAAAGAATACAACCAGCAACTTACAAATACGAAACGGGCCGTTTCGTATTTGAACGATAGCGAAACGACATTACCGGTCAGTAAACTAAACTGGTCGCATAATATAGTCCTAATGCAACGCACAAAAGACATCAAAGCCCGTTATTGGTACATGATTCAATGCATAAAGAACGGATGGAGCAGAGATTTTCTTGTTGAAGCAATCAAGTTGGATTATTATAATGTCCACGGAGCATTAGCCAACAATTTCGATACTACCCTCCCCGAAATACAAGCTAAACAGGTAAAAGAAACCCTGAAAGACCCTTATATTTTCGACATGCTCACTTTCACCGAGGAATATGACGAAAGGGATATAGAAGCCGGGCTGATTAAACACATCGAGAAATTCCTTGTCCGGATGGGTGCAGGTTTCGCTTTTATGGGCAGACAATATCACATTGAAGTTTCAGGGAAAGATTTCTATATCGACATTCTGATGTACAACCCATTCATGCACAGATACCTGGTTGTCGAACTGAAAAGAGGGGAATTCCAGCCAGAATACATCGGGAAACTGAATTTCTACTGTTCGGCTGTGGACGATACGCTTTGCAGGGAAGGAGACAACCCGACAATCGGATTACTGCTCTGCCAAAACAAAGACCGGATAATGGCAGAATACGCCTTACGGGACGTAAACAAACCGATAGGAATCTCGGACTACGAACTGGGACAAATGCTGCCGAAAGAAATTAAATCCAGTCTCCCCAGCATTGAAGAACTGGAAGACAAGTTAAGCAAAGAGTTGCTGGAAAGCAACGATAAAGAATAAAGACAAAGATTAAGAATAAAAAAACAAAGTACAGAGTCTCACATATTTTCCAGTCCCAAGCCTTCAAAGGCTATAATTCATTCCCTGATGCAAGTACGGTCATAAAAACCGTTCCGTATCAGGGGATTTTTTTATGTATGCCTGACGGGAGGGATAAGTTCTGCACACCCTCCCGATACAGACATTATCCGACAAAAAAAGACATTGCCGGACATCTGCGGACAAATACGGACATCGCCCTTTCCCATTGCCGTATCTTCGTAATGTCATAAGCAAGGAACCACTTATGACGGAACAAATCAATAATCCTGGATTATCATTCAAAATCAGCGTTTTTAGATTGAGTATTTAAAGATTAGTGTTTAGAAATCAGTGTTCAAAGGTTTTCGTCAGCCTTCCAGCAAAAAGATAACCGTTTAAGGAACAATTATTTAAAGACTAGGATTTTAAAAACTCATTTTTAAGGATTGCCGGCTAAAGAGTGCCGTTTTAGGATTGCCGATTAAAATTATTGTAAAACAATTATCATTAAAAAAGGAATTATGGCAAAAGTATTTTCATTCACCAGCGTGCTTCGCAAAAACATGCTGGACAAGGAAAAGCCGGATATGTATTACGCCCTTGCCAAGTCGAGCGGCGAGATAGATATCGACGAGATGGCGGAACGCATCCAGCGTTCGAGTACCGTGAACTGGGCAGACGTGGTCTGTGTATTGCGTGCGCTCCAGACGGAAATGATAGAAAGTTTCAAGAAAGCCGAAATTGTCCGCCTCGGCGACCTTGGCTCATTCTATGTCACCCTCCGGAGTTCGGGAGCGTTCATTCCCAAAGATGTGAAAGAAGGATTGATTAAAGGCGCCCGTGTCCGGTTCCGCCCCGGCAAGGAAATCAAGAATGCACTGAAAACGCTGGAATACAGCAAGTACAAACCCGAAGGCAGCGAGGCTGACAAGAACGGTACGGACAAACCGGCAGAAACTCCCGACCCGAATCCGGGCGGCGATAACGGCGAAGCCCCGGACCCGTCGCTATAACCCGGCGGGCATACAGGTAACGGACAATCAACAAGCTCCATGATGAGAAAGATTGACTTAATCGTGATTCATTGTTCCGCCACGCGGGAGGACAAAACGCTCACACCGGACGACCTGGATTTACAGCACCGGCGCCGCGGATTCAACGGGACAGGTTATCACTATTACATCCGCAAGGACGGAACGGTTCATCTCACCCGGCCGATTGAGCGTATCGGGGCGCATGTGAAAGGTTTCAACGCCTGCTCGATAGGTATCTGTTACGAAGGCGGACTGGACTATCGGGGACGCCCGTCAGACACCCGCACCCCCGAACAACGGGCAATGCTACGGCTTCTGGTGAAACAACTGATGGAGAAATTTCCCGGCAGCCGGGTATGCGGTCACCGGGACTTGTCACCCGACAGGAACGGAAACGGAGAAATTGAACCGGAAGAGTGGATTAAAGCGTGCCCCTGCTTCGAGGTGAAAGAGGAATTTTCAGGTAAAAAGAAATCTTCAGGCAAAGAGCAAGCTTCAGGAGAAGAACAAATCCCAAGTGAAGAAGGACTTCCCCTCAAAAAAGGGCTTTCTGAAGAATAAGAATTATCGGCCGGGATAAAGTTGTTTCAACCACTTTTTTAAGGAAAAGTTTTCATAAAAAAAGTTCCTCAAAAAGGTTCTACGAAAAAGTTCCCCGGAAAAGATTCTCCGGAAGAAAAGTTTTCAGGAAAATAAATTTCAAGAAATGATTAAACCATTTAAAGAGTCGGAAAGGAGGTGTGTAAAGTTATGGCAATGAGAAAATCCCTTTGGGATATGATTCTGAAAGTAGTCATCGCAGTGGCTTCGGCAGTAGCAGGCGTATTAGGAGCTAATGCAATGAACCTGTAAGGAAAGCGAGATAGTAAGAAATGAAAACGGCATGGAAATGAGCATACTCCTGCATTTGTATGCCGTTTCATTATTTAAAACAACTATCAATGACAAACCGATAACAAACCATATTCCAATTTTCATGAAAGGCTGCTGAAACCGATAAAGAAATCAAGTAAAAGACCGGCTGACTAGGCGTTAACGAACCGACTGATAAAACAATTGACAAAGCGGTTAATTAAACTGCCGACAGGCCTGATTGATTCGATTATTAACAAAAAACAAGCCATCAAACCACTGACAAGCTGGATTGATTAAACTATCAAAAAAACAAGCCATCAAGCCGCTGACAAACCGGATTGATTAAACTATCAACAAAAAACAAGCCATCAAGCCGCTGACAAGCCGGACTGATTAAACTATCAACAAAAAACAAGCCATCAAGCCACCGACAAGCCGGATTGATTAAACTATCAACAAAAAACAAGCCATCAAGCCACCGACAAGCCGGATTGATTAAACTATCAACAAAAAAACAAGCCATCAAATAACCGGATAACTATTTGAAAATCAACAAAAAGCAATTAAGACCAATTAATAAACTAACAAAAACGGACTTAAAAACATCCGTTTTTCAAAACAATCAAACGAAAATATGAAAAGAAAAAACAGTTTTTTGGTAAATGTCCCTTGGCGGATATATGCCCTACTTTGCCTACTGGGCATTTTCTCATACATACCGAAAGTGTCTGCCCAAGACTTCAACCCGATTTACAACAACGTCGGCAAAGCCCCCTCTTTCTATCCGGTATCCCCGAAAGCCACTACCCTGTTCAAAAGAATGCCGGAAGGAATGGACTACGCCCGCAGTAGAGCTGGTATCCGTATCCTCCTCTATGAAATGAAAACGGCATCATTCACCCTGCCCATCGCCCTGAGGTACACCACAGGCGGCATCCGTGCGACAGACGTGAACAGGACAACAGACATGAACGGCGCGACAGGCGGGAACAGGACGACAGGCGGAAACAGGACGACAGACATGAACAGTACAACAGACGGGAACAGTACAACAGACGGGAACAATGCGACAGACATGAACGGTACGACAGAGGTAAACAGTGCGACAGACGTGAAAAATGCGACAGACGCGAACAGTGCAACAGACATGAACAGTACAACAGACATGAACGGCGTGACAGACGTGAACAGGGTGACAGACGTAAACAGGGTGACAGACGTAAACAGCGCGACAGACGTGAACAGGACGACAGACGTGAACAGAGCGACAGACGTGAACAGGACGACAAACGTGAACAGGACGACAAACGTGAACAGGACGACAGCCACCGGCTGGAAGTCGGAAACCAAACCGATGATTACCTGTAAAATCCGCGGCGAACCCGACAAATGCCATTTCCCGGCAAGCAAGACGGAAATAGAAAAAAATCAGAGTTTTTCTGTGCGAAGGTAACCCTAGGCAATACGGATATATGCGGGAACATAGGAATACACTAAATTTGCAACTGATTTACTTGAAGAGTTTTACCCGAAGACTATTTGATAAAAACAGGAAATTAAGAAGTTGCTTTCGGAAGAAGATTTCAGATTCGTAACACAAAACGGAAAATCCGATATTGCACAGTCCGTAACCCTTTAAATCCGAAATGGGAATGATGTCTTAATACAAATACGTATCAGACAAAAGAACAGGCGGACGGAAAGCGAAACGCCTTCGTCCGCCTGTTCTTTTTCTCTTTCCTAATCTTAATCCATCTCCCGGATTTTCCGAAGCTGTTCTTCTTTCAAAGCTTTGTACTTTTCCGAATGCGGATTAATTTTAGTGATTCGCCCGCAGGCTACTCCCAAGAGTTTCTCGTCTTTTTGCTGATTCCGGAGTTCCAGCATCTCCGCCGGGGTAATCTTCCCTGCATGAGACGGGGATTTCTTCTTGAACATCCGATACTTGTCCGTACCTTTAAGCTGGTGGACAAGCTGCTTTTTAATCCTCCTGAGGACCTGCCGTTCGGTTATCGAATAAGGAATGCCCGTTGACCGGCACTCAAACAGGATAAAGAACTGCGTCAAATACTCTTCCAATTGTTGCAAACAGGAAGTGCGGGCAACAACACTGAAAGGTTTCCGCTCCGGCAGCACGAACCTGAAATGACCGCACTTCAAGCCGGACACGCTTTCTTGCGTTCCGGCAGGCATGGACTTGTCCTGCAACTGGAAAGTTATCAACTTGACAACCCGGACAAGGGTTTTCTGTTCCTGAACCAGATAAGGTTCATTCACCTCACGATTATAAAAACCATAAAAACTGTCTAACATCTGTTCCAGGTCTCTCAAACCATACAGACGGACACGCGACACGGGAATAAGTGAAACCGTCACTTGCTCTTTTAGTTCATCCATATTCTAATATGTTTTAAATTCAATATTATATACACATAAACTGTCGCTTATACATACCGGGAGCCGATTCCTATATTCTTTTTAAACAATTAATCCACGGAGAAACCAAACACTTTATGCAAAATTATTTCTTAAAAGTTTTCCGTTTTGGAAAACTTTCTGTATCAGCGAGAAAGAAAAGTTTCCCGAAATTTAATGTTAAAAGCGAACCGGGGTATCGGAATATCTCCTATCTTTGTATCCGTTTTCGGAGCTAAAAGAGGTTTAGTCAATGAGGGAACGCTGTGCAAATCGGCGACAGTACCCGCTGCTGTAATTCTCTGTGAATCCGCACGATATGCCACTGCGCCGGATGGTGTGGGAAGGTGTTGCGGGGGAGGGATAAGTCAGAAGACCTGCCGGAATCGAATGAACCATATTATTAATGTCTAACACTTTCGGGAGTTAAAGTTATGAACTACGCGGAAATTTGTATCATCAAACGGGATGGTAAAAGAGAGGACTTCTCTATCAGCAAAATCAAGAATGCAATCAGCAAGGCATTCAGTGCAACGGGTATTGAGGATGAACAGCAATTGATTGCCGACATCACCATGAATGTTATCAGCCAATTCGCAACCCCTACGATTACGGTAGAGGAGATTCAGGATTTGGTGGAAAAGGAATTGATGAAGGTACGGCCGGAAGTTGCCAAGAAGTATATCATCTACCGCGAATGGCGGAATACGGAACGGGACAAGAAAACCCAGATGAAGCATGTGATGGACGGCATCGTGGCTATCGACAAGAATGACGTGAACTTGAGCAACGCCAACATGAGCAGCCATACTCCCGCCGGACAGATGATGACTTTCGCTTCGGAGGTGACGAAGGATTATACTTATAAATATTTGCTGCCCAAGCGTTTCGCAGAGGCACACCAGATGGGAGATATCCATATCCATGACTTGGATTATTACCCGACCAAGACGACGACTTGCATCCAGTATGACATGGATGATTTGTTTGAACGCGGTTTCCGCACCAAAAACGGGAGTATCCGCACGCCGCAGAGCATACAGAGCTATGCGACGCTGGCTACCATCATTTTCCAGACGAACCAGAACGAGCAGCACGGGGGACAGGCGATTCCCGCTTTCGATTTCTTCATGGCAAAAGGGGTCGCCAAATCATTCCGCAAGCATCTGGCGTCGTTCATCAACTTTTACGTGGCGATGGAGAACGGGACGCAGGCGGACGAGAAGGCTATCCGCACGTTAATCAAGGAATATCTTCCGTCTATCAAATCCGGCGAGCGGGAACGGGAGACGTTGCGCATCGCCCTGATAGCCCTTCAAATCAACATCGACAAGGAGCATCTGGCACGCATCATCGATAAGGCGTACCAGCAGACACAGAAAGATACGCATCAGGCGATGGAGGGTTTTATCCATAACTTGAACACGATGCACTCACGCGGGGGCAACCAGGTGGTGTTCAGCTCTATCAATTACGGTACGGACACTTCCGCCGAGGGACGCATGGTTATCGAGGAGCTGTTGAAGGCTACGATTGAGGGCTTGGGGACACGCGGCGAGGTTCCTGTGTTCCCGATTCAGATATTCAAGGTGAAAGACGGGGTTTCTTATTCGGAGAAAGATTTCGAAAAGGCGATGAAGACGGATAATTTCGAGGAGGCGATGAAGGCTACGTATGAGGCTCCCAACTTTGACTTGCTGCTGAAAGCCTGCCAGACGACTTCGAAGGCTCTTTTCCCGAACTTCATGTTTCTGGATACGCCTTTCAACAAGAATGAGAAGTGGAAAGCGGATGACCCGAAACGTTATGTTTACGAGTTGGCGACGATGGGTTGCCGCACGCGCGTATTCGAGAATGTGGCGGGCGAGAAATCTTCCCTGGGACGCGGCAATCTTTCGTTTACGACGTTGAACATGCCGCGCCTGGCTATCGAAGCGCGTATCAAGGCGGAGAGCCTCATCGAGGATGAACGCAAGAAGGACGCCATCGAGCTGAAAGCGAAGGAGATTTTCCTGGAATCCGTACGGAATATGGCTGTTTTGGTTGCCGACCAGCTTTACGAGCGTTATCAGTACCAGCGCACTGCCCTGGCGCGCCAGTTCCCTTTCATGATGGGCAACGACGTGTGGAAAGGCGGGGGCGCGCTGAACCCGAACGAACAAGTGGGCGACGTGCTCCGCAGCGGTACGCTGGGCATCGGGTTTATCGGCGGGCACAATGCGATGGTCGCTCTTTACGGGGAGGGTCACGGGCATTGCCAGAAGGCCTGGGACACGCTGTATGAGGCTGTCATGGAGATGAACAAGGTGGTGGACGAATACAAGGCGAAATATAACTTGAATTACTCGGTGCTGGCTACTCCCGCCGAAGGGCTTTCAGGACGTTTCACCAAAATGGACCGCCGCAAATTCGGCAAGATTCCGGGGGTGACGGACAGGGATTATTATGTCAATTCTTTCCATGTGGATGTGAAAGAGCCTATCGGCATCGTCGAGAAAATCAAGAGGGAGGCTCCTTTCCACGCCATCACGCGCGGCGGGCATATCACGTATGTGGAACTCGACGGGGAGGCTCAGAAGAATGTACGTGCCATCGCAAAAATCGTGAAGGTGATGCATGACGAGGGCATCGGATACGGTTCTATCAATCATCCGGTGGATACGTGTCACAGTTGCGGCTACAAAGGAGTTATCTTTGACAAATGCCCCGTATGCCAGGGTGAGAATATTCTCCGCATGCGCCGTATCACCGGTTATCTGACGGGCGACCTGAGTTCCTGGAATTCTGCCAAGCGGGCAGAAGAGAAAGACCGTGTGAAACATCTGTAAACAGCCGGGAGCTAATCGATGGCATTGCATTTATTGGGGACGTATCCCGAAACGATTGTGGACGGCGAGGGTATCCGGTATTCGATTTATCTTGCCGGATGCTCGCACCATTGTCCCGGTTGCCACAACCCGGAGAGCTGGAATCCGGACGCGGGCGAGGTGCTGACGGAGGAGAAAATAGAGTCTGTTATCCGGGAAATCAAGGCGAACCCGTTGCTGGACGGGGTTACTTTTTCCGGCGGGGACCCTTTTTACAACCCGGAGGCATTTCTGCCTCTTGTCAGAAGGATAAAGGAGGAGACGGGAATGAATATATGGTGCTACACGGGTTATACGTATGAAGAAATCCTGAAACAGGCCCGTTTGAGCGCAATTCTTGCTTATGTGGACGTGCTGGTGGACGGACGTTTCGACCAATCGCTCTTTTCTCCTTACCTGGAGTTCCGGGGAAGTAGCAACCAGCGGATTCTGAAACTGAGGTGACTGTTTGTTTCCCGTATGGGAAGGCCGGCATTGCTTTCACGCGGGTGCAGCCGGACGATGCGGATGCGCTAAAAAAACTTATTTTTCAAAGAAAACAAAAACACGTCGGGACGGGTTTTGTTTACCTTTACGGACTGATTGCTTTTTTTACAGGAGGGCGTACTTGCCTGATTGGTGAAAATGCCCTTAAACCAACTCTTGAAGAATCGTTTTTATGATGAAACAAACTGCCGTCCCTGCCGCCCAGACGAACGTGCCCGACGGATTACCGATGCCCCGGCGTATCTGGGCGGTGGTGTCCGTCGGGTTCGCTCTTTGCATGTCGGTATTGGATATTAACATTATCAATATCGTACTCCCTACCCTTTCGCATGATTTCGGCACTTCGCCTGCCGCGACGACGTGGATTATCAACGGGTATCAATTGGCGATTGTCGTCTCTTTGTTGTCTTTTTCCGCTTTGGGGGAGATTATCGGATACCGGAAGGTGTTTCTTTCGGGCATCGGCCTGTTTTGCGTCACTTCGCTGGTCTGTGCCTTGTCCGACTCGTTCTGGACGCTGACCGTAGCGCGTATCTTCCAGGGATTCAGCGCATCGGCAATCACGAGCGTGAATACTGCGCAACTGCGGTATATTTATCCGAAAAGCCAACTGGGACGGGGCATGGGGATTAACGCTATGGTGGTGGCGATTTCCGCAGCCGCCGGTCCTTCGGTGGCCAGCGGTATCTTGTCTGTTGCCAGTTGGCATTGGCTGTTCGCCATCAATGTGCCTTTGGGGATTACCGCACTGGCACTGGGCTTGAAGCATCTGCCCAGGCAGGAGGAACACAGCAAGCGGAAATTCGATGTTATCAGCGCCATAGCCAACGCGGTTACTTTCGGGCTGCTGATTTATACGCTGGACGGGTTTGCCCATCATGAGAAGATGGATTTCCTGTTTGTCCAGCTTATCGTGCTGGCGGTGGCGGGGACTTACTATGTCCGCCGGCAGCTTGCCCAGACTACGCCGCTGTTGCCTCTCGACTTATTGCGGATACCGATTTTCCGGCTGTCTATCCTGACTTCCATCTGTTCGTTTATCGCCCAGATGTCTGCGATGGTGGCGTTGCCGTTTTTCCTCCAGAATACGTTAGGGCACAGCGAGGTGATGACGGGGCTTTTGCTGACTCCGTGGCCGCTGGCTACGTTGGTGACGGCTCCGCTGGCGGGGTATCTCGTGGAGCGTATTCATCCCGGAATATTGGGGAGCGTGGGCATGGTCTTGTTTGCCGCGGGCTTGTTCTCTCTTTCTTCTCTGACTGCCGAATCTTCGGAAATCAGCATTATCCTGCGTCTGATGCTTTGCGGTGCGGGGTTCGGTTTGTTCCAGACGCCGAACAACAGCACGATTATTTCTTCCGCCCCGCCGCAACGTTCGGGAGGGGCGAGCGGCATGCTGGGGATGGCACGCCTGCTGGGACAGACTTCCGGAACGACTCTTGTCGCACTGCTTTTCAGCTTCATCGCTCCCGCCAGAAGCACTGCCGCCTGTCTGATAGCCGGGAGTTGCTTTGCCGCCGTTGCCGCCATCGTGAGCAGTTTGCGCCTGTCACAGCCTTCCGCCTTGAACAGGAAAACGGAATGACGGCTGTATAAGGGATAAGGGAGGCTTGATGCCGCTTACGGGTAACCGCATGGGGGGATGTCCGGAAAGCCGGCTTTTCAAGTCAGAAGTTTACAGCCTGCATGCCTGTCAAGGAACGACAAGGGGCTACCCGATTCTGAACCGTGCTCCCGGAGTTTTATGCCTGACTCCCGGAGGCTGTTCATTTTTCGGATAACCCCTGTCGGAAACAAATCCGGTTTCCGTGGTTCTTTGTTTATCAATATTCGGTTTCCCGGATTACTTCTACCAACCGGCGGAAGTCTTCCGGATGGACGTCGCCGATATTTCCGATACGGAAGGTATCTGCCTTCGATATCTTGCCCGGATAAATGACGAATCCCTTGCTCTTCAATGCCTGATAGAATGTCTTGAAGTCAAAGTCTTTATGCGGGTAAAGGAAGGAGGTGATGATGGGCGACTGGATGTCGTCGTCAAGCAATGTCCGGAATCCGAGCGAGCGCATGCCGTCTACCAGGACCTGGTGGTTTTCACAGTAGCGCTTGTAGCGGGCTTCGACGCCTCCTTCTTCATTCAGCTCGGACAACGCTTGCTTGAAGGCGCGGACAACATGGGTGGGGGAAGTGAAACGCCATTTTCCATTTCCTTTTTCCATCGTTTCCCACTGGTCGTAGATGTCCAGGGAAAGGGAACGGGCTACGCCTTTGCAACGCATCAGTTCTGAACGGCGGGCTATGATGAATCCGAATCCCGGTACGCCCTGGATGCATTTGTTGGAACTGCTAATCAGGAAGTCGATGCCTAACTCGCTTACGTCTAACGGAATGCCTCCGAAACTGCTCATGCAGTCTACGATGAGTTTTTTACCGTGCATCTTGACGATGTGGGACAGTTCTTTGATGGGGTTCAGGATGCCGGTGGTTGTCTCGCAATGGACAAAGGCGACGTGGGTGACATCGGAATTGTTGCTCAGGTAGTCGTCCAGGTATTCTACGGAGACTTGTTCTGTCTCTTCAAATGCCAGCATGTCATAGTCGAGGTGGTAATATTCGGCGATGTTGCCCATACGGTCGCCATAGGCTCCGTTGCTGCAAATCAGGAGTTTGTCTCTCTGGGTAATGGTGGCGCCTATCACGGCTTCCACGCAATATGTGCCGCTTCCCTGCAGGAGCACGGAAGTATAGTCTCCGGTATTGCTTGTGGCGATATTTACCAGTTCTTTACGCAATTCCTGGACAATGCCGAGATTGTAGTCTTCGTCCCAAGTGCACCAGTCGGTCATCATGGTTTCTTTTACTGTATCTGAAGTGGTGAGTGGTCCGGGAGTTAATAATAAATAGGGTTTCATGACAATATCTTCTTTTTTTAGTTGAATAATAATATTACGGGTTGAATAAGGGGTTATTGATTTTCGGAATTTATCTTTTCAATCAGTGCGGGCAGCTCTTCCATCGTACGTATCACGTAGGAGGCGCCTGCCGCCAGCATTCTTTCTCTGACTGCGCCGATGCGCGCTTCCAGCTCGGAGGCGGGCATCGCTTTGGTCTCCGCTTCCGTCAGCCCCATTTCGTTGCTGCCGAGAACGACGCCTACGCTGCATACTTTGGCATTGACGCCTTCTTTTATATCGGCAATCGTATCTCCTACTTTTATAACTGAGTCGAGGCTGGGAACGCCCAGTTTCGTCATATTCTCGAATATCATGTAGGGTGCGGGACGGCCTGCCGGAAGCGAATCCGAGGTTGCGCAATAGTCTGTGCGGTATCCTTTTTCACCGGCTGCCGGAATGACGATGTCCATCATTTTACGGGTGTATCCGGTGGTCGAACCGATTTTGATGCCTGCGGCACGTAACTTTTCTACGGTAGGGACTACGCCCGGTATCGGTTCGGAGTATTCTTTCAACGTGGCAAACAGGATTTGCTGAAATGCCTCATAACGTTCCTGCACGTCATTCTCATTGTACGGGCGCCCATACTTGCTCTGGAATTCATTGCTCACACGTTCTAAATTAAATAACGCGCGGATTTCTTCTACTTTCGTCAATCCCATGTAAGCGCGTGTCTCAGCCGGCGTCACCGGAACGCCTATCGCTTGAAAACTCTCTACAAAGGCGGCAACGGGGGCGAAACATCCGTAATCGACCACTGTGCCTGCCCAATCAAAAATTACACATTCAATCTTTTTCATTCTTGTTCCTATATAAATTGTTTATTTATAATTTCATTTTCACGTTCCGATTCTGTCCTGCCCTTGCCTTCAACAGGAGGAGGCGAGGGAGGGTACAGGGCAGGCGGACTCTCCGTTGCCGCGTACCGCCGGTTGTTTTCCTTTCCGGTAGCGTTGTATCAGGTATATCAGAGAAACGGTAAAGGCGAAGCAACAGACAATGCCTACCGTGCCTGCCATCGTATTGTAAAATTCCAGCCAGTTCAAATCCGGATTGAAGCATTCTTTGAAAACCAGTACCAGCACCGTACCTGTATAGCCGATGGAATCGACCATCGCGATGAAGAATCCGACATTTCCCTTAATCCGGAAACAGGCGATGAACCGGTCGAAGAAGATGGTCTGGAAACTCAGGTAGGAGAAATAGAGGCAGAGGCTCTGGATGAACAGCCACACCAGCGGGGAGAGCTGCAGGGTGTGGTAGTTGAGGGCTACGAAGCTGAGGGTCACCGCTCCTGCAATCACGAGCGCCAGCAGGGTTGAAAGTACTTTGATATGGCTTTTCACCAGGGCTAGCGTGGCAAAGACCGCCAGGATGATGAGGGTTACTACGCCGTCTACCTTGGCAAATACCCAGGAGGAGAGCCCGGCGGCATTTACATCAATGATTTTCACCAGGAAGTCTTCTTTGACGTCTTGCAACACGGTCAGGAAGAGGTTGGCAAAGAAAAGCAGTGTCAGCACGGGGGCGAAGCTGCGGAACAGTTCCCACCGCTGTTGTTTGTCCAGCGTCACCCGTTCGACACGCTGTGCCTTGTCTTCGGCAGTGGGCTTGGGAAGATGGTCGAGAATGTATCCCAGTCCTGCCAACAGGGGCAAAGCGACTGCACCAATCAATGCGGGCATCCAGAATTCACTGACGCCCAGTGTATTGACTACATAGAGCCCGATGGACTTGGCTGTCCCGCTGCTGACGGCGATGCTCAGACCGAAAAGGGAAGCGAGCAGGTCTGTCACCCGGCGGCCTTCGAGAAAGCTGAAAATCACGCCCCACATGCATCCTAACGAGAGTCCGTTGAAGAACAACGCCAGCACGTTAAACGGGCGGGGAAGGCATCCGAAAAGAACTAAAGAGAGTTCGGCAACCCCTATGGAGACAAGAATGAATTTCAGGCGGCCTTCTCTCTTCAGTTCGGAAATGAGTTTTATCCCGATAAACTTGGATACCATATATCCGAATATCTGGATGATACTTGTCGCTATCTTATAATCCATGCCGAACAGCTCCATCCCGTCAAACGTGGCGGCGGTGAAGGGCTTGCGGAGCGCATATACTAATGAGTAGGACAGCAATGCCGCTCCTCCCGCATAGAGGATGAAGATTAAATCGGACAGTTTTTTCTGAACTGAAGGCGACAGTTTTTCTTTGAAATCCATATAACATCGTTTTTTGTTTCCGCCGCAAAAGTAGGGCACACCGGCGGGGAAAAAAATGAATTTCAATAAATCATATCGTATATTTACGTCTTTGGAGGCGCTGAAATATTAATGTAATATTCATGCAACAAAATCATAATACTTTAGTCATTCCTTTGCAACGGAATTCAATTGGTAACTTCTAAAATCATGGATGAACTTACGGAAATCTACAAGAGAATCGAGTACTTGCGTAACAACGGAGTGAAAATGAAAGAGATTGCCGACCGGGTGGACATGGCGCCAAGCGTGTTGTCGGCATTGTACTCCAGCGTGCTGCCCGCGTACATCGACTTACTGAAAACCCACACGCAGGAGGAGGCTCTGGACGATGCTCTGGCGCTGGTGAACAATGTCTCGAAGAAACGCTTGCTGAACAATGTAAGCTCGATGAAGCTGCTTCTCTCGGAAATGGAACCGGAGCAGCAGAATGAAACGGAGAACGGGAACCCGTTTATCAGGTTGCTCGGAAAGAGGATGAAGGAGTCTGTGCAGGATGTGTTCAATTACAGCGGCACTTACCTTAGTTACAGTCTTTCTTCTTCTACGGACAGTCTGAAAATCGAACCTTATCTTATCGGGGCTTCCGACAATAACGAATATGTAAAGGTCGGCATGATTAATGCATATAAATCCGTACACTGGGGAGGGGGAATCATCAGCAATCACCAGAATTCGTACTTGATGTTCAACGAACGGGACTCGCCGCAATTCGCCTTGGTTACGATTTACCTGCAATTGCCGCACTATGAATTTCCAAACATGCTGAAGGGGCTATATCTCTGTCTGGACTACAACCATAATCCCATTGCACGCCGCATCGTATTTGTCAAACAGTCGGACAGCACGGACCTGAACCGGTTTCTGGAGATGGAGGGGAAACTGGTCCCGAAAGCGGAACTGACACCGGAACTGGAGGCGTATTATAATTATAACGTGAGTTCGACGAATTGTAAGTACTTGAAAATTTGGTGATTAGCGAAAAT
>NZ_CAUCSQ010000060.1 GCF_958445495.1 uncultured Bacteroides sp. | reverse complement strand
TTACGCCGATGGTACTGCGTAATAGTGGGAGAGTAGGTAGCTGCCGTTTTTTTAAATTCAGATGTTTATCGAGCCCTGTCGGATAAGATTCCGGAGGGCTCGATTTCTTTTTTGTGTTTGTTTGTGTTTGTGTTTTTGTGTGTTTGCGGGATGGGGGTCTCCGGGAAAATGAATCTTTGAGTCCGATATGCAGGAAATACTTTTCTGTTTGCCTCCTTGTCATTTTTCCCTTCCGGGGAATTGCAACCGAAGCAACCGAATCTTGTTTTTACCGGAAAATAATATAAAGTTAGCCGGCCGATTCATGCTCGAAGCATTGTGAATTGGCCGGCTTTTTTGTATGGTTAGGTATTTTCCTTCCCCTTCCCCTCCCCGGAAACAAGGTCTGACAGCCCGGACAATCGTTCTTAAAACATTCCTCTAAATGTGCAGCGATACGGTATGCGATAAGATATGCATGTAACCTTCTTTAAAGCTATGGCTGGGATACGAAGAAATCCAGTTGGGATTCAGTCTGCGTTGGGCTCTTTACAGGGTTAGATATTTGTACTTTAACGGATTGTGTATGTCACTTTTGTGCGTATTGTTTTTCTGTGTGTTTTGCTTTTGTATGCATTGCTTTTTGTATCGTTTCGAATAAAACATCCCTCTAAATGTGCAGCGATACGGTATGTAATAAATGCGTATATACGTATAAATAGCATCTGAATCTTGGCATCCGATATGCAAGAAATACTTTTCTGTTGTATCCTTATCATTTTTCCCTTCCAGGGAATTACAACCGAATCTTACTTTTAGCAGGTAATATGAAATAATATCTTGGTCTGTATTGTTTTTTTTGTATTCTCCTGAATAAAATCTTTCTCTAAATATGCAGCGATACGGTATGCGATAAATGTGTTGTATATACGCATAAATAGTATCTGAATCTTGGCATCCGATATGCAAGAAATACTTTTCTGTTGTATCCTTATCATTTTTCCCTTCCAGGGAATTACAACCGAATCTTACTTTTAGCAGGTAATATGAAATAATATCTTGGTCTGTATTGTTTTTTTTGTATTCTCCTGAATAAAATCTTTCTCTAAATATGCAGCGATACGGTATGCGATAAATGTGTTGTATATACGCATAAATAGTATCTGAATCTTGGCATCTGATATGCAAGAAATACTTTTCTGTTGTATCCTTATCATTTTTTCCTTCCAGAGAATTACCGCCGAATCTTTCTTTTAACAGATAATATGAATAATATCTCGGTCTGTATTGTTTTTCTGTGTTCTTCCGAACAAAACATCTCTCCGGTTGTTTTTATGGTAAAGGCAAAATTTTAGTCTTAAAAGATGTGAACAACGACTGACTGAAATTTTTTATTATTATTTTTGCCGCAAAATAAAGTAGACCTATTACAATTCATTAAAAGAAATGCAATGAGAGCTTCTCTGAAATTCATATTAGCTTCAATTCTGCTTATGCTATCTTATAGCGTGAGCGGAAATGCTATGGGTGCTTCATGCGTTTCTAAAAGTGGCAATATTTGCCAGTTGTCTGCATCATCTTCCGAGATGAATAATTCTTCTCTAAAGGAGCGTGCTGTCGGTTTTAACAGGATGTCTCAATCTTTGTCTGTTTCCGATGTTGAATTGGGTTGTAAGTCTACTACTGAATCAACGTCTAATAATTATCGTTTACGTAGGATTATCGAAATAAACGATTCTTTAAAAGACGTTATGCATAAGTTTTCTTTGTTGAGAGAAAATTCTTTGGTTCTGGACCAAAGCAAGTCTTATTATTCGGATAAGGACCCTCATTATTCCATTATCTGCAGTGACTACTATGTGTTCACTTTGAGGCGTATCCTTATTTAGTAATCTTATCTTTTCTTATTTTTTCCTTTTCATACCTGGGTATGGACTGTGCGGCTTTTTGTGCTTGAAAAGTCGCAGGGTTTATAGCGTGGTGTGCCCTATTCTTCTGACAATTTTCTAAATAACTGAATTAATATCTTAACAAAAAAAACTTATTATGGAAACTACTAAAAAAGCTAAAGTTGTAGGTATAAAGAATGCCGGTATTGTGATTATCTGCTGTTTTGTAATAGCTGTATGTATTTATCAGTTCTTATTGGGGAATCCGTCTAATTTTATGAATAATGACCCCGACAACCATCCGTTGAATATGTTGGGTACTGTTTATAAAGGGGGCGTTATTGTACCTGTCATCCAAACATTGTTATTGACTGTGCTTGCTTTGAGTATCGAACGTTATTTTGCTCTTCGTTCTGCTTTCGGCAGGGGTTCGTTGGCTAAGTTTGTCGCTAATATTAAAGAGGCACTGGCTGCCGGGGATATGAAGAAAGCGCAAGAGATTTGCGACAAACAGCGTGGGTCTGTTGCCAATGTGGTGACTTCTACTTTGCGTAAGTATGAGGAAATGGAAAAGAATACTTCTTTGTCTAAAGAACAAAAGCTGCTGGCTATCCAGAAGGAACTGGAAGAGGCTACTGCTTTGGAAATGCCTATGATGCAGCAGAATCTTCCGATTATTGCCACTATTACTACTTTGGGTACGTTGATGGGGTTGCTTGGTACGGTAATCGGTATGATTCGTTCATTTGCCGCTTTGTCTGCGGGTGGCGGAGCTGACTCTATGGCTTTGTCGCAAGGTATTTCCGAGGCTTTGATTAATACTGCTTTCGGTATTTTGACAGGTGCATTGGCTGTTATTTCATACAACTACTACACCAACAAGATTGATAAATTGACTTATGGGCTCGATGAAGTCGGATTTTCCATTGTACAAACTTTTGCCGCTACTCACTAATGGGGTGAATCCTTTCAAAATCTGTTAAATCATGGGTAGAGCGCAAATTAAAAAGAAAAGTACGTTCATAGATATGACGGCTATGAGTGATGTTACTGTATTGCTTCTGACTTTCTTTATGTTGACTTCGACATTTGTGAAGAAAGAACCGGTACAGGTGACTACTCCGGCGTCTGTTTCGGAGATTAAGATTCCGGAGACGAATGTGCTCCAGATTCTGGTTGATCCGGAAGGAAAGATATTTATGAGCCTTGACAAGCAGCAGGACATGCGGGCTGTCTTGGAGAGTATGGGTAAGGAGTATGGCATTGAATTTACTCCGGAACAAGAGAAGAGGTTTATTCTTTCTTCTACTTTCGGAGTACCCATCGGAAGTATGCAGAAATTCCTGGACCTTCCTGAGGAACAGCGGGATAAGGTTTTGAAAAACGAGGGAATTCCTTGTGATAGCGTTGATAACCAGTTTAAGTCGTGGGTGCGTAATGCGCGTGCCGCTAACGCTGACTTGCGAATTGCTATCAAGGCGGATGCTTCGACTCCATACTCGGTGATAAAGAATGTTATGAACTCGCTTCAGGATTTGAGGGAAAACCGGTATAATCTGATTACTTCTCTCAAAACGGAATCTGAAAATTAAAAAGGAGGAAATATAATGAGTGCTGAAGTACAAGAGAGCGGGAAAAACGGGAAGAGCAAACAGAAGAAGATGACTGTCCGCGTGGACTTTACGCCGATGGTGGACATGAACATGCTGTTGATTACTTTCTTTATGCTGTGTACTACGCTGAGCAAACCTCAGACGATGGAGATAAGCATGCCGAGTAATGATAAGAATATAACCGAGGACCAGAAGAGTATGGTGAAGGCTTCTCAGGCGATTACTTTGCTGCTGGGACCGGATGATAAACTTTATTATTATGAGGGAGAACCTAATTATAAGGATTATACGTCATTGAAGGAGACGAATTACAGTGCTGACGGATTGCGTGCCGTGCTTCTTCAGAAGAATGCTGTTGCCGTAAATAAAGTGAGGGCATTGAAGCAGAAGAAGCTTGACCTTGAGATTTCGGAAGAGGACTTTAAGAAACAGGTTGCCGAGATTAAGAGCGGAAAGGATACGCCGACCGTGATTATCAAGGCGACGGATGACGCTTCTTATCGGAATCTGATTGACGCGCTGGATGAAATGCAGATATGTAACATTGGCAAGTATGTAATAACCGATATGGCTGAAGCGGACGAATTCTTGATAAAGAATTACAATGAGAAGGGAGCTTTGTCGCAGAATCTGGCCGATGAATGATGTAACACCTAAAAAAGAAAAGTAAAATGGCAAAATTAGATTTAGCTTCTTCGGAGTGGTGTCAACTGATTTTTGAGGGCAAAAACCAGGCGTATGGAGCATATAGGATGCGTGCTAATTCAACGAAACGGCATAACGCGGCGATGTTGATTGTGTTGGTGATAGCGGTTGTCGGGTTTAGCATTCCTACGTTGCTTAAGTTGGCGACTCCGAAGCAGAAAGAGGTTATGACAGAGGTTACTACTTTGTCGAAATTGGAAGAACCGGAAATTAAGCAGGAAGAGATGAAAAGGGTGGAACCGGTTGCGCCTCCTCCCCCTGCACTGAAAAGTTCTATTAAGTTTACGGCTCCTGTCATCAAAAAGGATGAGGAGGTGCATGAAGAGGATGAAATCAAGAGCCAGGAAGATTTGAATGCTACCAAAGTATCCATTTCCATTGCTGACGTGAAGGGGAATGATGAAACGAACGGGGCGGATATTGCGGATTTGAAGCAAGTGGTGACGCAGGCGGAACCGGAACCTGAAAAGGTCTTTGATATGGTGGAGCAGATGCCGGCTTTTCCCGGTGGACCGCAGGAATTGATGGCTTATCTGGGCAAGAATATCAAGTATCCGACTATTGCGCAGGAGAACGGAACGCAAGGACGTGTTATCATACAGTTCGTTGTGGAGCGTGACGGCAGTATTTCTGATGTACATGTAGCCCGTGGCGTAGACCCTTATTTGGATAAGGAGGCTGTACGGGTGGTAAAGAGTATGCCGAAATGGATTCCGGGCAAACAAAATGGAAAAGCGGTGCGTGTGAAGTTCACTGTTCCGGTGATGTTTAGATTACAGTAAAAGATGATGAAAAGACAATGGAAGCTGATAGGGGTTGTTCTGCTGGCGGTATTGGGGGCTTGCAACTCGAAGTCGAAGAAGGGACCGACGGATACTTATTCTTCCGGGGTGGTCGCCATTACAGCGGACGAGAGTTTCGAACCTATCATACAGGAAGAAATTGATGTGTTCGAAAACTTGTATCCTTTGGCTGGGATTGTTCCTCGTTATACAACAGAGGTAGAGGCGATTAATTTACTTCTGAAAGACAGTGTCCGGTTGGCTATCGTAACCCGGACACTGACTGAGGAAGAGATGAATTCGTTCCACAGCCGTAAGTTTTTTCCCCGTGAGATAAAACTGGCTACGGATGGTCTGGCTTTGATTGTGAATCGCAATAATCCGGACTCTTTATTGAGTGTACGTGATTTCCGCCGTATTCTGACGGGTGAGGTGAAAAACTGGAAGGAGGTAAATCCGGATTCCCGTTTGAAGGAGATTCAGGTGGTGTTCGATAATAAGAATTCCAGTACCGTGCGTTTTGCCATAGATTCGATTTGCGGTGGAAAGCCTTTGGCTACGGACAATGTCAGTGCTTTGAAAACGAACCGGCAGGTGATGGATTATGTAGCGGAGAATCCGAATGCTATGGGAGTGATTGGGGTGAACTGGTTGGGCAACCGTAACGATACGACTCATTTATCTTTTCGTGAGGAGGTCAGGGTGATGGCGGTGAGTGCTGAGGACGTTGCTACTCCTGCGAATAGTTATAAACCTTATCAGGCTTATTTGTTCTACGGCAATTATCCTCTGGCACGGTCTGTTTATGCGTTGTTGAATGATCCCCGTAACGGATTATCCTGGGGATTCGCTTCTTTTATGGCATCTGACAAAGGACAGCGGATTATATTGAAATCCGGACTTGTTCCGGCTACCCAGCCGGTACGTGTCGTCCATGTGAAAGACGAGTAATAACTAAAATTAGTGACTATCATGAAACGAGTACAAATGTTTTTAGCTGGAGCGTTTATAGCTGTTGGGTCGCTCTATGCGCAATCACCTGATGCCGAATGGCAGGCGGAGGTTGCAAAATTGAAAGAAATGATTCAGTCAAATCCGGCACAGGCTGCCGAAGACGCCGGGCGTTTGACAAAAGGAAAAAATAAAAAGAATGTAGAGCTTTTGGTGGCTATCGGAGAAGCGTACCTGGATGCCGGCAAGTTGCCGGAAGCACAGGAATATGCGGCTCTCGCGAAAAAGGCTGACAAGAAATCGGCTCTTGCTTCTGTATTGGAAGGGGATATTGCCGTAAAACAAAAGAATGCGGGACTTGCTTCCCAGAAATATGAAGAGGCTATTTATTTCGATTCCAGATGTACGGAGGCGTATTTGGGATATGCGGATATATACAAGGCTGCCAATCCGAACCTTGCTATTGAGAAATTGAATCAGTTGAAGGAACTGGAACCGTCTCTGACGGCTGTAGATAAAAAACTGGCTGAGATTTATTATTTGAAGAATGATTTCAGTAAGGCTGCCGATGCTTATTCCCGTTTTGCGATGGGGCCGGCGGCTACGGAGGAGGATTTGGTGAAGTATGCCTTTGCCTTGTTCCTGAACCATGATTTTACAAAGTCGCTTGAGGTGGCTAACAGGGGATTGGAAAAGAATGCCCGTCATGCTGCGTTTAATCGTTTGGCGATGTATAATTATACGGACTTGAAACGGTTTGATGAAGCGCTCAAGGCTGCGGATATTTTTTTCAATGAATCTGAAAAAGCGGATTATTCTTATTTGGACTATATGTATTACGGTCATTTGCTGGAGAGCCTGAAAAAATATGAAGAGGCGGTGGTACAGTATGAGAAAGCGGTTCAACTGGAGCCGGCAAAGACTGATTTGTATAAGAATATCTCTTCTGCTTATGAACAGAAGAATGATTATAAAAAAGCGATTAGCGCTTATCGGAAGTATTATTCATCTCTGGATAAGGATAAGCAGACTCCGGATTTGCTGTTCCAGTTGGGGAAACTTTATTATGGAGCGGGCACGCAGGCTGATTCGCTGGCAACCGGTGTCGATGAGCGTAAGCTGGCTTTGATGTCTGCCGACTCTGTCTTCCACTCTATTGCGGAAGTGGCGCCGGAAAGTTATCTGGGCAATTTCTGGAGGGCGCGAGCCAATTCTGCACTTGACCCTGAAACGGTTCAAGGGTTGGCTAAGCCTTTCTATGAGGAGGTTGCCGCTTTATTGGAGAGTAAAAATGATTCCCGTTATCATTCGGCGTTGGTTGAATGTTACAGTTATCTTGGATATTATTATTTGTTGGCTATCGAGAATCCGGCATTGAAGGCCGAAGCGAAGGCTAATAAAGACAAATCCATAGAATATTGGAATAAAATTCTGGCTATAGACCCCGCTAATGCTACTGCTAAAAGGGCATTGGACGGCATCAAATAGTAAATAATTTTAGTTGTTTGTCGTGACGGGAGGAGTGGAGAGTGATCTTAGCTCCTCCTATTTTTGTGCTTTTCTTTTTATTCCTGTTCCTGTAAGGAGGGGATGAATAAATATTCTGCTGTTTTTGAGATGGATATGGATATTGAGTCCGGAGTACTTTTTTCTTGTCATGTGAATTGGGCATTGGCTTATTTCCGCTTTAAGGAGTCTGAAATTGTTAATGGAGTGTATATACTGTAACCTATGGATTTTATAGGAAGTAAAGTTGTTTGTTTACAGGTTGCAGATAGAGTCTGTGATGAGATATCGTTGGGGGGGATATCCGGGAGAGGAACGGATTCTTTCTGTCGGGGAGTGTACTGCCATTGCGGAGGTGGATGTAGGAGAAAAAGCGAAAATTACGATAACACCGGAATAGGCGGGAACCGGTCATGAAGAGATGGAATATGATACGGATTGCTGGGCAGTATCTAAACTAAAAAGGAGCAATAATGGATTTTAAAGTATTTCCTAAAAGCAAAATGAGAAACTTTTAGGGCATATTTTATTCCACATGGTTGCTCCTTTTAATAGATGAGATTATATCGTCCGGATTACAATGCTTTTTTTAGAGTGAAGCAGTCGATATCCGGTGCCCAATTGTAACTATTGCCCATACGGATAGTGTTGTATCCGGCTTTTAATTCAACGGGAACTGTGATTTGTTTATGACCGTTATCCTCTCCCAGGGAGTCGATTTTAGTAATGGTACCGTTTACGTCCAGTTCTATTTGTCGTCCTTTGCCATATAAATAATGGATAGTCATATCATAGCGCCCGCCGTTTTCGCTATATACTTCCCGCCATTCGGCATAGTTTTCGGGTTGTCCGCCAAGGAAACCTACTTTCATTTTGCCGGAAGCTTCCTTATCATGGGCATAAACAATGCCTTTAGGATTTTTGCCGAGGTCATTGAAAAGAGGCAGGTAAGCCCATTCTGCTTCATACAAGGTCGGTTCCAGGCGTGTTTCGCCTTCTATGCGGAGGAACATGGCACTGTGTGCAGGAAGTGTTTGTTCGAAGGTTCCGGAGAAGTTTCCTAAATCGCTATGTTTTACCAGATCGCGTACTTTTACGTTTCCTTCAAATTCCAGTGAAGAGAACGGTACGGAGAAACTACATGTCGTATCGGAAGGATTGTAGAGAGCTACTGCGCGTACATTCCCACGTTTCTGCTCAATATCTTTTACGAGTACATAGCCTTCGTTTTCATGTTGCGCTACATAGGCCTGCAAGCCCAGCGGATCTTGGTTGAGGGCAATCAGTTCTTTATTAGTCAGCAGTTCGAGCGAAGAATCCGGTATGTTTTCCAGATTGCATCCGATAAGCAAAGGAGAGCTCATGATACACCATAAACCGAAATGAGCTTCTTCTTCTGTCTGAGTAAGACCTTGTCCGCCTACTTTACTGTCGTTACGGAATCCGATGACCATCATATCCATGTCATTATAATGTCCGTTTCCGGCATAGGCTGACAGGTAGAGATTCTTTCCTACTACATATCTTAATGATCCCCAATGTGCATTAATATCTCCACTGATACGCCAGGAAGTTGCTGCATCTTTAGCCCAAGTGCCCGGGAAGGCCCATCGGCAAATATTGATGGAAACATCTTTGTTTACTTTGTCTATACTGTTCCGGATGGAAGTGTAGCGTTCCTTTTCATTAAGTCCCAGCGCATCTCCTCCGCAGTAATCAATTTTGATAAAGTCGAAACCCCAGTCGCCAAAGTATAATTGGGCGTCTTGCGGTTCGTGTCCATAGATACCAGCTCCTACGCCTGCTGCATCATTGTCCCACATGGAGCCACATGTACTGTTGCCCGCATCGGTATAGAGACCGGCTTTCATTCCCAGGCCGTGAACGTAATCCGCAATTGGTTTCATCCCATTCGGGAAACGTTGTTCGTGGGTATGCATAATTCCGTTGTCATCGCGCTTTCCGAAATAGCCGTCATCAACATTGACATAATGATATCCGGCATCTTTCAGACCTTTTTTTACCATCAGGTCGGCTTGATGCTTGATGATGTCTTCGCTGATGTCTACGCGAAATGCATTCCATGAACTCCATCCCATGATGGGAGGATTGACTGTCTTTTCATTCTCGGAAAGGGTAGTTTGAGTTTTTGTGCAGCTGATGCACATAAAAGAAGCTACTGCTACTGTAAAGAGATAAATCCTGTTTTTCATGATATAATAGGTTGTGTCTTATTACATATCCGTCCTGAATTTGTTCAAGTGACTGAATAGAAATGAAGGACAACTTACTGTATTCCAGAAAGCTGCCCTTCATTTTTGTCGGAATGAGGCGACTCGAACGCCCGACCCCTACGTCCCGAACGTAGTGCGCTACCAACTGCGCTACATTCCGATTGCTTAAGAAGTGGTGCCACCAGGAATCGAACCGGGGACACAAGGATTTTCAGTCCTTTGCTCTACCAACTGAGCTATGGCACCTTTCTTGTTTGCGGGTGCAAAGATAAGTATATTTTTTAATACCGCAATAATTTCAAAAGAAAAAACTGCAAAATCGGCTAAAGATTTCAGATAATTATAATCCCATGACGCAGAATATCTGGCATGGGATTATTTATTGACAAAATTGTCTTCTTGTATTCAGTGAAGTCAGGAAGGAGGTGTATTTTTGTCTTTATTGGAAGGATTAACGGTTCCGGACACGGTGTCTGTTTTTGAAGTTTCCTTTGTTGCGGCATCCGAAGAAGCTGTTGCGGGAGAAGGGGCTGTGCTGTTGGGAGTATTCGCATTGGCGGTAGCCGGTTGGGCGTTTATTTCCCAATGGAATGGCTCGAAATTGGAGTTCGGATCTACCCAGGACGGTTTCTTGGCTGCATATATGATGAACGGGGCGACAACTACAATGATGGCGCCGATAATTAATACGGAGAACCAGACTGTATTGCTGCCGGTAGATATCTGGCTGGGCGGAATGAAACTAAGGATGAAGGCAAGCAATGAGCCGCAGAATCCAAGGCCTCCTACAAACCACATCAGGCCGTTGCCGGATTTGCCGATACGGAACGGACGATTGAGTTTCTTCATTTTGTAACGCAGTGCGATGGCTCCGGAGAACATCAGCAGATACATGATGAGGTAAAGGATAACCGTTAGCTGTGACAATATCTGGTAGAAGCTTTGTACGGAAGGCATCACGACGAATAATAAGCTTAATACCGTGACGGCGATGCCTTGTACGAACAGGATGTTCTTTTGTACGCCCAGCTTATTGGTTTTCTGGAAGAACGGGGGCATGTATCCGGCCTTGCCTACGGCGAAGATACCTTTTGACGGACCGGCAACCCAGGTCAATACACCGGCCAGTACGCCGAATGCAAGGGCAATGGCGATAATCGGTGACAGCCAGGAAGCATGGATGTATTTGAAATAATTGTCAAAACCGACGAGTAGGCTCTGTGTTAAACTGATGTCTTTGACCGGAATAATGATACCTAGCGCGAATGTTCCCAGGACGAAGATTAACACGGTAATGAGTGCGCCGATAAATACGGCTTTCGGATAGTTTTTAGAGGGATTGTCTACGTCTTTGACGTGGATACCGCCCATCTCCATACCGGCATAGAACAGGAAGATGCTGGCGGCAAGAACAACGTTATCGAAATTGGTGAAGTCTGGGAAGAAGCTGCTGTGGAAATCCATATTGGAATGTCCTCCTGTTGCCAGATAGATAATTCCCAGGATGATTAGTAAGGCGGCAGGGATAATCGTACCGACCATACCGCCGATTTTAGCGACTTTGCCGACCCAGCTCATGCCTTTCAGGGAAATGAAAGTTGCCAGCCAGTAGATGATAAGTACTACGACGAGCGTATAGTACTTATTGTTTGCCAATGACATGTCATGGACGTCGTTCATTCCGATAAAGGCGATGGATACGGCTCCGAATGTCAGTACTGTCGGGTACCAGATTGTACTTTCAATCCATTGTACCCAGATGGCGAGGAATCCCAGCTTTTTGCCGTAGGCTTCACCTACCCACCGGAATACACCGCCTTGTTTGTCCTGGAACATTGCTGCCAGTTCGGCTGCGACGAGGGAGGTGGGAATCAGGAAGACAATTGCCGCAAAGAGATAGTAGAAGGCCGAACTCATTCCATATACGGCTTCGGCCGGCAGTCCGCGCAGGGATACTACCGCTGTAACATTCATGATAGCCAGGGTGAATACGCCTAGCTTCACTGCATTTTTAATATTTGCCATAAGTTAAGGTTTTAAGTGAAAAATATTTTAAAGTCAGTTCTATAACAACATTTTGCAAGAGATGTTTCGGCAATCTCTTGCAAAGTTCGTTAATTAACATGAGTAAAACCGCTGTTTTGTCAGCTTCGGTTTCTTTGTCGGCAAACAATCGCTTTCTCTGATTGTTTCTAAGCATTATGGATAGTCTTAGAATCATTTTATCATAAAATAAGGTAGTTATGAAGTCAGCGCTTTCGGATTTTATTCTTGGAAAAAAGGGGATTTACGGTATTCTTCACATCATTATATTGGTGATGTCTCTGTTTCTGGTAATTAGTATTTCGATTGATACTTTTAAGGGTATTCCTTTCTATACACAGTCTTCTTATATGAAGGTCCAGTTGTGGATTTGCCTTTGGTTTCTTTTCGACTTTGTATTGGAATTTTTCCTTGCAAGGCATAAAGGGCGTTATTTACGTACTCATTTTATCTTTTTGCTGGTGGCGATTCCTTATCAGAATATCATAGCTTATTACGGATGGATGTTTTCTCCGGAGATTACTTATATGCTTCGTTTTATTCCTTTGTTGCGGGGAGGATATGCATTGGCGATTGTGGTCGGGTGGTTGACGTATAATCGGGCTTCGAGCCTGTTTGTTTCTTATCTGACGATGTTGCTGGCGACGGTTTATTTTTCGAGTCTCGCGTTTTTTGTACTTGAGCATAAGGTGAATCCTCTTGTTCATGGTTATGGGGATGCTTTGTGGTGGGCATTTATGGATGTGACTACCGTAGGGTCGAATATTATAGCGGTAACGGTGACCGGGCGGGTGCTTTCCGTATTGCTGGCTGCTTTGGGCATGATGATGTTTCCTATTTTTACGGTGTATATTACTAATTTGATTCAACAGTCCAATCAACGGAAAAAACAATATTATGCGGCAGAGGAGGCGGAAAAAGAAGAGGAGGAAAAAAACGGGGTGACTGCGCGGAAAGATACGGTCGTAAAGGATGTGAAGGAGTAATCCGGTTTTATCTTTGTCAGGCGTATGGACATAATTTATGTGTGCCGGATGGCGGTTTTTCTTTGCCGGGACGTGTCCGGTTGATGTGTTTGGCATCAGTTTTTTTATGTCGGTTATGGCGGTAGATTGTTTGATTCACTGTATTTGCTGGCTAACCGGTTTGGGGCTGTATCGGGGAAATAGGCGGGTGTGAAATCTGAAGTTGGAGAAGGGCATAAAAAAGGCTGAACTCAAAATCTGTTTTTGTAATGCTCCCTAAAAGTTTTTGTCTGGCTTTTGGGGAGCATTTATTTTGAGGCAGCCTTTTTATTGTGCCGAGAATTGTCAGTCGACTACTGTGAGCTGATTATTCCCGAATACATTCAGTTCCAATTTATTCATGATATACCGGATAGCTAACTGGGCTTTTACGGAGTTGCCCGATTCGTCCAGGGGAGGAGCGAAGGCGGCAATACCGAACTGTCCGGGCAATACGCCCATGACTCCGCCGCCGACTCCGGTCTTGGCAGGGATTCCGGAGGTGTACATCCAGTCGCCTGTATGCTCGTAAAAACCTACCGCTGCAATCATGGCGGTGATTTTTGGAGAAAGGCCGGCGTCGAAAACTTTCTTTTGGGTTACCGGGTTCACACCGCCGTTGGCGATTGTTCCGGCTGCAATGGAAAGTTGTAATGCGGTCACTCCCAATGAACATTGGCGGGTGTAGAGGTCCAGTGATAAATCCGGGTCGTCATAGATTCGGTTATAGTTTTTCAGCAGCCAGGCAATGGAACGGTTGTTGAAATTGGTATCCGATTCGGATTTGTATAACTCGTCAATCAACTGGGGGGCACTGCCGCACAAGTCGGTTATGTTTTCTACGATGGTGTCCCACTTTTTAGCAGAGTCGCCGATGGGTTTTACCATGCTGCAGGCAGAGATGGCGCCGGCGTTCACCAATGGGGTGGACGGATGGTCGTTCTCCAGCAAGATTGCAATGATTGAATTGAAGGGCAAGCCTGTTGCGTCGGCTCCGATTTTGTTCAGGATTTCTTCGGCTCCGTATTGGCGTAATGCCAGGATGGCCGTATGTACTTTAGATACGGATTCGATGCCGAAACGGTAGTCTGAGTCTCCTACGTGGATGGTCTGCCCGTTGAGCAGGCAGACACTAATCCCGAAAAGTTCTTTGTTGACATTGGCCAGATAAGGTATATAGTCGGCATTTTTACCTTCTGTATGGGTTTTTACCTGGTCGTATGCCTCCTGTACCACTTCTTTTAATTGAGCGAGTGTTACTTTTTTATTCATAGGGTGTTATTTTTTTACGGTTTTATGACGACGGCCGCCATGATTGAACATTTTCGTTTCTACCGGGAGATTTTTATCCTGTGCCATACGGGTGGGAGTCGGATATTCCAGTTTCTCCAGTTCGGCAATTGCATTGTTGATATCGCCTAACAGCATATCTGCCATGTCGCGGCTGAATCCCTGGCGTACGACGACGCGCATAACGACGTAGTCTTCCAGTTTGGTGGGCAGCGTATAAGCAGGAACCATCCATCCGTGCTGGGATAATTTGTCTTGCAAATCGTACAGGGTCCATTTGGCATTTTTTGCATATTCGGGTTTCAGGTACCAGATAAACAATGGATTTACCACTTCTTTGGAATAGTTGACGAATGGGGCCATCTTGCCGATTTCATCATGGATATATTTGGCTATCTGCAAGGAGTTGTATTGTACTTCTTTATATCCCTGGAATCCCAGACGGATGAATTGGTAATATTGTCCCAGAATCTGGGCGGCAGGACGGGAGAAGTTCAATCCGACTTGAGTAATATTGGCTCCCAGGTAGTTTACGCTGAACGCCATTTCTTCGGGCAGGTATTCTTTGCCTTTCCAGCAAACCCAGCCGAGTCCCGGATATACCAGACCGAATTTATGGCCGGATACGCTGATTGAGAGTACCCATTTCAAACGGAAATCCCATTTCTTTTCCGGATACAGGAAAGGAAGGATGAAACCGCCGCTGGCTGCATCTACGTGGATAGGAATATCGTAGCCTGTTTGGGCATTGTATGCGTCGAGCGCTTTGTCCAGTGCTTCTACGTCGTCGTTCAAACCGGTCCATGTGACGCCTTCGATGGGTACGACGCAGATGGTGTTTTCATCGCACATTTTCAGTGCTTCTTCGGGGTCGAGAGTGGTCTTATCAAGTGTCAAAGGTACTTCACGCATTTCAATCTGCCATAATTGGGCGAATTTCTCCCATACGACCTGAAAGCCGGAGGATATGACGAAGTTCGGCTTATCGAAAGGCTTGCCTTGGGCTTGTCTTTTTTTACGCCAGCGCAACCAGGCGGCTACGCCTCCCAACATACAGGCTTCTGAAGAACCGATAGCCAATGCACCTGTTTTCCAGGTATCTTTTTCCGGAGAGTTCCATAGGTTGGCGACGATATTGATGCATTTTCCGTTCATTACTGCGATACGCGGATACTCCGTTTCGTCGATGTAATTGATATTAATCGCTTCGTTCATCAGTTTGGTGGCGTATTCGTCCATATAAGTAGTGACGAAAGTTGCCAGGTTCAAACGTGGCTGGGTTTGAGCGAATGTTTCGTCTTTTACCATTTGGTAGGCGACTTCGGGAGTGGTAGGCCCATCAGGTATTTTTTCTACCGGAGAGGGTTGTAACATTCTGTCTGAACCGAATACATCTGTTTTTGCATCACCTTTTCTGAAATTTAAATCTTTCATACGAATTTGTTTTTTAAAGGTTTAGGGCGATGGGGATTTTCCCCGTCGAATTTCCCACAAACAACAGCAGATGATTTTGAAAGTTTTCAGCTTTTACATTATTTGGCGTTTATTAAGGGAGAAAGGGATGCATCGTCGGTTTTGTTTGCCCGGAGCAAGGGATGTTTGTGTTATGGTCCGGATTTACAGGGTATCCGGATATCGTTTGTTTTAGCGGAAATCTTTCAACTCTTCTTGCAACTTCTGGCGGGTGAAGAAGATACGGCTTTTGACTGTACCTAACGGGAGGTTCAGCTTTTCTGCAATTTCACGGTATTTGAAACCGGAAATGTGCATGGAGAACGGAACTTTGTATTCTTTGGGAAGTTTGTTGACTATACGGTGCATCTCTTTCAGGTCATAAGCTTTTTCCGTACTTTCGAAACAGGAATCCTGTGGCAGGTTCAGGTGATACAGATTGTCTGTCCGGTCAATGAATGTCTGGTCGCGGACTACTTTGCGGTAGTTGTTTATGAATATGTTGCGCATGATGGTGTACATCCATCCTTTGAAGTTCGTATCGGGCGTATATTTGTCTTCATTGTCTAATGCTTTCAATGAGGTTTCTTGTAATAAATCGTTTGCTTCTTCACGGTCGGTTGTCAGTTTATATGCGAAGCGGAGCAATTCTTCCTGGACTCCTACCAGGTCTTTTCTAAAGCTGATATTTTTCATATACTTTATTTTTTAATTGTGAATGACTTTTTGTAATGATTTTGACAATGCAAGTTTACAGGATTTTTCCGGACACAATGGGGGAGAATTCGACTAATTTTGACCTGAAAACTATCCGTAGATAGTTTTCAGGTCTTATTTGATAGTTTTCAGGTGTTTTTCGGGCGGGTATCTTTTTAAATAATGGTCGGTTCCGGATTGTTTGTGGGTAAAGCGGTAATGCGAATGTTCTTTTTTCCGGAGAAATCTTTTTCGGGACTTTGAACTTTATATTATAAGTATTGTTTCCATGAGACCTAACTTTTAACGAACGGCATATATGAGAATAAAAACAGGAAGGGGGACAATTCCTCTTATAACGTTGATAGCGATATGGTCTGTTTCGGCATTGACATCTTTACCGGGACTGGCTGTTTCACCTGTTTTGGGTGACCTTACGAAGATATTTCCGGAAGCTACGGATTTGGATATACAGATGTTGACTTCTCTACCGTCATTGCTGATTATTCCTTTTATATTATTGGGTGGCAAGCTGACGGAGAAAATTGCTTTGGTACGTGTACTGAAAGTCGGGCTCTGGCTTTTTGCCGCAAGCGGTATTTTATATTTGTTGTCCGGCAAGATGTGGCAGTTGATAGTGGTAAGTGCTTTGCTGGGTATCGGGGCCGGATTGATAATCCCTTTATCTACGGGGCTGGTCTCAAATTATTTTGTGGGTCCTTACCGGGTGAAGCAGTTTGGATTGAGTTCGGCGATTACTAATATGACATTGGTTGTAGCGACTGCCGTAACGGGGTATTTGGCAGAGGTTAGCTGGCATTTGCCTTTTCTTGTTTACCTGCTTCCTTTGGTTTCCATACTGCTGGTCGGACGTTTGAAGACGGATCCGCCGGTTCCTGTTTCCGCTCTTCCGTCACAGGATGGGGAGATGTTGATGAAACAGGCGGACATAGATACGGGGGGCGGTAAGTATGGGATTCATGTCAGGCATTTGCTACAGTTGATGTTTTTTTATGGAGTGACGACTTATATCGTGTTGGCAGTTATATTCAATTTGCCTTTTTTAATGGAAGAGCATCACTTCTCAAGCGGTGATTCCGGATTAATGATTTCTCTTTTTTTTCTGGCGATTATGACTCCGGGATTCTTTCTGGATAAGATTGTGGGGTATTGGCAAGAACGTACGAAAGCTTATTGTTTGTTGTCTGTCGCATTAGGATTGGTATTGATTTGGATTGCTCCCATCGAGTGGCTTATTATTCCCGGATGTTTGCTCGTGGGATTAGGTTATGGGATTATTCAACCTATGCTGTATGATAAAACGACTCATACGGCGCTTCCGCAAAAGACGACTTTGGCATTGGCATTTGTGATGGTGATGAATTATCTGGCGATTTTACTATATCCTTTCATCGTTGATTTCTTGCAATGGATGTTTCATGCACATTCGCAAGAGTTTCCTTTTATTTTTAACTTGCTGATAACTATTGTCGTTTTTTTCTGGGCTTATTTGCGGCGTAATACCTTTTTGTTTAATGACCAATTGAAATAAAGATGAAAAATAAGAAGCTGGAAGCTAACTTGAGCATGGCGGTCTCGAAAGTATTGGGTGGTTTGAATATGAATGCCTTAAAGTTTCTTCTTCCGTTGTGGATGAGTCCGTTGACGGGAGCAGCCCTTCGCTGCACGTTTGCGGCAGTCGCTTTTTGGGTTATCGGTTGGTTTATGCCTGCCGAGAAGTCCACTTCAAGAGAAAAGTGGTTGCTGTTTCTGTTGGGAGCGTTGGGATTGTATGGTTTTATGTTTCTTTATTTGATAGGTTTGAGTAAGACGACTCCGGTGTCCAGTTCTATTTTCACCAGCCTTCAGCCGATTTGGGTCTTTTTGATTATGATAGTCTTTTATAAAGAGCGGTTGTCCGGGAAGAAAATTACCGGTATGGGAATTGGGCTTGTCGGAGCGTTGGTCTGTATATTGACGCAAAAAAGTGATGATTTGGCTTCTGATGCATTTGTCGGAAATATGTTTTGCCTGTTCAGTTCTGTTGCTTATGCGGTTTATTTGGTGTTGAGCCAGCGTGTGCTGGCTAATGTGGGGGCAATGACTATGTTACGTTATACTTTTACGGGGGCGGCGGTTAGCGGATTGATTGTCACGGCTTTTACCGGTTTTGAAGCGCCTGTACTTACGATGCCTGTACATTGGCAGCCGTTTCTTATTCTGGTGTTTGTACTGGTTTTTCCTACTACAATCAGTTATTTATTGGTTCCTATCGGTTTGAAGTATCTCAAAACGACTGTTGTAGCTATTTATGGTTATTTGATTTTGATTGTGGCGACAGTTACTTCTCTCGTTGTCGGACAGGACCGTTTCAGTTGGACACAGACGGCCGCTATCCTGTTTATCTGTATCGGGGTTTATCTGGTGGAAGTGGCGGAAAGCAAGGAGAAATAAAAAAAGCACCTGTTTTTCAGGTGCTTTCTTATTATATCATCATCATCATGTTTTATAGAGAGGAGTTGATTGCTTGCGCTATGGACTTGAATTCTTCATCCGACAATTTCAGTTTCGGATTCGAAAACAACATATCCGATTCCTTTTGAATAGGAATTAAATGAATATGTGCATGGGGTACTTCCAGTCCGATAACAGCTTCGCCTACCTTTTGGCAAGGGAATGCTTTTTTAATGGCACAGGCTACTTGCTTTGCAAACACGTGCATAGCAGCCAGGTCTTCATCGCTCAAATCGAAAATATAGTCTACTTCCTGTTTGGGCACTACCAATGTATGTCCCTTTACCAATGGATTGATATCGAGAAAAGCAAAAAACTTTTCGTTTTCTGCCACCTTGTAGCAGGGGATTTCTCCTGCGATGATTCTACTGAATATTGTTGCCATAACTTTTATTGATAAATTAAGGCAAGCCTCACATGGAGACCTGCCTTTACGTTAAATTGATATGTTTACTACTTCCAGTGCAATTTTACCTTGTGGAACAGTAATTTCTGCTACATCACCCACCTTCTTGCCAAGCAGACCTTGTGCAATCGGGGTATTAACGGAAATCTTCCCTTCCTTCAGGTTAGCTTCACTTTCTGAAACGATGGTATAAATCATCTTCATGCCATTCTTTACATTCTTCAGTTCCACCTTATTTAAAATCTGTACGGAATCTGTTTTCAATTTAGATTCATCGATGATTTTGGCATCTGCAATGGTAGCTTTCAGTTTGTTGATACGCATTTCGAGCATACCTTGCGCTTCTTTTGCTGCATCGTATTCAGCGTTTTCAGACAAGTCTCCTTTATCTCTGGCTTCGGCTATTGCCGCAGAGATCTTCGGGCGTTCCACTGTTTCCAGTTCCTTCAGTTCCGCCATCAGTTTTTTGTAACCTTCTTCTGACATATAAGCCATGATGTTTTCCTCCTTTAATTGTTTTAAATGGTCATATAAACAAAAAAGAATTCCAACATGAGCCATGTTGGAACCCTCTTTTCATTATTTCTTTGCAAAGATAGCCTTTTAAGTGATACGTGTCAAGTGAAAAAAGATGCTATGTAACATATTTAAATGAAATATGCTAAATTATAACAACTTAGAGCAATGACTTGACAGCTGCTTCCAAATCCTTAATGTCTTCGCCACGAAGCTTCAATTCGTTGTTACGATTAATCAAAAAGATAGATGGAACCTGACGAACATTATATACGGCTACGTTGGTAGAGTAAACTCCGTTTCCATCGCGCACACAGACCCATGGAAGATTATCTGCCGCTGTTTTCCAGTAGTGTTCGTCCGCGTCGAGAGATACTTGGTATATTTCCAGTCCTTGTTTTGCGTATTCATTATATAGTTCGCGAAGCATCAGGTTGTGAGGAGCTCCGGCAGGCGACTGGAATACAGAGAAATCGAGCAAAACGACTTTGCCTTTCAGGTCGGTCAGCTTGCGCACATTTCCTTTCACATCACGCAAGGCAATGTCGATAATACCGGTTTCTACGATTTTGTCCTGTGGAATTTCCAGAGCTTTTGTTTGCGGCTGACGCGTGTTCTTCATTCCTTTGATTACAATATTATAAAGGTTCTTGGAACGTACCGCATGAGGAAACGCATTGTTGAGGCTCGTAGCAACAGCTGCGAAACATTTCACATCGTCTTTATTGTTCAACGGATCGAATATCAGATAATTATTGAGCTTCTGGAACAGGGCAAAGTAAGCTGCAGCCGTGTTGGGAGCAGCAAAAATATAGTTCACTTTGACATCTTCCTTATAGTTGTTGAGCAATGTTGCCAGGCTGTCTTCAAATACATCATGCCCTATTCCGTTGCTGCGCAGGGATGCCAGTAAATTGTCCACCTCTTTTTGAAGGCGAATCTGCTTCAACGTCAGTTCTTTTATCTTATTGCTGTTTTCCGAACCTTCCACCGTATAAGTAGTAGAGAAATCCACATACGGAGCTTTGATTTGAATTGTTTCGATAGAATCTACAGAAAAATTGATGATTTTGTCGTCAATCCGCAAACGGTAAAATTCGGGTGACTCGGGACGAGGCTGCTTGAAACTGAATGTACCTTCCCCTTTCAGCTTCACTGAATCGAGCGGAACAATACCTTCCAGACCGGAAGCTTCGAGATAAAGCATTTTACCGTCGGCTCCTGATACATCCCCGTTCACCTGGAATTTAGGGCCAGAACTACAAGCAGTAATAGTAAGTGCGGCGAGCGCTGCAAAAGTAACCTTTTTCATATAGTGTGTGTTATTAACGAGATGCAAATATACTTCTTTTCGAGATTAGTCAAAGCATTTTGCTGTGTTCTTCATCCTAATTTTGAAAAAAAATCAGTTCGCCACTAACTTTTTACCTCATTTCCACCTAATTACCACGATAAATGTATATCTTTGCAGGAATTTTGAAAGAAAAAGTATAGATAAAACAATTTTTATGATTAACCCAATTGTTAAGACAATCGAGTTACCTGATGGAAGAACCATCACGCTCGAGACGGGAAAGTTGGCAAAACAGGCAGACGGTTCTGTAATGCTCCGCATGGGAAACACCATGTTGTTAGCTACTGTTTGTGCCGCTAAAGATGCAGTTCCCGGAACAGATTTTATGCCTTTACAGGTAGAGTACAAAGAAAAATTTGCGGCGTTCGGCCGTTTTCCCGGTGGTTTCACCAAAAGAGAAGGCCGCGCTTCTGACTATGAGATTCTGACTTGCCGTCTTGTAGACCGTGCTCTCCGTCCTTTATTTCCCGACAATTACCATGCAGAGGTATATGTAAATATCATCCTCTTTTCCGCTGACGGTGTAGATATGCCGGATGCACTGGCAGGACTTGCTGCTTCAGCGGCACTTGCCGTTTCAGATATTCCTTTTAACGGACCGATTTCTGAAGTGCGCGTGGCACGTGTTAACGGTCAGTTTATAATCAATCCGACGTTTGAACAGCTTGAAAAAGCGGATATGGACCTTATGGTTGCCGCTACTTATGAGAATATCATGATGGTAGAAGGCGAGATGAATGAGGTGTCTGAGGCTGAATTGCTGGAAGCGATGAAAGTTGCCCATGAAGCGATTAAGATTCATTGCAAGGCACAAATGGAGCTGGCGGAAGAAGTGGGAAAGACTGTAAAACGCGAGTATGACCATGAAGTAAATGACGAGGAACTTCGCAAAGCCGTTCATGAGGCTTGCTATGACAAGGCTTATGCGGTTGCGGCTTCCGGTAATAATAATAAGCATGAACGTCTTGCTGCTTTTGAAGCTATCCGTGATGAATTCAAGTCTCAATTCACAGAAGAAGAGTTGGAGGAAAAGGCGCCGTTGATTGACCGTTATTATCACGATGTGGAAAAGGAGGCGATGCGTCGTTGTATTCTTGACGAAGGAAAACGTCTGGATGGCCGCAAGACTACTGAAATCCGTCCGATTTGGTGTGAGGTAGGTCCTCTGCCCGGTCCTCACGGCTCCGCTATCTTTACCCGTGGGGAAACTCAATCGTTGACTTCCGTGACATTGGGCACGAAGCTGGATGAGAAGATTATTGATGATGTTCTGGAACATGGAAAAGAACGTTTCCTGTTGCATTATAATTTCCCTCCTTTCTCTACCGGTGAAGCGAAAGCGCAGCGTGGTGTAGGACGTCGTGAAATCGGTCACGGTCATTTGGCCTGGCGTGCTTTGAAAGGGCAGATTCCTGCTGACTATCCGTATGTGGTACGTGTGGTTTCGGATATTCTCGAATCCAACGGTTCTTCTTCCATGGCTACCGTTTGTGCCGGAACATTGGCATTGATGGATGCGGGTGTGAAGATTAAGAAACCTGTATCGGGTATCGCTATGGGATTGATTAAGAATCCGGGTGAAGAGAAATATGCCGTATTGTCCGATATTCTTGGTGACGAGGACCATCTGGGAGATATGGACTTCAAGGTGACCGGAACGAAGGACGGTATTACCGCTACTCAGATGGATATCAAGGTTGACGGGTTGTCTTACGAAATTTTGGAACGTGCTTTGAATCAGGCAAAAGAAGGACGTATGCATATTTTGGGTAAGATTACTGAAACCATTGCCGAGCCGCGTGCTGACTTGAAGGAACATGCTCCGCGCATTGAGACTATGACAATTCCTAAGGAATTCATCGGTGCTGTAATCGGTCCTGGCGGAAAGATTATTCAGGGCATGCAGGAAGAAACCGGTGCTGTGATTACTATCGAGGAAATCGATGGGGTAGGACGCATCGAAGTTTCCGGGACAAACAAGAAATGTATTGATGATGCCATGCGCATGATTAAGGCAATTGTTGCTGTTCCTGAAGTGGGTGAAGTCTACAAAGGTAAAGTTCGCTCTATTATGCCTTATGGTGCGTTTATCGAATTCTTACCGGGTAAAGATGGTTTGTTGCATATTTCCGAAATTGATTGGAAACGTTTGGAAACTGTGGAAGAGGCCGGAATTAAGGAAGGTGATGAAATTGATGTGAAATTGATTGATATTGACCCGAAAACCGGTAAATTCAAATTGTCCAGAAAGGTATTGTTACCCAGACCGGAGAAGAAATAGGAACGGTGATTTCTATCATTATAAAAAATGTCCCGACTGCTTTTAAAGCAATCGGGACATTTTTTATGGTGGATGGCGTTCTTGTTTGCACAGGTGTTTCTGTTTGGCATATTTTTCAGTGAAGAATCGGGTTTTCAATCCCAATGGTAGTTTCCCATATAAAAAGAATCGGAAAGTACCCCCATACTTTCCGATTCGAAACAGTCAAAAATCGACCTTAATCAATTTATTAACTTAACACGTTGCAAATATATGAGAAAAATTTCTTAGAAAGAGCTTTTTTGCCCAAAAAGTTTAGAATTCAAGCAAATAATACTTGCTATGAAAGTCATTTAACAGGTACGTATTCTTTTTTTCCTGGTGGGTATCATTATTTATAAACTTGTATCGGCAGTTCTCCTTTTAGGGCGCCTATTGCATTAAAGGCTAAAGATTCCATTTCGTTTTCTCCGGGATATACGTACACGGATGCTAGGAAAGAGATGCGTTTTTTTAAACGGGAGACTACATAGTCGGAGTAAGCAATGCCTCCTGTTAGAAGTATAGCGTCGATTTTACCGCAAAGGACAGTGGCGGCAGCTCCGATAGCTTTGGCGACATTATAAATCATGGCATCTAATATTAACTCTGTCTTTTTATCCCCTTTTTCTATGGAACGGATGATGGAAGGGACGTCTGTAGTTCCCAGATGTGCTGTCAGTCCGGCATGTCCGGAGATGCGTTTCTTTAGTTCGTCTTTATTGAATTGTCCGCTATAACAGAAATCGATGAGTTGGCCGGCGGGGAGTGTTCCTGCGCGTTCCGGCGAAAAAGGTCCTTCGCCGTCCAGTGCATTGTTGGCGTCGATAGCACGCCCGTGATGATGAACTGCAACGGAAATGCCTCCTCCCAAATGGCAGATGATTAAGTCTAGGTTTTCGTACTTCGTTCTTTGTTCTTTGGCGAAACGGCGTGCTATCGCTTTTTGGTTCAGGGCGTGCCAGATTGTGATTTTCGGCATCAGCGGTGAACCTGTGATGCGGGCTATGTCTTCCAGTTCATCCACTACTCCCGGGTCGGCGATGAAAGCGCGGCAGCCGGGTAACATGGAGGCTAATTCGTCTGCAATCAGCCCTCCCAGATTGCACGCATGAGTGCGCATGGCATGTACTGTGTCCTGTTTCATGGCGTCATTGACTTCATACACTCCTCCCTGGACAGGTTTTATTAAACCGCCGCGTCCTATAATGGCGTCAAAAGCAAAAGGTATGTGATTTGTCTCTAATTCCTGTAAAACCAGATTTTTCCGGAACTCGAACTGGTTTATCACTTCCGGAAAAGCGGACAGCTCTTCTACGGAATGTTTGATGTTGCGTGTGAATAAAGGATTTTCATTTTCATAAACTGCTATTTTGGTAGAAGTAGAACCGGGATTGATGACTAGGACTTTCATGGACTGTGTGTTTAAGTTTGAGGATTTATGTGTTTGGGGCAGGGATGAATGTCTTTTTACATTTGCAATCTCCTGACACTTGCAGGCATGCCATTGCAATGCTGTAATATTTGGACAAGCCGGAATCACTACGCGATGGA
>NZ_CAUCSQ010000059.1 GCF_958445495.1 uncultured Bacteroides sp. | reverse complement strand
GGCGTAAGCCAGCAGATTTACAGTCTGCCCCATTTGGCCACTCTGGTATTTGCCCGTTTTCATTCTACAAAGAACTCTTTTTTTTCGCATTCCGGCCTTCACAAAAGGAAAAGCTTTATTTCTTTCTCCGTTTTCACCTCCGGACCCGCTTTCCCGGCTTTCCTTTTCCGGGCAACGCCCGACCTTCGCATTTCCGGAAACCGGAACCGGTTTCCATCCGTCCTCCCCTTTAAAAGAGAGTCAAGCGCCGGTTTGCTTTGAGCCTCTTGTCGGATTCGAACCAACGACCCCGAGATTACAAATCACGTGCTCTGGCCAACTGAGCTAAAGAGGCGAACTTATTAAAAAATGCAACCGCTACGTTCTAGCACGAGCGAAACGGCTGCAAATTTAGTTATTTATTTCTTTCCCGCAAAACATTTGCGATTTTTTTATTTATTACGTTGTTTTTCCTTGTATTTAACCAACTGCTTTTCGAGCGCTTCCACGTCCAAATCGATTGCTTCTTCAAATGTGTCGCACACTTTGCTTGCATAAAACTCCCCGTTGGGAACGAGAATCTTTATACCTGCTTCCTTATTTTCCGCAGTTTCCGGTTTAACTACCTTTAATGACACCTCCACTTTCTTTATATCTTCGTAATATTTCTCCAACTTAGACACTTTTTTCTGAATAAATGCCTGCAATTGTTCTGACGCATCAAAGTGAATTGATTGAATTCTTACTTCCATACTTACCTCCTTGTTTTTAAGCCCTTGGATGAGCTTGTTTATACACTTTTTTAAGTTCTTCAAACGTGGTATGCGTATAAATCTCGGTAGTCGCAATGCTCTCGTGACCCAAAAGTTCTTTCACAGCGCCCAATTCCGCCTCATTATTCAGCATCATGGTAGCGAAAGTATGCCTCAGCACGTGAGGGCTCCTTTTTTTCAACGTCACCACCTTTGACAAGTTCCGTTTCACCAGATTATAGACCAGGTTCTTATAAAGCCGTTCGCCGTTTTCCCGAATGAAAAAAGCCTCCGACCTTTCCCGAACCGCTTCGTTTCTTATATCGATATACTCAAGCATCGACTTCCTCAGCTCATCGCCGAAAGGTATCAAGCGCTGCTTGTTTCTTTTCCCGGTCACCTTCAACAGAGAAGCGGAAAAATCCACATCCCGGTCGTCCAACCCGATAAGTTCCGAAAGCCTCATGCCCGTGGCATAGAACATTTCAATCACCAACCGGTCGCGACACCCTTTAAACCCCTCGCCAAAGTCCGTCTCGTCCAGCAACCTGTCCATCTCGCTCTCCCTTACAAAAACAGGCAACGGCTTCTTGTTCTTAGGCCCCGTGACTTTGAGCAACGGGTCCGCCTCCATTTGTCCCTGCCTTAAAAGATATTTATAGAACGAGCGCAACGAACTTAACTTACGGTTTACGGAAGTCGAAGTATAACCTTTGTCCATCAATGCAACAATCCATTCACGGACCAGCTCCGCCTTCACTTCCAACGGGTCGAATTTTCCATACTCTTCCTCTGAAAACTCCTGCAATTGCTTTATATCCGCGCCATACGCCAGAACGGTTTTTTCCGAATAGTTCCGCTCATACCGGAGATAATCAAGAAAAGATTCTATCAACATAATCTCGCTACATCTAAAATCGTGCAACGAATGTATGAAAAGAATTCAATAATTCAAAGGAAATTACGAATTATTAATCTTCTACTTGCTGAAGTTGTTGTACGTAAACTGCGCGTTCTTTCTTAAGTCTTTTAGTTACAGACGGTTTATCAAACTGCTGTCTGCTTCTCAATTCTTTTACGATGCCAGTTTTCTCAAATTTTCTTTTGAACTTCTTCAGCGCTTTTTCAATGTTTTCGCCTTCTTTTACAGGTACTACAATCATTTTGTTACTATTAATATGTTATGATTAAAAAATTCCGCAGTCAAATTGCGCCGCAAAATTACACATACTTTCTTTATTCACAAAACTTTCGGCAAATATTTCTCAAAAACTATTCATAAACAAATCATTAACCGAAGAAAGTTAGTACCTTTGAAACACGAATAAGTCTATTTTTAATTTACTAAAGTATGAAACAGCACATCAAAGAACGGATACGCACATTCCGGACAATGCTTTGCGCCAACGGGCTCAAGGCATTCATCATTCCCAGTACCGACCCTCATTTAAGTGAATACGTAGCTCCCCACTGGATGTCCCGCGAATGGATTTCCGGCTTCACCGGCTCCGCAGGGACCGTTGTCATTTTAGCGGACAAGGCAGGTTTGTGGACCGATTCCCGTTACTTCCTGCAGGCGGAAAACGAATTGGAAGGCAGCGGCATCACCCTGTATAAGGAAATGTTGCCGGAGACTCCCTCCATCACGGAATTTCTCTGTCAAAACCTGCATCCGGGAGAATCGGCGGGCATAGACGGCAAGATGTTTTCCGTGCAACAGGTAGAGCAAATGAAAGAAGAGCTGGCGGCACACCGGTTGCGAATCGAGCTGGCCGGCGACCCGTTGGAGGAGATTTGGGAAGACCGCCCTTCCATTCCCGATTCCCCGGCTTTCATCTACGATATCCGGTATGCCGGAAAAAGCTGCGGGGAAAAACTATCCGACATCCGCGCCGAGCTTAAAAAGAAAGGAATTTACGCATTGCTTCTGACCGCATTGGACGAAGTTGCATGGACTCTGAATTTAAGAGGGAGTGACGTGCACTGCAATCCCGTCGTTGTGAGTTACCTGCTAATCACCCGGGAGAATGCAACGTTCTTCATCTCACCGGAAAAGGTGACACCGGAAGTGAAGGCCTACCTGGAAGAACAAAAAATCGGACTGCAAAAATATGACGAGGTGGAGACTTTCCTAAGTTCCTTCCACGGAGAAAACATCCTGATTGACCCGCGGAAAACGAACTACGCCGTTTATTCGGCCATCAACCCTCAATGTTCCGTTGTCCGCGGCGAATCCCCGGTCGCCTTGTTGAAGGCTGTCCGCAACGAACAAGAAATAGCCGGCATCCATGCCGCCATGCAACGGGACGGCATAGCGCTCGTCAAATTCCTCAAATGGCTGGAAGAGGCAGTGCCTTCCGAAAAAGAGACGGAACTCAGCATAGACAAGAAACTGCATGAATTCAGGGCCGCCCAGCCCCTCTACATGGGAGAAAGCTTCGACACAATCGCCGGCTACAAGGAACACGGGGCAATCGTACACTACTCGGCGACCCCGGAAAGCGACGCCGTCCTCCGGCCGAAAGGATTCCTGCTCCTGGATTCGGGGGCCCAATACCTGGACGGAACCACCGACATCACACGGACAATCGCATTAGGCGAACTCACGGAAGAAGAAAAAACGGACTATACATTAATATTGAAAGGACATATCGCACTGGCGATGGCAAAATTCCCGGCCGGCACACGCGGCGCCCAACTCGACATACTGGCCCGCATGCCTATATGGAATTACGGCATGAATTTCCTTCACGGCACAGGACACGGAGTCGGGCATTTCCTGAGCGTGCACGAAGGGCCGCAGAGCATCCGCATGAACGAAAATCCGGTCACTCTGCAACCGGGAATGGTTACCTCCAACGAACCCGGCGTCTACAAAGCCGGCAGCCACGGGATACGGACAGAAAACCTGACACTAGTCTGCAAAGACAAAGAAGGGATGTTCGGCGAATATTACAAATTCGAGACCATCACCTTATGCCCTATCTGCAAAAAAGGAATCGTCAAAGAGATGCTGACGCCGGAAGAGACCGAATGGCTCAACGACTATCACCGGACTGTCTACGAGAAACTGTCGGCAGGCCTGACCCGTGAAGAAAGGGAGTGGCTGGAGAAAGCGACCGCCCCGATATAATGCATTGCCGGAAAAATACGGGAATATCCAATTAAAAACATTATTTCAACGAATCATATCTTATGGCTTTAATCAAATCAGTACGGGGATTCACCCCCGAAATCGGAAAGAACTGTTTTCTCGCAGACAACGCCACCATCATAGGAGACGTTAAAATAGGAAATGACTGTAGCATCTGGTTCAATACCGTGTTGCGGGGAGACGTCAATTCCATACGCATAGGCGACGGGGTCAACATCCAAGACGGAAGCGTCCTCCACACCCTGTATCAGAAATCGACCATTGAAATCGGCAATCATGTTTCCGTCGGACATAATGTCACGATTCACGGGGCAACCATCAAAGATTATGCATTGGTGGGGATGGGCTCCACCCTGCTGGACCATGCCATAGTCGGTGAAGGCGCCATTGTCGCCGCCGGTTCCCTGGTTTTGAGCAACACGGTTATAGAACCCGGAAGCATCTGGGGAGGAGTGCCTGCCAAATTTATCAAAACGGTAAATCCCGAACAAGCCAAAGAGCTGAACCAGAAGATTGCCCACAATTACCTGATGTATTCGCAATGGTATAAAGAGTAAACGATTTTTCCGTTCCTTTTCCGGGACCGGCCTGTTCCGGAACCAATTCTCGCCTCTGTCATGCGGGAAACAAAGAAACCGTCCGGAAAAGGAACTCATTGGAAATACGGCAACAACCGCACTTGTTTTTACCACGGGAGATTTACGGGTTCCGGGTTCCGGTTCCTCCAGAATGACGGATGCCCCGGAATCTCCCGCCTTTGAAACGACGCCTGCATCGTGATTATCCGGGCGGCATCTTACAAAGTACATCTGTCAGTTGTAAACCTGCCGCCAATAACGGCGGACAATGAATACTCTCGCCGGAACAACCGGGATTCAGACTGTTAATTTCCTGATAAATAAGGGATAACCCGGCATAAACAAGAACAACCCGTTTTGAAAGGCATTATCCTGATGATAGCCGGGAACATGGAGCATAAAAGATACGGTAAGCAAGCACCTTTCCCGGCTATTATCACCAAAAACCATCGGCTACGTTTGCCGTCACTTTCCTATATGCAGATATGTTTCGAGCTATCGGCGCTTGAAGTTTTATCGACAATTAAATTGTTGATTATCAAATCCACCCATATTTTCACGTAGCATACTACAGACCGCCAACTCCTCCATAATATATAAAGAGCATGATAAACGAGTCGCCAATCACCTTGCATAACATAGAATTTATTTTTTAGAAAATGCTGTCATCTGTCACAAAAAGCATAATAACAGGCTAGGAATGAGCGGATAAGGGTGTGACAGCAAGGGGTGACAGCAAGATGACAGTTCCTATTGCCGTCACAGGAAAACACCAGGAAAAAGGCGGGGATAATCCGAAAATCCGAACTCAAAGTCACACCTATGGCATAGTCGTACCGGAACATCAATTGAGGGCGCCGACGGAATATCTCACTAAAAAAACAGGAACTACAAAGGGACAAGTAAACTTATTCAGATTTAAAAAAATATTGAGTAAACTAACTTAGGTATAACAAACGAAGTTGGCAACTAAATCCGGTACAGTACACAAAAGGACAAGTAAACTTATTTAGATTTAAAAAAATATTGAGTAAACTAACCTAGGTATAACAAGCGAAGTTAGCAACTTAATCCTGTACAGTACACAAAGGGACAAGTAAACTTATTTAGATTTTAAAAATATTGAGTAAACTAACTTAGGTATAACAAGCAAAGTTGCCAACTAAATCCGGTACAGTACACAAAGGAATAAGTAAACTTATTCAGATTAAAAAAATATTGAGTAAACTAACTTAGGTATAACAAGCGAAGTTAACAACTTAATCCTGTACAGTACACAAAGGAACAAGTAAACTTATTTAGATTTTAAAAATATTGAGTAAACTAACCTAGACATAACAAGCAAAGTTGCCAACTAAATCCAGTACAGTACACACCCCTCCGGCAGAAACGGAGTTTCAACAGAAAGAAACTGTAGTTTCAACGGCGAGAAACTATAGTTTCGACAGAAAGAAACTAAAGTTCCAACTAAGAGGAAACTATAGTTTCAATAAGGGGAAACAACAGTTTCAAGCAATTGAAACTAGAGTTTCAAACGGTCGAAACAAAAGATTCAAGCAGTTGGAACCGACGTTTCATTATATGATACTGATTATCAAACAGATATAATAAAGCGCTCCTGCCGGAGCACTTTGGCTCAAAGAATGGAACAACAGAAATGCAAAGAGCCCCTGAAACGGAACGAAATACCCAAATAGGAAAATGAGGCAGCCTTACTTAATAATCCGAAAGTCATAACACAAAAATCCTCCTGCTCCGGCCTTCATCGGTTACAACACAAGGCAAGAACAGGAGGATTTTTCCTTATCGCTGTTTCAATTTATCAGATTTTCAACTTCCGAGACGCAATAGCGCTGTTACTTACAGGCAACGGATATTTTTCCATTGCCTACAAGGCATATTCTCAAAAGTTAATCATATTCATGATTTTCTCCGTAGCTCCGGCGTTGCTGGTTACATAATAACCGGCATTCGTTCCGGTCTCGCGCAAGAACACTTCATCCGAATGGAAACGTTCCAACAGGCTTTCCAACTCGTTGTAGTCCTTGATGGAATAGGCTCCTTTCGCTTCCAACAACTGGACAGCTTCCATAAATTTCTGGTATTTCGGTCCGAAAATCACCGGAATGCCATATACGGCGGCTTCCAGCGTATTATGGATGCCGACTCCGAACCCCCCGCCGATATAGGCTATTTCCCCGTAGCGGTAGATAGAAGACAACAACCCGAAACAATCAATAATCAGACAATCGGCTTTCAGGACATTCTTCTCGTCCGCGCGGGTATAACGCACATAAGGACGGCTTAATTTACCGATAATCTCTACCAAATGGTTCTCGTCAATCACATGCGGGGCGATAATCAGCTTCATCTCCGGATGATTGTTGAAATATTCCAGAAACAAATCTTCATCCGGCCCCCAGGAACTCCCCGCAACGAAAGTAAAAGCATTATCTCCTTTGAACATCTTCACCAACGGAAGTTCCTTGGCTTCTTCACGAATCTGCAAAACCCGGTCGAAACGGGTGTCTCCCACCACCGTCACGCGGTTGATGCCGATTTTCGACAAATAACGTTTGGAAGCCTCGTTCTGCACGAACAAATGGTCGAAATCTTTCAGCACGTCACGGTATGTCCCGCCATACCATTTGAAGAAAACCTGGTCGCGGCGAAAAATGGAGGACACGCTATACACCGGAATGCGGCGCTTATGCAACTCGTCCAGATAGTTCTTCCAGAACTCATACTTGATAAAGAACGCCATGCAGGGGTTGGCGATGTCAAGGAACTTCTTCACATTTCTCGGCTTGTCGAACGGCAGATAACAGACAATGTCCGCTCCCCGGTAATGCTTGCGCACTTCATAGCCGGACGGAGAGAAAAAAGTCAGCAATATTTTATAACCGGGATACTTCGCCCGAATCATTTCCATCAAAGGACGTCCCTGCTCAAACTCGCCAAGCGAAGCCGCATGAAACCAAACATACCTCTCCCCTTTTTCCACTTGCTGGCGCAGAAGCTCATACACCACCCAGTGCCCTTTCATCATTTTCCGGGGCTTGCGGCTGAAAGGAGCGGCCAAATGGACGAGAAAGTCGTAAATGACTATTGCCAGGTTGTACAACATACTGCCAAACCGATTACTTCAGAACCTCTATCGCCCGTTTCATGCGGGCTAAAGTCTCTTCTTTACCCAATACCCAGGAAATATCAAACATGTGCGGCCCTTTTCCCTCGCCGACCAGAGTCAGCCGGAACGCATTCATGATATTCCCCGTATGATAGCCTTTTTCAGCAATCCAGTCCATGACAACCTTCTCTTGCCCTTCAATGCTGAAATCCTCAATGCCGGCAATCACTTCCGCCAATTCGGCCATGCATTTTGCGGAGTCTTCTTTCCAGCGTTTCTTCACGGTCTTCTCATCATATTCTACAGGAGCCACAAAGAAAAAGCCGCATACGTCCCACAGTTCCTTCACAAAGCTCACCCGGTCTTTCATCATCCCCACTACCGTGACTACCTTCTCAAAAGGAGCCTCCACGCCGTGCTCTTTCAACACGGGGACAAAGAGTCCGGCAATCTCCCTGTCGGACTTCCGCTGGATGTACTGGTGGTTGAACCAGATTCCTTTCTTATAATCGAACTTGGCTCCCGACTTGCTGCAACGGCGCAAATCGAACAGGCGTACCAGTTCGTCCATCGACATCACTTCCTGGTCGTTGCCGGGGTTCCATCCCAACAATGCAAGGAAATTGATTACCGCTTCAGGCAAGTAGCCGGATTCGCGATAGCCGGAAGAGACTTCCCCCGACTTCGGGTCATGCCATTCCAGAGGGAATACAGGGAATCCCAGGCGGTCGCCGTCGCGTTTGCTCAGTTTGCCGTTTCCTTCCGGCTTCAATAGCAAAGGCAGGTGGGCAAATTCCGGCATCGTATCTTCCCAGCCGAAAGCACGGTACAAAAGCACATGCAACGGAGCGGAAGGCAGCCATTCCTCTCCACGGATTACGTGGGAAACCTCCATCAAATGGTCGTCCACGATATTTGCCAAATGATAGGTAGGCAGTTCGTCGGCAGACTTATAAAGCACCTTGTCGTCCAGAATAGACGAGTTGATAATTACCTCACCGCGAATCAGGTCGTTCACATGCACGTCTTCATCCGGTTCGATTTTAAAACGGACTACGTACTGTTTGCCTTCGGCAATCAGCGCGTCCACTTCCTCCTTCGGCATCGTCAATGAGTTGCGCATCTTCCCGCGGGTAGACGCATCGTATTGGAAATTAGCTATTTCCGCACGTTTGGCCTCCAATTCTTCCGGAGTATCGAAAGCGATATACGCTTTTCCGTTGTCCAACAGGACCTGCACGTATTTCTTATAGATTTCACGCCGTTCAGACTGGCGGTACGGGCCGTGTTCTCCCCCGAAGCTCACCCCTTCGTCAAAATGAATGCCCAGCCATTTGAAAGATTCAAGGATATATTCTTCCGCTCCCGGAACAAACCGGTGGGAATCGGTATCTTCTATACGGAAAATCAGGTCTCCGCCGTGTTGACGTGCAAATAGATAATTATACAAAGCTGTACGCACACCACCGATGTGCAATGCTCCCGTAGGACTTGGAGCAAAACGAACTCTTACTTTTCTTTCTGCCATAATTTGGGTTAGTATAGGTAAATCGCGGCAAAATTAACCCTTTTTTTCCACACTATTGTTTTTTTTTGTACTTTTCGCAAAAATTTCAACGATATGGAACACTCAAAGAAGAAAAAAAGCTTCTCCAAGAGAGATTTGCTATATAAATCGCTGCTATTTGCGGGTACAGTGGCGCTGATTGTCTATTTCCTGCCGCGAGACGGAAAGTTCAACTATCAGTTTGATATGAACAAGCCTTGGAAATACGGGCAGTTGATAGCGACTTTCGATTTCCCGATTTATAAAGACGAGGCCGTAGTGAAACGCGAGCAAGACAGCCTGATGGCGCTCTTCCAACCTTACTACCGGCTTGACAGACAGGCGGAAAAAGACGCTGTCGCCAGATTGAAGGAGAACTACCATACGAGCCTGAAAGGGATACTTCCTTCCACAGAGTATTTACGGCACATCGAACATGCCCTGAAAGAGATTTACCAGGCCGGAATCGTATCGACGGAGGAGATGCGGCAGTTGCAGAAAGACAGTACATCGTCTATCATGGTTATCGACGACAAGCTTGCCAACTCGCATTCCACCGGGAATATCTACACCGTAAAAAGAGCGTATGAGCATCTGCTTTCGTCCGACTCCGCCCATTTCAACCGGGAGATTCTAAGGCAGTGCTCGCTGAACGAGTACATCACCCCCAACCTGAGCTTTGACGAACAACGGACGCAGAGCGCCAAAGAAGAGATGCTGAACAATTATTCCTGGGCAAACGGGCTGGTAGTCAGCGGACAAAAGATTATCGACCGGGGAGAAATCATCAGCCCGGAAACTTACAATATCCTGGAGTCATTGCGCAAGGAATCTATCAAACGGAACGAGTCAATGGGGCAGGGCCGCCTAATCCTCGGCGGGCAAATCCTGTTTGTCGGCATGCTGATACTTTGTTTCATGCTTTACCTCGACTTGTTCCGGAAGGATTACTACCAGCGGAAAGGCAGCCTGTCTCTGTTGTTCACGCTGATTGTTTTTTACAGCATAGTCACGGCTTTCATGGTCACGCACAATTTATTCAACGTGTACATCATCCCCTATGCGATGCTGCCTATCATCATCCGCGTATTCCTCGACTCCCGGACTGCTTTCCTGACCCACGTCGTCACGATACTGATATGCTCCATATCGCTGCGTTTCCCTCATGAGTTTATCCTGACCCAACTGGCCGCCGGACTGGTGGCGATATTCAGTTTGCGGGAACTCTCGCAGAGGTCCCAGCTTTTCCGCACGGCATTGCTAGTCATACTGACTTATGCCGCCATTTACTTCGCTTTCGAGCTGATGACGGAAAACGGGCTTTCAAACGACTTTTCGAAACTGAACATACGGATGTACACTTATTTCATCATCAACGGGATATTGCTGTTATTCGCTTATCCGCTGCTATTCCTGTTGGAAAAAACGTTCGGGTTCACTTCCAACGTCACTTTGGTGGAACTCTCCAACATCAACAACGATGTACTCCGCCAAATGTCGGAGACTGTTCCCGGCACTTTCCAACATTCCATGCAGGTAGCCAATCTTGCGGCGGAAGCGGCCATCCGCATCGGTGCGAAAAGCCAGTTGGTGCGTACAGGGGCTTTGTACCATGACATCGGCAAGATGGAAAACCCGGCTTTCTTCACCGAGAACCAATCCGGAGGAATCAATCCGCACAAAAACCTCAACTATGAGCAAAGCGCCCAGGTCGTAATCAGCCACGTCACGGACGGACTGAAACTGGCGGACAAGCACAACCTGCCTAAGGTTATCAAGGACTTCATCAGCACCCACCACGGACGGGGAAAGACAAAATATTTTTATATCTCATGGAAAAACGAGCATCCCGGCGAAGAGCCGGATGAAGAGATGTTCACTTATCCCGGCCCGAACCCGTTCACTAAGGAACAGGCCATCCTGATGATGGCGGATGCGGTGGAAGCCGCGTCACGCAGCTTGCCGGAATATACGGAAGAAAGTATCAGTAACCTGGTCGACAAAATAATTGACTCCCAGGTCACTGAAGGTTATTTCAAGGAATGTCCAATCACTTTCAAGGATATAGCGACGGTCAAAGCCGTGTTCAAAGAAAAATTAAAGATTGCTTATCATACCCGGATTAGCTATCCTGAGTTAAAGAAGTAAGCAGGCCGGCACAGGCGTCTTCAAGTACATCGAGCACATACTCAAATCCTTCGCTCCCTCCATAATAGGGGTCGGGAACATGGTCTGCCAGAATGCGGGTGCAATAGTCCGTCATGCGGCGAATCTTCTTCCATTCTTCGGGGGAAGGGGCTTTGTCTTTCAAATCGTCTATGTTCCGGTCGTCCATACCGATTATCAAATCAAAATCATAAAAATCCCCGGTGCGGACGGGCCGGGAACGGTGTTCCAGCCGGTAACCGCGCCGTGCCGCATGGGTTCTCATCCGGCTATCCGGCAATTCTCCCTGATGGTAGGACAGGATTCCGGCAGAATCTATCACGAACTCTTTTTCCAACCCCGCCTCTTTTACCAGACGGAGCATAACTCCTTCTGCCGCAGAACTGCGGCAGATATTTCCCAGGCAAACAAATAGTATTTTCTTCATAGACCTCCTTCTCAAAATGAATTCAATATCTGGTTCGCACGGTTCACGGTAACTGCCGCAGGTATTTCCGGCATGCTTCCCAGCTTGAACGGGGCGAGCATTTTTTCTATTTTCCTCAATCCGGATTTGTTTCCTTCTCTCTCAAACTCCCGCCGAAGGATAGTTATTTTCTCATGCGCCTGTATTCCTTCTATCAGTCGTTCGAAACGGATGCTGCTGCGCGCTCCGGGATATACCAGATACGTATCTCCTCCCGCCCACGTATGAAAACGGGAATCGAGCAACGGCTCCAACGGCCAACTGTTGTATGCCCAGCGCAGGTAACCGTCCAAATGTTTCTTTGCCGAATAGAAGCTTATCCAGGTTGCTTCCGCCGGCTCCGAGAAGGTGAACGTATTGGGATGCGCTTCCGTGCAACAGGTATAATAAGTGGTGCGTTTCTTCTCTGCCGCGCGACGGAGGCGCACTTCTTCCGGGAAGTCCTGTCCGATTGCTATGCAGTAATCATACAGGTCGGGGTCGATTTCCGCATGATAATTGCCCGCCAGCGAGACTTTGAATCCGGCATCCGCCTTACGAATCACTTCCAGCGTTTTCTGCATCACATCCATCGGGCGTTCGTCCATCGCAATGGTGCAAATGTCAAACCAGCCTTTCGCTTTCAAATGTCTGGCAAAAGAGGTCAGCATCGCTACCCACATCTCTTCGTAGGCTTGTTCTCCCGGCTGTGCTTTGATGAACTTCAACGAGTTCGTCGCCTGGTCGTAATACTGGAAAGACAACTTCCAGGGAACCATCGAATAGCAGTTGATTTGTTTGTCAATCCCCACGCTCATCATGAACTCGACCCAACGGTCGAAAACGGTATAATCGAAAAGCCAGGTTCCGTCCGCACGTTTTATCCACGTAACCATCGTGTCAAAATAGTCTTCTGTCTGGCCGTTCCAGGGTTTGTGTGTCAAAGTCGCCGTGATAATCTTCTGTCCGGCATTCGCCAGCATCTTCATCAAAGGACGCATCGCCTCCAGATGCTCCTGGCTCCATAGAGGGACTTGGTAATAACGGGCTACGGCATACGGACTTTGCCATAAATCCAAATGGTAGGCCCATTCCGACGGTTGCGGCAACTCCCGGAAGGAAACCGTTATTTCAAGATTCAGCCGTTGCAGCAAACGGGAACCATCCTTGACCTGCAGCTCTCCTTTGTAAGTTCCGGGAACGGCAGACTGCGGAATCCGGCACTGCACCCAGACCGGCTGTACCGTGCGTGCAGGCAGTTTCATGCTTTCCAGCCCCGCATCAATCGGGTCGGCGACTAACAAGGAATCGAAATTCACGGATTTCCGGTATCCGCAAGCGCCGCGCCCGTCTTTATTCAGTTCGTCTGTCATCACGTACCGGACAAATCCGGCGCTAAAAGCATCTACAGGAAGAAGGTTGCCTTTTTTATCCTTAAATCCGGAAAATCCGAGATTCAGGTTTTCCAGCTCTGTCCCGGTCCACACGACAGCCTGCGCATTCACCCGTTCGCCCCGCCAGCCTTTCAAAGTAACGGTATGACGGGGTTTCAGCCGGGGAAGCTGATGTTTCGCATACCGCACGTCAGTTGTTCCCCAGGATACCTGAGTGGCAGTAAACGTTGCCCACTCTTCTTCCGAGGGGGCTTCCGGGTCGGGCAATTCCTGATAAATTCCCAACGGGAATTTCGGTTGTCCGGTAGGAGTGCCGCATTGGGTAACTCCTTGCTGTGCAAGAAGGGGTCCTGCACCGATAAGACATGTCAAGCAATAAATCGAGAGTCTTTTCATGGTTAATTGAATTTATAAATACATATCTGCCTCTGTTAGCAGCCTCCAAAAATAGGAAAAAGGGAGGACATACAGGCATATCCTCCCTCTTTTTATTTTTGTGCAAAAACTGTAACGGTTATTCAGGAACAGTCACCCCAAACCGTAACGGCTATTTGAGACTGGTGACTCTTTCTTTCTGACCTTGCCGGTTTTCCTCCTTAGTATCTACAGGACTCATGCCGCCAAACGGTCTACGTTCCTATTTTCCGGCGATACCTCATTGATTTGATAACCAGCGCCATCCCGTCATGCATCCGGTAAAAATAAATGTGCAGGGTTTTGCCGTTCATCCGTTGCGAATTGATTTGAAAGGAGGTCAAATCCGGGTTATTCTCACGATTGGAGATTTACCGCAAATGCATGGAATGAAAGAAGTTGCACGAATAACGAACCCAAAAACATGAAAAGTTACTCACTCCCGAAAGGTCCTTACATCGGGTCTACATCATAATAGACAATCAAGGATTTATAGCGTTCATCTTCTATCATCTCCCGCTGAATGCGCAGAAGCAACTCGCGCGCACGTCCCATCGGAGCATTCTGTTCAATTTTAACAACTATCTTTTTAATAAACAATGTCTGGATACGGGCCACAGGCGGTTTGTCGGGGCCTAACACGCGGTTGCCGAATACGGCTCTCAGCTTGTCCGCCATTACTGCCGCCATCTGCTCCAGCAATGTTTCATTATGGTTTTTCAGATAGACATATACCAGACGGTAGTAAGGGGGATAGCGGAACATCTGGCGTTCCGCCAACTGCCCGCCTACCATATCTTCATAGTCATTGGCAATGACCTGGCGAATAATGGGATGGTCGATGCTTTTCGTTTGGAGTATCACCCGCCCGCGTTTGTTTTTCCGCCCGGCACGTCCCGCTACTTGCGCCATCAACTGGAAGGCCCGTTCGTAAGACCGGAAATCGGGATAATTCAACATGGTGTCGGCATTCAGAATGCCGACAATACTTACATGGTCGAAATCCAGCCCTTTCGACACCATCTGGGTCCCGATTAATATATCGGTTTTCCCCTGTTCGAAATCCGCAATGATTTTCTCATAGGCGGAACGGGTACGGGTAGTATCCAAATCCATCCGTGCCACAGACGCTTCGGGAAACAGGATTTTAATGTCGTCCTCGACTTTTTCAGTCCCGAAACCGCGGTTCACCAGTTCTGTCCCTTCACAAGCCGGGCAGGCTCTCGGCAATTGATATGTGTAACCGCAGTAGTGGCAGGTCAATTGGTTGATTCCTTTGTGATAGGTCAGGCTTACGTCGCAGTTTTTACATTTCGGGACCCAACCGCAGGTGCGGCATTCTACCATCGGAGCAAATCCGCGGCGGTTCTGGAAAAGGATTACTTGTTCTTTCCGCCCCAGGGCTTCTTTCATATATTGTATCAGGAGCGGGGAGAACTGGCCGACCATCCGCTTCTTACGGTGCAGTTCTTTTATATCTACCGGAATAATCTCCGGCAACTGGATTTCTTTATACCGTTCTTTCAACTGCACGAAGCCGTACTTCCCTTCCTGGGCGTTCTGCCAGGTTTCAATGGAGGGGGTCGCCGTTCCCAGCAATGTTTTCGCCCCGTACATGGCGGCCAGGACGATGGCGGCACTACGCGCATGATAACGGGGAGCCGGGTCTTGTTGCTTGTAGGTATTTTCATGCTCTTCATCTACAATCACTAACCCCAGATTCCGGAAAGGCAGGAAAACTGAGGAACGGACTCCCAAAATGATGTCGTACCCGTCTTCTCCCAACTGTTTTCTCCAAATCTCTACCCGCTCGGCATCCGGGAATTTAGAATGATAAATACCCAGGCGGGAACCGAATACACGTTGCAAACGCTCTGTTATCTGTGTTGTCAACGCGATTTCCGGCAGTAAATACAATACTTGTTTTCCACGGCGGACGGCTTCTTCTATCAGATGGATATAGATTTCGGTCTTGCCGCTGGATGTCACTCCATGAAGCAGGCAGACATTCTTATCCCTGAACGACTGCACAATCTCGTTGTATGCCCGTTGCTGGAACTCGTTCAAGGGGTTCAACCCGGCAACTTCTGTTTCCTGCCGGTTCAGCCGGCCGATTTCATGATGGTAAACTTCAAATATTTTTTTATCGACCAGGCCGTTCAGCACGGCAGGAGCGACACCGGCACGCTGCAACAGTTCTTTCTTGGAGATTTCCTTGGGAGGCTTATCTCCCAGAATCCCGGAGCATTCTACGTATTTCATCAGTAGAGCCAGTTGTTTCGGGGCGCGTGAGAGCAGGTCGAACAGAATATGGAGTTGTTTTTCGCCAACCGTTCCTGCAAGACGTACCCGCGCCTCGGTCTTGGGCTTATAGGTACGCCTCAGCTCTTCTTTCACAAAAATCGCTTCTTTATCAAGCAAGGATTTAATGACGGCAAGTATATTCTTTATGCCGCTTTCTTTTTCCAGTTTGGTGACGCATTGTTGCGAATCGGCGGCAAGCAGGTCTAAAATACGCTGTTCTTTTTCCGACAACGGTGCATCTGCCTCAAAATCCGGATTGTATTCCACGATTGTCTCGCTTTCCAGTTTCAGTCCGGAAGGTAATGCCGCTTTATATACATCGCCTTGTGTACAAAGGTAGTAATCGGCTATCCATTCCCAGAATTTAAACTGGTCAGGCAGCAAAATAGGGGAAGTATCCAACAGCGCGGATATTTCTTTTACCTCATATTCCGACGGAGCACAATAATGGACATTGCGGACGATGGCCGTATAGTATTTTTTCCGTCCGAAGGGGACTACTACACGACAGCCTGTCCTGACTTCTTCCGCATACTCGTCCGGCAAGGAGTAAGTGAAGCTCTTTGGAAGCGGAAGCGGCAATATAACGTCTACATATCTTTTCATTGCAGGCGCAAAGATATAAAAAAAAGGCTTTCGATAGTCGAAAGCCTCCGGTTCCGGATATATTAACGGATATGTTATCAGAAAAGGTAAGCGACAGATACCTGCCAGGTCTTGGTCTTGTACGATGCATCCGTCCCTTCCAGCTTGGCGGTATCTCCCAACGGTATGTTGTAATTGGCTCCCAGTTGCAAATGGTTCAACAGTTTTATGCCTGCTCCTACATTGATGCCTATTTCCGCTCTTTTCTTGTCGGTCTTGGTGCCTTCGATTGTTTTATTGCCGGCAAAATCAAAATAGAAATCAGGGCCGGCCGCAAGGTAAAGTCCCAATAAGCTCCCTAAGCCGATATTGTATTTCAGATTTACCGGAATGTCTATTCCATTCTGTTTAATGGTATATGTATCGTCTCCCTCGGACACGCTTATGCCTCGTTGGGCAAAAAGCAGGGAGGCGTCGATTCCCAACCCGATGACGGGAATGCTTACTTCTGCCATCGGACCGATAAAGAATCCTGTGAAATTATCTTTCTTAAAGTTATCTTCAACATTGGACAAACTCGCTTTGGACAAGTTCAAACCTCCCTTTACGCCCCAATGTATCTGTGCCTGGGCGGGCATTGTCATGCCAATGCATACGGCAATCATTAAAGCTGCAAAAATCTTTTTCATAAATTTACGTGTTTATAATTCGGGACAAAGATATATATTTAGATTAAATAAACGCAAATTATCGGCCGTTTGTTCGGTTTTGCTGTTTACGGCAACGGATATGTGTGCGTGTCCTGTGCTATCTTCAAGACAAAGAATAATCCGTATATCATTTCTCCGGACGGATATCCAGTTTCACAGGCTTAATCATATTTTCCGGTTTCAGAATCGTGTCCAGCTCTTCTTTGGAAAGGATTTTGTGTTCTAAAACGAGTTCATAAACTCCTTTTCCCGTTTCCAAAGCTTCTTTGGCTATTTGAGTAGAATGCTTATATCCGATTACGGGATTTAGGGCTGTCACGACTCCAATACTGTCGTGTACATTCCTGCGGCACTTTTCTTCATTGGCTGTAATGCCGTCGATGCACAAGGTTCGCAACGTGTCAAAACCATTCATCAACAAATCGGCGGATTCCAGGCAACACTGCATCATCACAGGTTCCATCGCATTCAGTTCCATCTGGGCGGCTTCTCCGCTCATTGTCACGCATAAATCATTGCCTATCACTTTATAAGAAATCTGGTTCATCACTTCTGGAATCACCGGATTCACTTTTCCCGGCATAATGGAAGACCCCGGTTGCATGGCAGGCAGATTAATTTCTCCCAATCCGCAACGGGGACCGGAAGCCAGCAACCGCAAGTCATTGCATATCTTATTCATTTTAACGGCGATACGCTTCATGGCGCCCGAATAGCCAACCATGCAGGAGGTGTCTGAGGTGGCTCCCACCAAATCGTCCGCCAGTTTTATATCCAGTCCGGTAATCTTACGCAGTGCGGCGATACATTTTTCCGCATACTCCGGCTCGGCGGTAATACCGGTTCCAATGGCAGTCGCTCCCATATTGACTGTGAGAAAATCTTGCGCCGCAAAATCCAGATTCTTCAATTCATGCTCAAGAATACTGGCAAATCCATTAAAAGTCTGCCCAAGTGTCATAGGCACCGCATCTTCCAGTTGGGTACGTCCCATCTTGATAATGTGTGCAAACTCTTCCGCTTTTTTCCGGAAAGAATCAATTAACGGTCTGAAATGTTTCACTAATTTTAAGTGAGTGTAATACAATCCTATATGAATAGCGGTAGGGTAAGCGTCGTTCGTAGACTGTGAACGGTTTACATGGTCATTAGGAGAGAAATACTGATACTCTCCGCGACGATGTCCCGTCAACTCCAGCGCGCGGTTGGCAATCACTTCATTGATATTCATATTTGTCGTGGTTCCGGCACCGCCTTGAATCATATCGACCGGAAACTGGGAAGGATGTTTTCCCTCGATTATTTCTTGGCAAACTTTTAAAATGGTATCTGCTTGTTCTTCTGTCAGCAAGCCTAATTCACGGTTGGCGATGGCGGCTCCCATCTTTGTTACGGCCAACGCGCGGATGAACAAGGGATATTCGTTCAAATGAAATTTGCTGATTCGGAAGTTTTCAATGCCACGAAGTGTCTGTACTCCGTAAAGCACCTCTTCCGGCACTTCACGGCTGCCTATCAAATCATTTTCCGTCCGAGTCTTTTTTAATAAATTCTGTTCCATATCGGTCATTATTAGTGATACATAATTTCTCATCTGTTTTTATAATAACCAATGAGCGCTGCGATTGTTTTAATAAATATACAAAAACTATTCAATCACTTTTTTGTTGTTAATACCGGAAAAAGAAAAAGACAAAGAGTAAAATCGTTTATCTTTGCTTCAAACTTAAAATAACAACCTATGATATTACAATTAGCATTTGTTCTGACAGCCATTATTATCGGTGCACGCCTGGGAGGTATCGGGCTCGGTGTCATGGGAGGTGTCGGATTGGCAATACTTACGTTCGTATTCGGTTTACAACCTACTACTCCCCCTATCGATGTCATGTTGATGATTGCCGCTGTTATTTCGGCAGCGTCTTGCATGCAGGCTGCCGGAGGGTTGGACTATATGGTAAAGCTGGCAGAACATTTGCTTCGCAAGCATCCGTCACACGTTACATTGTTAAGTCCTTTGGTGACTTATCTGTTTACTTTCGTGGCAGGAACCGGACATGTGGCCTATTCTGTGTTGCCTGTTATCGCAGAAGTCGCCACCGAAACAAAAATCCGCCCGGAGCGTCCTCTCGGCATCGCAGTCATTGCTTCCCAACAGGCTATTACGGCAAGCCCGATTTCTGCCGCCACCGTCGCTTTACTCGGATTGCTGACCGGATTCGAGATTACTCTGTTCGATATTCTCAAGATTACTATTCCGGCTACAATCATCGGTGTCCTGGTGGGTGCGTTGTTTTCCATGAGAACCGGCAAGGAGCTGGCAGAAGACCCGGAATACCGGAAACGGGTGCAGGAAGGACTTTTCAACGATAAGAAGGTGGAAATCAAGGATGTCAAAAACAAACGCTCTGCCATGCTTTCGGTTATCATCTTTATACTGGCGACTGCTTTTATCGTGCTTTTCGGTTCTCTTGAGGGGATGCGTCCCAGTTTTCTCATTGACGGCGAGACAGTTACTTTAGGGATGTCTTCTATCATTGAAATAATCATGCTGTCGGCTGCCGCAATGATTCTGCTGGTTACCGGAACGGACGGCATCAAGGCGACGCAAGGTTCTGTTTTCTCAGCCGGGATGCAAGCTGTCATCGCTATCTTCGGTATTGCCTGGATGGGGGATACTTTCCTTCAAGGCAACATGGCGCAGCTCACTTTTTCCATTGAGGGTATCGTACGCCAAATGCCGTGGCTGTTCGGTATCGCCCTGTTTGTGATGTCTATCTTGTTATATAGCCAGGCGGCTACCGTACGGGCACTGATGCCGTTGGGCATTGCCTTGGGTATCTCTCCTTACATGCTGATAGCTTTGTTTCCGGCGGTAAACGGATATTTCTTTATCCCGAACTATCCTACAGTAGTAGCCGCCATCAATTTTGACCGGACGGGGACAACCAAAATCGGCAAGTATGTGTTAAATCATTCATTCATGATGCCCGGACTGGTATCTACCATAGTGGCGATTGTCTTAGGACTGCTTTTTATACAGATATTCTAATTATATTAACCTAAACAACATTCAAGTTATGAAACAATTCAAAAAATCCGGCTTGATAGCGGCCATGCTGCTATTTACCGTAACAATGGCTTTTGCCGCAAAACCGAACATCCATATTCTCGCCACGGGAGGGACAATCGCAGGAACAGGGAGTTCGACGACAGGAACGAACTATACAGCGGGGCAGGTGGCCATCGGTGCTTTGCTAGACGCTGTGCCTGAAATAAAGAACATAGCCAACGTAACCGGCGAGCAAATTGTGAGAATCGGCTCGCAGGATATGAATGACGGGGTTTGGCTGACGCTTGCAAAGAAAATCAATGAATTACTGAAACGTCCTGACATTGACGGAATCGTTGTCACTCACGGAACAGATACGATGGAGGAAACGGCTTATTTCCTGAATCTGACTGTTAAAAGTAATAAACCGGTCGTACTGGTGGGAGCTATGCGGCCTTCTACCGCATTAAGTGCCGACGGTCCATTGAATCTTTACAACGCGGTAGTTACGGCCGCAGCCCAGGAGTCTAAGGATAAAGGGGTATTAATCGCCATGAACGGGCTTATCTTAGGGGCGGAGAGTGCCATAAAAATGAATACTGTCGATGTGCAAACTTTTCAGGCGCCCAACTCCGGCGCGCTAGGTTATATCTTGAACGGGAATGTTTTTTACAACCAAGTGACATTGAAGAAGCATACCACTCAATCGGTTTTTGACGTTACCAATCTGACTTCGCTGCCTAAAGTGGGAATAGTATATAGTTATTCCAACATCGAAGCTGATATGTTGGCTCCATTGCTGAACAACGGTTATAAAGGAATTATCCACGCGGGAGTAGGGAACGGGAATATTCACAAAAACATATTCCCGTCACTGATAGATGCGCGCAGGAAAGGTATCCTTGTGGTGCGTTCTTCCCGTGTACCGACGGGTCCTACGACTCTTGATGCGGAAGTTGACGATGCCAAGTATCAGTTTGTGGCTTCGCAGGAACTGAATCCGCAGAAATCGCGTGTCTTGCTGATGCTCGCATTGACTCAGACTGCCGACTGGAGACAGATACAAGAATATTTTAACGAATACTAACCCTAAACCGATTTATGAAAAAATGGATATTCATGCTGCTCATGATGGGCGGCATGCTGGGAACGTATGCCCAGAAAACGAGTTCGAACAGCAGGTTTTCTCCTGACACTCCTTTGTTTGAGGAGGTGACGAACGTAAAAAAGAAAACGGATAAGTTTAATCTGTACCTGAATATGCAGGGGAGTTTTGATGCTCATTTCCGGGATGGATTTCAAGAAGGTAATTTCAATATGCGCCAACTCCGCATCGAAGCAAAAGGCAATATCACCGACTGGCTTTCTTATCGTTACCGCCAGCGTCTGAACCGTTCGAACGACGCAAACGGCATGATTGACAATCTGCCGACTTCTATCGACTATGCCGGTATCGGCATTAAACTTAACGACCGGTTTAATTTATTTGCCGGAAAACAATGTGTCGCTTACGGAGGCATTGAATTTGACTTGAATCCGGTCGATGTTTACCAGTATTGTGACATGATTGAATACATGAGCAACTTTATGACCGGACTGAATGTCGGCTACAACATGACTCCCAAGCAACAGCTTAACTTGCAGATTCTGAACAGCCGGAACGGTTCTTTCGACAGTACTTATGGAATTACGGAAGATGCGGAAGGCAATATTCCTGATTTGCAACCCGGCAAAATGCCATTGGTATATACATTGAACTGGAACGGTAATTTCAATGAGGTATTCAAAACGCGCTGGTCGGTTTCTGTCATGAACGAGGCTAAGAACCACAATATGTACTATTACGCTTTGGGAAATGAATTGAATCTGAGGAAATGGAATGCGTTTTTTGATTTTATGTATTCTAAAGAAGATATTGACCGCAAAGGTATCATCACGGGCATTGTCGGCCGTCCGGGAGGGCATAATGCCTTTGACGCCGGTTATCTTTCCATTGTCGCCAAATGCAATTACCGTTTCCTGCCGAAATGGAATGCTTTTATAAAAGGCATGTATGAGACGGCTAATGTGACTAAGGCTTCCGAAGATATTGAAAAGGGGAAATACCGTACTTCCTGGGGATATCTGGCCGGAATCGAATTTTACCCGATGGAAACGAACCTGCATTTCTTTGTCACTTATATAGGCCGCTCTTATAATTTCACTTCTCTGGCGAAAGCGCTGGGACAGGAGAATTACAATACGAACCGCGTTTCCGTAGGTTTTATCTGGCAGATGCCTGTATTTTAAAACCGGTGTCTTGTCCGGCTACAAAAAATACCCGATAACTCCATCGTGAATTATCGGGTATTTTTTATATGTTCAGTCTTTCTTTTAATTAATACTCTTCTTCGTTAAAGAAGAAATCCTCCTTACTAGGATAATCCGGCCAAATATCTTCGATACTCTCATAGATTTCGCCCTCATCTTCCATCTCCTGGAGATTCTCAATAACTTCAAGAGGAGCACCCGAACGCATGGCATAATCAATCAATTCGTCCTTGGTTGCCGGCCAGGGAGCATCTTCAAGTTTTGATGCTAGTTCCAATGTCCAATACATAATCTTGAGTATTTAAAATGAATACTAAATTTGTCTCGTTTTCTATTTTTCGGCAAAAGTATAACAAAATCTATCATTTCCAACTATTATCCCAAAATATTTCATTATTTTGTTCATCAAAATTAATCTTTCGAGATAAAACAAACAAATAATCTGACAATCTGTTGACAAAAGCTAATACTTCGGGGGAAACCGTAGTGGTTTCAGACAACGCCAGGATGCGTCTTTCGGCTCTTCGGCAGACTGTACGGCAAATGTGGCATACCGCAGCGCCACGACTTCCTCCGGGTAAAATAAAAGCCCGAAGTTCCGGCAACTGTTCGTCTAATTTGTCTATTTCCCGTTCAATGGATTCTATATCTCCTGCTGAAATAATGCTGGCCGATTTCAGTCGGGTCTTTTCCTGGTCGGTCGCCAAATGTGACCCGATAACAAATAATTTATGCTGTATTCCCAAAATAAAGCCGCGTTCGTCTTCATTTTGCAAATAGGTGTTCAATAACCCCAGATTTGAGTTAAGTTCGTCCACTGTCCCGTAGGCTTCCAAACGGACATGGGTTTTCGGAACGCGGGTACCGCCAACCAGGCTGGTAGTTCCTTTATCTCCGGTTTTTGTATATACAAGGCTTTTTTTCATAATCTTCTATTTTACAGATTCACATAAGGTAAACGTACAAAGGTTATCAGAAGTTGACAATATAATGTTGTTTTATCTTTGATTTATCAAAAAAAAGCAGGCCTATATCATACAGGTCAAAACTAATGCCGACCCGTTCATCTTCCTGTAACTTTTTCCAAAGTTCCCGCATCTTTCCGGAATAGCAGATTCCATGTACAACGAATACGCTTTTCACAGTAGTCCGGCATGCGCAAATTTCGAATACTTTCTCCAATAGGCCGGGGTTCCGATAGTCATTTAAATATAAAAAGTCAACGGGAATATCCGCATCTAAAAATAATTCAGACAAGTCTGAGGCGAAAAGATAGGAGGCAGAGGGTTTGGCCGCTTGCAGATAGAGAGAAGCCGCCGAAGGCCGGCCGGCCTCTACGATGGTAGCAGGCTGCATCCTGTTTACCAACCGGAACAAAAAATGATTTACTTTTCGCGTTCCTTTACTCCATCCGCGCTCTTTCGCCATTTTCTTCCGCTCTTTTTTCAAAGAATAATAAGAATAATAAGGCGTTTTCTCATAAATCACGTCTGTTATCAGGCTAAATGCGAAAGGGGAATGCACGCCATATCCGCAACGATAACGAAAACGGGAAAGCCAAATAAAAGGTCTTTTTATACAGAGTAGAAGATTCATAAAGTCATCATTCGTATTTTTCCTCTTGCAAAGATATATTTTTTTATTTCATAGAACCAATCCGGAAGAAAAATGTTATAAAAGAAGATAATAACCTAAACAAGCATTTTTTAATTATGAAAAATTTAATTATCACGACAGCAATGGCTGCAACTTTATTTGTTGCCTTATTTGCAGGCTGTTCCAGCGACAATCAATTGTTACCCATCGAAAATGACTATGGGAATAGTAGCAGTAAAAACAATGGCGGGCTCGTCAGCCCTAAAGTACGTGCGACGGTCAACACGCCGGACAATCCGCAAAGTCCGATGAGCGGCATACTGGAGGTATATCCTTGCCAAACCGGTACTTCTATCTACTACGGTAATTATGTGAAGGATGCGCTTACCCCGTTTCAGGGGATGTACACTTTGAAGGACGGGAATACTTACGGAGAGCCTAACCGTGCCATCTCTCTTCCTGTGGGCACGTATAACATGATTTATTGGGGAACGCCCAAGTATGAGGAACCGATATACAGTAATCCCGCCGTCAGTGAACCGCAACTGGCTATCGGCAACGATTTATCTCAACAATATTTCGGACTTCGGAAAAACTTGCCGGATACGACTTATTATCCGGTTTTCGATTTGGTCTATGCCGTAAAACCTGCCAATATAGGTACGGAAGAGTTAAGCGCTGCAATGAAACGGCAGGTGGCCGGACTGAAGGTAATTGTAAAAGATAAGAATAACGGAATACTCAATTCCAGCATAGCCAGCATGAAGGTTCATATCGGAGGCATTGCTGAAAAACTGAACATGTACACTGCGGAACCGGTGAATCAAACCAAAACCGTTACTTTCCCACTTGTACTTTCTGCCGACGGCACGCAGATGAGTAATGCCACTGTCATGCTGTTTCCTTCTTCTGCCAATCCTTTATTCCAACTTATCATCACGTTAAAGAATGGAACTGTAAAAACATTCAAGCAGCCTTTAAGCGCTCCTCTAAAGATTAATACCAGACTGACTCTGACACTGACTCTCGGCGATATCTTTACGGAGGAAGAAAGCGGAAATTTTACTATAGACAACTGGCAAGAGGAAACCGAAACCATCGAAGTGCCAAGTTTGAATTAAGTCAACCGGCAAAGTTGATTGAGAAAAACATGGTGACGGAAATGAACCAGGTGACTGAAAGTTTCCAGTAAGTGAAGTGACCCCAAAAAGTTGGACATGTTAAACATTATCCCGTAATAGAAAGAGT